>PFXG01000082.1 GCA_002791545.1 Zetaproteobacteria bacterium CG_4_9_14_3_um_filter_49_83
AAAAATCTCCGCCTCGGATGCGCTTACCGCCATCTTTACTGGCGATGCAAACGCTGCAATCTCTTTGATTGCTCAGAGGGCTGAATAGTTACTAAAAAACAACATGAAATATTAGGGAAAATTAACCTGTCTGTTCAAGCTATCAATGGCTTATTAACCTCTCTGCTAGATATGTCACGCTTAGAGGCAGGTTTGGTTCATGTCGAACAAAAAGCATTTCAATTATTCCCATTGTTGTACAGGCTGGAAGATGAATATCTCCAACTCGCAGAAATTCAGGGGATATCTCTTTCGGTCGACTCCCGGATACTTTGTTTGTCAGAAAACCAAGAGAATATTTTAAATTCTGATGTCATTGT
Organism: Zetaproteobacteria bacterium CG_4_9_14_3_um_filter_49_83; assembly: GCA_002791545.1. Classification (GTDB taxonomy): domain Bacteria; phylum Pseudomonadota; class Zetaproteobacteria; order Mariprofundales; family Mariprofundaceae; genus CG1-02-49-23. Next base: position 360 of record PFXG01000082.1, read on the forward strand.
TCAAACTGATCCTGTTCTTCTGGAGAATATCTTTCGCAACTTGATTTCCAACGCCCTGAAGTACACGCAAACAGGAAATATTTCTATTGCCTGCGCTGTCGCTGAGCATGGTTACATTGTGACGGTTAAAGACACCGGTATCGGTATTGCCGAGCAGGATTTGCAAAAAGTGTTCGATGCCTTTTATCAGGTGGACAACCCTGAACGCGACAGAAATAAGGGTATTGGTCTTGGTTTATCCATTGTCAGGCAGACCTGCCAGCTACTTAATCTGGATTTAAAAATGGACTCACAATTAGGTCAGGGAACACAAGTTACCATTCATCTAAAGTCCGCGACTCGAGCGGATAAAACGGAGAAACCTCTACAGGAAGCTCTTCAGATGCAGGTCACCGTACTTGTTATAGATGATGAACAGCTCATTATTGATGGTATGAAGGTCATGCTGGAGCTTTGGGGGTGTCAGGTGCTCACCTGTCAAACACCTGAAGAAGCCATGCAAATCATCACTTCATCACGGGATATCCATTTACTACTGGTTGATTACCGTTTAAGAGATCATTGGAAAGGAACAAATCTGGTGCGCGAAATCCGCACAAGCCTGAATCAACCCGAACTTCCAGCTATTATTATCAGTGGTGAAACGGACCCCAAATGCATCAAAGAGATGCAGACAGCAGGTTTGGACATTCTTCATAAGCCAATCAAGCCAGCCCAATTGCGCTCACTCATGCAGCATGTTTTGCATATGCAGTAGGATGATGAATCAACAGGCTGATTCAGCGAAAGACAAGACTGGTACTCCTCGAACCATGTATAAACCGGAGGCCAGATCTCCAAAATAATCCACGCGCCTACAATCCTGAAGCATACACATCACCAATGGAGTACTGGAATGCACAAAGATGAAAAACATCACTGTCGAGTGTGTGGTCTAGATACTGATCCCCTCCTTGGGGCGATGATGTTACAACTCCGACTCATGATATTTGTCCATGTTGTGGAATAGAATTCGGTTATGGGGATGAAGACAAAGAAAATGTAGTTGCTATCAGGAAAAGCTGGCTGGCCGATGGTGCCAGGTGGTTAGCTAATAAGCACAAGCCAGATGGCTGGGTTTTAGCAGAACAATTAAAAAATATCCCGAAAGAATTCCAAGATTGATACCTATGCAGTTAAAGGAAAATCGGGGTCAGCATATTCTTTTCGGATCGTGCAGGGATGATTGGGTGTTAAATGAATATACCGCCCCGATTTCTCAGATATACAATGACTAACTGATAATACATCCGCGAAGCAAGACCTCACATTCCCCATAAATTTGCAACTATATATTTCGATATCATTAGAGCAGGCAAGCGTCAGAAATAATTATCAGCAAAAGATGGAAAAGGGCTCTGATTCATCAAGTGGAGCAAGATGGTTCAACAGGGCGTTCTTTTGGAAGTCGCTGTGCAGCATTGTGCATTTGTGACAGGGAAGATACATTCCAAATCTGTGAGCCTCAGCTACAGTCATAAATCTGCTTGTTTATTGGCTTCACATGTTTACATCACGTCAACAGACAAGGGGAATAGCGGGGGAAATATTGATGGAAACAACGCATCATACACTCTTGAAATCGGAATCCATGTATCAGCAGCTTGCCGAAGTTTTTCCACAAGATGCGCGTTTTCTCCGAACCTATATCAACATTCTTTTTCGGCTGGATAAAGTCGAGATGGCTCACAAAAATCTTGAAAAACTGCATGGGCTGTTCCTTGGTCTGGGTGAGGATGATGAGGTGCGGGAGCTGGAAGAGCGTTATGCATTTCTCAAAAACCTTGAAATCCGCACTGCGGCTATCGACCCGTCATTTCTGTTTTTTCTTGATGATGACACGCTGAATAAGGTTGTGATGAAGCTCAAAGAGCGCACGCTGGTACAAGATGAATATCTTTTTTCCACCGGAGATAAGGGAACATCCATGTTTCTCATTATGGAGGGCAGTTTGACGGTGCTGGAGTCGGCATCGAAGGATCACCCACCGGTAATTATCAATTTCATGTCCCGGGGGGATATCGTTGGCGAACTCGCCATGTACCAGCACGATGAGCGCACGGCCGATGTGATAGCAACTAAACCCTGTCGTCTGTTCGAATTAAAACGTGAAGACTTGATTTCGATTCTCGATGGTTCGGAAGAGATGGCTAAATTATTTAAAGCGCAGCTGGATATGCGCTACCGAATGACATTCATCTCTCGAAACCCCATGTTTTCCAAACTGCCTCTGCATGCCCGTCGGCGTATTGCTGAAAATTCAGAATTAATTTCAAGCAAAGCAGGAGAAGTGATTTGTCAAAAGCAATCAGACATCAATGATATTCGCCTGTTGATCAGCGGTTCGGCCCGGACCCTGGTTGAGGGCGGCGCAGAACCGCCAACAGCTATTCAGCCCGGCGATATTATCGGCGAGGTGGATATGTTGAGTGGGGTGCATTACGCATCTGATATCGTCGCAATGACCGATGTCGACTGGATCAGTATTCCCCTGGAGCTGTTGCAGAATATCAGAAATCTGTGCCCGCAGACTTAGGTTTCAGGACCTGTTCAGGCTGAACCAAGGCGATCAGTCCCAATCAAACACAGATAAATCCTCCGACCTTCCATTCCGCTTGTCATTTTACTTGAAATAGGCCGGATCAATATCGTACTGACGTAACAATTTGCGCGTGGTGTTGCGGTTCAGCCCGAGCATTTCCGAAGCCTTGATCTGGTTGCCCTGACATTGCTCCATCACCAGTTGCAACAATGCTGGCTCGACCTGTGAGAGCAGATGTTTATGCAACCCGGTGGCTTTGGCGTAACCGAGTTTTTCGATGTATTCCTTGAGGAAGCGGTGCGCCGTGTCGCCAAGCGTTTCGGCCTGTTCATCGTCCTGTCGCTGACCCAGTGCCAGCGCCACGTCGGATAAGGTGATGCTGGCGCCGGGCGTTAACACGGCCAGACGGCGCATGACGTTTTTCAGTTCGCGCACATTGCCGTGCCAGTTGTAACGCTTCAGCAGTCCAATGGCATCATCAAGCAGAATCGGTGCTGACATGGACAGTTCGCGTGCTGCTTCTTTCAGTAAATGTTCGGCCAGTTCGGGAATATCATCCCGGCGTTCGCGCAGCGGTGGAATATGCACCGGAATCACATTCAGCCGATAGTATAAATCCTCACGAAATTCACCTTTCTGAATCTTGTTAGCCAGATTCTGATGCGTCGCCGCCACCAGGCGGACATTCACCTTACGCTCTTCATTGCTGCCGACGCGCTGCACGCTGCCGGTTTCCAGCACGCGCAGCAGTTTGGATTGTAATGCCGCTGGCATATCACCGATTTCATCCAGAAACAGGGTCCCGTCGCTGGCCTGCTCGAAGAGTCCGGTACGTGTTTTATTGGCACCGGTAAACGCGCCTTTTTCATGGCCGAATAATTCCGCCTCAAGCAATTCACCGGGAATCGCTGCCGTGTTGATTGCCACAAATGGCGCGTGACGACGAGGACTGCGGGCGTGCAACTCGCGTGCGACAAGTTCTTTACCTGTGCCCGATTCTCCGGTGACCAGGACAGTCAAATCCGATGCAGCTACACGCCCGAGTGTACGGAATAACAATTGCATCACCTGACTGCGGCCAAGAATCAGACCCGCCATTTCCGAAGAAACACCGGATTCTGGAGATACTTCCGTAACGACCGCTTTGACCGGCTGCACCTGCACGCGATGAATCAACTGCCGCACTTCATTCAAATCAAACGGCTTGGGTAAATATTCCATCGCGCCTGCCTGATACGCTTCGGCGGCATGATCGAAAGTTGTTTCTGCCGTTAACATAACCACCGGCGCCTGCAGGTTTTCCGTTTTCAGCATGTCCATGCCATTACCATCGGGCAGATACACATCGAGAAAAATCAAATCGAACGGCTGTTGCATGGCCTGGCGAGCTTCACTGAGTGTGCCTGCTTCGACCACCTCAAAATGTTCTTCGCGTAAAACCCGGCTCAGCAGCCAGCGAATACCATCATCATCATCAATCACCAGCGCTTTCATGCTGCTCTCCTGCCAAATTCAGGTGCCTTCAGATACAAAGGAATATGAATAATAAAACTGGTGCGGCCAAACGAGCTCTCCAGTTGCACGCGTCCGCCATGCTCCTGCACCACCTGCTGCACAATCGACAGACCCAGGCCGCTGCCGCGAGCTTTGGCCGTGATATACGGCTCAAACACATGATGCTGTAAATTTTCGGGAATCGGCTTGCCGTTGCTGGTGATTTTCAATTCCACCACCATACCGTGATGATCGGGTAATTTAACCAGCGGTGCCGCCCTTGTTTGCCATTCAATGGTGCTGGAACCGGCTTCAATTGCATTCACCCAGAGATTCTCAATCGCCTGCTCAAAACGTGATTCATGCAACCACAACATCGGCAGACCGGGATCGTACGCTCGGTGCAACTGAATATGTTTTGGCGGAACGCACACTCGCTCAATCAGATGATGAATATTCACTTCCAGCATCTGTATATTGGCACGCGGTGCAACCTGCAAAAAGGTGTCGATACGGACGCGGATTCGATCCACCTCCCGCATCACATGCGTAGCAATTTCCTTCAGTTCGCCGGAACTTTTCTCAACCAGCAATTGCGCCGCACCGCGCAATGATGCCAGCGGATTTTTCACTTCATGCGCCCGCTCAAGGGCAATACGGGCGACCGCTTCAGCCAGTTCCTGACGCCGTGCCTGCTGCTCAACCTCGGCCCGTTTGGCCTCCGGAATCAATACCAGCACCCAGCCATTATCCTGAGTCTGACCATGCAGCGAAAACGGCACATGCCCCTGACGACTGCAAATGGAGTCGGATACAACAGTCATGGCAGAAATGGCATGTTGAAAAATCCGGTCAATTTCCGAAGTCGGTGCAAAATAATCACGAAAGTTTTTACCCTGCAATTTGCGCAGCGAGTTGCCGATAAAGCTCTGTGCCAGCTCATTGGCCAGCAAAATATTGCCATCACCATCACACACCACCACCGCCACCGGCAAGCACTGCAAAACCTGTAATCCAGCCTCATCCCACATCACGTGCTTACCTTGTTCCTGCTCTGTCATTATTTCCATGCTCAGGCGGCTTTCTGCATATCGCTAAGCGGCACGTGTCCTTCGACGAAATAGGCACGGGCTACTTCCAGCTGCAACGACCAGTCATCCAGCCGCTGGAACAAACCCCGGAACTCGGCCGATTTAGGTAAACCCTTGCTGTACCATGCTGCATGTTTGCGTGCCATTTTGGAGGCAAAAGCCTCACCGTGATGGGCAGCCAGCTGCAACAAATGCTCTTCCACCACCGTCCAGCGCTCAAGATTATCCGGTCGGGCCGGTTTCGCTTCACCGCGTATCGCGGCGGCCACTTCCTGTAATACCCATGGGTTACCCTGCACTGCCCGGCCGACCATCACGCCGTCGCAGCCGGAAATTCGCAGCATCTCCAGCGCGCTTGCGCCATCAACCACATCACCATTGCCAATCACCGGAATCGACACTGCCGCTTTGGCCAGACCAATATCTTCCCAGTTGGCGTGGCCGTTAAACATCTGCGAGCGGGTGCGACCGTGCACCGTCAACATTTGCACGCCGGATTCCTCAGCAATGCGTGCAATGTTCTCGACATTTTTGCATGACTCATCCCAGCCGGTACGTATTTTCAGTGTCACCGGCACATCCACCGCCTGCACCACAGCTTGCAGAACCCGGCCAACCAGCGGCTCATCGCGCAGCATGGCCGATCCGGCAACCTGCTTACAAATCTTTTTGACCGGACAGCCCATATTCACATCGACAAAATCGGCACCCCGTTCGACGGCCCAACGCGCCGCTTCAATCATGAAGCGTTCATCGGAACCGGCAATCTGAATGGCTACCGGCGATTCATCCGGGCCCAGCTCGGCCATGCGATCCGTGCGCTCGCGCCCCTGCTCAACAGCCCGCGAAGCGATCATTTCTGTGACCGTTAAGCCGATGCCAAAACGGCGACAGATCATGCGAAAAGGAAGATCGGTAATGCCCGCCATGGGTGCCAGAACGAGTGGTGTTTCAATGTAGTGTTTACCCAGTTGAAAACCCGGGAGATGAATATGCTGCGTCAATGAAGTGAATCCTTGCCTAAAAATTAGGCAAACCCTAATGCGCACGCATTCTCTTGTCGAATACGAATGCAAGTTGCAGCTTAAGCCGCATGCAAATCCACTGGCCCAATTCATCATTTATGCTTTCCGTAGCCGATTCCAGACAATTTCCTGAAGTTGTTCTGCCACAAGTTGCCGTTGCGGGGCACTCCAATGTCGGCAAGTCATCACTGTTGAATGCGATTTTTAACCGTAAAGATCTGGTCAAAGCCTCCAAACGGCCCGGTTGCACCCGCTTACTGAACCTGTTCAATGTTGATGAACAACTGGTGATTATTGATCTGCCCGGTTATGGCTTTGCCCGTGCCGCCAAATCCGAAAAAAACAAATGGGCACGACTGATCGAAGAGTATCTGACCAGTGACATTGTGGCGCAACTGGTGCTGGTGCTGCTGGATATCCGTCATGGGCCCAAAGACAGTGACTTACAGCTCATCGAATGGTTGAACGAACGCGATATCCGCTGGATTCCCATCGCCACCAAAGCTGACAAGCTGACAGGTAACGATCGCAGCAAACGCTTAAGCGAAATGAAAGATGCGCTGGGCGGCAGACTGCCGATGACCACATCCTGTCTGGATAAGCGTGGCATCGACAAGGTGCGCTCGCTGATTATCGAGGAAATTGAAACGCAGCTCTGGCACGCTTCATTGGCGCGTCCCGGAGATGCCGGTTAATCAGCAAGCAAACCATGCGGCATACTTACCAACACTGAGCATGGCGCATACCGAACCACCTGCTCGGCTGTTGAACCCATCAGAAAATGTTCCAGGAACCCTTTGCTTCCCTGACGACCGATCACAATCAAATCAATGTCTTGCTCCCCGGCAAACTCGCAAATGAAATTGGCCGCATTGCCCGGAGATTCATGCAGATGCGTGATCAGCGGATAGTCTGCATTGGCCTGCAACTTTGCCAGGCGAAGCCTGGACTGGTCATGGATCGCCTGATTCAAATCTTCATCGGGAAGCATTGGTACCGATTCCATATCCAGCAACGGCACCAAAGGCTCGATGACATGCAGCAGATGCACCTCAGCATTAAATACCTGCGCCAGTTTTATGGCGCGTCGCAAAGCCTCTTCCGAAGCGTCTGAAAAATCGCTGGGCACTAAAATTTTATCGTGTTTAATCATTTTATACCTCCTTCATCTGTGGATGAACACTGTTGCAAAGCCTTTCCTGAATTACTACGCAGGATTTTAACAAATCAAGCCACAGATTAAACCTGTTCAGATTGAATCTGTGTATTTTCAGCATGCATTTTTTAATCTGCGGCAGAAGAACAGCATTAAAAATAACTGCGCAACTCACAACTGAGCGTCTGTCCATACAAGCCGAATTCACTGTTGATACGCGAACCAAGCGGGCGTTTGCCATTGGCGTATGATCCGCTGATGGCTAACTCGCTTTCATCACCCAATGAATAAAGGGCATAGGCGGCCCACAGTGTGGAACGATCCGTGCCATTATAGAGCGCTGTCACATCACCGCTTAGCAGAGGCATAAATTCATAGCCCGCCCCCACGGCAATGTATTGGCGTGCCATATAATATCCCTGTGATACCGAGGCCTGAGTTGACAGGGCAGGCAGAGCGGACAGGGCATACGGGGCTGCAGACAAACCTGCACCATGATAAAAATATTCAGCACGCAGATTGAAAGTGTTTTCCCAGCGATGCTCAATACCCAGCGCAACTTCCGCCTTTCGCTTCAGATTATTCTGACGGGGAATGTTCACATGCCCTTCAGCGCGAATACCCAGCCATTCGAACAGCTCACCCTGCAAATCACCGCCAAGCACGACCTCTTTTTTGATTTTTCCGACAAGCAGTGCCATTTCAAAATCACCAGTAACGCTCGATGCACGGGCCAGATAGGCATGTCGTGCTGCATCGGGAGTTGTATTCCAGCCATTATCCGAGGCCGTATCAGCGCGATAGCCAAGCACGGAGATCAGCGAAAGCTGCGAAAGCTCGCCTAGCCGGATATCTGCGCGCATAGCATCAACACCCGGTTTATAAGCGCGGAAAAATGTCTGTGCGGCAAACGGGGCAAAGAAATCATTCGGTGTGAAAAAATAGGTGGCAGCCAGATTCACCGGCTGACGGCCGATTTTCAGGTTCAGCGCAGGCGATGCATATTGTACATTCAGCCTGTCCAGCAGCAGATGTGAACGCCGATGATCAAAGCTCTGCTCAGGCAGGCTGCTGCGCTCGACACCCTGTAGCAGCGAAACCTTGCTACCGCCGCTTTGCAATGACAGCGGCACTTCATTCAGCTCGCTATGCATCTCGAAACTGAACATGCTGCCGAAGCTGCCATCCAGCATCAGTCGGGCTGAAACAGCCGCAGCGGAAACCGAGCGTTGCTGATACAGCAAAGGGTTATCCGGATTGTGTATCCACATCGTCGAGCCGCGCAGCAGGCCACGCACTTCGACACTGCTCTGATCATCTTCCCATGCATAAAAAGCGGTAGCGGGCTGAGTCCAAAGCAGCAGCGTCAATCCTGCAAGGATGATTCGCAGCGCATGTTTAATGGCTGATTTCATCGGATTCAATTTTACCATCGTGCAGGCGAATGATGCGTCTGGCCCGGTCGATGACATGCTGGTCATGCGTGGAGAACAGAAAAGTGATGCCCTGATCACGATTCAGTTGCTGCATCAGATCAAGCAACGATTCCGCCGTATGCGAATCGACATTGGCCGTTGGTTCATCGGCCAGCACAATGGCAGGGCTGGTGACAATGGCGCGGGCAATGGCCACGCGTTGTTGCTGACCACCACTCATTTCATCCGGACGACGATGCTCCAGTCCGGCCAGCCCTACTGCGGCCAGTGTTGCCATCACCCGCTCCCGGCATTCAGCCTCCGGTACGCCCTGAAGGTTCAGCACAAATTCGGCATTTTCATAGGCTGTCATCACCGGAATCAGATTGTAGGCCTGAAAGACAAAGCCGATACGATTCTTGCGCACATGTGAAAGTTCGGTGTTACTGAGCGTCGACAGATCCACATCATCGATCCAGATACTGCCGGAGCTCGGCACATCCAGACCGCCAATCAGATTCAGAATACTGGTTTTGCCCGAGCCGGATGGTCCGCAAAGCACGGCGAAATCACGGCTCTGAATGTCGAATGAGACCTGATTCACCGCATGCACATCCACCTTGCCTTGCCGATAGGTTTTCACCACGTCACGCAGGCGGACTATTGAAACAATAGGGTTCTTCATCTTGTCTTGTATCTCTTCCTTCATCGCATGGGCCTCATATTGTTTTCAGGCTTTCAATCGGTGGCACACGGCCTGCGCGCCATGCCGGGTATAGTCCGGCCAGCAAGGCCAAGAGAAATACACCGGCCAGAATGGCTATGATACTTTCCCTGAACAGTCTGGCTTTGAATACAGGGTCAACCAGCACGCCACCGTAGCTGAAATCGCTGCCAAAAGTACCGGACAGATCAATGCCGGTATAATAAAGATAGTAATACCATGGTGCCGTGATGATGATACCCAGTATTAAACCGACCACAGCCAGCCAGAACGATTCCACCATGACCAGCCGGAACAGCGTGCCCGGCGACATGCCGACCGCCATCATCACACCGAACTCACGATTGCGTTCCAGCACACTCATCAGCATGGTGTTGAGAATACCGACGGCGATCAGCAGGCCGACGAGAAATTGACTGATGTAGTTGCCAGCCTTGTCGAAGGCGATGACGCCGGCCAGATCCGGCTGCGCTTTTTTCCAGGTCAGCACCGCCGCATTTTTAGCTTGCGGCAGGGCGGCAATGCTGTCGCGCATGGCTTCGGCATGCCGCTGATCGCTGATGATCACAGCTATGACGCTCGCCTCATCGGCGGCATAACCCAGCGTTTTCTGCACACTGGCAATCGGCAGCAATGCCATATTACCATCGACCATATCGATACCGGTCAAAAACAGGCCGGTGATGCGGGCGATATTGCTGACAATTTCGCCATGCGCATCGGTGGTGGTGTAGACCACTTTTTTACCGATCTTCACATGCAGCTTCTCCGCCAGCTTACTGCCTATAACGATGCCTCGTCCGTCTTTTTCTGCGAACATCTCGCCCTCTACCAGCGAGCGCAGCAACAGATTGTTGTCTGGCTTCTCAAAAGCCGGGTCAACCGCAATAAAGGCGCCACCGATACTTTTGCGGGCGCTGGCGAACATGGCCTGACCGGTGATGCGCACCGTAGCATCGACCACGCCATCCAGAGCAAAGATTTGCTGACGCAGGGTATCCGTTTCGCTCAGTCGTTTATCGAGGGTCGGTTTAAGCTGATAATCAAGCGGCTCGACCGTCACATGACCCATCCCCATACTGGCACCCATATCGATCATTTGGGTGTAGGTGTAATCACCTGAACCGGTGAAGGTCACCGACAACATCACACCGAAACCAATGGAAAACGCCGTGATCAGTGTGCGCCGTTTCCTGCGCCAGATGTTACGCCAGGCAAGTTGATTCAGCTTCATGCGTGCATCACCGGAAGTAAATCGCTTTAACCGGACTCAGCATGGCAGCTTTGGCGGCAGGGTAGATGACGGCCAGCGCCGCAATCATAAACAGAAAGAGTACCGGATATATCAGTGCGTTGGGCGTAATGGCCGCATGCCAGATCGGGTCGAATGCAATGCCGCCATAACTGATGGAACCGGCCAGTGCCGACATATCGATGCCATGCGTCTGATAATAATAAGAAAGCCACCAGCCTCCCGCCAGCCCGATGCCTGCCGACAGCAAGGTCATCAACAGGGTTTCAGTAAAAATAAGCGCAACCAGTTGTCCCGGTGACACACCGAGCGCCTTCATAATACCGAATTCGTGAATCCGCTCGAATACATTCATCAACATGGCATTGAGTACCACCGTCGCCACCGCAATGTAAAAAATGACCAGCATAATGATGATCTGCACATCGGCTGTTTCTATCATGCGCGCAATCACCGGCATCAGTTGCTTCCAGTTTTTCACTTCCAGTTCTGATGCCATGTCAGTGATGATGGCCGTTTCCGCGCTTAAATCGGAAGTCCGGTCAGGCCGAAGTACGACGATTTCATGCGCCCCCTGCGGCATCACCAGCAGCCCACGCAAAGTTGTCATCGGCATGAACACACCCATCCGGTCGATACCATCGGATACCGATTTGAGAATACCGCGCACCCGGAAAAGTTCATTGGCCATAAAACCATCGGCACTCTGACCGACGAAGACCACTTCATCGCCGAGCTCCACCCCCAATGTGCCAGCCAGCTTTTTGCCCAATACCACGCCATAGGCGTCTGCATCGTCAAGCCACTCACCCTGACTGACATGCTGATACAATTTGGTGACCTGCATCTCATGTGCCAGATCAAGGCCACGCAAATGCACACCGGCCGATGCCATATTGGCAGCCAGTAAGCCATAACCATAGATCCGGCTGGCGGCGTGATAACCTTTACTTTGCAAGGCCTCAACCAGTTCATCGGGATGCTCGATCCGCGTATAAAGATCGGGATCATCCAGGTAACCCGGCGCATGAATCTGGATATCGCCCATATTCATCTCGACCACATTGCGCTCGCTGCCCTGCATCATGCCTTCCATCAGCGCGGAAAAAAAAATCATAATCAGGCAGGCAAAGGCCATCGCCAGCATGGTGGCCAGCGAACGCTGCCAGCTTCTGCGTACATTTCTTGCTGCCAGCGTCAGGATTCTCATCGGTTTTTCAGACTTGCTTTGGAAAACATGGCGTCACTGAGCGGAATATTCAGTTCAAGTTTCTCGTAGATAAATTCGGTGAATTCATCCGGTTTGTCGGCGGGGGTTACGCGCAAGATAGCCGGTCTTTCACGGCCACCCAGCATTTTCATACCGGAAAAGATGAAGGTGCGGGCCAGTGCCATGTCTTCATCGTAATACATCTCCACCAGCGGGGTATAACCATCGGCCAGAATGATTAAGCTCAGCTTGCCCCAGACCACCGGGGCATCCGCTTTCGGCGTCAGCGTAAATTCAATAATCTGCTGATTATCGCGCATACCTTCGAAGCTGATTTCTGCATCGTAATCTTCTTCCAGACGTGCTTCTTTCACCAGATCATCGTTGGTCAGGTGACTGCCCATCCATGAGCCCATCATCATGCCGCTGGTCAGACGAATGGTGCGATCGGTTTTAGGCAGGTAGGTGAAGATATGGTTGTCCGACTTCAGCGTCATTGTGCCTTTTTCTCGCAGAGGCTCCAGCACGCGGAACAGGGTTTTTTCCTTGCCCTTGGACCATCCTTCCATACGCATGTTGCGGCTGTAGTGCTCTGTTTTCACCTGCATACTCACCACGGCATAGGAGGACTCGCCGCGCCAGAGGTCATCAACCTTATTAAGGATGTCGCGGGTGCGCTCTTTAAGCGTGTTATCTTCAGTGGCAAGACATGGCGAAGTCAGAAAAAGTGCGAGCAGACAGAGGAGCATTTTCATGTTGTGAGTGTAGACAATCCGAGCCTGTGACGAAAGCGAAGAATATTTATGTCGTTTCGCTTTTCCGGCCTTTATAGAAATTTTCAGGAATTTTGTTGAATTCTATTAAACGTGATTCCGAACAAGCATGACAGGCAACAGCCGCTGTGCTATGCTGCATTGGCATTTCAAAGCCAACAAATATCCAGAGGAACACAGCCATGAAAATCACTTCGGGTATCAACAGATCCATCACCACCATCGATGAGCACCACAGCGTACTGGAAGCCGCCAGACTGATGACCGAGAGCTATATCGGTTCAGTGGTGGTTACCAGCCATTCAAAAATTGTCGGTATTTTCACTGAGCGTGAACTGATGATGCGCGTCGTTGGCAAGGATCGGGAACCGGGCACCGTCAAGGTTAAAGATGTGATGCATACCGATCATCTCTACATTGCTTCTGATGCCACATGCGAAGAAGCCCTGCGCATGATGGAAGAAAAACGATGTCGCCATTTGCTGGTGTTTGACGGTGATGAATTCATCGGGCTGATTTCGCTGCGGGATATCGTTGTACTGACCCTGCATGAAAAAGACGACCTTATAACCCAGTTGCAGGGTTATATCGCCGCCACCTGAAATATTTCGGCGCAAAAGGACAACAGATACGTTTGCACTGAAGGGTTCATCTGTTTTTAATCCTTACGAACAGAGTGTGTTCTGAATCTTTTGCCAAATCACAGATGACATAAGCAGCATAGGCAAGGAAGGGTTACACGGATTATCCATGCAATATCACCATACACCATTCAAACCATTCTCCCCCCATTTATTCAGGGCTTGCTATGCATGAGCTTTCCTTATGCGAAAGCGTCATTGAGCTGATCGAAGAGCAGGCGCGGCAACAGTGCTTTGAGCGTGTCAAAACCGTGCGGCTGGAAATAGGCGCGCTGGCCGGTGTTGAAATTGAGGCGATGCTTTTCAGCTTTGATGCTGCTGCGCGTGATTCGCTTGCCGAAGGTGCGAAGCTCGACATTATCCGCATTGCGGGGCTTGCCATCTGCCCGGTTTGTGAGAAACAGGTTGAGGTTTCCGCTCGTTTCGATGTTTGCCCGGACTGTGCGCATTATCCGCTGCAAATCGTCGCCGGGGAAGAGATGCGAATCAAAGAACTGGAGGTTCAGTAATGTGTACAACATGCGGTTGCGGCCATGCAGAGACAACGATTGAAGGCCACGACCATCAGCACAACGAGCACGCCCATACTCACGACCACCGTCATGAGCACCACCATCACACGCATGATCATAGCGGCCATGGCGAGGGCAGCGAAGCTGCAAGTCCGTCGCGCATGCTGCGCATGGAGCAGGATATTCTGAGCAAGAACAATGCTTATGCCGCCGATAACCGCCGCTGGTTTAATCAGCATGGTATTCTGACCTTAAATCTCGTCTCCAGTCCGGGCTCCGGTAAAACCACGCTGCTGACACGTACGCTCAGCGAACTTAAAGATACGCTGTCGATGGCCGTGATCGAAGGTGACCAGCAAACCGTGCTGGATGCCGAACGCATTCGCGCTACCGGCGCGCAGGCGATTCAGATCAATACCGGCAAGGGCTGCCACCTTGATGCACACATGGTGGGTCATGCCATGGAGAATTTACCCATTGATGATCGGAGCGTGCTGTTTATCGAAAATGTCGGCAATCTGGTGTGTCCTGCCGCATTTGATCTGGGTGAAGCCTGTAAGGTAGTCATTTTGTCGGTGACTGAAGGTGAAGATAAACCGCTCAAATATCCCGACATGTTTCATGCCGCAGGGTTGATGCTGCTGAACAAAATCGATTTACTGCCGCATCTGAATTTCGACGTAGACCAATGTCTCGACTATGCCCGTCGGGTGAATCCCGGCATCAAGGTGTTACAGGTTTCAGCCAGCACCGGTGAAGGTATGGCGCAGTGGTATCAGTACTTGCAGGCCATGCGGCAGGTCGCGCTGATCGGTCATGCGGAGGCTGAGCGCTGATATGTGCCTAGCTGTTCCAGCCAGAATTATTTCACTTGATGCCAGCACAGAAATGGCCGTGGTGAACTTGTCCGGAATTCATAAGGAAGTCTCTACCGTGCTCATCGATGATGCGGCGATCGGTGATTATGTGCTGATTCATGTCGGTTATGCCCTGCATAAACTCAGTGAAGAAGAGGCTTACCGTACGCTGGCGATGTTCGATGAGCTGGCTCAGATGAACGAAGCCGAAGAGACGCTGGATGAAATCGTATGAAATTCGTCGATGAATTTCGCGATGGTGCCATAGCCCGGAAATTAGCTAAAACCATTGCTGAAACGGCTTTACCTGATCGGCAATACCGGTTGATGGAATTTTGCGGTGGCCATACGCATGCGATTTTTCGTTTCGGCGTGCAGGATTTAATGCCGGAAAATGTGGGTTTTATTCATGGGCCCGGTTGCCCGGTTTGTGTGTTACCCAAGGGTCGCATCGACAATGCGATAGCGCTGGTGCAGCAGCATGATGTGATTCTCTGCACCTATGCCGACCTGATTCGTGTACCGGCCAGTGCCCAAATGAGCCTGCTCAAAGCCAAAGCCGATGGCGGCGATATCCGCATGGTTTATTCGACGCAGGATGCGCTGCACATTGCCCGTGCTCATCCGCAGCGGCAGGTAGTGTTTTTTGCTATCGGCTTTGAAACAACAACGCCGCCAACAGCCATCGCTATCCGTCAGGCCAGAGCAGAGGGACTGAACAATTTCAGCGTGTTTTGCAATCACGTGCTGACGCCACCGGCGATGCGCACCATTTTGCAGGCCGAAGGCGGCGCAAGCGCGCACATCGACGGTATTCTCGGGCCATCGCATGTGAGCACCATTATCGGCAGTCAGGCTTATGCTTTTTGTGCTGAAACATTTCACGTACCGCTGGTGATTGCCGGGTTTGAACCGCTGGATGTGATGCAGTCTACTTTGATGCTGATCCGTCAGCTCAATGCCGGAACCGCCATCATCGAAAATGAATACACCCGCGTGGTCACCCGAGCAGGCAATCGTAAAGCGCAGCAGCTTATGGCGGAAGTGTTTGAGTTGCGTCCGACATTTGAATGGCGCGGTCTGGGTATGTTAGCGCAAAGCGCGCTGAAAATTCGCCATGAATTTGCCGATCTGGATGCCGAATGCCGCTTTAACATGCCAGCCATCACCACGGCTGATGTGAAAGGCTGCCTGTGTCCGGCCATTTTGCGCGGACTGAATAAACCCACCGACTGCAAATTATTCGGCACGGTATGCACGCCGGAAAATCCGATGGGTGCCTGTATGGTATCATCGGAAGGAGCGTGTGCCGCTTACTGGAGTTATGGCCGTTTCCGCCGCGAAACTACGAAGCAGGAGGTGGCGGCATGAAACGCCCGTATTCCGTTAAACTCGATATCAACAACGGCAGCGTCAATATGACGCACGGCAGCGGTGGCCGGGCCATGGCACAATTGATTGATGAAATCTTTGTGCACCACTTCGACAACGAGCTGCTGCGCCAGTACAACGATCAGGCGAGTTTTACCGTGCCTGACGGACGCATGGTCATCAGCACCGATGCGCATGTGATTGCACCATTGTTTTTCCCCGGCGGCGATATCGGTTCGCTATCGGTACATGGCACCATCAACGATGTCTGCATGTCCGGTGCGCTGCCCTTGTATCTTACTGCCGCGTTTATTCTTGAAGAAGGATTGCCGCTTGCCGAGCTGGAGCGCATTGTCGCCAGCATGGCCGCTGCTTCGCGTCAGGCCGGAGTACCGGTAGTGACCGGCGATACCAAGGTGGTCGAGAAAGGTAAGGGCGACGGCGTATTTATTACCACGACGGGCATTGGCATGGTGCCGGCTGGCGTGAATATCTCCGGTGATCAGGCCCGTCCGGGTGATGCCATTATCCTTTCAGGCAGTATTGGCGACCACGGTATGGCAGTGCTTTCAAGCCGCGAAAATCTGTCGTTTGCAACGACGCTGCAATCGGATTCGGCAGCGCTGCATACGCTGGTGGCGAGCATGTTGGAAGTAACCCCGTCTATCCACTGTTTGCGTGACCCGACGCGTGGCGGCCTGGCAACGACGCTGAACGAGCTGACGTTGCAATCCGGTGTCGGCATGCTGCTCGATGAAAAAGCAATTCCGGTGAAGCCGGAAGTCATGGGGGCCTGCGAATTACTGGGGCTGGACCCCCTGTATGTAGCCAACGAAGGCAAGCTGATCTGCATTTGTGCAGCTACCGATGCTGATGCACTGCTGGCGGCCATGCGCAAGCATCCGCTGGGTCGAGATGCCGCCATTATCGGCCATGTCATTGCTGATGATCATCATCTTGTGCAGATGCAAACTGCCTTTGGTGGCAGGCGCATTGTCGATTGGCTGGCCGGTGAGCAGTTACCCAGAATATGTTAGAACTTAAGGAAATATTAAACGAAATGCGTACAACTGATTTTACGCTGCCCGCAGGTTTTGCATCTGCGCCAGCCATCCTGGCGATGGGAGCAGAACTGAAGAGCGGCTTTTGTTTGCTGCACGAAGGCCACGCACGGCTTTCTGAAATTGACGGCGATCTGGAACAGGCTGATGTGTTCAGAACCTATAGTGCCAGTCTGGAAGCAATGTGTGCCGAACATGATTTCAGGCACACCCAAATTGCGGTGGATATGCACCCCGATTATTTATCAACACAACTGGGCGAGCGTATGCATCAGCGCCATCACTGCCCGGTGACACGTGTTCAGCATCATCATGCCCATATTGCCGCTGCCATGGCCGAATACGATTATCCGCTGGAAGGCAAACCGCTGCTGGGTATCGCACTGGATGGACTCGGCTTTGGCCTGGACAGGACCATCTGGGGGGGTGAATTTCTGCTGGCTGAGTACTCCGGCTTTACCCGCCTTGGACGTTTTCAACCTGTTGCCATGCCCGGTGGTGCACAGGCCATCCGTGAACCCTGGCGTAATGCGCTGGCGCATTTGCACGCCTGTGGCTGGAACGATGTGGTGGGGCATTATGCGCGTACCGACATCGTCGATTTTCTCTATGAAAAACCCTTATTAAATTTACAAATGATGATGAACCGGGGCCTGAATTCACCGATGGCATCGTCCGCCGCTCGCTTGTTTGATGCTGCGGCGGCTTGTCTGGATATTTTCCGTGATCGGGTGACTTACGAAGGCCAGGCCGCTATTGCGCTGGAAACCATGGCTGCTCCGGTATTCACGACGCAGGCGGTGTACGCTTATCCTTACGCCATTCACCACTGTGACGATGGCATTCTGCAACTGGACTGGTCATCGATGTGGCTGGCTCTGTTGCAGGATTCTGCACATGAAGTAGCGCGGGAAATGATTGCGGCCCGCTTTCATCAAACAGTGATATGTGCGGTGAGTGATCTGGCTCGCCAGTTGTGCCACGATCATCATCTGGAACACGTCGTTTTATCCGGCGGTGTATTTCAGAATCTGTTGTTGCGCCATGGTGTTGAGCAACAGTTGCTGTCCTCCGGCTTGCAGGTGCTGATTCCGCAACGCGCGCCGCTTCACGACGGTGGTCTGGCGCTGGGTCAGGCTGTTATTGCTGCGGCGATTGCCTTAAAAAGATAAACGACATGCTGGAAATTCTTTTGATGGGTTTTTTACTGGGTATGCGCCATGCCGTGGAATCCGATCATGTGGCAGCCGTAGCCTCGCTGGTAAGCAAGTCTCCCGGCCTGCATGAATCAATTCGTCTGGGTTCGTTCTGGGGGCTGGGGCACACGCTGACGTTATTTGCCTTCGGTTCAGCGGTGATGCTGCTGGACCAGCTGATCCCCGATCATATGGCGATGCTGCTTGAGTTTGCTGTCGGCATCATGCTGGTGCTGCTGGGCATCGATGTGCTGCGGCGGTTGATGCTGGAGCGTATGCATTTGCATGCGCACCGTCATGCCGATGGCACCCTGCATATGCATATCCACGCCCACAGCGATGAAGTTCCACATACCGCAAGCATCCACGATGAGCATCAGCATAGCGGACAATTGCCGCTGCGTGCATTGCTGGTTGGCATGATGCATGGCATGGCCGGATCGGCCGCTTTGATTGTGCTGACATTGCAATCGGTACAGTCATTTTCCATGGCACTGGTTTACATGGCACTGTTCGGTGTCGGCTCTATCGTCGGTATGGCCGTACTGTCGGTGGCGATCATGTTGCCGTTGCAGCACACGGCCGGTCGCTTTGCCGCCATGCACCAGTATTTGCAGCTGGGTATCGGTTCACTGACCGTGCTCATCGGTATCAGCATCATGACTTCCATCGGCATGAGCGGCCAACTGTGATGTGGCAATTATTTTCTCTGAAATCTCAGAATATCGATATCAGCCCCTATATTTTCGGGCTAAAAATGTATACCATGTACATCCTCAAAAGGAGCTTATCATGAACTCAGTTCAGGGAGCGGCACCCACAAGCGATCTTACCAGTGCGTCCTACCATGACGACCATCTACTGCATCGTTTATACGCTTTACAGCAACAGTTTCAGCATATCCCGGCCAGCAGCATCGGTGCTCTGGCAGCGGAATTATGTCTGCCGCTTGCTCAGGTTGAAGCGGTCATTGATTTCTATTCTTTCTTCCACCGTACAGCACGCGGGCGGGTCGATTTACTGTTCAGCAACTGTACCAGTTGCGGCGATCTGAGCTTGATGCACGACTTGTGCCAGCGCCTCGGCGTTGTGCCGGAGCAAACACGTGCCGACGGCGCAGTCAGTATCGGCGAAGCATCCTGTATCGGCATGTGCGATCAGGGCCCGGCATTGCTGGCCAACGGGCGCACCCTTACACAACTGACGCCGCTCAGACTGGAACAGATTGCCGAGCGGATTGAAGCTTCCACGCCGATCGAGCAATGGCCTGCCGAATGGTTCCATGTGCACGACAATGTGCGCAAAAACGGCTTGTTGCTTGGTACAACATTCAGCACCGGCAGCGCTTTGGTGGCAGCCCTTGAAAAAGGTGCACAGACGATGCTTGATGAGATCATCGCCTCCGGCTTGCGCGGGCGTGGCGGTGCCGGATTCAGCACCGGCATGAAATGGAAATTCTGCCGCGAAGCGACCGGTGATGCGCATTATGTGGTGTGTAATGCCGACGAAGGCGAGCCGGGCACGTTTAAAGATCGCATTCTGCTCAGCAGCCATGCGCATGCTGTGTTTGAGGGCATGACGCTTTGTGGCTATGTCATCGGGGCAAAAAAAGGATACATGTATCTGCGCGGTGAATACCGCTACATGTTGCCGGAATTGCTGGCGGTGCTGGAGCGCCGTCGTAAGCTGAAACTGCTGGGTACAGCAATTCTCGGGCAGAGCGATTTTGATTTTGAGATTGAAATCATCGTCGGTGCCGGTGCGTATATCTGCGGTGAGGAATCCGCACTGATTGAATCGATGGAGCAAAAGGGCGGTGTGCCGCGTGTGCGTCCGCCGTTCCCTGTGACACAGGGTTTTCTGGCGCAACCGACCGTGGTTAACAACGTCGAAACTCTGGCAGCGGCGGCACATATCGCCGTGCATGGTGGCGGCTGGTTCAATGCGCATGGTTCAGACAAATCCGATGGCAGCAAGATTTTGAGTGTCAGCGGCGATTGCACCACACCGGGCGTCTACGAATACCCCTTCGGCACCAGCATTCAGCGAATTCTCGATGACTGCGGGGCAGAACATGTTCAGGCCATTCAGGTGGGCGGGCCATCGGGCACGCTGATTGCCCCGGCTGAATTTGAGCGCAAGCTTGCTTTTGAAGACCTTGCTACCGGCGGTTCATTTATGATCTACGGCGCCCAGCGCGATTTACTGCACGTTATCCAAAATTTTGCCCACTTTTTTGCCCATGAAAGCTGCGGCTTTTGCACCCCCTGCCGGGTTGGCACGACACTGCTGAAAAACGGTGTCGACAAGATTGCCACGGGTCACGGCACGCAATATGACGTTGATGAATTGCGTCGCATGGCGGCACTGGTCAAACGCCGTTCGCATTGCGGACTCGGGCAAACCGCGCCGAATCCGATCCTCGATCTGCTGCAACGTTTTCCACAGGCATTCGAAGACCGGCTGGTGCACAGCGATTTTGAACCGCATTTTGATCTGGATAAATCATTGCAAGAAGCAAGAAGACTCACTCATCGGGACGATGCGGAGGCACATTTATGAGCAAGACAATCAAAATCGATGGGGTGGATGTACCGTTTGAAGATGGGCAAACCATTATGGATGCCGCACTGGCGGCGGACATTTACATTCCACACCTTTGCCACAAGCCCGGCCTGTCGCCGCACGGCAGTTGCAAGCTGTGTACGGTGGATGTGGACGGCCGCGCCGTTTCATCCTGCACAATGCCTGCCAGCGAAGGTCAGCAGATTGCCAACAACACACCGGCATTGAAAGAAGTTCGCAAAACCATCATTCAGATGCTGTTTATCGAGGGTAATCATTTGTGTCCATCGTGTGAAAAGACGGGCGACTGCACCTTGCAGGCGCTGGCTTATCACCACGACATGCTCGATGGACATTTCCCGCAGTTTTATCCCCGTCGCAATGTCGATGCATCGCATCCTACGCTGATCATCGATCGTGACCGTTGCATTCTGTGCGAGCTTTGTGTGCGTGCCAGCCGTGAGGTTGATGGCAAAAATGTGTTCGCCATTGCCGGACGCGGCATCAAACGCCAGCTGATCGTCAATTCGCCCAGTGGCAAGCTGGCCGATTCCGACATCGAAACCGAAGATCTGGCGTCGCATATCTGTCCGGTCGGTGCGATTCTGATTAAGGATCACGGTTATGAAGTGCCGATTGGCCGCCGCACCTTCGATTTACATTCGATTGCTGAAACCGACCTCGAACAGGTCATACTAAAAAAGACGGTACACCACGATGCGTAAAGTTCGCGTAGCTACAACTTCACTGGCCGGTTGCTTCGGCTGCCACATGTCATTCCTCGATATGGATGAGCGTCTTGTCGGTCTGCTTGAACATATCGAATTCAGTCGTTCACCGATCAACGACATCAAACACTGCGAGCCCTGCGACATCGGCCTCGTTGAAGGGGCGCTGTGTAATGCCGACAATGTGCATGTGCTCAGGGAATTTCGCCAGAATTGCAAAATTCTGATTGCCGTCGGTGCCTGCGCCATCAATGGCGGTGTACCGGCGATGCGCAATCATTTCACGCTGGAAGAATGCCTGAATGAAGCCTTCCTCGATGAAATCGGCGTCGATAATCCGCATATCCCGAACGATGTTGAAATTCCGCTGCTGCTGAGCAAGGTGCATCCGCTGCATGAGGTGGTGCATGTCGATTATTACCTGCCCGGCTGCCCGCCGCCGGCTGATGCATTCGTCAAAATCATCACCGATCTGCTCGAAGGCAAAGAGCCAAGCCTGCCCAGAGAAATTCTGCATTATGATTAAATTACCGCGCCACGAACAACGCGAAGAAAGCTACCTGACTTGTCTTATTCTTATTTCGTGTTCTTCGTCTGCTCTGTGGTAAATCGCTTTTAAGTTTAAGGAGATAGAATATGAGCGAACAATTACGCCGCGTCGCCATCGATCCGGTCACGCGTGTTGAAGGGCACGGCAAAATCACCCTGCTGCTGGACGAAGATAACCATGTGAAAGAAGCACGCCTGCATATTGTTGAATTTCGCGGCTTCGAGAAATTCATTCAGGGTCGCCCGTATTGGGAAGTGCCTTACTTTGTGCAACGCCTGTGTGGCATTTGCCCGGTGTCGCATCATCTGGCCGCCGCTAAGGCGGTGGATCAGCTGGTCGGTGTTGATCAGCTTACGCCAACCTCGGAGAAACTGCGCCGCTTGCTGCATTTCGGCCAAACGCTGCAATCGCATGCATTGCATTTTTTCCATCTTTCCTCGCCGGATCTGCTGTTTGGTTTCGGCTCTAATCTGAAGCACCGCAATATCGTTGGCGTCATTGAAGATTTTCCTGATCTGGCGTTGAAGGGTGTGCGCCTGCGCAAATATGGTCAGCAGGTAATTGAAGTGATTTCCGGTAAACGTGTACACGGTGCGGCAACGGTGCCGGGCGGCATGAATAAATCGTTAACCATCGAAGAGCGCGACCGCTTGCTGGCGGGTATCGATGATGTGCTGGCCTGGTCAGCCGATGCCGTGGCATTGAATGAAAAAGTGCACATGGAACATCCGGAGAATCATGGTTTTGGCAGGCTCTACAGTAATTATCTGAGCATGGTCGATAAAGACGGGGCACTGGAGCTTTACCATGGCGGCTTGCGCGCCAGAAAACCCGACGGCAGCACAATCTTCGATCAGTTCGATTACCGTAGTTACTACAACAAGATTCGCGAAGAGGTACGTTCCTGGAGTTACATGAAATTCCCTTACCTTACCGAGCTGGGTCGCGATGACGGCTGGTATCGCGTCGGTCCGCTGGCTCGCGTCAATAACTGCGATTTTATCTTCACCCCGCTGGCCGAAGCGGCGCGCCAGCGTTTTGTAGCCTTCGGCAATGGCGGCAATGTTCACGATACGCTGGCCTATCACTGGGCGCGCATGATCGAAGCCTTGCACTGCGCTGAATCTATCAGGGATTTGCTGCACGACCCGGATATTCTGGGCAGCGATCTGGTAACCAAAGGTGAGAAGCGCGAAGAAGGCATCGGTGTGATTGAAGCGCCGCGTGGTACGCTGTTCCATCACTACAAAGTAAGTGAAGACGGCACCATCAAAAAAGCCAACCTGATCGTTTCAACAACCAGTAACAATCAGGCGATGAATGAATCGGTGCGTTCGGTGGCCAATGAATATCTCGACGGCAACGAAATCACCGAAGGCTTGCTCAACCATCTGGAAGTGGCGGTACGTGCCTATGATCCTTGCCTGTCGTGTGCCACGCATGCGCTGGGTAAAATGCCGCTACAGGTGGAATTGATTGATGCCAGTGGTGCATTGGTGGATAAGCTCACCAAGGGCAGCGATGGCAAGATTGAACGTGACCACAACTAAACCGATCCTGATTTTCGCCTACGGTAATCCGGGGCGCGGCGATGATGCACTGGGGCCGCTGCTGCTTGAGGCGATGGAGCAGCATCAGCCACCATTGGCCGAATGTCAGACAGATATGCAATTGCAGGTGGAGCATGTCACCGACCTTGAAGGGCGGGCGTTGATTCTGTTTGTTGATGCCGATGTGTCGTGCGCTGCACCCTTTGCGTTTGCTGCACTGCGGGCCAAAAAGGATGACAGCTACACCAGCCATGCGATGACGCCGCACGCCCTGCTGCATGCCTTTAGGCAAGTGTACGGTAAGGATGCGCCACCAGCCTTTCTGCTGCGCATTCGCGGTTACGATTTCGAACTGGGTGAGCCGCTAAGCCCGCCAGCCACGGCCAATCTCGCGGCAGCAGTGGAACTGGTAAAATCACTGGTCAGCACGGCCGATATCAGCGACTGGCAACAGCTCGGCGCGTAGCTACGGCATCACCCATCTACCGCCGGATGCGCGGACGGGACAATTAATCAATCAGGGTCTCTGCCGGACTAAGGCAGCTGTAGCGAGAAATGGCGGAATTGAGTTGGCTTTAGCATTGATTCGAGGCGAAAACCGGCCAATATCCGCTTTTTGGTAGTAAGTTGAGCTAAGTCCGGCAGGCTCCTGGAACCCTTCGATTCTTAATGTCTGGTTTAAACCTGCCTACTCACGCCTTTGAATTTCTCCACAAAAGTAGTGTTTTTTCGGAAAACGCATGATGAATATTCAACAATCGTTCTGTCTGCTGGCGTACACGGGGGTAATTCTGGCCCGCCCTCAGATATAGATATGGCCTATGTTTGATAGTTCTCTCAATATGGGTCTATACTCCTCCCCAAACGGGAGTAGGGATGCTTGAATACCTTCAGCGCATGGCGCGCTACAATCAGTGGATGAACCGAAAGCTCTACGCAAAAGTGCAGCTGCTCTCTGCCGATGAGATCGCCAAAGATCGCGGCGCATTCTTCGATTCTATTCCAGGCACGCTCAATCACCTGCTGGTGGCCGATATGTTCTGGCTGCGCCGTTTTGCCGGTTCCAAGGTGTGTGCCGAGGCGCTGGCACCGATTCGTGAGATGGTGATGCCTGGTGGCCTCCGCGATATTCTTTATGATGATATTGGCCAGCTTGCCAGCAAGCGCGAAGAGCTTGATCAGTTGATCCTCGCATTCTCCCAAACATGGAGTGATGAGATGCTGGGCGCACCCGTTCGCTACCGGAACATGGCAGGCGAGAAACATGAGCGCCCGTTAGGCGCGCTGCTGCAACATCTATTCAATCACCAGACTCATCATCGCGGACAGGTCACCACAATGCTCTTCCAGGCAGGCATCGACCCCGAAGCCACCGACCTGCTAGTGATGTTGATGGAGGAATAAGAAATGCGCCAAACAAGACCCCCTTTACTCCTCGATCTGGAACATCTGCTGCGTAGCTTGGACGGTCAAACAATAGATCAGGTAACTCATCGTGAACTTCTCCACAGCTAGAACATTTGTAAGTCACTGCTAATCTCTCCTTGCCATATAACGCTGCCCATAACCCGCAGCCGAAAGCTGAGCGGCAAAAGAGCGTAGTTTTTGGCTGTCGGCGCTGATGGGCTTGTTGGACGAAGCCGCTATCGCGGAGAAAAAGAACTCTCTCACTAAAACATCCTCCCTCTCGCCAAATCGTCTGAAATGCAAGCTCATCTCCCAAGCCGGGAGAAAATCGCACATATGAGGTTACAACGAGATGACAACAGCAGATGAGATACTATTCAAGGAAAATTATCAGAAACACCTTCAACACCTGAAGCTTAAAGGATTGCAGCCTAAAACCATTGAAGCCTACTCACGCGCGATTCGTCGCATTGCGGGTATTTCAAGCATGAGCCATCGGGTCTATTATTGTACCAACTTGAATCCACCAAATAATGGTACAATGGTAGACCCCCTCTTATTCATCAGGCTTAAACCGGCTCCTGTAAAACTTCTTGCTATATAGCTCACAAACCCCAAAATGACCGATTAATCATTCATTAGATATGATAAAGCATGATATATCGATCACAAGGAGTCCCAGATGACGAAAGAAAAAGGCCGAAAGAAGGTATATTCGCCCTATTGTCAGGAAGCCATCCTACTACTGGGTAAAAAAATAAAGTTGGCGCGCATACAGAAAGCTTGGTCGGAAAAAGAGCTGGCTGAGCGAGCCAATGTATCGCGGGAAACCATTCAGCGAGCGGAGAAAGGAGCACCATCATGCGCCATCGGCACCATATTTGAGTTGTCCTACCTTGTTGGCATTAAACTATTTGACAGCGAACTGCCATCCATTCGCATGCAGAGCACAATACTGGATCATCAAATAGCCCTGCTCCCCTCACGCGTCCGCAGCAATACAGAGAGAATGGTGCCAGATGATGATTTCTAAATCCCTCTACTCAGAAGCCTATGTATGGATATGGTTGCCTGAAGCAACCGAGCCTGTAGTCGCAGGCAAGCTGGAGGCGCATGGGCAACGGCTACTCTTCAATTATGGTAAACAGTACCTGCAACGACCGGATGCCATTTCGATTTATCCGGCCGAACTGCCGTTGCAGGCGGGCTATATCGTTCCCATAAAAAACCTGGAACTGGCAAATTGCATCCGCGATGCCGCTCCCGATGCCTGGGGTCGGCGCGTAATCATGAATAAAAAATTTGGTCGCGAAAGCAGAACGCTGGACAGCCTGCAACTGGATGAGTTGACCTATCTGCTGGAATCGGGCTCAGACAGGATTGGCGCGCTGGATTTTCAGCATTCACCTACCATATATGAGCCGCGCTCTGCTATGAATGCAAGTCTGGACGAACTACTTGAGGCGGCAGCGCGGGTGGAGATGGGCGCTCCTCTCACGCCTGAGCTGGAACAGGCTCTTCATCACGGCAGCTCCATCGGCGGTGCTCGCCCCAAAGCGCTCATTGAGTCAGGTACCAAAAAGTTCGTGGCCAAGTTTTCATCCGGCAGTGATACCTATAGTGTAGTCAAAGCTGAGTTTATAGCCATGCGACTGGCAAAACTGGTCGGCCTTGATGTTGCAGAAGTATCGCTGGTGCGCTCATCGCACAAGGATATGTTATTGGTGGAACGATTCGATCGTACCGCAACCGAGAATGGATGCTGGCAGCGAAAAATCATGCTCTCAGCGTTAACCTTGCTCGAACTGCATGAGCTTGAAGCCCGATATGCCAGTTATGAAACGCTTTCCCACATCGTAAGACAACATTTTGCAAATGCCAAAGCCACATTGAAAGAGCTGTTTTCCCGCATTGTATTCAATATTTTTACCGGCAATACAGATGATCATGCTAGAAATCATGCCGCATTCTGGGATAGCAAGCAGCTCCGGTTAACCCCGGCCTACGATATCTGCCCGCAATCCAGAAGCGGCGGCACTGCTTCACAGGCCATGCTGATTGATGGCGGTCACCGGGAAAGTCAGCTTGCCCTGTGCCTGCATGCTGCGGCGGCCTTTCACCTCTCAGAGGGTGAAGCCATGACAATCATTCAGCATCAAAAAGAGGTGATCGAAAAAGAGTGGGACACCGTGTGCGAAGAAGCGCAATTATCCACAGTTGATAAAAACATGTTTTGGGGCAGACAGTTTCTTAATCCTTATATCTTTGAAGGATTGTAAAACAGCGCAATGATCTCGTTGTAATCCCTGTCATCAGGGTTGGATTACGCCTACTCCTGCGCAAGCTGGCTGGCAGTTACTCCATCGCAATCGAGAATATCCAGCCTGGCACCGGCTCGGAACCAGATCGGTAGGACCAGGCTAACATATTGATTATCCGGCATTCACATCAAAATAAACGCTGTTTTCAATGCTTAAACCCACCTTTTAAGCATCAAAATGGACACTGTAAGCGGATTCTGGCTCTCGCAACATATGAGCGTCGACAGTCTGTTCGACCTCTCTGCCCATCGCACTATAACCCATCTCCTGTTTCATCTGCGAAACAAACCCTGCACTACCAACAGCTACAGCTTCTGACCATGCCGGGTGTCGTTTATTTCGACCTCCCATAACAGCCTGTTCAATCCATTCATAGTGATGAGACTTTAATTGGTCATCATCTTGCAGGCCACTCAACTCAATAAGGCGTTCTCTATCAATCAGTGCAAAACGCTGGCGTGGCGATTGGATTTCATGATAACCACTGTGCAGCCACCCTTGCGCGCTTTCCTATGGTTAAACTCATGGCAGTTCTGCCTGCAATAAGCTGAAGGCTTCTGGAAATGGAATCACTCGCATCATCCACCACCAACAGGTGAACATAATTGGAGGTAACCATGTAGTTGAGGATGGACAGACCGTAACGCTTCTTCGCTTCAAAGAGCCATTGGAGCCAGCGTTGACGATCCCTGGCAAAACGAAACAGAAATTCTCGCTTATGGCAGCGATGAGTAATATGCCATATCTGCCCCGGAATATGATGACGATTTGCTCTGGCCATTTGATCCACTCCCTGAACTTGGGCCATGAAGCTTAGAAGCACATTTTTAACCCCAAAAACATGCTTCTAAGCCCTGATACACCTCTCTTTTAGACCATAACTATTGTATGGCTTGGTCCGACCCATTTTTTATCCCGCAGAGACAGGTAGCGAATCTTGCACAAGGGGGATGACCATATATAATTGTCCGTATATGTGGATGGGCGACAGGAGATAGCAATGGGCCAAGTGACAATCTATCTGGATGATAAAACTGAAGCGGAAATGATTGCCGCAGTGAATGCTGCCGGCATTTCAAAAAGCAAATGGGTGGCTCGGGTGATCCACGAGAAGGCAGGCGGAGAGTGGCCCGAAGCCATCGCTGACCTTGCAGGAGCTTGGCCTGATATACCCACGGTGGAAGATATACGGCAGTCCGGGAGACTGGATGCAAAACGCGAATCCTTCTGATGTACGTTCTCGATACCAATACACTGATCTACTACTTCAAGGGGATGGGGCAGGTGGCAGACAACCTGTTGCAGCATCCCCCAAGAGAAATCGCAATCCCTTGCATCGTGTTGTATGAGCTTGGAGTCGGATTAGCCAAGTCTCAACAACCGGACAAGCGCCGAAAACAACTGGAAACCCTGACGAAGTTGATCACCGTTCTTTCTCTGGGTTGCGAAGAGGCTAAAGCGGCAGCGGAAATTCGTGCGAATCTGGAGGCAGCCGGAACGCCCATCGGGCCAATGGATACGCTGATTGCCGGGACTGCGCTGGCCAATCAGGGAATACTAGTAACCCACAATACGGGTGAATTCTCAAGAGTGGAAGGCCTCAAGCTTGTCGACTGGTTCTTGACTCAATAACCACCAAAACCAGGCCGGTAGAACCGGCTTGTAGATTGCGTCCTCGCAGAAAATGGGACGCTACCCTTTTTCTCATAAGTCTTCGCAAAACGCTTGGATGTTCTGCGTCAACATGTTGAGAAAAGTTTGCCGTGTGGTACTGATGATTTTGTGCAGGAATTGGAACAGAAGATTGGTAGAGTGTTGAAAAATCGAGCACAAGGAAGAAAGAAGAAAAAGGGTAGGGCCCCCTTTTCCAGAAGAATTTACCTAGGGTAGGGGATAGATTATGAGCGTCTCAAAAGAAGAGATTGTTATAGTAGTAAGTGCATTAATGGATAGATATCCTGCAATGCGTTTTGGACAATTGGTATATAACGTGTCTTCATGGGCAGTTGGGCCAAAACCATCAGCAGTATGGGATGTTACTGATGAGGAGTGGGTGAAAGCAGCAAAAGAGACTTTAATGGAATTAAGGCATTCCGATGGGGGCGGGTAATAACAGGGTCGAAATCTGGGTCAGTGCTGACTTTTGGGTGTTTTAACTAGTCTAGTGTCATGTCCCCTTGAAAAGGGCGATAATACACCTATACTTTGCATTCATGGCCAGAACAGCAAAAGAAATTCCGGTGACAGAAAAGCAAAGGCATGAATTGCTCATGATGAGCCGGTCACAGAAATTAGATCATCGTTACGTTTTGCGTGCCAGCATCATATTATTATCGATTGAGGGG
>PFXG01000039.1 GCA_002791545.1 Zetaproteobacteria bacterium CG_4_9_14_3_um_filter_49_83
TCAATAATCAACATGAGAAACTGTTGCGGTTAATGGGAAATTGCTATCTCAGGTTTTATTCCTGAAATTAAAAGTTATGGGTGCGGAATGTCGGATACATCGTGATGGGAGGATTTTTTGACAGAGTCAATTGCACGGATCGCGGTTCAGGAGATGGGTGAAACTTTATCGCACCATTACGCCGAGTTTTATAACAAGATCAAAATATCGTATGCATAGCAAGTCTGTGAATAACAAAGATTGTTCTGAAACAGATGCGAAAATCCGCATCATTCAAAGTGACATTACCACACTGACTGTCGATGCCATCGTCAATGCAGCCAATTCTTTACTTCTCGGTGGTGGGGGCGTCGATGGAGGCTGCTTTCAACATGATGACGTTCAACTCTATACGCAATTGCTTGGCGGGAAGTCAACATCCTGACATTTCACAAAATCTGCCGCTCATGAGCAGTGGCGAAAGATAAGGGAGGGCCTATCATGTGGCATGCAAGGAGATGATGATGAACAATGAATCCGCATCGACCAGAGTCCCCGTTATTGAAGTGTGTCATGGCCCCCAATGCAGTGATTGTGGCAGCCGGGAACTTTCCAAAGCGCTTCAAAACCTGAATATCGACAGTTTTGCCGGTGATTGTCGCAGCCAGTGTCCGAATGCACCGCTGGTGCTTATCGACAACAAAATGATTGTAAACGCTACAGCACAGATGGTGCAGGACCGAATCAATAACGCCCGGCATAGATGAATGAGTAAAACCCTGTTTCTTTATTCAAGTACGGACGGACACACCAGACTCATCTGCTCACGCATACAGAAGATTGTTGAAAATCAGCATAATCAAGTCACGCTGCTCTCCATTGCAGATGCCGGAAGCATCAATCTGGAGAGTTTTGATACTATCGTGATCGGCGCAAGCATCCGCTACGGCAAACACCAACCGCAGCTTTATCAGTTTATCGAGCAGCATGTGCATACACTGGATTCAATAAACAACGCCTTTTTCAGTGTTAATGTGGTTGCGCGTAAAGCGAACAGGAACCGACCGGAAACCAATCCATACATGCAGAAGTTTCTCAAAAAAGCGTCATGGAAACCTCAAGCGCTGGCAGTTTTCGCCGGAAAAATTGAATATCAGAAATATAAGTTTTTGGATCGTATGATGATCAGATTTATCATGTGGATGACCGATGGGCCGACTGCCCCTGATACCAATATTGAATTCACCGACTGGCAACAGGTGGAACGATTCGGCCAGATGATTGCAAACAGCAATCTCTCCCGCAATGCGTAAAACAAGCATGAATGCATGGCTGAGACCCGCACATGAACCATCGAAGCGCTGCGTGCGAATCATGATTCCCGTGCTGCTGGCCATCTCAGCCGCCTTTATCTATTGCGCCCCATTGCTAATGCCGGAAGACTATTCATGGATATCGCATGTCATCAGTGAATCTGCCGCACAAAACCTGCCGGGGGCGTGGGTTGCAAGATCAGGCTTTATTGTGTTCGGTTTTGCCGTGCTGTGGCTTGCTGTAGCGCACCGCTCCACGTGGGTCAAAGGTGCGTATATCTGCCATATGGCATTTGGCATCTTCATGATTTCAACAGCAGCTTTCTCGCATAAGCCCTGGCTTGAAGGTGTCCCGTATGGCCGTGGACAAGCTACCCTAAACGCATGATTCTCGCATAAGCCCTGGCTTGAAGGTGTCCCGTATGATGCATTTGAGGATCTCCTGCATTCATTTACGGCCACAGCCATGGGCTTTGCTTTCTCATTTGGCGTCTTGTTACGACTACTGCAAAGACAGAAACATGAAACAAACAAAAAATACTTTGATATGTTGGCACTGATCGTCGCTACCGTTATTCCGCTACTCGGCTGGCACTGGCCATCGCTATCCGGGCTGGTACAAAGAATTCTTTTTGCTGTTGCATATCTCTGGTATGTCAATGAAGCATTGACGCTTGATAAATCCAGTTCACCGAAAAAACCTCAGGAGCCCATAGCATGAGCATGAAACCGAATGATTTAACTGAACACCCCGAAGGTGGCCGCTTCCGCGAAGTATTCAGATCAGCGCACCTTGTCAGCACCGAGCGGGAGTCGGGTAAATCCGCATTGACGCACATCTATTTCTCGCTGGATAAGGGTGAATTCAGCCGCTTTCATCGAGTGACATCCGATGAAGTGTGGAATTTATATCAGGGCACCGGCCTGCGCCTTTATACATGGGATGGTGGCGATAAGCCGCCGCAATGTGTCACGCTATCGGCAGCCAACAACTGTTTTTGTCATGTTATACCAGCCGGAATCTGGCAGGCAGCCGAACCGATCAATGATACTGTGCTGGTCGGCTGTTCTGTCGCACCGGGCTTTGAGTTTGCTGATTTCACCTTGATTGATCCAGATGCAGAGTTGACCAGACAATTGCTGACTATGGCGCCGGAACTGGCCAGATTCGTCCTGCCCTAACATCCTTCAGGCATCTGGTGAAATTCAGAATATAACTATGCGAGGCTCAAACTGAACATATTGAAAAATTCATGCATTGGCATCTGCCATGGTCAAAACTGCCGCGATGTTGGTGGCGAAGCGCTGACAGAGCAATTGCATCGTATGCATATCGCCTGCGTGATTATCCCCTGCCAGAGTTTATGTACCTACGCACCCACTGCCAAAGTTAACGAAATTGCCATCCTTCATGCCACACTCGACAAAATCACGGAAGCATCCGATTCATATGACCAACATCGAAACAACTGAACCCATACACATCTGGGTGGATGCCGATGCCTGCCCCAAAGTGGTGAAAGAGATTCTCTATCGGGCAGCCGAGCGCCTGCGCGTACACACCACCTTTGTCGCTAATGGCCGATTAAGCATTCCCCGCTCACCATTTCTGAATTTTATTCTGGTCGATGCCGGTTCTGATGTGGCTGATCAGGAAATCATCCGCCGCATGCGCGCCGATGATCTGGTGATTACTGCCGATATTCCACTGGCTGCCGAAGTCATCGAACAAGATGGCTTTGCCATTAACCCGCGTGGTCAGCTGTATACCCGTTCAAATGTGCAAAGCGCATTGTCCGTGCGCAATTTCATGGATGATTTACGCGGTGCCGGCACCATTACAGGCGGCCCTGCCGTATTCAGCCAGAGTGACCGCATGGCTTTTGCCAATCAGCTGGATCGATTTCTGACCCGCCATCTGAAAAAGTCCTGACAACAAAAAAGAACGGGCCACCTCCACAAACAGCGGAGATGGCCCGAAGCACACAAGCAAAAAAAAATCAGAAAATCAGCGTGCAGCCAGCTGACGTAACACGTAATGCAGGATGCCGCCATGACGGTAATAATCCCATTCCTTCGGCGTATCAATACGCACCCGGACGGTGAATTGTTTATCATCAGCAGTAACCTCAACTTCACGGGCACCTTCACAGACACCGCGAATTGAGAACACTTCCCGACCACTCAAACCGAGTGATTCAGCCGAATCACCATCAAGAAACTGCAATGGCAAAATACCCATCCCCACCAGGTTGGAACGATGAATACGCTCATAGGATTCAGCAATAGCAGCACGAATTCCCAACAATGCAGGACCTTTTGCCGCCCAGTCACGGCTGGAGCCGGAACCGTATTCCTTGCCCGCGATAACCACCGCAGGTGTTCCGCTGGCTTTATATTTCATCGCCGCATCATAAATGCTCATCGGCTCACCATCGGGCAAATGTACGGTAACTCCGCCTTCGGTTCCCGGTGCCAGACGATTGCGCAAACGAATGTTGGCAAACGTACCACGCATCATCACTTCATGATTACCACGGCGCGAGCCATAGGAGTTAAAATCTTTCTGCTCTACACCATGCTGACGCAGATATATTCCAGCCGGAGAATCCGCCTTGATGGAACCTGCCGGTGAAATATGGTCGGTGGTCACGGAATCACCCAACACAGCCAGTGCATGGGCACCTTCGATATCACCAATCGTGCCTGCTTCCTTGCCCATACCGACAAAATACGGTGGATTCTGAATATAGGTGGAATCATCCTCCCAGGCAAAGCGCTCACCTTCAGGCGATGCAAGGTTGCGCCAGTTGGTATCACCGGCAAACACATCAGCATAAGATTTGGTGAACTGAGCACGCGTTACACCAGCGACGGCATCGGCCACTTCAGCCTGTGTTGGCCAGATGTCTTTCAGATATACAGCCTGACCATCGGAACCCTGTCCGATCGGATCGTTGTACAGATCGATATTCATCGTACCGGCAATGGCATAAGCCACGACCAGTGGCGGAGATGCCAGATAGTTCATGCGCACTTCGGCATGCACGCGGCCTTCGAAGTTGCGGTTGCCGGAAAGTACCGAGCAGACAGACAAATCACCATCGGCAATGGCTTTGGATACTTCAACCGGAAGCGGACCTGAGTTACCGATACAGGTAGTACAGCCATAACCCACAACATGGAAACCAAGCTGTTTCAAAGGCTCCATCAGGCCTGCGTCTTCGAGATATTCAGTCACCACCAGCGAGCCGGGGCCGAGAGAGGTTTTAACCCATGGTGCAGATTTCAGGCCGAGCGCCGCAGCCTTTTTCGCCACCAGACCAGCACCTAACATCACCGATGGATTGGAGGTGTTGGTACAAGAAGTTATCGCAGCAATCACTACCGCCCCATCGTCCATGGTAACCGGCTGGCCATTCATGCTTGTAGTGACAGCTTTAGAACTCAGTTTCGCTTCGCTCTTTACCGTGTTCAGAGCCTTTTCAAAGCAGGCTTTTGAGTCACTCAAGGCAATACGATCCTGTGGCCGTTTGGGGCCGGAAATCGATGGCACTACCGTGCTCATATCCAGTGATAACAACTCACTGTAATCGGCCACGGCGGCCTCTTTGCCTGTCTCGCGGAACATGCCCTGTGCTTTGGCGTAAGCCTCAACCAGAGCGATATTTTCTTCCGCGCGGCCTGACAAACGCAGGTAATTCAGTGTTTCATCATCAATCGGGAAAATACCGCATGTCGCGCCATATTCAGGTGCCATATTGGCGATAGTGGCACGATCAGCCAGCGGCAGCGTATCCAGTCCGGAGCCGTAAAACTCGACGAACTTGCCCACAACACCATGTTTGCGCAGCATTTCAACAATTGTCAGCACCAAATCCGTCGCCGTCGCGCCTTCCGGCATCTGACCGGTCAACTCAAAACCGACCACCTTGGGAATCAGCATCGAAACCGGCTGACCCAACATCGCAGCCTCAGCCTCAATACCACCCACACCCCAGCCCAGCACGCCCAGACCGTTGATCATGGTGGTATGCGAATCGGTACCCACCAGCGTGTCGGGGTAGGCCACACCGTCATCATCGACAAACACGGTACGCGCCAGATTTTCCAGATTCACCTGATGCACAATGCCGGTATCCGGTGGCACAACCTTGAAATTATCAAAAGCCTTCTGACCCCATTTAAGGAAATTATAACGCTCGCGGTTGCGCTCGAATTCAAGTTCGGCGTTCTTTGCCATCGCACCATCGGAGCCGAAAGCATCCACCTGCACCGAATGGTCGATGACCAGTTCGGCCGGTGCCAATGGGTTGATCTGGTCAGCCTGGCCGCCCAGAGCCACCACCGCATCACGCATCGCTGCCAAATCGACAACAGCGGGTACGCCGGTGAAATCCTGCATCAGCACACGTGCAGGCATGTAGGCGATCTCCTTTGACGGCTCAGCCTTAGCATCCCAGTTCACGATGGCTTCCACGTCACTGCGGCAGACCACTTCACCATCTTCACGACGCAATAAATTCTCCAGCAGAATTTTCATGGAGAAGGGTAACCGTTCAACATCTCCGGCAGCCGTTAACTGATAATAACCGTACTGTTTATCACCGACTTGCAGGGTATTTTTAGCATCAAAACTATTGCTCACAAGCATCTCCTGACCTTTAAAAATTGATGCTGCACACTAGCGGCAAATGCTTTTTTTCTAAAGATGAAAATAGACATCCAATACGGCGAGTAGCATTTCAGATGATGGGAGCTATAATTTCAGAAAAATTTCACTCTATTCTGTTCGTGCGAAGGAAAAGGTCCCCCTACTATGTCGCTATCATTGAAGTCCCTACATATGTCCGGCCGCGAGGTTTTACCACTGATTGAAGGTGGCAAAGGCGTTGCTGTTTCCAACGGAGAAAGCTCCGGAGCTTGGGCTAAAGCTGGTGGAATCGGTACATTTTCGGCGGTGAATGCTGATAGTATTGATGAAAACGGAGAAATTATCCGTACCGTCTACCAGGGAAAAAGTCGTCGCGCCCGTTTCGATGAACTTGTCACTCAGGGTATTGTCGGTGGCATCAAGCAGGCTCAAATCGCCCATGAAGTATCCGGCGGCGAAGGCCGCATCCACATGAATGTATTATGGGAAATGGGCGGGGCTGAACGTGTTCTGCACGGCGTACTGGAAGGCGCCAAAGGCTTGATTCACGGCGTAACCTGCGGCGCTGGCATGCCTTTTAAACTGGCTCCACTGGCTGCATCTTATCAGGTTCACTATTACCCGATCATTTCTTCTGCCCGTGCATTTCGTGCGCTGTGGCTCCGCTCCTATAAGAAGTTCCCCGAATGGCTCGGTGGTGTTGTTTACGAAGACCCGTGGCTGGCCGGTGGTCATAATGGCTTATCCAATTCGGAAGACCCCAAAATTCCACAAGCACCTTATCCACGTGTAGCAGAGCTTCGCCAGACCATGAATAAATTCGGCTTGCAGAACACCCCGATCATCATGGCCGGTGGCGTTTGGTTTCTGCGTGAATGGTCCGACTGGCTGGACAACCCGGAAATTGGCCCGATTGCTTTTCAGTATGGCACACGTCCCATGCTGACTCAGGAAAGCCCGATCTCTGATCTGTGGAAACAGCGGCTGCTGAACTTACATGAAGGTGATATCAAACTGAATAAATTCTCGCCTACCGGTTTTTATTCCTCGGCTGTTTACAACAGCTTTCTGCATGAACTGTATGACCGTTCAGATCGGGAAGTCGGTTTTGTCGACCATGAAGCCGGTGATCATACCGAAGTATACAGCTTTGGTGTGCGCCATAAAAAAGTCTATGTCACCAAACAGGACCTGAAGCGAATCAAAGGCTGGGAAAATGATGGCTACAGCAAAGCCCTGGCCACACCCAGTGCCACACTGATTTTTGTAACACCCGAAAAGGGTCAGGAAATCAGGCAGGATCAGCTCAACTGCATGGGTTGTTTATCACAGTGCTCATTTTCTAACTGGGCGACCAATGAACAATGGACAACAGGTCACAAAGCTGACCCGCGCAGCTTCTGTATTCAAAAGGCATTGCAGGAAATTGCGCATGGAGCCAATCCGGACTCGCACCTGATGTTCGCCGGACATGCCGCATATCGTTTTTCGGAAGATCCTTTCTATGCCAATGGTTTCATTCCAACTGTCCGGCAACTGGTTGAACGTATTCAGACAGGCGACTGATACGTCTTTTATGGCGAAAAAGCGGCGTCAGCTCTTTTTCGCCAGCTCCATGCATAAATGAGCTACTTGTTCGGAAGGGTTGGTAGTTCCCAAACGTTGCCGCAGCGCTGAAAATAACTGCCGCTGTTGATCAGCAATTTGACTATCACGCAACAGGGAACGTGTTTTTTCTACAATGTTTTCGACCGTGGCGAATTCCTGAATCAGTTCCGGCATAACTTCCTGATCATCCAGAAGAATATTCGCCAGTCCGGCACAACGGGTACCCACCAGCTTGCGAGCCAGCCAGATCATCATCGGCGTGTTGCGATACACCAATACCGTCGGCACATCCCACAGTGCCAGCTCAAGTGTCGCAGTACCAGATACGGCAATGGCCGCATCCGCTCGCAAAGCATAACCATCCTGCATGCGATCTATACACTGCACACCTGCTTCAATTAAAGGAGCCAGTTGCGCATCCGAAACACCAGGCGCTCTTGGCGTAATACCGATCAGGCCAGGTATATTTTGTTGAAGTATCGTGAAAGAATCCGCCAGCAATGTGGCATGACGGGCCAACTCACCGGCACGACTTCCGGGTAACAAAGCAAGTACTTTAGTATCATCTGACACGCCGATGTGTTGTCTGAACGCCTCAGTTGACCACCCTTCCCGACAAGCCAGTGCACTGGGATTACCAACATAACACCCCGTAATGGAAAATCGCGCGAACCAGTCCGGTTCAAATGGTAAAATACAGGCCAGCCTATCCTGTGACTGTTGCAGTCGCTTGATACGCCAGCTACCCCAGGCCCATAATTTAGGGGCAATATACTGGATAACTGGCATATTCAGTTTTCGAATCTTCTGCCCCAATCGCATATGAAAACCCGGAAAATCGATTAAAACAACCACATCAGGTTGCGCCTGGACAAGCCATGTCTGAATATTCTCACCAATCCTGCGGATTCTAGGCAGAGCTTTAATCACATCACCCAAACCCATGACATTCAGTGACTCCATATGTTCAACAACCGAACAGCCCTGAGCCCGCATTTGAGGACCGGCTACCGCAGAAATCCGACATTCCGGGTATAAACTGCGCAAAGCCCGGATCAGTGCAGCGCCGTGCAAATCCCCCGAGACCTCACCCGCGCTGATAAAAATATGCATGGCTTTATCAGCGTCATCCTTCATGACTAAGGCATAAACCATACACGCTGACAGCATGTTTTCGGGCTGCTTCAGCCAGACGATCCCGCTCAATAAGTATAGTACAACCAGCCTGCACAGCGATTGCCTTGCAACCGTTAGCCGCCATCACTTCAATCGTATCGGGACCAATAGCAGGCACATCAAAACGCAAATCCTGATTCGGCTTCGCCACTTTCACCACCACAGCCTTGCCATTGCCCAGCAAACCACCGCGTTTAATGGCTTCATCCGTACCTTCGATGGCTTCTACTGCCAACACAGCCTGCTGCTGGATAACTACACTTTGACCAATATCCAGAGCAGCAATACCACATGCTTGTGTCAGACCGAACTGCATATCAATGCGCTGTTTCTTACTGGCTTTCGGACCAAACAGATGACCCTCTTCAGCTATCATGTGTTTGGCATATTTCACCTGTGAGATAAGTTCAACACCCGCATTCTGCAACAAGCCTGCTATTGCCAGCATGATGCTGTCGTCTTTACGATCAGGCAGGCTCAGCAGAGCTTTCACGGCAACAAAATCCGGTCTGAAATTGCGAAACAGGTGAATTTTCCTTATTTTCCCGGCCATGACCACTTCACTCACACCATGTTGCTGAAGTGTTTTAATCATACTGCCAATCTGCCCGACATGTAACCAGGTGATAGAAGCAGCAAATGCCTCAATATCCGGTGAGGTTTCTTCTTTAGCCGCAATAATATGAACGGCGAAACCTTCCTCCTGAAGTGCAGCAGCCATTTCGAAAGGAAAAACGCCGTAACCGGCAATCAGACCAATAGACTTTTGCACCGCCATAGCTTGAATTAATCTCTTCCGTGTACGGTTAAACCACGGGTGGATTTAGCCACGAAGTCGACGAGGTGCTGAGCGTCCTGATCTTCATCAGCCAGTACGCTGGCATCAGCAACACGCTGATCCAGACTCTCGTTGCTCTGTAGTAAAATACGATAAATCTCTTTGAGCAAGCGAATGCGATCTGTCGTAAAACCTTTACGTTTAAGGCCGACAAGGTTCAGCCCGATCAAACCCGGACGATAGCCACCGGCTGTCAGACAGTAAGGCGGTACATCTTTAACAATACCGCTCATGCCGCCAATCATGGCATAGCGACCAACCCGAAGAAATTGATGAATCGCAGACATACCACCGATGATGGCACCATCATCAACATGCACGTGCCCTGCAAGGGTAGCGCAGTTGGCCATAACCACATCATTACAAACAATGCAATCATGGGCCACATGTGTGTAGGCCATCAGCAAATTATTGTTACCAATACGAGTCAGCATACCGCCACCCTCAGTGCCGGGGTTTACAGTTACATTTTCACGAATCGTGTTGTTATCACCGATCACCACCTCTGATGGTTCACCGTGAAATTTCAAATCCTGTGGTTCATGACCGATGCTGGAAAAAGGGAAAAAACGATTCTCTTTACCGACCGTGGTATGGCCGGTGATCACCACATGTGAAATCAGCGTCGTTCCGCTGCCGATGCGAACATGTTCATCAACTTTGCAATAAGGCCCGATCACCACATCGTCAGCCAACTCCGCCCCGGCAGCAATAATGGCCGTGGGGTGAATGTTAACACTCATGACTTTTCTTTAGGCATCAGCGTCGCCATCAGCGTACCTTCACAAACCAGATCGCCATCGACAAAAGCATCACCCTTGAATCGCCACATATGTCCACGGCGGCGCAAACAGGTCAATTCAAAGATCACCTGGTCGCCCGGACGGACCGGCTTGCGAAAACGAACGCCATCAATACCGGTAAAATAAACGAGAAACTCCTGATCTTCCGGCGCAGACATGAAGGCCAGAATACCACCAACCTGAGCCATGGCCTCGATCAACAAAACTCCCGGCATAACAGGAAACTCAGGAAAATGACCTGTAAAATGAGGTTCATTAATGCTGACATTTTTCAGAGCCCGGATTGATGTATCCTTCTCATAATCCAGCACACGATCAACCAGCAAAAAGGGATAACGATGCGGTAGATATTTTAAAATTTCGTCAATGTTCATGATAGCCATAAGAGTCCCTGTTTATCGCGTCCTTAGTTTCTTCCAAACTTCCGGTAACCTCAGGATGAGTGCAGATACTTTCAGCCACGTTTTATGCGGCATAGCGGGAATACCGGCATAGGTGCCACCTGCATCAAGATCACTGATAACACCGGTCTTGGCGGCAATTTTCACACCGTTACCAATGCTGACATGGCCTGCTACACCCACCTGACCGCCTACCTGACAACCCATGCCGAATTTTGATGAGCCGGAAATGCCGGTCTGGCTGGCCATGATACACAGTGCACCGATTTCCACATTGTGACCCACTTGAATCAGATTATCGAGTTTAACACCTTGCCCAATGACTGTGTCGCCCAATGCACCGCGATCAACACACGTATTCGCACCGATCTCCACATCATCTTCAAGAATAACACGTCCGGTTTGCGGAATTTTCAAATGCTCCCGGCCAGTCCAGGCATAACCGAAACCATCGGAGCCAATCACAGCACCGGCTTGTAAAATAACTCTGTTTTTAAGGATAGTTCCATCAGCGATAACCACATTCGGATGAATCAGGCACTGCTCACCAATGCTTACATTCTGTCCGATTATAACACCGGCATGAATCACCGTACCATTGCCAATCACGACACCTTCTGCAATGACCACCCGTGCAGCGATATCAACATTTGCAGCAAGCATGGAACTTTCAGCTATCACGGCTGAAGCATGATGCCTGCCCTTCCCGATGTGTTGCGGGTGAAACACCCGTTGCAGCTGAGCAAAAGCCAGATAAGGATCCTGAACCTTAATCCAGTTTTTTTGCTCACCAAGTCCGGATTCATAGACCTGCGGCGATACCAGAATCCAGCCTGCTTTGGACGCATCCAGTGCATGCTTGTATTTAACATTAGCCAGAAAAGATATCTCATCAGCGCTGGCAGCCATCAAAGTATTGATGCCTTTCAGTTCGCCTTCACAGCCAATGTTTCTTTGTGTTTCATGGACAAACCCCTGAACAATATCTAATACCTGTTCAAGGGTCAGTGTTATCATCATCGGTTATTTTTTCTTATCAACAAGTTTAACTACTTCGTCAGTAATATCGAAAGCAGAATTCACATAAATAGTATTGGATTTAGGAATCACCAAATCAAACTGGTTGTCCTTTCCATACTGCTCAGCTGCTTTGAAAAAGTCTGCCGCGACATTCTCACCCAAGCTGCTTCTGGATTTTTGCCATTCTTCTTCAGCATCCTGACTTTTACGCTGAAACGATTTGGTTAACTCTTTAAGTTCATTTTCTTTCTGGTAACGCCGCTCTGTAGACATCGTCAGTTGCTGACTGCGAAACTCATTTTGACCTTGCACAATTTGATCACGTAATGCGCTCAATTCTTTTTCCAGCTTGGTCCTTAACTTATCTAAAGCCAACTTTCCTTTTTGATATGCCTGAGTATTTTCTATTCCGCTATTCACATCAACATAGCCAATTTTAACATCTGCAGAAATAGCCACATTTGCAGACATCAGCCCACCAACAACCAGACCCGTCAAAACTCGTTTCAACATATTCATACCCCTATCGTTCCTTATATTCCCAATCTAAAAAAAACAGCCCATTCAATCTAGCAAGAATGATTCAAAAATCCTGTTGCGCTCTTACTTGCCAGTCTATCCGCAGCAATCCATCATCAGCTGTCCCATGTACTGTTAGACACACGTTAATCAGAATTCATTGCGAAAAAACCTTCGGCGCGTGCATCTCAACGTTCCATGCATAATCCGCTTAGAAAGTACGTCCCAAACCAAATTCAAATGTTCGTTCAAGATCCCCCACCTGTTTGCGTTGAGCTTTTGCCCATGAAAGTGTAACCGGCCCAACCGGTGACATCCATTCAATTCCAAAACCAGCAGATGTGCGCATTCTGGAGAAAGAAAACTTTTCGGCAACACTTAGGGTTTGCCCCCCCACCGTCGTGTTCACACTTCCCCATACGGTACCGACATCATAAAAAATACCGCCACGAATACCGGCCGTGCGTACATAGGGTAAGGGAAAAAACAGGTCCAGCGATGCTGTAACCTGTTTATCACCACCCACGGCTTCTTTACTTTTCGGGTCCCTTAACGATACGCCAAAATAATCAAATCCGCGCAAGCTGCCAATACCACCAAGCGAATAACGTCGATAAACAGGCTCGGATTTATTGTTATAACCACGAATGATCTGGCCACCCATCATCGCCCGGATAGTCAGATCATCCGTTAAGGGATAATAAAATTGTGATGTTACTGTGCTTTCAAGAAATTTATTCGAGCCGCCCAAACCCGCCACTTTAAAGCCCAGTGACTGGAAAGTGCCGGAAGAAGTTCCAACAAGTGAATTACGCGTGTCATAACTTATTGACTGATCGATTTCACCGATGCTTTGTGTACCGGCCTGAGCCCGCAAAAATAACGATGCGGTAGGTTGAATATCGGTCAGATTCGTTTTCGTATAGTTGTAACCAATGCCATAGCTTACTTTTTCTGTGATCGGTATACCGAAACTAACGCCACCGCCATAGTTATTCTGCTTGTAAAAAGTAATCTGCTGCAACTGACTTTGAGATTTATTCGCATTTACAGAAGCATTGATATCACGGCCCATAAAATACGGATCACTCAGACTCACATCGAAGTTCTGCGTTTTTGCACCAACATCGGCAGTAACATTGGCGCCATAACCCTTACCCAATAAATTCTTTTCATTGTATTTAGCACGAAACAGGGCCTTTTCCAATTGGGAAAATCCCACACCAAAAATAAAAGAACCCGTCGATTCTTCCGTCACATCAACATTAACATTGACGCGATCAGAAGCTGACCCCTTGGGCATCGAAATACGATGATCCTTCAACAGGCTTGACCTTGACAGATTTGTCTTACTTTGCTTCATACGTGTGGCTGAGTAACGTTCTGCCTCATCGACCCTGAGTTCTCGCCTGATCACTTCATCGTTGGTTTTTTCGTTACCCGATATCTCAATACGTTCAACATAAACTTCTCTGCCTTTTTCGACATCGAAAGTAATTTCCACCGTCTGTCCGGCAACATCACGCTTGAACAATGGCGTAACATTGGCAAAGGCAAAACCCTCATCACCCACTTTCAGGGTCAACATTTCTAAATCTTTACGCAAATTCGATAATGAGTATATCTCACCGGCCTTCACTTCCAGTAAAGCCGTGAGTGTTTCCAGCGGCACGACGGTATCGCCCTGAATATCAACTTTACTGACCGTATAAATCGGCCCCTCATGGATAGAAAAAGTAAGATAAAAAGATGATTTATCCGGTGTCAGCAACAATTGCGACGACTCCACACTCATATCCAGATAACCATGATCCTGATAATACTGTGTCAGCATTTGCGCATCATTGGCAAACTTTTTGCTATCAATCACATCGCGGCTGGTAATCCAGCTCATAAAATCAGACTCGCGCGCTGAAATTTCATCAGTAAGAATCTGATCGTTAAACGCATCATTACCGACAAAACGAATTTGCTTAATATATGTTTTTCCACCTTCGATCACCTTTAGCATCAGGTTAATCCGGCCGTCTTCCAGCTCTTCAATCTGATCTTCAACCTGAACACGATAATAACCTTCTTTAATATAGCCTTTTCGAATGGTTGAAATATCGGCCCGCAATCGGGAATCACTAAACACCACACCTGACTGCAGCTTCAGCTTCCGCTTCATATCCTTATAGGTAATTTCACTATTACCAGTCACTTTAAAATCAGCAATCAACGGATTTTCTGTCACCTTATAGATAACACGCACACCCTCGGCGCCCGGCGTTCCTTCGACCTGAATATCTTTGAAGTTACCCGTGGCATACAAACGACGGACATCATTACTGATTTTCTTACGATCGAGCACATCGCCCACTTTCGTATCAATTTGCAAGGTAATAGCATCGGTTTCTACAAATCGATTTCCATTAACCTCAATCGAACGAACGATGTCACTCTTTCCATCAGCAGCCAAAGCATGAGAAACAGACACAAAACCACCCAACCCGAAAGCCAGCAGCATCAACAATACACGATGGAAAAAACACTTTTGCTTCATCAACTAACCTCTGAATAAACGCATCAAATCATTATAAAACGCAAAAATCATTAGCATACCAACCAGTAAAACACCCACAATTTGCGTTTTTTCCATGACAGATGCAGGCAAAGGTGAGCCACGCATCTTTTCAATCGCCAGATATACCAGATGCCCGCCATCAAGAATGGGGACAGGCAGCAAATTAAGTACGCCCAAGTTTACCGAAATCAGTGCCAG
This sequence comes from Zetaproteobacteria bacterium CG_4_9_14_3_um_filter_49_83, assembly GCA_002791545.1. Classification (GTDB taxonomy): domain Bacteria; phylum Pseudomonadota; class Zetaproteobacteria; order Mariprofundales; family Mariprofundaceae; genus CG1-02-49-23. Next base: position 15,076 of record PFXG01000039.1, read on the forward strand.
AAACATCAAGAAAGTCACCAGTCCCATTTCAGCCGTTCTTCCGGCCAATTGGGCTATAGCAATCGGCCCACCCAGATTTTCAGGAGAAATAGCTGTGCTGATCATTTTCCCGAACACTTCCAGCGTCAATTGGGTCATTTCAGCCGTACGCACAAAGCCGTATGCAACACCACTGAAGAAATCCATCCGGTACAATACAGGCTCAGACAACGGTTTAGCCGAAAGTCGGACACCGATTTTTCCCTGTCCCCCATCGGATTTCGGCACAACATGAAGTGTCACATGCAACTCATCCCGCAGCACCCCCATAGCCAACTGCTCACCCGCATGTTCCTGAATATAACGAATCAGATCCCTGACCGAATGAACTTCTTGATTGTCAATACGCACAATCTGATCACCTTCAAGCATGCCAGCCTTAGCCGCCGGTGAATCAGCAGCAATATTATCGGCGAACACCTGCATACCCATGCTGATACCGAGCACATCTTCAGCGACATTGATCAGTAATGGCTCCTCTTCAGTAGCCGGAATATGCATATGCACATCAACCATCCCATCAGCACGAAGCAATTGAAAATCCACTTCCTGATTGACGTTGGATTTAAGTGCTTCCTCAACATCTGACCAGGCATGGATATCCTGATGATTTACTTTTTCTATCGTATCACCAATCTTCAAACCTGATCGTTCAGCCACAGAGCCCGGCGCCACTGAACCGATCACCGGTGGCATCACCATTTGACCGATCCAAGCCACACACATATAGACCACTATCGCAAAGAAAAAATTAAACATCGGCCCGGCGGCTGCCACCGCCGCACGTTTCCAGACCGGTTGATGATTAAACGCTCTGGCCTTGTCCGCTTCGGAGAGCGGTTCGGCTTGCGGATCATTCTGATCAATCAGCTGCTCACCAAGCATCTTCACATAACCGCCCAGAGGAATCATAGCGATAATATATTCAACCTCACGATCTTTACTGTGCCAGGAGATTAATTTCGGACCGAATCCGATAGAAAACTTTTCCACCTTGATACCCAGTTTTCGGGCCACAATAAAATGGCCGAACTCATGAACACCAATCAATAAAGCAATCGCAAAAATAAAAGCTGCTGCTGTGTGCATTGTTTCAATCATGCATTACCTCTTGCGCCAGAACTCTGGCTTCGTGGTCAAGCGACCATACCATCTCCAGATTGTCGACGGGTATATTCTTCACCTTGGAAAGTACTTCTTCGATCACAGGAACAATGCGCGTAAAACGTATTTTACGTCCCCGAAAAGCCTCATTAGCGACTTCGTTGGCGGCATTCATAGCGATGGAAAGTGAATCTTCTCCCCGCATCACATCCTGCACCATACGCATGGCCGGAAACTGCAATTCATCCACGGCACGAAACTCAAGCGTTCCCACCTTTGCCAGATCAAGCCAAGGAATTCCACTATGCAAGCGCTGATGCGCCTGCATGGCATACACGATAGGTGAACGCATGTCCGGCTCTGCCAATTGTGCCAGCACTGAGCCGTCACGATATTCCACCAGTGCATGCACAATACTCTGCGGATGAATAATGGCGGATAACTTTTCAGCAGGCATGTCAAACAACCAGCGTGCCTCGATCAGCTCCAGTGCCTTATTCAGCATGGTCGCAGAATCAACGCTGATTTTTGCACCCATCGACCAGTTCGGATGCGCTATCGCCTCCTCAGGTGTCACGTCATGCAAACTGGAAGGATCGCGATCCCTGAATGGTCCGCCGGAAGCCGTTAAAATCACGCGGGTAACAGAATCACGATCATGTCCCACCATGGCCTGATGTACAGCGGCATGCTCCGAATCTACCGGTACCACATCCGCACCCGCATCGATGGCTGCCTGCATAAACAACCGTCCAGCAGTAACCAGACATTCCTTATTGGCAAGACCAACTCGTTTACCGGCCCGCACCGCTGCCAGCGCCGCCGGCAAACCGGCGGATCCGACCATCGCAGCCATCACCATATCCACATCCGGATGTTCCGACACTGCAATCGCAGCATCCATACCCGATTCGATACGCACAGGCAGGGTGATAGCCCGGCTCAGTGCCTCGGCCGCTTCCGGGTCGGTCATAACAATCACTTCGGGCTGCAATTGGCTGGCCAGTTCGAGCATTTTTTGCCAGTTCTTATGGGCCACCAGTGCATAGGCAGAAAATCTGTCGGGATGACGCATCATCACATCGACGGTACTCAAACCGATAGAGCCGGTAGCACCGAGAATTGTTACTTTCATCATTGAACTGCCATCCATAATAATCCGGTCACTGGCACCGCTGTAATCAGCGAGTCCAATCGATCAAGAGCGCCGCCATGGCCGGGTAATGAGATACCACTATCCTTGGCATCAACACTGCGTTTCAAAGCAGATTCAAGCAAATCACCCACGACCCCTGTCACCACCAGAACCATGGACAAAAACAGGGCGACATACCAGTCCATGTGAATGGTAAACACCCAGAATGACGCAGCAATGCCGACACCTGCAATTAATCCGCCAGCAAAACCTTCCCAGCTTTTCCCCGGACTGACGGCAGCGCACAACTTGCGCCTGCCCCATTTCTTACCGGTAAAATAAGCACCGATATCCGATGCCCATACACCCAGAAATGCACCGCAGAGAAAAGCAATGCCATTGGCTTGCTGATGCAATTGCAACAGCATCCAGACAAACAACACAAGCCACAACATCATCCAGTGGGAAGCAAGCATGATCTGATAAGAAAATTTAAGATTCTCCGTTGACTGGCCGGAGAAAAGAAACGGTAACATCCACAAAGCCATACATAGCACAAACATATGTGCCAGCGCCATGTGACTGGCAAGCAAACCAAAAACTATTGCGGCGATTGCAATATAGGGCCATACCGGACGTAAGCCTAGTAAGCGCAACATCTCCAGCGTCATCAGAAAGCCGATCAGTGCCGTGACATAAGTGAATAAAGGTTCTGGCAAACAGAACATCCACACAATAGAAAAGAGCAACAGCACAACAGCAGTAATGATACGCTTCTGTAATTCATTCATATTGAAGACTGCGCTTTATTCGATGTGACTTGCTCACTGGTTTTGCCAAAGCGGCGTTCCCGCGAGACAAAAACATGCAGGGCCCTTAAAAAATCTTCTCGTGAATAATCCGGCCAATAGGTTTCATCGAAAAACAATTCTGCATATGCCATATCCCAAAGATGGAAATTCGAAATGCGGTGTTCACCACCAGTACGAATCAGCAAATCAACCGGCATCAGATCGTGCCGCCATAAATAATTACGGAAATCTTCCGGACTCAGAGCTTGCAATGCCTCATCGCTGATCTCGCCTTGTTTAAAGGATATCGCCAGCTTTCTGGCCGCCGCCAGAATTTCCTGCTGACCACCATAATTCAGACAAAGTACCAGATCGATTTTCCTGTTTCCGGCAGTTTTTTCACAGGCTTTCAGCACAGCCCGACGGGCCATGCCCGGCAAGGCCTGAACATCCCCAAGAACTTTCAGTCTGACGCCATTTTTATTCATGTCCGGAATCTGTTTGGGTAGCAGCGTCGCCAGAAGTGCCATTAAACCTCGTACTTCGATGTCCGGGCGGCTCCAGTTTTCAGTAGAAAAAGCATACAGTGAAATTTGTCTGACACCTGCATCAGAAGCCCATTCAACAATATCACGGGCCTTATCGGCACCTCGGCGATGCCCTTCGAGACGAGGAAGGCCCCTGGACTTAGCCCAGCGACCGTTGCCGTCCATAATAACGGCCACATGTTGTGGAATTAATTCCGGCAGTATATGACCGGATAATTCAGAATCAGAGGTGGAACTCAAACTGTCAGGATATCTTTTTCTTTGTGTTCAATCACGTGATCAACTTCTACAATATAGTGGTCCGTAATTTTCTGAACCTCATCCTGCATCTGTTTCACCTGATCTTCTGACACACCATCACTCTGCAATTGCTTTTTCGCGTGATCATTTTCATCACGGCGGATATTACGAATAGCGACTTTCGCCTTTTCACCAGCCTGACGAACCTGTTTAACCAAATCCTTACGACGTTCTTCGGTCAGCTCTGGCAAAATCACGCGAATCACTTCGCCATCATTACTCGGATTCAGCCCTAAATCGGAAGCCTGAATGGCTTTTTCAATCGTTTTCAGCGCACTTTTTTCCCACGGGGAAATCATCAGAATTCTCGGTTCGGGAACGGAAATACTACCCACCTGATTAACAGGCACATCCGAGCCGTAGTAATTCACCCGGATATGATCCAGCAGAGCGGAATTGGCGCGACCCGTGCGAATCGTTGCCAGATCAGACTTCAATGCTGAAATTGATTTTTCCATACGTTCTTTGATTGTAGAAGACATCTTACTTACTCCTCCCTCACCAGTGTCCCAACCGGTTCACCCTGTACTGCTTTAAACAAATGGCCGGGTGTTGTAACATCAAATACCACAATCGGCATATGATTATCACGACATAACGATAACGCCGTTGCATCCATCACACCCAGCTTCTTGGTTAATGCCTCGGTAAACGTTAATGTATCATAGCGCGTTGCATTCGGATCTTTAACCGGATCTGCCGTGTAGACACCGTTCACTTTTGTGCCCTTGAGTACCACATCAGCCTGAATTTCCATCGCCCGCAGGCTTGCTGCGGTATCGGTGGTGAAATAAGGATTCCCGGTGCCAGCGGCAAACACGAGAATCCTTTTTTTCTCCAGATGACGAACGGCTCTGCGGCGAATATACGGTTCAGCCACTTCCTTGATATGCAGGGCGGAAATCACACGGACATCCTCACCCTGACGCTCCAGCGCATCTTGCAGGGCAACCGCATTCATGACTGTCGCCATCATGCCCATATAGTCAGCACTGGCCCGATCCATACCCGAAGCTGTTCCACTCATACCGCGAAAAATATTTCCGCCACCAATCACAATCGCCAGCTCAACACCGGAACGATGCACCGCAGCCAGTTCTTGTGCCAATTGATCAATGGTTTCGGAATCAATTCCGAATGAACCTTTACCCATAAGCACTTCACCGGACAATTTCAGCAATACGCGCTTATATTTGCCCTGACCTGATGTTTCATTCCGTTGTTGTGTTGGCACGACTGATTAACCGCCTTTGACCTGTGCGGCAACTTCTGCAGCAAAGTCTTCTTCTTTCTTCTCAATACCTTCACCCAACTGAAAGCGTGAAACCGACTGAATCGTCGCACCAGCCTGAGCATTAGCCAGAGCCTTGGACACTTTCACATCCGAGTCAACCACGAAATCCTGTTCCAACAGACAGTTTTCAGCATAAAACTTGGAAAGCTGTCCAAGAACAATTTTTTCAACGATTTCAGCGGGTTTTCCACTGGCCTGCGCACGCTCGGATAATACTGCTTTTTCACGTTCCACGACATCCGCAGAGACATCTTCACGAGTCACAAAAAGTGGATTCACAGCAGCAACGTGCATGGCAATACCACGGGAAACTTCGTCAAGCGCATCACTTTGCTGACCATTTATCGTGACCAGAACACCGATTTTACCCAACCCATGCACATAAGATGCAACCACATCACCTTCAACGCGGACAAAGCGACGAATGTTCATGTTTTCACCAATCGTGGCAATCAACTGAGACAAGGCCTGCTCAACATTATATTCAGCATCAAACGGCAATGCTTTGAGCACGTCCAGATCAGCTGGATTTTTCTCGATAATAATATTGGAGATGGCATCGACAAAACCTCTGAATTTATCGTTCTTACTGACAAAATCGGTTTCCGAGTTCACTTCCAGAAGAACGCCCACCTGACCGTTGGAAACGGCTGATACCAAACCTTCGGCAGCAATTCGACCTGATTTCTTGGATGCGGCAGACAGACCTTTTTTACGCAAAAAGTCGACAGAAGCATCAAAATCACCATCACATTCAGCCAATGCCTTTTTACAATCCATCATACCCGCGCCTGTCATCTCACGCAGTTTTTTCACATCAGCAGCTGTTACTTGAGCCATTAAATCTTCTCCTACAATTGTTTGTTTAGTTATCTGTGTTTGCTTTAATCAGTTGGCTTGAGCGATCTCTTCTCTGGCCGCTGTATCTTCAGCAGATTCAACCACGCCATCAGTAGTCACACCGTGACCCAATGCTTCAACGAGATCAGCATCTTCATCGGTGTTTTCGATCTTCCATGACTCCAGACCTTCAAGAATAGCTTCAGCAGTTTTGCTGCAGAACAAACGAACAGCACGAATCGCATCATCATTGCCAGGGATAACATAATCGATACCGGATGGGTCACAGTTGGTATCTACAAGCGCTACAACCGGAATACCCAGCTTCTGTGCTTCTTTAACAGCCAGCTCTTCTTTGCGTACATCGACCACAAACAAACAGTCAGGCAGACTGTTCATATCAGCGATACCACCCAGTGAACGCTCTAATTTCTCCAGCTCACGGGTTTTCTGCAATGCTTCTTTCTTGGTCAACAGATCAAATACGCCCTCTTCCTTCTGACGCATCAGGTCTTTCATTTTACGAACAGATTGTTGAACAGTGGCGAAGTTGGTCAGCGTGCCGCCCAGCCAGCGATGGTTGATATAGAACTGACCTGCATGCAGTGACTCTTCCTTGATGGCATCACGTGCCTGACGCTTGGTTCCTACAAACAGTACGCGCCCGCCAGCAGCCGCCAATTCAATCATGAAGTTGTATGATTCATTCGCCATACGCAGCGTTTTCTGCAAATCGACGATATGAATACCGTTACGCTGACCGAAAATATAAGGACCCATTTTCGGGTTCCAGCGACGGGTTTTGTGGCCGAAATGAACGCCGGCTTCCAAAAGTTGTTTCATTGTATATTGAGACATGGTGTTTCCTCCAATTGTTAATACCTCCACTGCCCTTGAGCTCCCGTCTCACCAGAAGCCACAATGGTATTAGGCAGTGCGCGAAGTGGCGCGCTTTCTACATAAAAGAGCCTTTACTTGCAAGGAGTCCTTCCGTATTACCTCGGGCGCGAGGGGCCTTTGCCTTCACCGCCTGATCGTGCTGCCGGCTTGCCTCTGCGTCTTCCCGGATGAGCGGCCGGGCGTGCTTCATGGTTGGCGGACTGGCGCTTGCGCCCCTGCCGATGCCCGCCTCGCTGCTGCTCAGGTTGCTCCGGTGCATTGGCAGCCGCCGACTTCAGTGAAGCCATATCGGTTGTGAAGCCTTCCACTTCAATAACCGGAATGTCGGTTCGGATAAGTTTTTCGATACCGGCCAGCAATTTAATTTCCTCATGGCAAATCAGCGACATGGCTACACCTGTGCGCCCTGCCCGACCTGTTCGGCCAATACGATGCACATAATCCTCTGGAACATTGGGCAACTCATAATTCACCACATGCGGCAGTTGATCGATATCAAGTCCGCGCGCCGCGATATCGGTCGCCACCAGCACACGCACTTCACCGTTTTTAAATCCGGCCAGAGCCTTAGTGCGTGCTGTCTGACTTTTATTACCATGAATAGCGGCGGCCTGAATGCCGTCTTTTTCCAATTGCTCGGTCAGCCGGTTGGCTCCGTGTTTGGTACGTGTGAATACCAGCACCTGTTTCCAGTCACCCGTGGAGATCAAATGCGCCAGCAAATTTCGCTTATTGGCTTTGCCAACCAGATGCACCACCTGCTTGATCTGTCCGGATGTCTCATTACGTGCCACTTCAACCAGTACAGGTTGATGCAAAATACCACTGGCCAGTCTTTTAATATCCTCAGAAAATGTTGCAGAAAACAACAGGTTCTGGCGCTTCTTCGGTAATAGTGCCATGACCTTGCGGATGTCATGGATGAATCCCATATCCAGCATACGATCCGCTTCATCGAGCACAAGAATTTCGACCTTGCTCAAATCTGCCGCTTTCTGGTTCACCAGATCCAGCAGGCGACCGGGCGTTGCCACCAGAATGTCGACACCACGGCGAAGCTTGTCGATTTGCGGGTTAATACCCACCCCGCCAAACACCACAGCCGTACGCATCGGCAAATATTTACCATACGTCGCCATGCTCTCGCCCACCTGAGCGGCCAGTTCACGTGTCGGTGTCAGCACCAGCACGCGAATCGGACGATGACCGTGCCCGGCTTTTTCCTGTTGCAGCAGCTTTAGAATCGGCAGGGTGAATCCGGCCGTTTTTCCGGTTCCCGTCTGGGCACCCGCCATAATGTCGTGGCCATTGAGGACGACCGGAATCGCCTGTGCCTGAATCGGTGTTGGCGTGTCATAGCCTTGTTCGCGCACGGCACGAAGGATCTCTTCAGAGAGACCTAGTTTTTCAAATGTCATGTAGTTGTTTTCCGTAGCAGCCTCGCCGGAAGAATTCCGGACTGATCGGAAGCTGTTATTAATTTGTCTATTCCTGATTTTTAAACGCTTGATGGTTCAAAAGGAAGGCGAAGCCGATCAGAGGACCCCGCCTGAAGATGCTGCACTGTATCGACTGACAGTAACAATAACAACTTATACCTGTGCAACATAACGAAGCATCCAAACGGTAAAATCATTCTTCAGATAATCATCACGCAGCGAAACATCAGTACAAAGGCTTTGGCAATACGGCAACACATCCTCCGGCATATGGCTTTGCAAATCGTGCGCATTAAAATGCCGGGCATCGAGCAAATTAAAGGCAACACCCTTGCGGCACAGTGCATACATGCGAGTTATACACCTGCGCGCATATTCACCGTTATCATGTAGTTGCTCGTTCAGCGCACCCGACAAAACCACCCAGTCGAAGCTTTGCCCAGTAAAATCCATATCAAACAAATCACCACAGTGGAACGTCGCATCCGGATGGCGTTTTTTTGCCTCATTCAGCAAATCGGGCGACAGATCAACACCTGTATATTGCAGACTCCCACCCTGCTCCGCTTCAAACCAGCGCTTGAAATCAGCAAAACCACAACCGACATCCAGCAGCGAATCACCCGCCTGAACACCAATCCCGGCCAGTACCGCAAAGCGGATTTCCTGAATCTCCCGCGAACTCCAGTACAAGGCATTCGGATGATAGCCATGCCGCTTCAGACTATCCCGATGCCTGTCGATAATGCGTTTACGTTGCTCTTGTTTCATTCAGTAAATCCTCATTCAGACTATCCAGCGGGCTTTTTACTGCCCCCGGATTTTGCTGTAACATATGTATATAAATTTCCGTCATTTTAACATCGGCATGGCCGAGTAACTTCTGCACCACCCGAATATTGGTGCCCGCCTCCAGCAAATGCGTAGCGAATGAATGACGCAGGGTATGGCTGGTAACACGTTTGTTAATACCTGCTTTTTGACTGGCTGAACGAATCGCTTTTTGCAGCCCCGACTCACCAAGATGATGGCGACGAATTTCACCTGACTCGGGATCTTTTGATAAAGACTTGGATGGAAACAGATATTGCCATTCCCACGATTTCGGGGCATTCGGATATTCCTTTGCTAAAGCACCGGGTAACCAAACATTGGCTGTACCCTCAGCAACATCACGTTCAAACTGATGTTTCACACGCTCCAAATGATCAGCCAGCTCTCCTCGAATTGATTGCGGCAATAAGGTAGTGCGATCTTTATCGCCCTTGCCTGTCCGAATCGTGATATAGCCATTGCCAAAATCGATATCCTGAACTCGCAGGCGCAACCCCTCCATCAATCGCAAACCGCCGCCATACATGATTCGCGCAATCAGATGATGAATACCCCCGATTTCCGCCAGTAGCGATTGCACTTCACCCTTGTCCAACACAACAGGCAGTCTTGGTTGCTTTTGTGCACGCACCGGAGCCAAATCGTCAGCCAGTGGCAAATCCAGCACTTCTCGGTAGAGAAAAACAATACCGTTGAATGCCTGATTCTGCGTCGATACGGATACATCTCTATCCACTGCCAAATACGTGAGAAATGCCTCAACCTCTGCCTTGCCCATATCGCCGGGGTGACGCGTACCGCTAAACTTGATAAACAAGCGAATCCAGCGACTATAAGCCTCTTCAGTTCTTTTGCTGTAATGATGATAGCTCAACACCTCGTGAACCTGATCCATCAACTTTACAGCCTTGGGGCGATACTTCGATTTATTGTTGACCTGCGACTCGAATCGGGACATCGTTCCTCCAATTCCGTGTTTTTATCTCAATACAGAATATGGGGGAATTATGTCCGTACATATAGAAAAAATACATAGGATTTTTTCTATATGTCAACACTGATAGACATCGACACGCTATGAACACATCAACTTACTGGAATGACGTGCGGCGCTGGAAAAACAGATTCTTTCTGTGGTGGGTGTCGTGGCCTTTTATCGGTCTGTTCGTAACGCTTACATACTCATCGATCTTTGGTAGTGAGCCGCCTTTCATGGTTGTCGTTGGTCTATTGTTCTTATGTTTATTGGCTGGCTCCGTATTCAAAAGCATTTGCAGTCGTTGCTTTGCCCGACTTGTGGGCAACCAGCGATTCAACACCCTTATTTCTTTATGCGACATGCCAAGTGTCAGCATTGTGGCCTAACATACCGCCATACCTAACCCTGCGCTCAAATTCGCTCCCTTCGGCGCGCCCCTTAGCTTTGCGTTAGGCATATGACTTTGCGTTCAAGTTCTATTGTCTTAGCAATTTTGTCTGTGTTTTTGCCCGGAATTTGGTATGCCTATATGGAATGGAGCTTTGAAAAGTGGGCAAGCACACAAGAAGGCGAGTTTGTTTGCGGTGTCCCCATGTTGGGAGCATTGTTCCTGTCTTGCATTGTGGCAATGTTGCTTTCTGCGTTAGGTCTGGTTCCAGGGGTAGCGGCGTTTAAGCGTATTCCATCGCCTCGATCTCGTGCGCGTATGATTGAGCTTGGTGTAATTGGGGCACCGTTATTATTATGCGGGCTGTTTTTAGGTGGGTTAATATTGTTGTTTTAGCTATTTGGCCTAACCTGGCAGTCAAAGGGACGCGTCAACCACAGGCGTATTTGAAGGTTGGTGGTTTTTTCGGATTCGCCGGCTTCGCTGTAGTCCTGCAAGCGGCGCGCCCCTTATGCTCTGGCCTGCATGCAGTATGAGTTGCAAGGAAGGAAGAACAATTTATGCCAAACGCAAATGCACAGTTGAACCAGTTTTTGGCAAAACAATCAGACCAAATAACACCTTCGGTATGAGATCGCTTTTACCGCCTGACCGCTCATCATTATCAAATCCCTGCAAATACAAAATCCAGTGCGGCGATAATATCATCGCGATAACTTCGCACATTGCCAACCGGCTCACCCAACACAGCTTTGGCTACAGCCGCCAATTCCGCCGTGGAAAGCACCAGCCTTTCGCCATTAACCTCCAGCACCGGATTGAGATGGCGTAATGGCACAGAGATCGATTTCAATGTATGAAGAGGAGCTACAACCCGTGTGGTCAAGAGATCCAGAAGATCAGCCTGCACATCAAGCAGATAGGGAATCAATGTGTTCGTGTCGGGGTTCGGGTTCCGGTAGATATCGAACTGGGGCATTAGAACTGACGTAGTCCATCGCTAAACAGACCCTGCTTCTCGATACGGCTGTTGTATGCCTGCACAGCCTCTCGGTTCTCAGCCAGCCATGCCGCTCGCTGCTTTTCGCGCAGAATTTCGACCAACGACATTTCCAACGTCTGCGAAAGGTTCACGTTCAGTGCTTTCGCCTGATCAATCAGCGCTTCATCAATTCGAAGGTTAACTGCCCGTTTTGCTGGTTTACTCATCGCAAGCCTCCATCACACATATGCGCATACTGTGTACGCATATTTTAGGCGTACATCGCGATTCGTCAACCAGCTATGAAATCTGCTTTCGCAGAGAGTCTTATCTAAACTTAGTATTGTCTCTTCGAACTATCGGGAACTGCTCAACTGGCCTCGGCTACGACATCGCCAAGGTGAATATAGGTCTCGATGCCTGCCCTGGTGTTTTTCAGCATATCTTCCGAGGGCTGCCAGCGGCCCTTCTCTCCACACAGCACAACGGTACTGCCGCCGAAGAGGAAGTAGCCCTTTTCATCACCCTTTTTAAACGGTTGGGATTCATCAAAGGATTGCACGATTTTACCCACACAGGTGGCGCCCACCTCGATATAGGCGAGCTTGCCGAAGTGTTCGGTGTTCAGGATCGAGACACGTCTCTCATTTTTGATAAAGATATCCTGCCTGAATTTCAGGGCCAGTGGATTGACCGAGTGCAGATCACCGGGAACAGAGAAGGCCTTAAGTGTTCTGCCAGCATCAGGATAGTGGTAACGGTGATAATCCACCGGGCAGAGTCTGGCGATCATCAGCGGCCCGCCGATAAACTCTTCAGCCAAGTCGGCATCTCCGATCAGGTCAACCGCACGCAGCATCGATCCCTTCACCGGAATCGTAAGATCATCGCGCATCGCTTCATGGCCAAAGTAGCGCGCTTCAGCAAATGCACCCATCTCATCATCATTCGGGGTAAACGCTCTCTGCCCCTCCTGAAACTGGCGGATAAAAAACTCATTGAATGATTTATAAGATGTCTCAATCGGGTTCTCTTTGAACGATCCCTTCCTGTATTGATCAATCTGAATGTTAAACTGTTTGAGAAAGGGCGGGACCTTTTGTGCCGACTTCAGGCTATCCTGTGCGTTGCCGTATAGTCTGCTGAACATCTTGCTGGCAATGACCGGACCCAGCATCCGCCCGATGGGGTTGCCGTAGGCGAACCTGATCGCCCCATCGCCATAGACCATTTCTGTCTCGATTCTGTTCTGGTAACGGTTAAACACCTGAATTTCAAAGCCATGACTCATGCAGGAACCCTATCTCCTTTTTCAACTTCGGCGAGGATAACAGGGTTAGTGATGTGGTTCGATATTTGCGAGGGAGCCGATATCGGACTGGCTCACCGTACAGTCCCGCCCCCTCCCCTTGGCGATATAGAGGCAGTGATCCGCACGCCTGAGCAGCTCGGAGAGCGGTTCGCCGTGAGCGGCCATGGCAATACCGACACTGATCGTGATGCTGAACTCGCTTTCGCCGGAGCTGAAGAGATGCTCGCCAACCGCCTTACGGATACGCTCACCGATGCTGCGGCAGTCCGCTTCCGAGGCGTGCAGCAGCACCACCAACTCCTCACCGCCATAGCGGAATGCCGGCTCGTTCGGGCGCAGATGCCCCTTCACGATCTTGCCTATTTAGCGCAGCACACCATCGCCCGCCTTATGGCCGAAATGGTCGTTCACCACCTTGAAGTGGTCGATATCGATGAAGATCACAGCCAGATGCAGCTCACCCGCCATCTCGAACCGAGAGAGCATCCGCGGGCCGATCTCCTCCAGATAGCGGCGCGAGTAGAGGCCGGTCAGAATGTCCTGAATGGCCGTCGCGTGCAGTGCATGGATATAGCGATTCGAGAGCCAGAGCGATAGCAGCATATTGAAGCCGAACAGCACGAACACCAGCACTGCACCCAGCCAGATCTGGCGCGCCGCTTCACTGTGCAGATCATCGACATAGAGGCCGGAGCCGATCACCCAGCCCCACGGCTCGAACGGCAACACATAGCCGATCTTGATCACCGATTCGGAGCTGCCGGGTCTGGGCCAGCCATACTCGACAAAGCCTCCGCCCCTTTCGGCTGCGGCAAGGAAGTCGCGCACGAAATACCTGCCCTCAGGGTCACGCAGGTCGACGGTCGGTTTACCTACAATATCCTTACTGAACGGGTGCATCAGCATCACCCCGCCCTGATCGATAATCCAGAAATAGCCGTTGTCGAGGTATCGCATCGCCTCAAGATGATCCATGGTCATCTGCCTGGCCTGCGCTTCTCTGATAAGCCCTTGCTGGTATGCGCTATAGTTATGCCGTACCAGCGAGAGAGCCGACTCCACCTGCGACCGGATCAGGCTTTGGCGTTCCTTGATCACACCGCCCTGCATCTGCCAGACGATGATCGACATCAGCACAAGCATGCCGCCGAGACCGGCGAGCGAAAGCATGATCATCTGCCTGCGGATGCTACCGTCATGTATTCCAACTCTATCGCGCAAATAACTCTCCTAATCTCCTATTATCGGCACCAGCCAAAAGAAGATTAGGCCCCAAAAGAAAAAGCCCCCTGCTTTCGCAGAGGGCTTGATTGGAATTAAGTATTGTAATGGGATGGTTCGTCCCGCTCATCAAACGGCATCGCAATGTGCCAGAATGGAGATATTCCAAACGAAGAAGGAGCGAGACGAACCATGAACAAGTATAGCGATCAGA
>PFXG01000081.1 GCA_002791545.1 Zetaproteobacteria bacterium CG_4_9_14_3_um_filter_49_83
TGCTCCAATCTCGGCAAACCCGCGAAAAATTTACCCGTGGATCTCTTGCTACGCATGGTTGCTTGAGTGAAGCAACTCAAAAACGGTGAAACTTCAGCTGATGAAATTTCAGCGTCAAATTGTTACACATACTTCACAACGACTCCTAAGTGGTGATTCAAGCTTGTCGCAAACTGACGTCAGAATCAACCACCCTAGGTCACCTCCTCAGGTAAGTCGGGGAGTTCCGGGTATATAATCCCTAATTGCTGGAAGAGCCATGCTGGGCAGGAGACCAAAGCGGCTTTCCCGCCGCTTGTTAAAGGTGCCTGGTTTGACTTATTGACAAATTCACGCAGTTGTCCCGTCCGAGTGTCCGGCAGCAGTTGAGCAATTGATTCGGGGTTGTTTTTACCACGGATCAGAGCTTGAAAGCAGGAAGGAGGGGTCTTGTTTTGCGGATCATCAGTTAGTTCGAATGTAATTCATAGGGGTAGTTGTTCCACGAAATAATTACCAATTATGTTAAATTAAATCACCTTATGCAGAGAAATTATATTAAGGGAGAGGGGTAAAATGCGCGAAACAAGACCCCGGCCTCTAGAGTGTGTCTGAAGCATGACGTTGACAAAAGACTTTTAACAGGTCTATTGTAAGGTCTCTTAAATAGTTTTTTGGAGGTTGTCATGGTTGCTACAGTGCTGGCGGATACAGTGATAAGTATTTCAGAATTGAAGAAAAATCCAATGTCTGCGGTGGCACAGGGTGGCGGGTTTCCTGTTGCTGTATTGAATCGTAACCAACCTGAATTCTATTGTATTCCAGCAGATTCTTATGCAGCCCTGCTTAACAAGCTTGAAGACCTGGAGCTCAATGCTCTGGCAGATTCGCGTGCTGGTCAGACAAGGGTGCCAGTGAAGCTTGATGACCTATAAGCTCGAATTTATTGTTGAAGCGCTTAAAGAATGGAAGGCATTAGATGCCACTATTCAAAAGCAATTTAAGAAAAAATTAGCAGAGCGCCTGCAAGCCCCCGAGGTTCCGGCAGCACGATTGCTGGGTTCAACAAACCGTTATAAAATTAAACTGCGCAGTGCAGGCTTTCGTTTGGTGTACGAGGTTTATCAGCAAGAGGTGCTTGTTTTGGTGGTGGCTGTGGGTAAACGTGAAAGAAACAACGTCTACAAAGCAGCCGCAAAAAGGGAGCTTGAGTAACTTTAGGTTTAGTTAGGAGCCTGTCGGACTTAGCTCAACTTACTATGAAAAAGCGGATATTGGCCGGTTTTCGCCTTGATTCTCGTTAAACAGCCCCGTTATTCGCCTCGAATCAATGCTAAACCAACTCAATCCCGCTATTTCTCCTACACTTGCCTAAGTCCGACAGCCTCCCAGGGAACGCTGCTCTTACGTACGCTGTCGCACCGACGGCAATTTGCTTGATCCTTAAACTTAAACGCATCAGCAAAGAAAACCAAAGCGCATTGCTGCCGCATATGACGGGCTGAACAACTACAATTTCAAATATCATTGAGGGAGCCATTCTGTGGAAGACGATTTAACCTCGAAAAATGATTCGACTGAAAAAAACCTCAAAGAACTTCAGCAGTCTCAGGTTACATCTAACAAATTGGAGTTGGATTCGCTGGCAGAACAAGATTTGATTGCACTGGCTAATCTGCTTGCGCAGAAGGCTTTTAATAAATCGGAGATGCGATACCGGCGACTCTTTGAGACAGCCCATGATGGCATTCTCATCCTTGATTTTAAATACGGGAAAATTATCGATGCCAACCCGTACATTCTGCATATGCTCGGCAGCACTATCGAAAGTGCTATAGGTAAAGAGTTATGGGAAATCGGCATATTCAGCGACATTCAAGCCAGTAAAGCTGCATTCCAGGCTTTGAAGAGAGATGGTTATGTTCGCTATGATGACTTACCCCTTTATTCGCCGGATGGGGCAATTCACCAGGTGGAGTTTATCAGTAATTCCTATATGGATGGAGCCCAGCATGTTATTCAATGGTATTACGGGCAATGTATTTCTAGCTAAAACTGAAATTCGGGACCATCCGGAACAAGTGCTGGAAAGGCTGGAGAAAATTGAACTCATTTCTTTCAGGTCTGCACATCTGATCAAACAATTACTGATATTTTGCAGACGCGACAGGGTGGATATGCATCCTTTGGCGTTAACACCTCTGATTAAAGAAGCCTGCAATTTAATTCGGACGGGCGTCCCGGAGAATATTAATCTCAGCTTTGATTACACCGATGAGACTATTGTGGTCAATGGCGATATTACCCAGATTCATCAGATTCTGATGAACCTCATCAACAATGCCCGTGATGCTGTCGAAAATGAAAAAGAACCAACGATCACTGTTGCGCTTGATGTGGTCGAAGTAAATTCAGCCATGCTGGTGAAACACCCGAAAAACAAAGCGGGGCAATATGCCCGGATGAGGGTGGAAGATAATGGCAGTGGAATTGAGACAGAGCAGATCGGGCATTTGTTTGAGCCTTTCTTCACAACGAAGGAAGTAGGCAAAGGAACCGGACTGGGATTGTCTATGGTTTTTGGCGCAGTTGAAAATCATCATGGGTTTATTGAGCTTAAGAGTCAGAAAGGGCTTGGCTCTCTGTTTGAGGTCTACTTACCGATGACTGTGCCTCAGGCTGAAACGAAGGAGCTGACGCAGCAAGAAACGAGCTATTTACATCAAGGCAAGGGTGAGACGATTTTAATCGTTGATGATGAAAAGGCGCTTGTCGATATTACGGCTGAGTTACTGGAGAAGATGGGGTATCATACACTCATGGCTCATAATGGTTTGGAAGCAATCGATGTGTTCAGCGAGCATAAGGCTGAGATAAAGGCCATTCTAATGGATGTTATCATGCCCAGGTGTGGGGGTGTCGAAGCCGCTGCCCATATCAGAAAAGAAAATCCCGATGTAGGCATCACTTTCACTACAGGATACGACCAGCTCAAAGCCCCCGATGTACATAAAATAAACACACCCGATGCGGTGCTGTCAAAGCCTTATAGCGTCGAAGCGCTTGGTGAAGCAATAAGTCGTATGATTTATAAAGATAACGCATAATCATTTCACATCCACTGACTATCCGGATTTAGCCGATCGAAAGAAGACGCGCAGGCAGTTTGTCCGGTTCAGGACAAATGGTTGTGAAGCGTCTGTTGTCTTTGCGACATATTTCATGCTTCATTCCAAAAACAGTTTATAACTCAATGCCTTAGAGCCATCGATGCTCTGGCACGCCGCTTGCCAGAGGAATAGCGGGATACTCTCCCCAAACCGATTAACGAGCGGAGGTTGGCATGGAGTTAACAGTACTTGGAGACAATGCTGCACAAAATAGTGCAGGTGGCGGATGTTCCGCAGGGTCATGTGGTTCCACTGATCATCAGGTGAGTCATTTGCCCGATCACATTCGCGAGAAGGTTGAGAATCATCCCTGCTACTCCGAGAAGGCGCATCATTACTTTGCCCGAATGCATGTGGCGGTGGCTCCGGCCTGTAATATCCAGTGTCACTACTGCAACCGCAAATACGATTGTGCCAACGAATCACGCCCCGGCGTGGTGTCAGAAGTGCTTACTCCGGCACAGGCGGTGAAAAAGACCATGGTGGTGGCTGCCAATATTCCACAGATGACGGTTCTGGGCATCGCCGGGCCCGGTGATCCGCTGGCCAATCCCGAAAAGACGTTTGAGACCTTTCGCGAACTCTCCGAAAAAGCACCCGACATTAAGCTTTGCGTTTCAACCAATGGTCTGGCACTGCCCGATGCAGTGGAGGAGCTGGCCAAGCACAACATCGATCATGTCACCATCACCATCAACTGTGTTGACCCTGAGGTGGGGGCAAAGATTTACCCATGGATATTCTGGAACAACCGTCGCATCAAGGGTGTGAAAGCCGCCAAAATCCTTATCGAACAGCAGCAGAAGGGCTTAGAAATGCTCGTTGCGCGCGGTATTCTGGTGAAGGTCAACTCTGTTCTGATTCCGGGTGTGAACGATGAACATCTCAAAGAGGTCTCGCGCATTGTCAAAGCAAAGGGCGCTTTCCTGCACAATGTGATGCCGCTGATTGCCGAAGCTGAGCACGGCACATTCTACGGTGTGATGGGGCAGCGGGGGCCATCTCCGGAAGAGCTTTCCGAGCTTCAGGACGCTTGTGCCGGTGATATGAATATGATGCGTCATTGCCGTCAGTGTCGTGCTGATGCGGTCGGTATGCTCGGTGAAGATCGCGGTGACGAGTTCACCATGGATAAGATCGAGACGATGGAGATCGATTACGAAGAGGCGATGGTCAAACGTGCCAGAGTGCATGCAGCTATTGCTGAAACACTGGCCGCTGATCATGCGAAAGTCAGTGCGCCTGTGATGACTGTTGCAGCGGGTACACGGCCGGTACAGATGGCTGTTGCCACCAGTGGCAGCGGCGTCATCAACCAGCATTTCGGCCATGCCAAAGAGTTTCTGGTCTACGAAGCTTCACCCAACGGCGTTCGTTTCATTGGTCATCGCAAGACCGATCAATATTGCATCGGTGATGATACCTGTGGTGAAAAAGAGAGTTCATTGACCACCACCATCCGCGCTTTGGAAGGGTGTGAGGCGGTGCTTTGCTCGAAGATCGGTTTCGAACCCTGGGATCTGCTTGAAGCGGCAGGTATTCAACCCAATGGTGAGCACGCCATGGAGTCAATCGAGGAGGCAGTGGCTGCCGTTTATCTTGAAATGGCCAAGGCCGGAAAACTGGAACAGGCCGTTATTACGGCAGCAGCGTAAGGGGGCTCGTTATGTCATTATCCATTATAGAATCATGCGTGAATTGCTGGGCCTGCCTGCCGGTTTGCCCGAGCAATGCAATCTACGAAGCAAAGCCCCATTTCAAAATTGATGCGGCAAAATGTACCGAATGCGATGGCGATTTCGCCCAGCCGCAATGCGCCAGTATCTGCCCGATCGAGGGGGCGATTCTCGATCAGCTGGGGGCGGCCATCAATCCACCCGGTTCTCTGACAGGTATTCCACCTTCGATGATGGAAGCGGCAATGGCAGAAATCCGGGCCAGATAAAGTATAACATGAAAAATACGAGGTAACTGATGGCACGGATTTACTTTTATGAAAAGCCGGGTTGCATCAATAATACCCGGCAGAAGAAGATTTTGAGAAATGCAGGCCATGAAATTATTGAGCGTAATCTGCTCAGCGAGTCGTGGACGGCTGATCGATTGCGTCCTTTTTTTGCCGAAAAGCCGGTGGCCGACTGGTTTAATCGCTCGGCTCCGCGTATCAAGAGCGGTGAAATTATTCCTGAGCGCATCGATGCCGGGCAGGCGCTGGCATTGATGATCGAAGATCCGCTGCTGATCCGCCGCCCGCTGATGGCTACAACATCACATTATCTCTGTGGCTTTGATACCGATGAGGTGACAGCCATGCTCGGTATGGCACCTCAACAGTTATCCGATGTCGGTGATGTTGAAAGTTGCAAGCAAGCCAGTGACCATACCTGTAAGGTGCCGGATGCGGCATGATTAAGTCAACTTATGCGGCAACGCAGCCGGGCGCGGTAGCGATTTCTGATCGGGTGCACTGGATCGGAGCACTTGATCCGTCCCTGCGGACATTCGATATCATTCTGAAAACCGCCAACGGCACCACGTACAACTCGTATCTGGTGCGCGGCAGTGAAGGCATGGCAGTGATCGATACCGTGAAAGAGGTATTTTCCGAGACCTTCTTCAAACGTCTGGAGAGTGTCGCCGACTATAGTGAAATAAAATATATCGTGCTCAACCATCTGGAGCCCGACCATACCGGAGCGCTTCCTGAATTGATGCGGCGCGCACCGCAGGCGCGTCTGTTTATCTCGCAACGGGCGCAGAGCATGCTCAAGGCACTGCTTAAACATGACCAGTTCGAATTCACACCGGTGATGACCGGCGATACCGTTTCATTGGGTGATCGAACCCTGCGTTTTCTCAATACGCCATATCTGCACTGGCCTGATACGCAGTGCACTTATCTGGAAGAGGAGAAGGTGCTGTTCTCCGGCGATGTCTTCGGGTGCCACTACTGCGATGCACGATTATTCAATGATCGGGTCGGAGATTTTCGTTTTTCATTCGAATACTACTACGCCCATATCATGCGGCCGTTCCGTGAATATGTGCTCAAGGCGCTGAAGCTGATCGAGCCATTGCCTCTTTCCATGATTGCGCCCAGTCACGGTCCCGTTCTGCGTGATCGACCCGATCAGTATCTGTTGCACTACCGGCGACTGGCGACATCGGCCCTGGATAGTGAAATCGGTCAGGAGAAGAGCCTGCTGATTTTCTATATCAGCTCCTACGGCAATACCGCTCGCATGGCCGAGGCGGTGTATGAAGCTGTGGGTGAAATCGAGGGCGTGCGCGCATCCCTGTATGACCTTGAGGGCGGCGAGGTTGCCCCTTTTGTCGATCTGATCGAGGAGGCAGATGGCCTGCTGTTCGGAACACCGACAATTAACGGTGATGCGGTGAAGCCTGTGTGGGATCTGCTCTCATCGCTGGCCGTAGTGCAGACACGCGGCAAATTGGCCGGTGCTTTCGGCTCCTATGGCTGGAGCGGTGAAGCGGTACGCATGGTCGAGGAGCGCTTGCGGGGGTTGAAAATGACGGTTCCGGTCGAGGGTTTGCGTATCAAGCTGATTCCTACGGACGAGGAGCTGGATGCCTGCCGTGCATTCGGCACATCGATTGGCCGGGCACTGATCGGAGATGTTGAAAACAGAATTGTGGAGATGGTTCAGCGATAACGTGCTGAACCGGCTTTGTGATAGATGAAAAATGATCCCGAAAGGGATGAAAACAGGAGGAAAGAATGGCTAAGGCAAAAGTAACGTTTCTTGATACAGGGGTTACCGTCAGTGTACCGGTAGGAACCCGTGTGATTGAGATCTCTGAAAAAGTGGGAGCAGGGCTCATCTATGGCTGCCGTGAAGGCGATTGTGGTACCTGCCTGATGAAGGTGGAAGAAGGCTGGAACAACCTGAGTGAACCTTCAGTGGTTGAAGAGAAGGTGCTGCGCGAAAATATGGCAGGCAAACATTTCCGTCTGGCATGTCAGGCGCAAGTGCTTGGTGATATCAGCGTTCGGCCGGCATAAGGAGGATTGTTATGGCAAATATTACATTCAGCAATCCTGCCTATAAGGATAAAACGGTTTACGCTACGGCCGGTAGCCACACCGAAACTATTCTTAAAATTGCCAAGCAGAATCAAATTCCCATCAGTTTCAGTTGTGGTGATGGTGAGTGTGCAACCTGCCTGATTAAGGTCACATCGCTTTCCGATAAAACTCGCATGGGTGGCCCTTTGACTGAGAAAGAGAAAACGGTATTGGTTGAATCGGGCAAGTTGACGAAGGCTGATATTGAGAAAATGGCGGTGGATGATTTGCCGTCTCCATGGCGTCTGGCTTGTCAGATGATTGTGCGGGATGAAGATATCCTTGTCGAATACTGAGTCGCTGCCGGATTTCCGGGAGTCATGGTTCGCCACGCTGATGGCGAATGCTCAGGGTGGCGTCAATGCCAGTTACCTGGCATCGATGCTCACCTCATGGATTGAGAAAAGGGGGGTGCTGCCTGCGTTTATGGGGCTCACCCCTGAATCCTTTGCGGCAATGAGCGAGCGTTTTTTCCCGGGCGTTGAGATTCCACAACGCGCTGAGCTGTCGGATGCATGGCTGGATATGATGCCGGAGAAGCCTGAGCTGGAGGCATTGTTCAGCAGTTACGCCGTCGATGCCGATCCGCAACGCACATGGATTGCCTCAATGCTTATTGCATCTTGTGCCGGTCATCATCATCTGTGGGAGGATGTCGGTCTTTTCAGCCGAAGTGATCTGACGGCCATGATCCGCGAGAACTTCCCGCGTCTGGCTGAAAAAAATGACCGTGACATGAAATGGAAGAAATTTATCTACAAGCAGTTATGCGAGCGGGAAGGGATCATCGCCTGTCCGGCCCCGACATGCGACGCATGCGCCGACTTCTCCATCTGCTTCGCTCCGGAAGATTAACCTGAGGTGTTTAGACCCTTGTATTAGCTTTGTCACCATATCCGCCTTCGATCAATAGCTGTTATTCAACGAATTGAATTAAGTATAGAGGCCTTGCATTCAGCTCGGAATTCTCATTGTGACGATGTGTCGACCTATTGAAAACGGGGTGCGGGCAGGTTGCCAGTACGCTGTACAAAAGGTATATATTGCACATTTAATTCTCCACGTTGGAACCATTCACGATATGTATGGTGGAAGTGCTGAATCAATCAGTCTTTTTTCAAGGGGGTAAGGTTTGTTGCAAAATAAAGAATTTTATCAAAAACTATTTATTGAGGCCAGCGACGCCATGGCTGTGGCCGATGCAGAAACAGGTGAGCTGCTTAATGTAAACCATGCCATGGAGCGGCTGGTCGGCTGGCAGCGCGAGGCATTGATCGGCAAATCGCAGAAGATTCTGCATCCCGATAGCGGCAGTGATCCCGTCACCCCAAGCTTTGCCAGACACAGCAATGAGATGGCTGGTAAGCCGATTGAATCACAGGTGCTCACCAGGCAGGGCGAGCTGCGTGATGTGGAGATTAAGGCGGCGCCGGTGGTGCTGCAGGGGCGCCATGTGATACTCGGTTTTTTCCGCGATATCACCGATCGCAAGTGCAGTGAAAGAGCGCTGTTTGAATCTAATGAACTGCTTGAACGTGTCTTCGCCAATCTGCGCATGCTGATTGCCTATATGGATACCGACTTCAACTTTATCCGGGTCAATCATACCTATGCCGCCGCCGATGGCCGTAGCCCGGAATCATTTGTCGGTAAGAACCATTTTGATCTCTATCCCGATGCGCAGAACGAAGCTATTTTCCGCCAGGTGGTGGCAAGTGGTGAGCCTCATATCGAGATTGCCAGACCTTTTGTCTACGAACACGACAAAGCACGCGGCATCAGCTACTGGGACTGGAACCTGCAAGCGGTGAAGGATAGTGAAGGGGCGGTGACCGGGGTGATTCTGAGTTTGGTGGATGTTACCGGTGAGAAACGGGTGGAGCAGGCCATGCGTCTTTGGCGCCGTGTCATCGACGCCAGTACCAACGCAATTATCATCACCGATGCCACCCAAAAAAATATGCCGATTGTGTATGTCAACCCGGCCTTTGAGCACATTACCGGCTATAGTGCAGCCGAGGTGATGGGGCGCAATCCTGCTTTCCTGCACGGCAGTGATATCAATCAGCCGGAGCTGGAACATCTGCGGCAGGCGCTGCGTCAACAGCGGGATGGCAATGCGCTGCTGCGCAATTATCGCAAAAATGGTGAGATGTACTGGAGTGAGCTGTTCATCTCACCGGTCTGGGACGAGCAGGGAATGCTGACCCATTATGTCGGTATTTCGCGCGATGTTACAGCCGACAAGCACTACGAGGCCGAGCTGGAGCGGTTGTCCAACCATGATAGCCTGACCGGATTAGCAAATCGTATTCTGCTGCGTGACCGGTTGACACAGGCCATTGCCTTTGCCCGCCGCATGAATACGCTGGTCGGTGTGTTGTTTGTAGATCTGGACCGTTTTAAGATGATCAACGACAGTCTCGGTCATCATGTGGGAGATCATTTGTTGCAGGTGGTCGGGCAGCGTTTGCAGCAACTGGTATGTGAATCGGATACCGTGGCCCGCCTGGGTGGAGACGAGTTTGTGCTGGTGCTCTCTAATCTGACCAGCTATGACGATCTTAATGTTGTCGCCAACAAGCTGCTGGAGGCTGTCGGGCAGCCGTTGCAGGTGGATGGCCATGAGCTTTACACCTCGCCCAGCATTGGTATCGCTTGCTATCCTCGCGACGGTGAGGATGAACAAAACCTTTTGAAGCAGGCCGATGCCGCCATGTATCATGCCAAAGAGTGCGGCCGCAACACCTTTTGCTTCTATACGCCGGATATGGATGAAGCGGCACAGGAGCGGTTAACGCTAGCCAATGCCCTGCATTATGCCTTGGAAAAGGGTGAGTTCGTGCTGCATTATCAGCCTCAGGTGGCGCTGCATAACGGCGAGATTGTAGGTGTGGAGGCGCTGGTACGCTGGCAGAGCCCTGAAAAGGGGTTAGTTCCGCCCGATCAGTTTATTCCGCTGGCCGAAGAGTCGGATTTGATCATTAAGCTGGGACGGTGGGTGCTGTATGAGGCCTGTACGCAGGCTCGCGCATGGTTGAATCAGGGAATAACATTGACGATGGCAGTGAATCTGTCGGTCAGGCAGCTGATCAGCGGCACCCTTGTACAGAGCGTGCGTGAAATTTTGCAGCAGACAGGTCTGCCACCGTATTTTCTGGAACTGGAGTTAACGGAGAGCCATCTGGCATACGATCCGGAATCGATGGCGCGTATTCTCAAAGAGCTGGACGCGCTCGGTATCGGTCTGGCGCTGGATGATTTCGGTACAGGCTACTCCTCTCTGAGCTACCTGAAACAGTTACCTATCGGCAAGATCAAGATTGACCGTTCCTTTGTCCGCGATATCGGCAGTGATTCTAACGATGCCACACTGGTACGCACCATCATTGCCATGGCACATAATCTGCGTCTTGGTGTGGTGGCCGAGGGGGTGGAAGATGCAGAGCAACTGATGTTCCTGCGCGCCCATCACTGCAATGAAATTCAGGGCTATTATATCAGCCGGCCACTACCTGCCGATGCGCTGACCCCCTTTATCGAGGCGCACCTGGGAACTAGCGCGATTTCCTCTGTCGGTGCCGAGGAGTTCGCCGCTCTGCTGCTGGTGGACGATGACGAGGCGACCCTGGCGGTGCTGGGTGATACGTTGGCTCTTGATGGCCACCGCGTGTTGCGGGCGCGTGGTCCCCGCCAAGCGCTACAATTATTGGCACAACACCATGTCGGTGTCGTGATCAGTGATCAACGTATGCCGGAGATGAGTGGGGTGGCGCTGCTGCATAAGGTGAAATATCTTTATCCCGATACGATACGCATGCTACTGACCGGCTACAGCGATGTGGATACAGTCACCGGGGCGGTCAACGAAGGGGCGGTTTACAAGTTTATGTCCAAGCCGTGGGATATCGTGCAGCTGCGCAGCAATCTTCGCGATGCCTTCTGCCAATATGAGATCCATCGGGCATGGGGAAACAAATTGTTGCGGTTCTCCCTCAAGGCGGAATAAGCCGAGCTGGGAGAAAACCGGGGCAAGCTTTCATAACTCGCGCATTGCAGTTATGGACAATGAACATCACATTGCAGTTATTATCACTGACTTCTGACTTGATAATTACAAACCTGTACAACGGAGTGCAAAAAGTGGAGCAACACGGAACTGAAAAAATAAGAGTGCCATGGATACATTTCAGTCATCAACTGCAAATGCGAAAATCTATCATAACTTCCACTATCTTAATCACCGGGGTATTGATTGTTTCCATCATGCCACCATTGCCAGCAGCCATAGGCCTTGCATCCTATCTACCCTTACACCTTCTGCTTGAACTGATTTCAGTCGTTGTCGCCATGATGATTTTCAGTGTTGGCTGGAGTACCTATAAACAGAACGCTTCAAACAATATCCTTTTTCTGGCTTGCACATTTCTCGCCATTGGGCTGCTTGATTTCAGCCATGCACTCTCCTTTGCAGGCATGCCGGACTTTATTACCCCGAGTGGTGCTGAAAAAGCCATCAATTTCTGGCTGGCTGCCCGTTCAATGGCTGCTATGATCCTGCTTGCCATTGCCATAAGATCATGGCGCCCGGCAACAGCTCTCATATCCCGTTTCATACCACTGTTTGCCATAATCAGTATGGTTTTTTTCCTGCACTGGCTGTTTTTGTTCTATAGCGACAAACTTCCCGCAACTTTTATTCCCGGGCAAGGCTTAACCCCTTTTAAAATCTATTACGAATACATACTCATCAGCCTAAATCTCATTACGTTAGGCATTTTATGGCTAAAAATGTCCAAGGTACAAAGCTTCAATATCGCAGCATTTTTTGGTGCCGTTTTTGCCATGGCTTTGAGCGAATACCTGTTTACTCTCTATTCTGACGTCACTGATGTTTATAATTTACTGGGCCACATCTATAAAATCATCAGCTACTGGTTCTTTTATCGGGCAATTTTCACTGAAGCTATCGAACAGCCTTATCAGGCACTGCATGAGAATAACACCCTGCTCGATAATATTCTTGATAATATCCCCAATATGATATTCCTGAAATATGCATCTGACCTGCGCTTTAAATTATTCAACAAAGCGGGCGAAAAATTACTCGGCCAGTCACGCTCGGAACTTTTGGGCAAAAATGATTACGATATTTTCCCGGAACAGCAGGCCGATCACTTTACCAGGCTGGATATGGAAACCCTGCAACAAGATGATGTCGTAACCATTCCCGCTGAAAAAATTACAACCCCTCACGGGGAACGCACATTGATGACTCGAAAAATTGTGCTGAGGAACCAGCAGGGTAAAGCAGAATATCTACTGGGCGTATCCGAAGATATTACTGAACGTCAACGCACTGAAAAGCGTATCGAAAACCTGGCCCATTTTGACCAGCTTACCAATCTTCCCAATCATGTTTTACTCAATGACCGGTTTAAAACGGCTCTGAGTATCGCAAAACGTTATGATCAGAAAATGGCTGTCATGTTCCTTGACCTTGATAATTTCAAAACCGTAAATGACTCTTTAGGTCATAGTATCGGAGATCAACTGCTTAAAGAGGTTGCCCGCGTACTCAAAAGTAATATGCGTGAAGAGGACACGGTGTCCCGCCTGGGCGGCGACGAATTTATTCTCCTCTTTCCTAATAGTAATCAGACCGAAGCTACCTATATAGCCAGCAAACTTATCAGGGAAATTTTTCATCCCTTTTTTATTCATCAATACGAATTAACAACCACCGCCTCAATCGGCATTGCTATCTATCCCTATGATGGCGACAATCTGGAAACCCTGTCAAAAAATGCAGACACCGCCATGTATTGCGCCAAGAGATCAGGCCGTAATAATTTTTATTTCTTCACCTCTGAAATGCAGGCATCTTCAGAGCGCACCTTACAATTGAGCAATGCCTTGCGTCATGCTTTGGAAAACAATGAGTTCCAGTTGCACTATCAGCCTCAGATTTCAATCAGAGATAACAGCCTCATCGGCGTGGAAGCACTGCTGCGCTGGAACCATCCGGGTTTAGGTGATGTTTTACCCGCTGAATTTATTCCCGTTGCTGAAAGTAGCGGTGAAATTGTAAGCATTGGCGAGTGGGTTGTACGTAACGCGGCCAGACAAATGAAAGCGTGGATAGATCAGGGTCTGAAACCGATGACCATGGCTGTAAACCTGTCCACCTTGCAGTTTCGCCAGACCGATCTGGCAACTGTTATTACCAATATTCTCGATGAAATTCAGCTTCCCTACAAATGTCTGGAGCTTGAGCTCACCGAAGCCGTAGCCATGGAAAACCCTAATGCTGTCATTAAAGTGATGGACAGGCTGCATGCCTTAGGCATCCATATGTCTATCGATGATTTTGGTACAGGTTACTCATCACTAAGCTATTTGAAAAAGTTCAAGATTTCTAAACTGAAAATTGACCGTTCATTTGTTCGTGATCTCTCAAGTAACCCGGAAGACCAGGCTATCGTTAAAGCCATTATCAATATGGCCAGCTCGCTTGGCTTGAAAACCATTGCGGAAGGTGTTGAAAATATTGAACAGTTGGAATTTTTAAAGCTCAACGGCTGTGATGAAATTCAGGGGTTCTATTTTAGCCAGGCTTTAACAGCTGAACAATTTTCCCTGTTTGCGAGCAACACAGATACCCTGACAAATTAACAGAGAGTGCCGCAGCCTCTGTTGAAATTAGCTGGCTGCGGGTGATCCCCGTTTGTTCTCTTCAGTGTGGTGATGGGAGCAGGCGGTCAAATTCCTGTTTGACGACCTGATAGCACTCGCATACCCGTTTCTCAAGACCAGGCCGGTTCAGCACTGTGATATGGCCGCGCTGGTATTCAATGAGTCCGGCTTCCTGTAAATATCTTGCCGCCACGGTGACGCCTTCACGGCGTACGCCCAGCATGCTGGCGATCAACTCCTGGGTCATGACCAGACTATTGCCGGAAAGGCGGTCTATGTAGTGCAGCAGCCAACGGCAAAGTCGCTGATCCAGCGAATGATGCCGATTACACGCTGCCGTCTGCGACGTCAGGGTGATCAGTGCCTGTGTATAGCGCAGAAACAGGTGCAGCAACGGACCGTTCAGGTTGAGCTCTTTCTTTAGCATGGCTGTGCTCAGGCAATAGCCGTGTCCTGCACTCTGTACGACCGCCCGATTCGGCATGGTATCTCCGCCCATAAACAGGGCGAGTCCCACGATGCCTTCGTTGCCTGTCGCAACAATCTCGGTGGGGTAGCCGTTCTCCATGATATACATCAACGATACGATGCAATCGGTAGGGAAGCATGCATAATGCAACGCCTCCCCGGGCTCGTAGAGAACCTTGCCAAGCGGCATTTCAATGCATTTAAGGTTGGGTAACAGGCGCTCGTAATCGTTCGCAGGCAGCGCGGCAAGCAGTTGGTTATTAAGTGGAGAGCTTTGCGTATGCATTCGAGTGTCGATTAAAATAAATGCAGCACGATTGGATGCAGCAATATAGTCATTGTTCGTCTCCCTGGCATGTCTCTTTATACTCATGTGAATGCGCCTTTTACTTAAATGCTCGCATCACTATCAAGGTCCATGGCTGGCTTTTGGATTCAAAGATCTCAAATAAGGCCGTATTTCATCAAGCATGGATCAGCGTGGTAATTCGCCTGGTTTTCCTCCCTGTTGAGTCAAACAGTTTAGTGGGTGGGGAAAGACTGTCTGTACGGTATCGAACATATAGGCTTATTAGCGGAATTTTGAAGACATAATGCTCCGCTTTGAGCGGTTCATAACCAAAGACTAAGGCTATGCCGGGGGATTGATCTGACCACCTTTCATTCTGAACTCCCCCTGTGGGTTGGATGATTTGTTCAAGCAGTAGGGCAGAAAACAGGCAGGGTGTCAGAACATCGACTGCATGTCAGGCTAAAAAAGTCCTGAAATATTGGCTTCTTTTTTCAGCCTGACGGTGACAGGGATCCAGAAGAGGCCGATAAACGGATGCGGCCGGGAATGTGCAGCGAATTCCGCCGTGGATCATTTATACCCTGATATAATCGATCAGTGCTCCCCGTACGGCTCCACCTTCACCGCCTCCATGTGATAACTGGCGCTGCCGATATCACTGTCGAAATGCTGCGTTTCGAGTACACCGCTAATCCAGATTGCATCCATACTCTTCATTCCCTTCAAGGCTTTTTTCAGCATCACGTGGATAATCTGATTGGCTGGTGGCGGCGGAACATGGATGCAACCGCCAAAGTAAGGAATCAGCAGAAACTCACGAATTTCGCGATCACTTTCCTCCAAAGGCACAAGAAAACCGGCAATGCGTATGCGCGCACCATTCAGGCTCGGCTCCACCGGAGCATTGGCCCAGATTTCGCGCATCCGCATCAACGCCTCCTGAGCCCGTGTATCACCATCATCCATAGCGTTCAAATCCAGATTGGAGAATTCGTTCGAGGTGTTCCAGAGCTTCGGCATCAGCTCCGCCCACTCTGTCTCGCGGAAGCCTGATGCGTCGAGCTTGGCTTGTGGATTTAGACGGTCACCATTGCGATAGTTACCATCCAGTGCCATGACTGGCTCGCTCAAAATAAGCCCGAGCATCAGACCAATGACACTACATAAGAATATTCGTTTCATATTTCTCTCCTGTTTTTCAGATTCTTGGTGTCAGGCCATCGGCGAGTGACATGCGATAAGCGCCATAACCCGGCACAAGGCTGGCAAGCAGGCTGACGCCGATGATGGCGGCGATAAGCCACAACTCATCAAGTGACACCGGGCGAGGTGTGATGGCGATACCAAAATGCCCCTGAATCAGCGGCGCCATGGCGGCACTGATTCCGTAGAGCAAGGCGATGCCGAGCAGAATGCCGGAGAGCGTAATAAAGACACCCTCAGCGGTAAGCAGCACAAAAATGTCTGCGGGCCTGGCACCTACAGAACGGATAATGGCCAGCTCACGCCGCCGTT
Organism: Zetaproteobacteria bacterium CG_4_9_14_3_um_filter_49_83; assembly: GCA_002791545.1. Lineage (GTDB taxonomy): Bacteria > Pseudomonadota > Zetaproteobacteria > Mariprofundales > Mariprofundaceae > CG1-02-49-23. The sequence goes on from PFXG01000081.1 coordinate 16,208, forward strand.
CATTAAGACTGGCCAGAATCACCGCCACCAGTCCGCACAGCCCGACCACAACCACCATGGCCGAGACAGCCAGAAAGGCATGTTCGGCCGCGCCAACCACCTGCCAGAGCTGGTCAAGCGCCACGCCGGGTAACACCGCCAGTAATGGTTCATCCGCATAATCATTAACCAGCCGTTGCATACGGAATACACCGGCCCTGCTCTTCAAACCGATCAGGATGGCAGTCACGGATTTGGGCGTAAGATCAAACTTACGCACATATTCGGCAGGGATCTCAAAACCCGGCATGCGGGCACCGCCCTGCCAATCCAGATGAATCGCCTCAATCGCCTCAAGACTTACATGCACCGTTCGGTCAACCGGCGTACCGGTGGGTGCAAGAATGCCGGTGACGACAAATGGCTTATCGTTATGATCCTGACCGGTAAGGCCACCGGCGCCGTGGGTCAGTACAATATGATCACCCGGATGATAACCCAGGGACGCCGCCACTTCAGAGCCGATGACCGTATCAAAAACACCATCAAAGGGCTTACCTGTCTCAAATGTCAGCGACTGTCTGTTGCCGTAATGGAAGTGCTCGAAGTAACCGGCATGAGTACCCAGCACAGGAAAGCCACGGTGAGAGTCTCCCAGCGAGATCGGTATGCTCCAGGCTACTGTCGGATTGGCGGCAATTTCCTGATAAGCCTGCCAGTGAATATTGTTGGTCGCCTCGCCGATGTGAAAGACCGAATAGAGCATCAGCTGCACAGGGCTGGTACGGGCGCCAATCACCAGATCTGTGCCGGAAACCGATTGTGCAAAGGCCTGGCGTGCATCGTGCCGTATCCGCTCCACCCCCAACAGCAGGGTAACACTCAGGGCAATGGATAGCAGTGTCAGCCCCAGCGTGAAGCGGCGGTTCCAGGCACTATGCCATGCCATCGAAAACAGGTATCTCATGATGCACCTCCGTTTGTCGGCGCAAGGTTCAGGGTCGCCAATTCGATGGTGCGATCAAAATCAGCAGCCAGTCGATGATCGTGACTGACAAAAAGCAGTGTTGTTTCTGAAGCTGAACACTCCTTTTGTAACAGTTCGAGAAATGCAAATTGACGATCAGCATCGAGTGCCGAGGTAGGCTCATCGGCAATGACGATCCCCGGACGCCCGATGAGCGCACGGGCTGCAGCCACACGCTGCTGCTGGCCGACACTCAAGCGGGAAGCAGCTCGCTTGTGCAGTTCCGGTGCGATGTCGAGGTGATCAAGCAGTCGACCTGCCTCCGCTTCCAGATGATGGCCGGAAATGCAGGCCTGTCCGCGACGAAGCGCTGAAAAGCGGCAGGGCAACAACACATTATCCAGCAGTGATAGATAAGGAATCAGGTTAAACTGCTGAAAGATAAAACCAACGCAATCAGCGCGTAGCCGGTCACGGGCTGTGGCACGCATCTGCGTGAGCTCATGACCAAGCAATGAGATGGTACCGCAGGAGGGCGTAAGTACGCCCCCCAACAGTCCCAGCAACGTACTCTTGCCGCTGCCACTCGGACCATGCAGAAAAATGCGCTCGCCCGCTGCAACCTGCATCCGCTCGATATGCAGACAGTCGGACGCACTTCCGGAATAGCGGAATCGCAGCTGCTCGATATCAATCACTGGTGAAGCCATGGCGATCACCAGCTGACGCGCCGTTCGTCGTTTGTCAGCATTGCCGCAGCCTGACGCTGTGGCGTTACGACTTCGACCTTCAAACGATGCAAATTCGGGAAAGGGTCAAACAACATCACATCCAGCCATTGCAGGCGATCAGCGTGACTGCAATGAAAGATAAATTCGCCGTCAATATCTGCATGACCATCATGATGATGATCTTCAACATCAGCATCATCGGCTTCCAGCGCAACCGAATCGAGATGCACCGAAGCGAGCGTACAGGCCGCCTCGGGATTGGCTATGAACATTGTTTCTGCATGTTGCAATGTTGCTGCCATCACATCGGTCTTAGCCTGTTCAGTGGCATTTCCCGGCTTGTGCTCAAAGCCGAGCATGTTATCGAGCGGGCTGGAAAAGCTCAGCAGCATAGCATCATGCTCCACCGCAACTTGCAGCAATGCGATGCCGTGTACATGCGCCCCCAGAGTTTCGCTTCGCGCCATCGCCGGCGTGAATGTCATGGCCAATAGAGCCAATACACTTATGGTATTCTTCATTGTTTTTCTCCCGTTAAATTTGGGCGAACACCTCGGGTCGAGGCGTGCGCAGAAACTATCGATCCGCACCTCTAGCGCGGAAATTCTGATGTTTTAAGCTGGGAGAAGTGGTGGTGCCCGGGCCGAGAAAACAATCGGCGTTGAGGTGATATAGCTTGTGCACAGAGCGGTGATATGACTATCCGCAGAGAAGGCACCCTGATCAACAGAGAGTGTGATAATTGAACTGGAAATTTGATTGTAGGCATCGCAAAGATCGCAATGTTGATCATGCGCGCCCGCATCACTTGTAGAAATCGATATTTCAGCAAATGAAATATCATCACTGTGCAGGTGCGACAGGGTATGTAGCAAACCGCCTGCTTGCACGAGCAGCAGAGACATAATAACTATCAGGCGCATTGCCAACAGAGGATGCATGAACGATTTCAGCATGGCGGCATGCAATCGCAAACGACTTGCAAATGCAATGAATTGAATCACTGTATTCATCGTTCCCATGCTCCCGCGTGGTAATGCATACAGCCATCTAAGCATAGTGGAGCTCGCTTCACCTCGTTCACAGAAGCTGAAGATTGGAATCGCAGAAATTTGCCGGATGACGCTACACTCTTCCGGCCTGCGGGTTGAGTAGATCAAGGGGCAGCTCTACAGCGGCCGCAATTATTCGAGGTTGGTTTCAGGCCTTAAGCGGTTTTGTTTTTCCGGGCGTCTGCCAGTTCAATATGGACGGCCACCTCGACTTGTTGCTCGGCGGCTCCGCGTAAAATGCCGCGATTGGGCGGTACATCGAAATAGTCGCGGCCAATCGCGGTGCGCACATATTGCCAGTCGACCAGTTTTTCGTTGGTCGGATCAACACCCATCCAGCCGTAACCCTCGTGCCATACCTGCACCCAGGCATGTGTAGCAGCGGCACCACGCAGGTGCTCGCCGAACTCTCCCTGATGCGGATCGAAGATGTAGCCGCTGACATAACGTGATGGAATGCCGGAGTGACGCAGTACGCCGATCATGGCATGTGCCATGTCCTGACAAACGCCGCCACCGTGCTCAAACAATGCTTTGGGACTGGAGTGGACATGCGTGACATCCGGGTCATAGCGGAAGGTTTTGAAAAAATAACGGGCCAATTGATAGATGGCATAGCCGAACTCGATGTCATCCATATCCATGGATAGACCTCTGGGGATTTCCACACTGCCGTACTCGGCAAGCTCCGGCACACCGGGTGACCACAATAAAAACTCCTGCCAGCGTTCCTGATAAGGGCGCGGATCGGGGGCCGATTCGGGTCCACAGCTGATGGCGTTGGTCGTTTCTACGGTTGAGTTGGCTTCGATGACCATTTGCTGATGTGGCTCAAGCAGATTGTAGTGTGAAACGATATTGCCGAAATGGTCACGGTGCTGCCGGATCTGAGCATGGGGGGAAACTTTGATGTCGTGACTTAAAACACGCTGTAAACCGGTATCAATCGGTGACATTCGCAGCTCGGTATGTGAGTCGCTGACAGGTTCGGAGTAGGTGATGCTCGTCCGGTGATTGACGGTGAGTACGATGTGATCGCCTTCGCAAAGTGGCATATTGATGCTCCCTCTGTTGAATTATTGGTTTAACTGTTTTACAGCTGATACCGAATGTAAGTGCTGTTGCTGCTGAGGAATCTGCACCGTCAGTCTGTTCGACTGATCGTTTGTCAGCGTTACCGTGATACTGTCGAAGAATGCGATGTTGATCATCCGGTCAATTCTGGCACAGCGTTTACTGACGCCATTCAGATATTTATTCAGACCCAGCCTGATAATTTCGGAACTGGCCGCACCACCGCGCAGATCGTCAAGAAAACGCTCAACTTCCTGATACAGCGTATACTGACTTTCATTTTTCATACCCAGTTCGCGCAGCGCCAGCGACACCTCACGAATGCTGTAGTGTATGGAGCGAGGGAAGCCCGGATTGAGCAACATCAATGAATAAACCCGATGCGGTTCAATTTTTGCCTGATAGAGGCGACGATAAGCCTCGTAGCCGGAGACAGAGCGCAGCAGCGACTGCCATTGATGCAGATCAAGCGGACTACCCACATCATCGGCCGTTGGCAGCAGCAGATGATATTTGATTTGCAGAATGCGCTGCGTCATGCGAGCCCGCTCCAGTGTTGTGCCAAGGCGCATAAATTGCCATGCATCGCCACGAACCATGGTGTTGTAACTCAGGCCGAGGAAAGCATTGGCAAACATGTGAATACGTTCGCTGAAATCACCCCATGTATGCAGATTACCCTCGGTGAGTTCGCGCTCCATTTCATGATAAAACAGGTTGATATGCAGCCAGATCTCTTCGGATATTAACTCCCGCACCGAGCGTGCGATTTCCCGTGTTTGACGCAGGCAGGCCAGCACACTGTAGGGGTTTTCTTCATCGGTGAGCAGCAGCTGCACCACGCTGGCCTCACAAATTTCGCCGAACCTGGCTTCGAAACCTTGTCGGTTATGTGTGATCTCCAGAATGGGTGACCACACATCAAGTTCAGAAAACACCTCATGCTCGACGCTCATGCGTCGGTTAACATCAAGAATACGCGCGATGTTTTCGGTGCGTTCGATGAGAAATCCAAGCCGGTAGAGGCTGCGGGCAGTTCGACTAAGCATGATTGCCTCCTGTGATGAGGTCACTATTCTCCGGGTAGAGAACCCAGGTATCTTTACTGCCGCCACCCTGTGATGAGTTGACGACCAGACTGCCGCGTTTCAGCGCTACGCGGGTGAGCCCTCCACTGAGCACTTTCACCGAGCCATCGGCACTGCAAACGGCAAATGGCCGAAGATCGATATGACGAGAGTAGAATTGTTTGTCGCCATCCTGATCGAGGAAACTCGGATGCGTTGAAAGTTGCTGGATCGGTTGTGCAATGTAGTGGGCGGGCTCTGCGATGAGTTTTAATTTGAATTCAGCCAGCTCCGCCTTGCTTGCATGCGAGCCGACAATAATGCCATAACCACCGGATGCATCGGTGGGTTTAACCACCAGTTCCGCCAAATGATCAAGCATGTATTTCAGGTCTTTCGGGCGTGAACCCAGATAAGTCGGCACAATCGGCAGGATCGGTTCTTCATTCAGGTAGTAGCGGATAATCTCCGGGCTATAGGCATACAGCGCCTTATCATCGGCCACACCGTTACCCGGTGCATTGGCCAGTACCACGTTGCCACTGCGATAGGCGTGCATCAGGCCGGGCACACCCAGCATCGAATCGGGACGAAATACCAGCGGATCAATAAAATCGGTATCCAGACGAAGGTAGAGCACGTCAACACGTTTGAGGCCGTGTGTGGTTTTCATGTAGAGCACATCATCGCTGACCAGCAGATCCTGCCCTTCAACCAGCTCGGCGCCCATTTGTGAGGCCAGAAATGCGTGCTCAAAATAGGCGGAGTTATAAATGCCGGGGGTAAGCACGGCCACCATCGGGCTGGCTGATGCAGAAAATGAGGCCAGTGCTTCATACAGCATCTGCGGATACTGACTGACCGGTCGAACGCGATAGCTGCTCAGAAGCTCTGGCATCACGCGGCTGCATACCATGCGGTTTTCAACCACATAAGATACGCCGGAAGGGCAGCGCAGGTTGTCTTCAAGCACCATGAATTCACCGCTCTGATTACGGATCAGATCGATGCCGGAGATGTGCGCATGCACACCACCAACCGGTGTTAAGCCGCTCATCTCGCGGCAATAGAGGCTGGAACCCAGAATCTGCGAGGTGGGAATGATGCGATTGCGCAGGATTTTCTGTTCATGATAGATGTCTTCCAGAAACAGATTCATGGCGGTGACACGTTGAACAATGCCGGCCTCGATGTGACTCCATTCACTGGCTGCGATCATGCGAGGCATCAGATCGAAGGGGAAAATCTTCTCCGTGCCACGGGCATCGGAATAGACGGTGAAGGTGACGCCCTGATTAAGCAGCGAAAGATCAGCGCTTTGTTGCATGCGCTCCACACCGTCTACGCCCTGACGTTTAAAATAGGCAATGGCAGCGGCATAGGCATTGCGGACTTTGCCGGATTGATCGAAACTCTCATCAAACGGTGCTGCGTCAGTTGTATCAAACATGCTTACTCTCCTCATGCAGCCAGCTTCATGTTAATTGACTGGTTCGTCGGCAGACCACTGAGAAAAGCAAGCCAACCTGTTTTATCTATAGCAATTGACGGGCCATGTTTGAACAGGCAGGGAATGTAAGGGTTTCAATACGCCTGACTCTGTAGATAAGCGCTATGGATGCCTTGATTGTGTGCAGTGATGCCTATGGATTAGGTAGGTCGAGTCTACATCTCAAGCTGCACCAGGTGACTGTTGGCCGAATCCATTTCGGCATACGTTCTGGCTTTGATACTCAGGGCATGCATTTTGCCGTTTTTCAGTTCTTCCCCGAACAGCTTCAGCAGCGACTGCTGTCTTTTTACTACCGACATACCTTCAAATTCATTGGATATGATGAACAGTTCGAATTTGCAGCCTTCACCATTGATATCAACGGCGGCATCGGGGTAGAGGGAATGAATTCGTGCGATGATCTCTTTATCCTGCATCGGGCTCATCCTTGTGTGGTGGCGAAGAGGGCTTTGAGCTCACCGTTTCTTGCCATCTCGACAACAATATCACTGCCACCAACCAGTTCGGCGTTGACGAAAAGTTGCGGGTAGGTCGGCCAGTCGGAGATTTGCGGCAGCTTTTCGCGGATAAACGGTGCAGCCATGATGTTGACGTAGGCAAACTCGAAGCCGGTTTCCTTGATGGCGGCGACTGCCTGTGCGGAGAAACCGCATTCCGGCGCTTCAGGTACACCTTTCATGTAAAGGATGATCGGATTTTCAGCCAGCTGGGCTCTGATTTTTTCTTCTGTGGTCATGATTAAACTCCGTGTGGGTTTTATGGGTTAACAGTTTTGCTGGTTTTAATTAATGGGGTGGATCAATGAATTCAAATCAATGCGTCCGGCATTCGGCTTTTAAACGTTTTAGCACCGGCAGCGTGGCAGCACACTCCAGTGCATTCAGCCCGTCAGGGTTGATGATCGTGCTGTTGGCTCCGGCAGCGAGCAGGGTTTCAACCACCGCCAGTTTGCCGGTCGAGGCGGCAAACATCAGTGTGGTGTAGCCGTTAAAGTTGATGTGATCGGCATCGGCTCCGGCCTGCAGCAGCAGTTTGAGCATGGCGGTGTTGCCCGAAGCAGCGGCAAACCACAGCGGCTGATTGCCATCGTTATTTTCGGCATGCATATCGGCCCCCATCTCGATCAGTTCTTTGACGATAGCCAGATCACCATCCATGGCGGCGACCATCAGTGCGCTCATGGCTTTGTCGATACGGGCATGGATCAGCTGCGTTGCCGAATCGGTATGGCGGAAGCCGTGTTGTTGCAGCCACTGCTGTAAATGTTTGGATGGTGGTGTCGACGGGCACGCGCTTTGGCGGCTCATGTGGCCCGCCAGTTCATGCCAGCCACCCTCCAGATTGTAGACATGCTTAAGTCCCATCTGACAGAGGAAAGAGGCAAGTTCACGGCTGGAGTGACCATGGTAACAACAGATCAGCACAGGCTGCTCTTTCTGCGTCAACAGTTTGCGGATATGCGCCTCATCGGCAGGAACTGCTCCCTCAATGTGGCCTTTCTCATAGGCAAGCGGATCACGCATATCGAGTATCACAGGTTGGTATACGGCGATAAAGGTACTTAGCTCCTCAACGCGAATATCGTGATATGACATCGATTCACTCACCACTAATCCTGAGATTTCGCCTGAGAATTTCCCTGAAGATTTGCAGCAACAAACTGCCAGTTCACCCGTTGCCAGAACGCTTCGAGATAGGCGGGTCGGGCATTGCGATAATCGATATAGTAGGCGTGCTCCCATACATCACAGGTTAACAGTGGCGTCAGCCCGTCGCTCAGCGGGGTGGCAGCATTGGGGGTGTTGACGATAGCCAGTCCGCCATCGCTGGCCTTGACCAGCCAGGTCCAGCCGGAACCGAAGTTGCCGATTGCCAGCGCCGAGAATGCCTGCTTAAAGGCCGTGAATGAGCCGAATTCGGATTCGATGGCAGTCAGCAGGGCACCATCAGGTTCGCCGCCTCCGTCGGGAGAGAGTGAATGCCAGTAGAATGTGTGGTTCCACACCTGCGCGGCATTATTGAACAGCGCACCGTCAGCTTTTTCAATAATCTGCTCAAGAGAGCTTTCCTCGAAGATGGTGCCGACAATCAGCTTGTTGAGATTGGTGACATAAGTGTTGTGATGCTTGCCGTAATGATAGGCAATCGTCTCTGCCGAAATATATGGCGCAAGCGCATCTTCGGCATAGGGCAGGGGTGGAAGTTCAAATGGCATAGTTACTCCTTACTCGGGTATTAAATCGCTGTGTGTGGTTTTTCAGGTACCAGGCCAGAGCGCTGTCCATGGTGGTCAGATGCAGATTGAACCACTCCGGCAGCCGCTGGCGAATATAGGCGCGGGCAAAGATGCTCTTTCCTTCTTTCAGCTGAGCGGCAAAGCGAGTCATCTCGGCCAGCACTTTGCGATGCTGTTCCCGGTGTTCGACGATTTGCGGAAAGGCGTATGCCTGCATCAGTTCATCTTCGCGTTCGAAATGACGAATGCTGTGCTGTAGCAGGTTGCTGAAACCTGCTTGTAATTCTTCGCCGTACATTAGCTCCAGAGCATTAATCTGCTTGATAAAATCGACATGGATAGTATCCATCTCCTTCATGCCGAGCAGATGCTTCTCAGTATCATAAGCGATCAGAGGTGTAGGAAGATGACCTGTCAGCATCCGATTGATGCCTGCGCCGCGCTGTCCGCTTGAACCAGCAGCGCATCCGGGTCGATCAAATCTTCAATCCCGGCCTCGATAATTTCGATGCCCATTTTTTTGCAGAAACGACGCTCTTTGTCGTTAGGTTCCGTAATAAGCGCCCAGCCGGTCGGCTTGTCAGCGTTATAGATAATATCGGAGAGTACCATGCGCTCGGTATCGCGGGTCATGCGCAGGCCGATGAACAGGTATTGCTTGCCGATGCGCTTCTCTTTGAGGAATGAAGGGATGGCAAAACCGCCCATCAGTTCGGAGATATAATCAACATAATCGGCATCGGAGGCCACATACAGCGATTCGGGTCTGGGTGTACCCATCGGTTTGAAGAGAATGGGAAGCTGCGGATCAACCGCCTCCTGCGTCGTCTCGCTGTAACTGCCATCGGCATAGCTGAATATTTTGAAACGGTAATCGGTGCCACCCAGTCGCGACAGCCCGACAATCAGGGTGTGCGGTGTGTCGGCATAGCTATCCTGCAACTGCGTATCGCGATTGATATCGACCACATAAGCAGGGCGGATGGAAGCGATCCAGTCATGTACCGGCGAGCGTGTCCATTGCGTCTCGGCATAAATTTTGTTGAGGGTACGTGTAATAAAGCTGCGACCTTTCTTCAGTTCCAGATTCATCGCTGCACGAGGAAATTCGTACATCAGCTTCGGAGCCATGGGTGAGCCATTGTTGAAGGCAAAGATCAGGCTATCGCTGTCGGCTGGAATCGGCTCGCCGCTGTCCACAGATGTCGATCCGCTCAGTGCTCCGGCGCCGAGGTAAGGAACAATCGTGCCGTCGCTGAGGCCTGCGATGATGTTTTGCCGTAATGTTATGTCCATGTGATGATGCCTCCGGATGATCAGTCATTCCTGTTCATGTCCTGTTACCTTGGCAAGAATCATTCCAGCGGTGTAAATGCTTTAAAAGAAAGCGGTTTGCAGATTTTGTCGATGTTGTGAAGTGGTCAAATTGTTGTGTTTGTTACAGTGCGACATGCAAGGTTGGGCCGAACATGCAGGCAGTTTATGTGGCGGATTATGTGGCGGATTCATGGCCTGGCGACAGTATCTTATACATCAAGACAACCGGATTTGCTGTCGTGCCGATCAGATAGGGTTCAATACCGAATCGCTGCAAGCCTGCCTTTTCATAAAAGGCAATAGCACCGGCATTCTTTTCCCAGACTTGCAGCCACAGGGCGGTATAAGCCGATGCAACCGCTGATTGTGTGACCGCAGTGAATAATTTGTCACCGATACCTTTACCGCAATGCCCGGCAGCCACATACAGCCGTTGCAATTCAATCGTTTTTTCATGCGCAAGCTGTTCAGGGTTGGCCGTTTCCGCTATTTTGGCGTAGCCCGCAACAGCCTGATCTGCCTCAGCAATAAAATAGGTGGCTGCTTTGCTAACGATTTCGGAGCGAATCAACTCAGGCGAGAAATGCTTAGCCACATACGATGTCATGTCGCCCGGCAGCACAATTTCGCCATAGGCCCTGGCAAAGGTGGTGCGGCCGATCTCTGCAATGGCGTCAACGTCATCTGTGGTCGCTATTCGAATGCTACAGTTCATTTGAATCCCCGACTTTATTGAAATGGGCCAATCATGCCAGCTGTCTGAGTTGCTTCAAGACAGTAGAGCCGATACTGTGAGGATAAAAGGAAAGGAGGCTTATGTTGATTGAGGATTTTGCATCGTTAGCTGTCGCTCAACGCTATTTTAAAACCATTCAAACGCTGCTCCTGCGCCCGATTGCGTGGGTGCTGACGGAAAACGCCAACGGTAGCTACATCCTGAATCAAGTGAGACAGGCACCATTGATTCATATTCTTATTCTGACATTAACTATATTTGCTTTTACGTCGCTGGCTGAAGCCTGCGAAAACTGCCTGCTTCCACAGGATTTTGTTCGGCTTGATATAAGTAACAAACGATTGTTTGCTGTAATCTCAGAAGATAAAATTGTTGATATAAATCACGTGAAAGAGCTGATCGTTTCAGCCAATACATACATCTCAATGTGTTGCAAAAACTGGAACAATAAGTGGTCTGTTAGTTTTTTCAGTGAGGAAAAATATGTGGGCTATAAAGACGAAAATGAAGTTCATGATTATGTCGATGATGGTAGTTGGTATTTAGCATATTTAGGGGAGTATGATCATGCGGAAAGACAATTAACCTTATTTCCTTTGGAGCCAGGCAAAATCAAGAAGATCGATAGAGTTAATTGATTTTGCATGAGAAACGTAAGCGGGGCTTTAAGAAATAGTAGAGAGCAATGGGATATGTTTGCTTTCCAGTCAAGTTAACCAGACATAGAAAATAATTTAATCGAAGGAGTGTGTATGCAACACAATGATTTTGTGAATGGTTTGCTGGATTTTATGCAGCATTCCCCGACACCTTTTCATGCTGTACAAAACATGGTTGAGAGGCTGGAAAAGGCAGGCTTTGAGCGCCTGTCGGAAAAAGAGGCCTGGGGCGAAAAACGGCGGCAGGGGCGTTATTTTGTGACGCGTAACGATTCGTCACTGATCGCGTTCGAGCTGAACCAGCCATTAGCCGAATCCGGCATCCACATGGTCGGTGCACATACCGATAGTCCGTGCCTGAAGGTGAAGCCGAACCCGGAAAAAACAGACAGGAAATATTTGCAACTGGCTGTTGAAGTTTATGGCGGCGCTTTGCTGAATCCGTGGTTTGACCGAGATTTATCGCTGGCCGGACGTGTCAGTTATCTGGATGCAGCAGGGCAAATCAGGCACCAGCCGGTCAATTGGGAAAAAGCCATCGCAACCATTCCGAGTCTGGCCATTCATCTGGATCGTGAAGCCAATGAGCTGCACACCATTGATAAGCAAAAACATCTGCCGCCGGTATTGATGACATTACCGGAAAACTCCTCAGATAAACCGGTGAGCCTTAAAGCCTTGTTGCTGGATAAGCTCAACGCGCAGATTGCAGGTTGTAAAGATGCATCAGTTCAGGCCGTGAAGGTCCTCGATTATGAATTGAGTTTTTACGATGTGCAGCCACCGGCAGTGATGGGGCTGAACGATGATTTTATCGCCAGTGCCAGGCTGGATAATCTGCTCAGCTGTTACACCGGTTTGACGGCTATGCTGGATCATAACGGCCAGCGCAACACATTGCTGATTTGCAGTGACCATGAAGAGGTCGGCAGTGCTTCCTCTGCCGGGGCGCAGGGGAACTTCCTGCAATCGGTGCTGAGCCGTTTGTGCGACAGCGGTGAACAATTCTCACGTGCTATGGCATCCAGCATGATGATTTCAGCGGATAATGCACATGCCATTCATCCCAATTTTGCCGACAGGCATGAGCCGAATCATGGGCCGCTGATCAATGCCGGGCCGGTGATTAAAGTGAACGCCAACCAGCGATATGCCACCAACAGTGAAACCGGTGCCATGTTCAAACACTGGTGTGAACTGGCCGGGGTGCCGGTGCAGTCGTTTGTGGTGCGCTCAGATCTGGCCTGCGGCAGTACGATTGGCCCGATTACGGCGACAGAACTGGGCGTTCGTACCGTGGATGTGGGTGTGCCGACGTTTGCCATGCATTCGATTCGTGAGCTGGCAGGGCGGATGGATGCATTTTATTTGTATCAGGTATTGAAGCTGTATTTTGATCATTCACAGCGGTGATTAGCGCCAATGAATGGGTTAATCCGGGTTCAGTTCAGATAGTGAGTCGAGAGAATCGAATGATCCAGTATCACGCCAATGTGGGCTACTTTATTGGTCGGGTCTGTGAGCTGTAGCCAGACGACGGTTGCGTTGCCTTCCAAAGCCTGAGTCAGGGCTATATTTTTGCTTTGTAGCGAAAAAGTCAGTTGCTGACCGACCTGAAACCAGTCGGGGTTTCTGCTTGTGAAACTCATGCCACTATCGGATATATCGTGCAACAGGACCGTCTCATAAAGCACGGCAAATTTGTTCTAGGCCACTCTGCAACTATTTTTGGTCATTTTGAGTATGTCGAGCAATTGCCGTGTGTTCAAAAGTAATTGGCGCATT
>PFXG01000032.1 GCA_002791545.1 Zetaproteobacteria bacterium CG_4_9_14_3_um_filter_49_83
CCACTGCCGACGCTGGTCAGGCCACTCTGGCGTACCATCGATTCAATGCGGTAGGCGCGAAACCATTCGCCGGTCAACTTCATCGCATGGATAAAACTGATGACAACACCCAACGCGAACATACCGAGAATAATCCAGGTGATACGTGTTTCGTCATGGCGGATAAACTCCATAACATTGGCTTTACGATACAACATCAAAAACACCGTGATGGCAGAAATCGCCCAGCCCATCCATAACGCAAAAGTATTCAGTGCACGTTGGTCTGGTGCTTTTTGCACGGTTGTTTTTGCCATATCAGGACCTCACAAATTGTATCAGCGGTGCTTGCAGATCGTCAGGAACATCCTGCCCCATCAACATCAGCAAGGTTGACGCCAGATGCGACAATCCCGGCTTAGTCATCAAATCATCCGTCTCAGAAGGCTGGCGCAATGAATAAGAGCCGTCATATGCCGGATCAAAAAGAATACAGGGAACCGGATTGATTGAATGTTTGGTTGATGCTTCCTGTCCGGTTTTTGTATTAATTAACATCTCTTCGGCATTGCCGTGATCAGCGGTAATGATGGCCCTGCCGCCGACTTTCTCCAATGCTGCGACAATGCGCCCGACAGCAGCATCGACAGTTTCAATGGCTTCAATGGCTGGTTTTATTTTGCCACAGTGCCCCACCATATCGGCATTGGCAAAGTTAATCATACCAAAACCGTATTCACCCGACTCAATCAGTGCCTCAGCTTTAGCAGCAATTTCCATAGCTTTCATGCGGGGATGATCGGCAAAAGAAATGCCCTGATCCGATGGAATCAGAATGTAATCCTCCATCGCAGCATCCAGGGGCTCACGGTAACCGCCATTAAAAAAGAAAGTCACATGCGGATATTTCTGGGTTTCGGTTAAGCGGAATTGTTTAACGCCCAAGGCAAGAATGCGTTTACCTAAGGGGTTTTCAACCTTGGTTGGCCCCATCAATTGCAGATCGGGAAGGTTCCGATCCTCATCATAGACCATCATACCGGCATAGCAGACATGCGGCCCGCGCCCCTGTTCGCCACCGCGCTGAAAGCCATTAAAATCTTCGAGTTCAAAGGCTTCGGTAATCTCCAGTGCACGGTCACCACGGAAATTCACCATCACCACCGCATCACCATCAACAATCTTGCCGATTGGCTGATCATTGGCATCCACCAGAACAAATCCGGGCAAATCCTGATCAACAATATCAGGAGTCTGTTGACGGAAATATTCGATAGCTTCCAGCATGCCATGGAAACGATATGCCGACTCGCCATGAACCATGATGTTCCAGCCAGCTTCCACCTTCGACCAATCATTGTCGCGATCCATAATAATCCGTTCGCGACCACCACCTGAAGCAAAGGCGTAATCGAATCCATCCTGAGCATTGATATAAGCAAAGGCTTCATAAATACGGGCAACATATCGCTCGGCGCTCTGAATACTGACATCACGGCCATCGAGCAAGGCATGGATACGCAGGCGCTTCACATCATGATCAAATGCGTGGTTCATCAGGGCTATAAAATGATCAATATGCGAATGAATATTACCATCCGACAACAGCCCCATCAGGTGTAATGTACCGCCCTGCTGAGATTGACGGGTCACCTGCTGCAAGGCTTCGGACTGATAAAAACTGCCATCCTGTATCGCCATATTGATCCGCGTTGGCCCCTGATTGAGGATCTTTCCGGCTCCCATGGTCAAATGGCCGACCTCTGAGCCTCCCAAATCCTTATCCGAAGGAAGGCCGACATATTTACCATGCGTCATCAGAGCGGTGTGGGGAAAATTCGCCCACAACCGATCAAACGTTGGTGTGTCAGCCTGGGCTACAGCATCTTCGCTGCCGCCATGCCCCATACCCCAGCCGTCCATGATTATTAGCAGGACTGGTGCTCCATTCGAAAAGCTCAGGTTTGACGTCATGTCTGTCTCCAAAAACAAAAAAACCCGGTAACCACTTGGGCACCGGGTTTAAATTTTACCACAAGGGTATTACTCGCCAGTTGAACGGCCTTTCATCGAAATATCAGATAAAATAAGCGGCAACACTAAACCCAGCACCGCAAACAATAAAAAAGCCGGAATAAAAGTTTCTAAATGCATTAAGTCCTCCCGTTAAAATCGAACCGGCTCACTGTAACCACGACATTCACTGCATGCAAGTGCTAATTCAGCTGCTAAGCTAGCATCCATGGAAATCGATTCAGTTATCGACTGGCAGTGCCTGGAGCAACCTGCCGAAGGGCAATGTGTACGCTTTGCATACGCATCGACACGGCAAATCGGAAGTAACGATTTCACTTTACAGGAAGAAGGTTTTGCCAGTCGTTTTCTGGGAGAGATTCGCGTCTGGAAAAATCACTGCCCACATGCCGGCAGTCCGCTGGACTGGATACCCGGCGTGTTCTTTTCAGAAGATGGGCAACACATTATCTGCCACACTCACCACGCCGTTTTTGACCCCGTTGAAGGAAATTGTCTGGCCGGACCCTGCCTGCGCGGGCTTTACCCCCTGCCGTTTCAAATCAACACTGAGCACACCATGCTTGTACCGGCCAAACTCTGCGAGACTTACTCCAGTGACTGAAGAATAGCCTCACAGGCTTTTTTAGCATCATCAAAAAGCATCATCGTCTTGTCCATGTAAAACAAATCGTTGTCCAGACCGGCATAGCCCGGCGACAGTGAACGCTTCACCACAATAATATGCTGCGCCTTGCCCACATCAAGAATCGGCATGCCATAAATCGGACTGGCCGGATCTGTCTTAGCCGCAGGATTGGTCACATCGTTGGCACCAATCACCAGCGCCACATCCGCATCCGAGAATTCCGAATTAATTTCATCCATCTCAAACACCAGATCGTATGGCACATCGGCTTCCGCCAGCAACACATTCATGTGTCCAGGCATGCGTCCGGCTACCGGATGGATAGCAAACTTCACCTTCACACCCTGTTTCAGCAATACATCAACCATTTCTTTAAGTGCATGCTGAGCTCGTGCAACCGCCAAACCATAACCCGGCACAATGATGACACTGCGAGAGTTCTGAATTAAAAATGCCGCATCTTCAGCTGAACCGGCTTTCACCGGACGCGAGCCAGCAGATTGTGAACTTACGCCGCCTGACGTGTCGCCACCAAAGCCGCCAAGTAACACGTTAATCAGCGAGCGGTTCATCGCCTTGCACATGATATACGACAGAATCGCACCACTGGATCCCACCAGTGCCCCGGCGATTATCAGCATATTATTACCCAACGTAAAACCGATACCGGCAGCCGCCCAGCCCGAATAAGAGTTAAGCATCGACACAATCACCGGCATATCTGCACCACCAATAGGTACAATCAACAATACGCCGAGCATCAGTGCAATTGCCAGCATCAGCAAAAATGGCAACCATGCCTGAGTCATACAAAAGATAACGCCGCAAATGAGCATGGAGATACCCAGAATCAGATTCACCCAATGCTGACCGGCAAACACCAGCGGCTTACCTGAAAGCAGCCCCTGCAATTTACCAAAAGCAATCAACGATGCGGTAAAGGTTATGGCACCGATAAATGTACCCAGGAACAGCTCGATACGACTGGCCATGTGCAATCCACCATCTATCGCAGCAATGCCGTAAGCCTGTGGATCATACAATGCCGAAACAGCAATCAACACGGCTGCCAAACCGACCATGGAATGCATAAAGGCAACCGTTTGCGGCATATGCGTCATTGGAACTTTACGTGCGGCTACACCGCCAATAATGCCGCCGATAGCAATAGCCATAACAATCCAGGCATAATTCTGCACCGCATCCAGCTGCAACGTCACCATAGCGGCAATGCCCATACCAAGCATGCCGAATGTATTACCACGCCGTGCTGAAACAGGGCTGGAAAGGCCTTTTAGAGCCAGAATGATCAAAATCGATGCGGCCAGATAGGCCATGGCCACCATATTTACTGATAACATGAGCTTGCTCCTACTGCCGCTTCTTGAACATGGCCAGCATGCGCTGGGTCACCATAAAACCGCCGAAAATATTCACCGATGCAAGACCGACCGCTATCAGTCCCAGCACAGTCGCCAGATTCATTTCCACCGGCCCGGCAGCCAGCAAGGCACCGACGATGATGATACTGGAAATCGCATTGGTGACACTCATCAGAGGCGTATGCAAAGCCGGTGTTACATTCCAAACCACGTGGTAACCGACAATGATAGCCAGCACAAACACCGTGAACGAAAACACAAATGGATCGACCGACGCAGCATGCGCTGTTTGCGTAGCATTCTGGGCTAATTCCTGAGCGTGATTCATGCTTTTTCTCCTTTGCCGCCTTTGCCAGCTTCGCCGCTGACAGCACTTTCACCAATCAGCTGTGGCTTACGGAACTCTCCCTGATGACACAGCAGGGAGCTCTCAATCACTTCATCATCAAGATTAATCGCCAATGTGGCGGTTTCCTTATCCAGCATCAGACTGATAAAATTCAGTAAATTCTTGGCATAAAGCTGACTGGCATCCGTCGCCATCAATGACGGAACATTGGTCACACCAACCAGCGTGACACCCTGATGCACAATCAGTTCATCGGCTCTGGTCAGTTTACAGTTGCCACCACCGGCAGCTGCCAGATCGATAATCACAGAACCGGGACGCATTTTTTCAACAGTTTCCGGCTTGATCAGTTCTGGAGACGGGCGACCCGGAATCTGCGCCGTAGTGATGATAATATCTGCCGCTGCACAGCGATCAGCCACCAGCGACTCTAGCTGAGCCTTTTCTTCCGCATTCAATTCACGCGCATAACCGCGCTCATCTTCCGCATCGACGCCTTCAAGGCGGATAAATTTTGCCCCCAAACTTTCCACCTGCTCTTTAGCGGCGGCACGCACATCAAAGGCTTCAATCATTGCACCCAGCCGCTTGGCCGTTGCAATAGCCTGCAACCCGGCCACACCAGCCCCCAGCACCAGTACTTTTGCCGGCTGCACGGTTCCGGCCGCTGTCATCAGCATCGGGAAAAAGCGCTGATAATACTCAGTCGCCATCAACACAGCCTTGTAACCGGCAATATTGGCCTGACTGGATAACACATCCATACTCTGGGCACGGGAAATTCGCGGGATCATTTCCATGCAGAAATAGCTGAGTTGGTGCTCATTGTATTGCTTCAGACACGGATTGGTAAACGGCGATGCATGCCCTGCCACCACGGCTCCCGGCTTGAGCTGAGCAATTTCATTTTCGTTCAGCGGCGCAACTTTCAATACCAGATCAGCATCCGAGCAAGCCGCCTTGAAATTCTCAGCCAGCGTAGCGCCAACCGCCGCATAAGCCGCATCAGGAAAACGGGCTGCCTCACCGGCCCCCTTCTCAAGCACAACTTCACAACCTGCTGCAATGAATTTTTTAACTGTCTCCGGTGTTGCCGCGACGCGCTTTTCGTGCGTCTGGGTTTCTAGAGGAACCGCAATGCGCATGGATATCTCCCTTTTCTACTACCCGATATTGCAATGTAGATTACAAGGCCTGTCGCCACGGGATAAACAAGGGCACAAGTTTAGTCGCGCTACTGTTATTTAGAAAGTATGAACATAATAGGGTTAAATTTTATCCAGCCTCAACTCTGCTTGTTGCAACTGTAAAAGCTTGCCCTGCGGCACTGGCACATCAATCAGTTCGGCTGCAGGCACAAACACATGCGCATATAAAATCAGATCATCACCGATGGCCTGTCCATTCCACTGTATCAAATCAACATCCAGTGTACGCGGCTTCCACGAGCCCTCAGAGCGATCACGTCCATAGTCATCTTCCAGAGCTTTACAAAATGCTACAAGCTCTTGCTGTACAAGATCGGTATCAAGCAGGCAACAGGCATTAAGAAAATCATCACCATCCATACCAATGGCTGCTGAACGATAGACTCCGGAAAAACGAATACCCGGAAATCTTAGGCGTAAATGCTTAGCAGCTTCATAAAGATAATATTCCGGCCGGATATTCGATCCAAGACCCAAAAGCACCTGATTCACCGAGACAACCTATTGACCGCGTTCGATCAGTACCGCCACATTCTCGCTGCCACGCACCGCGCCCGGCTTACTCAACTTCAAGCGCACCCAGGGTACTGAGAATTCATGCATCACGATGTTTGCACAATGCTCTGCCAACGCCTCAATCAAGCCGAATTCAGACTGCTCGACAAAAGAAATCAAACGTTTGGACACAGCTTTGTAATCAAGCGTATCATCAATATTGTCACTGACAGCAGCCTTTGAAGTATCCCAGGCCATTTCCAGATCAAGCCGCACAGTCTGGCGGATTTCACGCTCCCAGTCATAAATACCGATGACGGTGCGAACCTCCAAGCCTTCGATGAGAACCCGGTCTCTTGATGCCATGCCTGTCTCCTTCTTTTTGTGCAAAAGATATGCAAATATTTGAAATTCTTGACATTGCTGCAATTAAACGCAATATTGCGCCGCTTTTTGCGGGAAGGAGCAAGCATGTCAATGAATATCATCAAAGTCACCAAAGAAGTTGTATCGTGTTCAGATAACGGCCAACATCCTCTGGTTTACATCAGTTTAAAAGGCGGAAAAGGCGCTTGCCAGTATTGCGGGCAACAATTCGTATTCAGCAACAGCTCATCCAGCCAAAGCGAAAACAGAATCACTGCGTAATTCACAGGCACACTCCAAAGCAAACCACCGACACATAGCGACAGTGGTTTTTTTTATTTATAGCGCCCCTGAAGCAGCCATTGCACGCTGGCGGCAAACCTCGAACAAAGTCACCCCTGTAGCCACAGAAACATTCAACGATTCAACCGTACCGGCCATGGGAATTTTCACCAGCTGATCACAGGTTTCACGCACCAGTCGACGCATTCCCTTACCTTCCGAGCCCATCACCACGGCCAGTGCTCCATCCATTTTCAGTGCATAAATTGAGTCTTGCGCTTCCCCGGCCAGACCGATGGTCCAGAACCCCTGCTGTTGCAACCTTTCAATAGCGCGCTTGAGATTCGTTACGCGTATCACCGGCAAGCGTGACAAAGCGCCACAGGCAGATTTGGCCACAACCGGCGATTGCAGATCCGCCGCATTAT
Organism: Zetaproteobacteria bacterium CG_4_9_14_3_um_filter_49_83; assembly: GCA_002791545.1. Taxonomy (GTDB): domain Bacteria; phylum Pseudomonadota; class Zetaproteobacteria; order Mariprofundales; family Mariprofundaceae; genus CG1-02-49-23. The sequence continues at coordinate 7,152 of PFXG01000032.1, forward strand.
CTTTGGGGACAATCACGCCAACGCATCCGGCAGCCTCGGCCGTGCGAATACATGCACCAAGATTATGCGGGTCAGTCACCTGATCGAGCAACAGCACCAGTGGTGCCTGATTCATATCCAGCGAATTCAGCCAGTCATCCAGCGAAACTGACATGGCACTTTCCTGCCCCGGCAAGCGGGCCACCACACCCTGATGCGGCACACCCGCAGCGTGACGTTGCAGCACTTCTTTTGGTACAAATGAGAAGCGGATACCCGATTTTTTCGCCAGATGGATCAACTCATTGATGCGCGGATGATTTTTACCCTTCTCAACAAGTAATTCGTCAATGGTATGACCCGATTCTTCTGCATTGTTCAATGCATGTTTAACCGCATGGATGCCAACAATCACACTCATTCAATATCCCCTTTCGTGACAGCGCCACATAGCCAAACAGCTAACACCACTCAATACTGTTGTTGAAATGCCGCGATAAATTCATCCAGCATATCCGATGGTAAAGCGTTAATGCCCGCTGCAGCTTTACGGCCACCACCTGTAGGAAAACGCATACAAAGCTCATCAGCTCCGCTCTTGTTGGACATAGGTGCACGCACACTGATGCGATAGCTGCCATCTTCCAGCACGGTCACCAGTGCATGCGCTCGATCAGGGTAATCTCTGGCCAGCTGATTGCCATAGACGCCGGATACACGTCGTGCCCAGGCTTCATCGGGCAACATCAGCACAGCTGTTGTGTTATTTTCAGCGACCACTTCCGACTGTTCGGCACTTTTCATATCAGACTCAAAGCCTTGCGCCAGAACCTGATATGCCTGCGCCTGCGCAATAAAATCAAACGGGCTCTCATACGGCTGAATAGCCCGGAACAGCTCAGCCGGCGGAAAATACAAATCTTCCAGCGTCACACCATAACCATTGTAATTGATCAGGGTGCCCAACTGCTCCAGCTGCTGCAGTTGCATATCATCCAGCTCAAGCGGCGCAGCTGCCTTGCGTGCCGAATCAAACAGATTATCACCGAATGCCGCCGTAACAGCCCATGGCAAATATGCACCATTGAGGTAATCATTAACCAGCAAGCTGGTACAAATATCGGCTGAAGTATCGATATACGTTTCGAGCAAGTCTGATGCAGGTAATTCTCCGGCAAAGTGGTGATCGAAATAACGTACGCTTGCACCTGCATCGATCAACCTGACAACCTCGTCACGATTTTTATCGAAAGAAATATCAAGCACCGTCACCAGATCACCCTGACCGGCTAGTACACGTTTACACAATGCAATGTCGCGCTTCACGCCGGTAATAAGTTCGGCCTCTTTAGGCTCAGCCAGCCTAAGCTGGTGCAGTGCACAGATGCCATCGGCATCACCATTAAATACATCGAAATTTATCATGCGCCAAAGCTAGCTCGATTTTTTCATGACACCAGAGTTTGCTAACCACTCTGTTAAACATTGGAAGCACAACTCAGGAGGCTATGCGAGAACAGGAACCGTCACGAGGAGAAGCAGGATTGCATCGGTTTTTTCGTGCATTTGAGGCGAATGCTGAGGGTATTTAACGAAAATGAGCGGAAAAAGTGGCCAACATTCGCTTCTCCGCAGTAGGTTCATCTATTCTCGGACAGCCTCCCAGGGTAAATTATCCACTTTCATTCCAGTATGCCTTATTTAAGGATGCCGCCATTATTTTTGACCGTTAACCACGGTCGGGAGATTAAGCCATGAAACATACCATGATGATCGCTTTGCTTACGCTTTCACTTTCAGCCTGTGCCACATCCGGACAGGAACGTGCTGCCACGCGTGGTGCAGTTGTCGGTGCCGCAGCCGGTGCTGTGATTGGCAATGATAACGGCAAGCCGGTTGAAGGTGCCATCATCGGCGGTGCCATTGGTGCCGCAGCTGCAGCCATCCTGTACGAGGGCAGCCAGCAACCCGCCCCTGCACCACAGTCTCGCAAAACCTATGAACATTCAAGACAGGCCAGCCAGCAACACCATCAAAGAAGTTACGATGACGAAAATCATTACGAAAGGCACGATGATTAATCCTGATCAGAAAAAATCCGAACGAACAGGCTAAACCTTCAACCGGAAACCAGCCGCTGCACTGCCTCTGCATGCAGCGCCTGATAGGCACCCGGTTGCAGTGCTGTTGATGCCAGCGTCAACTCGCCGATGCTGATGCGTGTCAGCTTCTCCACGTGATTACCAGCCGCCACAAACATCCGCCGCACCTGATGGTAACGCCCTTCATGGAGGGTCAATTCAGCTTCACTATCCGATAACACATCCAACTCAGCTGGCAAACATGGTTTATCATCATCTTCCAGCATCAGCGTGCCACTGGCAAATAATGCCACTTCCGTTCCCTGCAGAGGCTGAGCCAGCTGTACCCGGTAGCGTTTGGCGATATGATGCTTCGGACTGGTCAGAAAGTGATTGAGATGCCCGTCATCCGTCAGAATAAGCAATCCCGAAGTCTCCTTATCCAAACGCCCCACACTGGAAATTTGTGGCTTCCGATGCATCCACCGCTCAGGAAAATCTTCATAAATCAGTCGACCAATCTCCTTGTGCGAGCAGACACTGCCCAATGGCTTGTGATAAATCAGCGTCAGACCATGCGGATAATCCAGCACCTCACCATCCAGCAACACTTCATCCGGCACAACTTTCTGCGAAGGTGATTTCACCGCTTTGCCAGCCACTTCAATCAAGCCCTGTTTAATCCATGCAGCAACATCCCGACGCGATCCGTAACCGAGATTCGCCAGCAATTTATCCAGTCGTTCCTGCTTCATCTGACCCCTCGCAACACTTTAAATCCTTGCCTTACATCCACCGCATCAAGTTGCGACAAATGCTCCCGCATCAACTTTTCATAGGGTAAATGTCGGTTAGCGACCAGATAGATCACACCGCCTTTGCGTAGCGCTGCACAAGCGCGCTGCACGATAGCCTGACCCAACGCCATATCCTGCTGAAATTCCCGATGAAATGGCGGGTTACAGATTATCCAGTCCAGAAAGCCGGGTAGCGCTTCCTGCGTTGCATCGAGCCAGTGATGCTTTACTTTTTCCTGCCATACTTCGCTATTGCGCCGGGCGCAGTCCAGCGCCAGTCCGTCACTATCCACCAGATGCAACTGCTGCATCGATTCATGCATACGGGCAAGCAGCGACACCGCCAGAAACCCGTAACCGCAACACAAATCCATGCCCTTCCCGTGGATATCCCGTACACCGGCATGAAGCACTGCGTCGACCAGCATTTGTGAGCCGATATCCACCCGATCCCAACTGAACACACCGGCTTGTGACATCAGGCCATGTGTATCGACACGCTGCATAGCTGCCGCCTGTTGCCAGCGCATGGCCAGCGCCGTATTAAAATCAGCACTGCGATGCAATTTAAACATGCGACACTTGGACTTGCATTGCACCTGCACATCTCCGCCAAGTTCTGCCATCAGATTCTGATAACCCTTCGCACCCATCGTGTTGGCACAGACCATGATCATGCTTCCACCAGAGCGTAATGACAGCATGGCAGAAGCTATCAGGCCGCAGGTGCGGAGACGGTTTTTGGTCGGCAGCACAACCACCAGATCGTTCACCACCTCAACAGACTGCGCCTGTTGAATTGTGTAGCCATGCGCTGTCAGCTCATTAACCAGCGACTTATCACTTTGCAGCAGACGCAAGTCGCACTGCTCTGTCAGCGCCGCAAGTCCCTCAGCATATTTTGCCTGATACAGCGTAACCTGACATCTGTTGTCCGTCGAAATTCCCGGCAATGCACGCAAAGCCATGGCATAGCTCATCTGTGCAATTAACGATACTGAATCCACAGTCACACCAAAGTCGCGATGATCTGCCCGCGAACCGGATCAACGCTGTTGATTTCCACCTCGATTTTATCGCCCAGCTCTATGCGAGCCCCTCCCCGACGAGCCACGAGCGCGTGTCCTTGCTCATCAAGCGTAAAGACTCCGGCCAAATCATCGACAGCACATGAAGCTTCAGCCAGCGTAGTATCAAGCTCCATAAATATCCGCCGCGAGGTCAGGCCGGATATCACTGCCATCATACGCTTGCCCACATCCTGCTGATGGTAAAGTGCAGCCAGCATGGCTTGTGTATCCCACTCAGCCCGCTGTTGTTTGCGCTCCTGAACCGACAGGTGTTGAGCCGTCACTTCCAGCTTTTCCTGATTCACTTTCTGCTTTTGGTGATGCACCAGCGTTTTCAAACAGCGATGCAGCGTCAAATCGGCATACCGCCTGATCGGACTGGTGAAATGTCCGTATGCCTGATATGCCAAACCAAAATGCCCCTGTTTGTGCGTCGTATAGAATGCCTGCTGCATGGAGCGAAGAATCAAGCGATGCAGCACATGTGCGTAGGGTTTACCATAAGAGAATTGCAACACAGCCTGTACATCTCTCGGGTCAACCAGCCCCCCCTTGGCTTCACCTCGCTTGCCTGCCCGTTTGGTGGGAATAAATTTCCCTTTAGCGACAAGATAGGTATTCAGTGTCTCGATCGATTCCACTTTCGGCTCTGGATGCACGCGATAAAGAAACACAGCTTCCCGTGCTTCGATATATTCCACAACCGCCGTATTGGCCGCTAACATCAACTCCTCAATCAGCATATGTGCCACATTTCGTTGTTGCGGCAGCATACCTTCCAGCTTGCCATCCACCACTTTGGCCCGTACTTCAGGCAAATCCAGGTCCAAGGCACCCCGGATATCCCGTTTGCGCCTGAGTACATGAAACAATCGATGCGCATCGTCCAGCATTGTCAGCACCTGCTTCTGATCGATAGCTGATGCATCGGCATCCTCAAGAAATTTCGCCACCTGTGTATAAGTCAGGCGAGCCTGCGAACAGATAACACTTTCATACACCTGAATCGCACGCCTTTTCCCCACTTCATCAAAACGCATACGTACCGTCATAGCCAGCCGTGGCACATGCGGATTCAGAGAACATAAACCATTGGAGAGCTTTTCAGACAACATCGGAATCACCCGATCAGGAAAATAAAAGGAGTTGCCACGTTGCGCGGCCTCACGATCCAATGCCGTATTTTCGTGTACGTAATGTGCCACATCGGCAATCGCCACCCACACCTCAAAACCGCCACCCCGGGGCAATACACAAATCGCATCATCAAAGTCCCGCGCATCTTCACCATCGATGGTCACAAAAGGTAAATGCTGTAAATCCATGCGCCCTTGCATATCCGAAGCCTGCACTTCCAGAGGAATGCCTGTCGCCTGCCGCTCCACATCATCCGGAAACTCCGTTTCCAGTGCCTGCTCGGTAATAACCAGATCAATTAACGTTGTCGGCGTCAGAGCTTGTCCGAGTACTTCAAGGATTTTCCCTTCCAGCACCACACCACCACGTTTTATTTCAATGCGAACCCAGTCACCACTTTTGGCATCAGCTAAATCATGACTACGAATTAAAATTGCTGAAGTGAACCGCTTAGAGCGCGGCTGCGCCATCATGACGCCGCCACGATCAAGCAATTGTGCCACCATGATGGGTGAAGCTTCACGCACCATGCGCACGAATTCGCCCGATTCTCGGCCACGACTGAATTTCACGCGAACTTCGACCTCATCGCCATGCATCAGGCCATGCATTTCCTCTCTGGGCAGAAAAACATCCTTTTCTCTTCCCTCCACAGCGACAAATCCGAAGCCATCCGGGTGCGCACTGAGCATACCGAGCAATAATTTTTCAGGACCGGATGACCTGCCTTCATGGCGACGAAACATGCCCCGTCGAGCTTGCGGCTTGCCTTGTGAATGCTGCTCAGCATCAGCGGAATGTGTTGCAGGCTTTGGCTTTAGATGATCGTAGGCATTACGTTTACCTTTGCCTGCATGCTTCTTTGACTCAGCCGATGAAGCTGACCTTTTTCTTGTTGAACCTTGCTTGACAGCAGATTCTTTAATGTTCTTTCTTGACACTTCGTTACTCCATTTTATGATTCGCGCCCGCTCTGGCATGCATTCATTTAAAATGCACATCCTGAGCGGGGTATGCCGAGGTGGCGGAATTGGTAGACGCGCTAGCTTCAGGTGCTAGTTTCCTATGGAAGTGCTGGTTCGACTCCAGTCCTCGGTACCATCTTGGGTGATAACACCCTCAAAAAAGCCCGTTCATTGTTTCAATGGCGGGCTTTTTTATTTCCTCTCACGCACAATCCATGCAAATCTCTTTTGCATTGCGCTTGGCATACTGCCGAGAAATGCACAGACTGTCGCCCATAATCACAACATTGAAACACAAAAGGAAATATTTTGGCATCTATTCTGGAACTTATCGGCAATACGCCGCTTGTTGAAATCAAACATATTACAGCGCATCTGCCAAAAGACATTCAAATTCTGGCGAAATTGGAACGCTTTAATCCCGGTGGATCAGTCAAAGACAGACCGGCGCTACGCATGATTCAGAATGGCCTGACTTCCGGCGCATTGACACCCGATAAGGTGATTCTTGATTCCACATCTGGCAACACAGGCATAGCACTGGCCATGATCGGCGCAGCGCTGCGTTTTAAGGTGCGCCTGGTGATGCCGGGAAATGTTTCAGATGAGCGCAAGCGCATCTGTCGCGCATTTGGTGCTGATCTGATTTTCTCAGACCCTCTGGAAGGATCGGACGGCGCGATTCTGCATGCACGCAGCATTTATGAATCCGACCCGGAGCGCTATTACAAACCCGATCAATACAATAATCCTGCCAACCCGCAATCTCACGAGGACACGACCGGCCCTGAGATCTGGCGTGACACCGATGGGAAAGTGACACACTTCATCGCCTCCATGGGCACATCGGGCACACTGGTTGGTACGGGTCGCTACCTGAAACGTACCAATTCAGAGATTCAGATTATCGCAGCTGAACCCGATTCACCCTTCCATGGCATCGAAGGACTGAAACACATTGAATCAAGCATTGTTCCGGGAATTTACGATGCTTCGGTTCATGATCGTAAAATCGGCATTGATACTGATGCTGCATACACCATGACCCAGCGCCTGGCGCTTGAAGACGGTATTTTATGCGGGCAATCCTGTGGCTGCGCTCTGGCGGCCGCCCTGACAGTCGCAGAAGAATTGGCGGCGGCTGGCAAAAGCGGCCTGATTGTTACTATTTTCCCCGACGGTGGTGAAAAATACCTGTCCACACCGGTATTTGCTGATGGATCGGTTGGTTTCGCCGAAGGTATTTAACCTGCTTTTTTTGAACCACAGAAAAAGGGGGCCTTGGCCCCCTTCTTGTTTTTTTATCAGTAACTCTTCTTGAAATCTGTCTTATGACACTTCGGACAAGGCGGAATACGTCCTGTTTTTTTGAAATGCATCACATACCCGCACGATTTGCATTTTAATGAACCGGCAGCAGTAATTTCACCTGACCGGCAGGACAGCGACTTACCGGCCTTTTCAGCGATATCAGACAATGTTGATCCTGCAGCCTGTAGCAATGATGAAATCGACGCCAGGGCACCGGTACCCAGTCGCGATGGATTGAGCTTCTCCTTGGCCTCATCACGCACCGCTTCAGCCACATGGCGAACATCACGCTCCAGAAACGCTTTGAGCTTCAAACCTTGCTCTTCACTGAAAGTGCCAGCAGCGGTAAGTTGTTGACGGGCTTTTTCCAGAGCGGCATTGGCAATTTCGACTGTTTTTTCAGCTTTGGATTCAAACAGCTCTTTAAATCGCTCAGCCAACTGATCATATTGATCTGTTTCACTATCACTAATCGCCTCATCATCCATATGTTCAATGACAGCATCACCAAATTCGGAAGTTGAAAGCTTGGTAGCGCCTTCCATCAGCCGATGAAAATCGTAAGTCACCGTTTTTGCTGCAATGGCACCATTGATACCCTTAAGAATCAAATCAGCCGCTTCAACCCATCCCATATAACGCAGCATCATTTCGCCGGACAGCACTACCGATGACGGATTGACCATATCTTTATCGGCATATTTAGGTGCCGTACCATGTGTGGCTTCAAAAATTGCGTGGCCGGAGTTGTAATTGATATTTGCTCCAGGGGCGATACCAATACCACCCACCTGTGCCGCCAGCGCATCGGAAATGTAATCACCATTCAGATTCAGTGTGGCGATCACGTCAAATTCTGTCGCCCGGGTCAGCACCTGCTGTAATGCAATATCAGCAATGGCATCTTTGATCACAATACCGTTCGGTAATTCACACCATGGGCCACCATCAATCTCTACAGCCCCGAATTCGTCTTTAGCAACCTCATAACCCCAGTTACGGAAGCCGCCCTCGGTGAATTTCATAATGTTACCTTTATGCACAATCGTCACCGACTTACGGTTATTGTCGATAGCATACTGAATAGCAGCGCGCACCAGCCGCGCCGTACCTTCCTGAGATACCGGTTTTATGCCAATCCCACTGGAGTCAGGAAAACGGATTTTACTCACACCCATCTCTTGTTGCAGGAAAGCAATCACTTTCTTCACTTCATCCGAGCCTGCTGCCCACTCAATACCGGCATAAATATCTTCTGAATTCTCACGGAAAATCACCATATCGACATCTTCCGGACGTTTCACCGGCGAAGGCACACCATCAAAATATTTAACCGGACGCAGACACGTGTAGAGATCCAGTTTCTGGCGTAGCGCTACATTCAGCGAAGTGATACCACCACCGATCGGAGTCGTCAGCGGGCCCTTGATGCCGATCAGATATTCAGAGAAAGCATCCAGCGTCTCTTGCGGCAACCAGGCCTCATCGTTCTGGCCATACATATTCCAGGCTTTTTCACCGGCAAACACTTCCATCCAGGCAATCTTCCGCTGGCCCTCGTAAGCTTTTTCTACCGCCGCATCGAGAATTCGCTGCGAAGCACGCCAGATATCACGACCTGTACCGTCACCTTCTATAAAGGTCACAACAGGTTGCACAGGAACATTCAGCTTACCACCTTCTCCCATCGTAATTTTTTCGCCGTTAGTCGGGCGTTGCACATGATGATTTGACATATAAAAACCTCGTATTTCAATAATTCCGTTAAATTAAATATACACCTGAGCCGGGAGACTGTCCGTATGCACTGCTACGCACGCCTTCTTCTGAATTCGTTGCCAACAAACGTTCGGCGTAATCTTCTCAACGACTCAAGAATAATCCGGGCTAGCATCAACTTGAAACTTAGCGCAAACAATCAAACGCTATTGATCGTGCTTGCCACGCTGAATGCAGGCAGCTTCCTGAGCCTTCCGTTTTGCCTCAAGCGCCTTGCTGTGAGCCGTACCATACTCTTTCAGACCGATGGCTTCGCTGGCCTGATCCAGTGCTTCCTCAGCTTGTTCAAGATGACGTCCTGCGTTTCCCTCAACAGGCAACTGTTTTACAGCCTCAATGGCAGAGCGAGCTTCAGCCATTTCCTGCAAGGGCGGCTTCTTTGCGCAACCAGCAGAAATGACCAATAACATCATAACAATGAACCATTTTCTCATTGCTGAAGCATCACCGTCGAGCTGTTGCATGTCAATGACCGAACGAAGCACAGACGACTGAAAACATTCTCTTGTAAACTTTCCAGGCACACCGCTCTGGCTTAGCATAAGCCGTATGCATGACACACCACGCAAAACACTTGCAGCAACAATAACCGATGCTGCCCCCATACAAATCATCATCATCACCCTGCCATGGTGGTTGGGTTCGATGGGTTTAAGTCTGTTCATGCCGCTGACAGGCATCGTCACTTTCATTGTGCTTGGCACATGCATCGCCGTACTGCCCTTTAAGGCTCGAAAAGCATGCTGCCCTGCATGTGGCACTTTAAAAATATTACCTTTCTCCGGCATCGGAACGAACTGCAAAGGTTGCGGGCATGAGCTGGTGCTGCGCGGCCGCGAAATGCATTTACTGGAAGCCAAACCTGCCAAAAAGCGAGCGCCGGAACGAACCATATCTAATTAAGCTACCTGTTATCCGAGTTAATATCGCGCTGCTGCATGGTCAGCAACGTTTCCTGTTTCGGAATATGTATTTTAAGCCAGCGGATCAAATCCATCCATATACGGGACTGCTCCAGCTGATCCGGCATAATGCCAGCGTGTGGCAACTCAATGGTAATCACCGGAATTTTCAATTGTTCTCCGGCGAACTTACCCAGCGAGCCCGGATAAGTACCCAGAAGCTGCACGTGCAACTGACCCAAGCTGGAGGGGCCGGCCGGTGGCCCGTCAAAATCCAGAACTCCGAACGGTGCATGCACCGAGACAATGGCATGTGGCTTGAAATCAGCAATTTCCTCAGCCAGCAAAAGCGACTCAGGCTCACTTAAAGGTGCTGCTCCGGGATATCGTCTCGGATCCTGATGCGTATTCTTTTGCCAATATTGCTGTGATGCATGCAACCAGTCGGGGGTATTAAAATTCCTATTCAAATCGACGCCATGCGCGTTGACACGGGTGGAAGGTTGTTGCAACAGACCATCCGGATTCAATAGCGGCAGCACATGCCAGTGAAACAACCCTGAGTGATACTGATTCAGTATATGCATCCAGTGAAACACAATACTAACCGATGACAATTCATCACCATGAATACCGCCAATCAATAAAATACGGGCTTGAGGTGTTTTATCAGCCAAAGGCGGATATTCCTTCATTCCAATAACACGACCACTGACACTGGTACGTCGGGATACGGTCATACCAGCCGAAACACATGAGAGTTCACTGACACTTCTCAACTTATGTCCGACCTCATTGCACAATTGTTCAACAGGTGCCATCTTATGCTCGGGATGCCGCAGCTCATGACTGATAGTATTAATTTCTTTAGCCTTAGCCGGAGATAAAAAAACACAAAAGACCAACAGACACGCTGCAAGCAAAAATCTAGACAATTGAAATCACCCATATCGACATGAAATTACATGCCACAAATCGTAACATCTTATTCACACCAAGCAAAAAAAAGTTGGCTTTTAGAGGAAGAATCAACTAAGTTCGCGACCTTCTAAAGTATATTGTTCGAACTGTGTTTTGAGCATGTGCAACTTAAGAAAGGAGAGTAGATTCTATGAAACACAAATTATTATTATGCTTAGGTGCGGCATCTGTTATTGCACTTTCCGCATGTAGCGGAGGCGGTGGAACCGCAGCAGCACCCGCTGGTGGAGCTAAAGTATCAGTTGGTGGCTCCGCATCAAAAGGGCCAATCTCAGGCGGTACTGTAACGGTTACTGACAGCGCGGGTGCTGTCGTTGCAACAGGTCTGACAGATAATTATGGTGCCTATAGTGTATCACCACCAGCTACTGCAGCCGGTCCATTCACATTGACCATCACTGGCGGCATCGACACAATCACTGGTCTGGCGCCGGACTTCCCACTCAAAACCATCGTTCCTTACACGAATGGTGGTGCTGCTTTAACGCAAATTAATGCCAACGCCAACGTGTTCTCAACCGTAGTTGCAGCAGCTGCTGTTGCTGCAAATGGTGGCGCCTTACCAACAGCCGCGCAATTAGCCGCTCAGGAAACTTCTCTGGTGAGCAGCTTGGGCATGGGCTTACCAGCAGGTTCTAACCCTTCAACTGACACCTCAGTTGCCAATACCGGCTCATTGATGGCTGCTAACGAAGCTCTGGCTGAAGTTATTCGTCGTTCTGCTGTAGCAACTGCGACAGCAGGTGGCGGAGCTGGCGCGACTGCGAATGACATGCTGGCGACAATTACTTCCATGGCTGCTGACATGTCGGATGGCGCACTGGATGGTAATGCATCGCCAGCAGCCATTGCCGCTGCAACAACCAACACCGGAACAACCACTGTTATTACTGCATCAAGCGTTGCTAAAGCGACTGCAACATCAGCTGCTCAGGCAAGTTCGGTTGTGGTAGAAGCATTCAACAATGGCGGCTCAGTGAACGTAACGAACTCAACCGGCGCTATTGCAAAACCTGCAGCTGCTGTGAAAACCACCCTGCAAACAGTGGCAACCCAAACAGCTCAGGCCGTCGCTACATCTTACGCTAATGCAAATCCGGCTACCGTCGGCACTGCTCCTGTAGTAGCTGCCATTACGATTGTAGCGCCACCAGCGGCAGCCGTTACGACTCAAACAGCAAATTCATCATCGATCACTACCAATGTGTCGAAGACTGCTTCAACACAAGCAGCAGCAGCAACCGCAGCGGCCAGCGCGCCGGGTGCAACAGCTGCGCAAATTGCAGCCGCCAAGCAGGCAACTGCCGATGCATTAGCAGCAGCTCAGGCAGCCGCATCAGCAGCAACCAACAACGCGACCGCTAACACTGCGGTTATAACAGCTATTACGAATGCCGGCGGTACTCCTACTGCAGCACAGACTGCGGCGCAAAACGCTGCAAACACAGCTTCAACAGCTGCCCAAGCCGCCTCTACTGCGGCAGCAACAACAGCAGCAACAGCAGCAACAGCTGACAATTATGCCCAGAATAACAACTTAGCTGCGGCGCAAGCCGTAGCGTTAACCGCCAACACTCAAGCTCAAGCCCAGGCAACGGCTGCAGCTACTGCTGCTGCGGATGCAGCAAATGCAGCTGCTCTTGCCGCTGCTACAACAGCAGCAACCGGTGTGGCTATTGCTGGCAATGCCATCACCATCGGTGCCGGACCTGTACCAGCGGTAACTGTACCTGTAACTGCCACGGGCACAGCAAACTTCCCGGCCGGTTCATCTGTTACAGCAGCAACTGTCGTGATGACTATACCTCTGATAGACTACTATGGATCTATCGTTTCACCTGTAACCGTGCCAATCTCGATGACCATCTCTGACACGGCATCAGCACGCAAAATTAGCGCAACTGCATCAGCAACTGTTTCCAGCAATAACGCAGGAGCCGTAACTTTCACTCCAACTGGCTCTATCACCTGGTCAGGGCGCACTACTGTTGCCGCAACTTCTGGAACCATGGCTACTACGCCGGTTACAGCGCTGAACAGCAGCTTGAATATTGATATTAGTGCACTTGCTGCCAGTGCTGGCATACCAATCGGACCAGGCACTTATACTTACAGCATTGGTATTGGCAACATTGTACTGGGCTTTGAAAATGCGGCAAAGACCGGGATTAGTGGTCCACTGCCATCAAATGCTTCAGGTAAAGGCATTACCGGTACGTTTATCGTTAAATAAGCAATATTCTTGTTAAGTATGAAAAAGGGCACCCAACAGGTGCCCTTTTTTTTGATCAATCTATGATTCTAAAGTGGACACCTCAACAACAAGCCGCAGGCAAAACTGCAACAGCTTCCAATCCGCCTGAACAGTGCTAGGTTTTAGAGCCTAATCTAGCCGCTTCACAAACTTTCCTGAGAGCTGATATGCCAAAATTATTTTACATGTTTGTTTTTTTTATTCTATGCATGACCACATTTAAACCACTTGACGCTCATGCCGACGGCAATGCGGAAATTCAGCCGTCCCTTGAACTCAATCGGCCAGTTATTCTGAACTATGCGCAACGTCAACAAGCTAATACATGGATAGCCTACGACTATTTCGATCCGAGCCTTGATTTTCTTAATTATGCCGGCAAAACCGGAACCAGCACCAAACTAACCAAATGGACCGCTTTTCGCGGTGGTATCAACATAAACCTTGCTGAAGAGGTTCGCCTGAGATTTTCTGCTGAAAGCGGCAGTCAAAAACTGACACGCCCCGTTGAGCCTAAAGAATTGAACCCCAAATACTGGGGGGCAGATCTACGCCTGCAATGGATCACCCGCTTAAGCACTTCAACCGACATTTCACTGGAAACAGGTTACAGCAAACACTCTTCACCCGCATATTCAGTGACAAAATTTCAGCAAGGCAACACCACCATCACAGCTTTACCGGGCAAAGAACTGTTCAGTTCATCATCTTCAGATCGCGCCTGGCTTATCGGCAGTATTGCCAGCTATCATGCTTCTCCAACATTGACTCTGCATGCAAATCTCGAATACCGTGACGTAAAAGTTCAATCGACCACGAATTCTATCGACCCACTGATTTCAGCAACACTCGCGGCCCAGCAAATCCCGCAAGCTACCCCCTGGAAAGAGCAGCACATTGTTGCAGGGGCGGGTTTGGACTGGGAGTTTTTATCAGACACATTGCTTAGCATGGATCTACGCCAATATTCAATCAATCGTAAAAACTATCTGCCTCGCAAAGGTTTTGCCGATTACAACCAAAATACTGTATTTGACGCCTACCTGAGCTATGCCATTAACAATCATTTTACACTTTATTCACATGGACAGGCTGCATCACACTTTGTCCTGGGCCAATTGCCACTTTTATACAACCGCCGAAACAATCACACCTTCAAGAACCCTTTCGGCTTTCTTTCGCTCGGCGTACAGTATAAGCTGTAATAAATATTTAACTTTATACCTATATATATTACATAATTATCAGAAATATTTACATTAATGTAACTTAGTTTACATCAATTATGTCAATTTACCCCTAAAGTTCACCGCAAGTTTTTCCCAATCCGGAGGTGACAAGATGCTTAACCGCAGATTTTTTAGCCGTGATGACTTTTCCAAAGGCAATGAAATCACCATGCGCAAAGGTGCTTTTCTCCTCATGGAGGGCGATCAGGCTACGCAAGGTGTGTATTTGTTGCTGGAAGGTGAAGTTGATATCTTCATCGAGGGCCTTGATGGGCAGGAGATCCTCTTGTTTAAACTTGGGCCGGGACACATCCTTGGCGAAATGGGTATTATTGGTGAAACTCAACGCATGTCATTTGTAAGATGCCTGACCACTTGCAAATTACTGCATATTTCGCGCGAGTCTTGGAATGAGAGCATGAAAACCGAAGCTTTTGTTCGCAAATTACTCGCGTCCATCGTTGCCCGTTACACTGAAACGCAAAAAGTTGTCAATCGCCTTGGCCAGTCTAAAGTAACCTTGCGTCTCGGTGCCTGGCTGATGGATCAGAATGACTGGCGTATAACTGAAAACAGTGACTTCATCGACATTCGCTTACCCACTCATATCAATCTGGCACGCATGATTAATTGTACACGTGAGCGCATCACCCGCATTCTCAATGAGCTGATTAAAGAGGGTGCAATCGTCTATATTGATGAAGAAAAAACAGCCAGAATTTACCGCAAAAAATTAATCAAGATTCTTCAATCTCAGTAAATACATCCCTGATTTTACGACACAAGGATTATTCTGACTTGTTTAATCATGATGAGTTGCATCATTAACCCGGATTATTCATGAATTGTTGTGATGATTGATGCGGGGCAAGCCCCTTACCCTTCGGGCGCACGATGTGTGTCCAAACGTCAGTTCTGCCTTTTTGTGCGCCGAACGTTTGTTTGCAGCGAATTCTGAAGAAGGCGTGCGTAGCAGTGCATACGGACAACTGATGAAGAATTTATTGCAGGCAAACGAGCAAGCAAGGGCGCAACAGAATTTATTAATAATCCGGGTTAATTTCGACACATGATGAATCTTAAGTCTTTCATGGCCGGTGTCAGGGCCTACCGTGATTTAAACATTTCACTCGCTATTGCCTGCTGCGCCTATGCACTATTCTTCTGGAATCCTGCTCCTGTTCGGCTCATTGAATCCACGCTTCTGGATTGGCACTATCAACTGCGTGGCAGCCTAGCTGTATCTGATAGTTCGATTGCTTTGGTTATGGTTGATAACCAGAGCCTTAAAGAGATCGGACGATGGCCCTGGCCGCGTCAAACCATCGCTGATATCGGAGAAAAAATTCTTGGTCCCTTGCAAGCACGTACGCTGGCATTGGATATGATCTTCTCCGAACCAACCGTGAATACGACAAAACAAATCGTTAGCTGGATGCATCAACAACAAATTCCAGTTCCACTTCAGCTTATTCAGCAGCAAGATGCTGATGATAGCGACTTGCGCCTGGCGAATTTCCTGCAAAACAACAAACATACGGTGCAAGGCTTCTTTTACGAACCTGGCAAAGCTTTGTCGCAGACCTCTTTGAACGAAACCGTCCAGAATCTTGACCCTTGCTTCTTCTCCACGGTGAATACCGGCCCGGAAGAAGAAATTGAAATTTCAACCGCTGCTAAGTTGACCATTAATATTCCCGCGTTATTACCACCTCCCGGTGGATGCGGCTTTTTAAACTTTGCACCCGACATTGATGGGGCGATTCGTTTCTCTCCTGTGTTGATCGACTATCATGGCTTCTATTTACCATCGCTTGCGCTGGCAGCTTTACGAAACTGGCTCGGCATGCCGGAATTATCTGTCGGTATTTCGCTAAATAGTGTCGATATTAATATGGCAGATCATCAGTGGGAGGTGAATCCTAACGGCTGGGCATGGCCTGTCTTTCAGGGGCCTACGGAAACCATTCCCACCTATTCAGCTGTGGATGTACTGCATGGCAACATTGGTGCTAATGCTCTGAAAGATAAACTCGTATTTCTGGGCGTTTCTGCGGCTGGCATCGATGATATTCGTCCTACTCCGGTTGATTCCATCATGCCGGGAACAGAAATTCAGGCACAGATAGCCTATGCTCTGTTACACGACCAACTCCTTGCCCGCCCCAATATATTAGTCATTTCAGAATTTACCCTGATTCTGCTTCTGACTCTGATATATGGCCTTTTATTTCAGCGTGTTATTGAGCGATCACACGGACTGATATCTATTGCGTTGGGCTTTTCTTTTCTTGGGCTTTCTCACTGGTTATTCCTGCAAGGCATCTGGATGCATGTGGTAATCCCCCTGTTACAATTAAGCATTACTTTTTCTGTGCTGTTTATCCTCTATTATTCTGCCTCATTGCAACGACGGAAACATCTGCGCGATATATTCAGCACTTATATTGACCCCAGCGTGGTGGACGAAGCTTTAGCCAATGAAAGTGGCGAAGTCATGCTGGGAGGCCAGGATCGTGAAATAAGCGTCATGTTTATGGATGTCGCCGGATTTACAGCCCTGTCAGAAAAGCTTTCACCGCAAGAAGTCGTACATTGTATCAATCAATTTTATGATGCCGCCACCCCCATTGTCCAACGCTATGACGGCTGCATCGACCGTCTGATGGGTGATGGCATGATATGTTTGTTTGGCACGCCCCTATTGCGTCAGAATCACGCCATAAATGCATGTCAGGTAGCTTTGGAAATGGAAGAGGCGCTGAATGTTATTCGGCCAACGTTTAAAGCGCATCAACATAACCTTTCTGTGCGTATCGGCATCAATACCGGCGTTATGACTGTCGGCAACATGGGTTCTTCCAAGCGCGTCCATTACACTTTTATGGGTGATTCCGGCAATGTTGCGGCGCGTTTGGAATCATTAAATAAACAGTATGGTTCATTACACATGATTGGCGAATCAACATGGTCTATGGTGCACGATCAGTTCGCATGTCGCGAAATAGATCAGGTAGTCCTGGTGGGAAAAACTGAACCGATGCGCATTTTTGAATTACTGGCAAACAAAGATCAGCAATTAGCATTTCAGCCGCTTCTTGATGCGTATGCTATTGCCCTGAGTTTATATCGAAAAGGCCATTTCAGCCAAGCAAGCCTTGCCTTTAAGTATGTTGCGTCGACCTATTCCGACCACGTTTCCAAACACATGCAGCAACGCTGCGAGTTATTATTACAACAGCCACCTGCACAGTGGCAAGGTATTTGGCAGTTGCAACAAAAGTGACAATATTTACAGACATGTTTAAATATCACTCATAGCTTGCTTGCATGGAAAATCGTTTATGATGAATCGAAAATATTTGCAGTTGTCCTTTGCAGCCGTACTTTCATTGATATTACCCTGGTATTGTCCCCAGGCAGAAGCCTGGCATCTTGAACTGGATAGCTCACTGGTTGCCAGTTCAACATCAGCCAGCCCAACATCTGAGCAAATGAATATCCTGACCGGGCCGTCCGTTTCAGCCATTAAACACGCTCAACCCAAACCAATTCTCATTGCTCAAAATTCAACTGTTTCACATATACCTTCCACAGCCACCGCTGAGCAGGCACAACCTCCCATGAGCCTTGAAGAAGTGGAAACCATGCTTGATTACCATCAATACACGCAGGCCATCAATGCTATGCGCTCATTTGTCAGTAAATACCCTGATAATGCACAAGGATGGCTGTTATTGTCACGCGCTCTGGATGCCGACAAGCGTCCCGTTGAAGCTAATCAGGCCAGGCAGCGTGCGATTGCACTGGGTGCGGAACAACCTCAGCGCTGGCATGCCAGCTTACAACTCTCTGCGCTGGTAGACAGTAATGTTGTCATTTCACCCAACGACCTTTCCCTTGCCGCACGTGACAAAGGAGATATTGGAGGCACTGTACAACTGAACTTATCGGGTCAAATTTTCGAGTCTGAACTGGGTAACACTCAAGCATCTTTCCAGTATGATGATATGCTCTATCAGGATTTTAATAACTTTGCCTTACGCCGGCTCAGTGGAAGTGTCTCTCAACATGTCGAATTATCTTCTCATAGTCTGATGGCTGGAATATTCGTTGAACAATCCACATTGGGTAATGCGAGCATGTACGCTGGCTATGCTGCGCAGCTTTCTGATTCAATCGCATTGACTGATCATTATTTTCTGAACCTTTTTCTTGAAAGTGGTAAAAGGAATTTTTCACAAACATACTCATCATTAAGCGCTTGGCGTTCACAAGTTAACGCCGATCTTCAAATACAATGGGATGGGTGGGATGGCAACGTCGGTGCTACATACCATATTGAGAACACGAAAGGCTTCGAAGAGGCTTACCGAAGCAGTGATATCCATGCCAAAGTAAATGTGCGTCTGTTCGAACTTGCTAACAATCAGAGTATTTGGAGCGAAACGGCCCTTTCTGCTCAAGCACGCAATTATAACCAACTTGATGCAAGACCATATCTAAAAAGACCACTGACAAGGCAGGACCGCTTATACGCAGCCAATGCAAAAATAAAATGGCTACGCGCTCAAACCCTGTGGGGATCGAATATTCCTGAAACATGGTTTATTCAGGGTGGATGGATGAAGAATCAATCCAACATCAATCAATCAACCACATTCTCACCGGCTAATTCTCGCCAATGGCGGCGCTGGATGGTGAATGCGGGTGTCCTATGGCGTTACTGATGCAACGGCTTATTAACAGCATCCGTCAATTCCTATTTGCGCTAAGCGTTGTTTTTTTAATGCCCGTACTGGCTATCTCTGCACCTGTGGGCGAAATAGATTTTATTCAGGGTGAAGTCACCATTGAACGTCTGGCTGGTGAATTCGCAGCCAAACAAGGTGATACCATCGACGTCGGCGATACTCTGGTAACAGGTGATAAATCTCGCGTGCGAATTCTCTTCACTGACCATTCAAGCATGCAGCTGGGAAGCCATGCACGTTCGTCCATCAAACAATATACTTCGTCCGATGAAGGTATTATTGATTCCTTACTCGAACTAGCTGAGGGTCGGGCTCGCTTTATCGTCAATAAAATAAAATCTTCAGATTCCAAATATCAAATCAAAATGCGCACTGTACTGATCGGAGTGCGTGGAACTGACATCCTTGCTCAGGCAGAGTCTTCAGTTGAGCACATTGCTCTTGTGGAAGGACGGGTTGCACTTAGTGATTCAAGCGCCGGAGAAATATTTCTAAACAAAGGACACTATATCCAGACACAAAACATGGCGTTGCCAAATACTTCCGCTTCAATTCCCAGCAACTGGCTGATGGCCTTTATGCAGGACGTCGGCTCCAGCAAGCAACTGTCTAAAACATCGAATCAGTCTGATGAAATACCTGCGTCAAATCTTTCAACAGACGCTGTACAACAAAAAACCAGCAAGCGAATGGCTGTGCCATCGATCATCTCAAAATAACGGGCATGCTTTGCTCAGATGTTTATATATAATCGGCATTCATGAAACAATCACCGCTATTCGCCGCCCCTACGCTTGTACATGCTCTTGCACTTGCTTTAATGCTTAACGCCTGCTCACAGGCAACTTCGCCTGGCAGTACAGGCCAGGCTTTGGCGGCAAACAATACTGCTAACCAGGGCGGAGCCACCTCGCTTGCGGCAGGCACCCTGATTCCGGTTAATATTGCATCTGGAACTGCATTGCTGGCCAGGTTTCCCGGCATCGCCAAATTACAATTAAGCATTACAGGAGCAGCAGGCACAGCCGGATTACCCGTTCAGTTGAATATTCCCACAAACAATCTACCCCAAACGTTATCGCTGCCCACAGGCACCAATCTGAATATTACATTTGATGCATTTGATGCCGCTGGTGCTTATCTTGGCACAGGTAATGCAATTTCCGTCCTGCAAGCCAATGTCAGCCCTGTCATTCCGGTTAACCTTAATCCCGTTGCTGCGGGAACCGCGTATATTGATCCGCTGACAATAGCCAATGGCGGTGGAGGAGCTGGGGCTGGGGCTGGTGGTGGTGCAATCACACTCACGGTGTCAGTCGATAACGCGCCCTCTCAGCAAGCTATCAGCAATGCCACTGTGGTTATTAGTTCCGGATTAACCAGTGCGACGACAGATGTAAATGGTCTGGCGAATTTCACTTCACTCACCTTACCTCAAGATGTTCATGTATTTTCCGGAAAACAAGCGCTATCGATTATTTCATTTCAAGGCAATTCTCTTCAAATGAATTTCACCGAATTCAGCCCACTCACTGCTACGGTGCATGTCAATTCGCCAACAGGTCCAAGTTTACTACCAACGTGGTTGATGGATATCTATCTGACTGATGGCATCAATATTTATGCCTTTGGCGGCGTTAACGGCGACACAACTGCAACTCGTACGATTAAATTGCCTTCCATACGTGGCCCTGTGGCAATGTCTGCTTTCACTGAGGACACTGCACAAGTCACACCGAAGACTGACCATGGATTTCTAATTTCGCGCGTCACCAGTGGCCACAGCATGGCTACGCCGCTGAATACTGCCATTACTGACCCTGCGCTCGAGCCACCAGTCGTTCCGCAAGGTGACTATATCACTATTGCCTCAGTACCCAGTGGATTTTCAGGCATAAAAAATATTCGTGATGATGTATTTGCTGCGATTAGCGGCACCGCCCTTGCGCCCGGCGACATTTACGCACTGGTTTCGCACGATGACAAACAGGTGCTTCCCAACAATCAGCGCAATATTTCCATTTGGCCAGCTGCGAATGCAACAAGTTATATTCGGCGTATCGAAATCACTGATCCGTATGCTGCGAAAAGTACTGCATGGCAGCGAGTTGCTGCACCGGCTTTAACCCAGCCGCTAACGCCTCCATCTTTTGCAACTTTACCAACATTTTATGGTGCTCCTGTCATCACGCAGGCATCTCTGATTCAGGTGGCCTGGACAGACTGGAATTCATCGCCTGTTTGGAGCGGTTACATTGTCGAGTTTTCACAAGGCATCGATAAGTCCTGGAAAATTTATAACTTTGCCCCTAGTCAAATCCTCATATTACCTGTCTCTTTTGCCAATTTTTCACCTCTCATCAAGGGACTAACAGCTACTGTTACGGTGCATCTTTTTCTTCTAGACCCTACTTCCGGCTTCAACATCTCTCAACCCGACTTATGGTATCTGGACCGCTATCTGTCTCATAAGGTAAGCAGTCAACCGTTTACCTTCATTCCTTAATTCACTGAGCAGGTTAATTTAACAAAGTATGTAATCAACGCTTCAATTTTACACATCATTGCACAGTTTCACACAAAACTGGCATAAGCATTACAAACAACAGGCATACCCTTCTAACCATCAAGAAAATGGTTTCACAGGAGGTCTGCCATGCGTGCCAACTCACTTCAAATTACAGCTACCGCAATCAGTCTTCTGGCACTTTCAGCATGTGGAGCCGGT
>PFXG01000075.1 GCA_002791545.1 Zetaproteobacteria bacterium CG_4_9_14_3_um_filter_49_83
TCCATGGCCATTTACCACCTCCTGAGAAACAGTAAATACATCATATATATCAGTAGTTTAACATCATTTTAATAGTATTATTTCGACCTATTTCCATAAATAAAAAACATGCTTTTAAGGGTGCGGAATGTCGGGTTTATGAATAATCCGGGTTAAATATTGTGACCCCGGAATTCCTGCTCAGATCAACCCTCAACTCGTAAACTCGGGCAATTATGTTATGAAAAAAAATCTCTGTGCCTTTGTGGTTAAAAAAAGGTAAGCGAAGGGTACGTTTACTTCATGCTATCGAATCACCTGAGCTCAGCGCTTCAAAGCCGGAGATTACATCGAACAACTCCTCGTCAATCCCGCTCTGACGCAGACGGTGAAACGTCCGGTTAAGATCTTCCTGCAGTTCATCGATATTTTTTTCTGCGCGCTGCATGGCGGCCAGTCGGCTGGCATTTTCACTGGCCAGTGATTCAGCGCAGGCCCGAAACAGTGTCACAAAAAGATATTCCCGCACCAGTGCCCGCAGGGTTTTCTCCCTGCTATGCATCACCTCAGGCAGGCTTTGCGTCGGCCAGGGAATCTTTGCCAGATTGTGTCGCCATGTTGCATCCAGCGGCAGCAAGCGCTGACTTACCGGGGTATAGATCGATCCGCTTTTGGGGCGATTATGAAACAGGTACACCTGTTCGATTTCTCTCTGATCAATTTGGTTGTGATTAATTTGGCCCTGTTTACGCTGCGCCTCCAGCTCAATCAGAATCTGCCCTACCAGTGGGGTAATGCCCTGAATCGAGTTGGGCAGGGTAAAATCGGTTATCGGTTGCAGATCTGTTTCCGCCAGGTGCGAGCCGATACGCACACCCACCGCCCAGACCATTTTTTTACCCGGCAGTTTTTCCAGCGTATCAACAGCGTACTCCACCATCGCCTCATTAAACTGACCGACCAGCCCCTGATCGGAACCAAAGATGATGGCCGTAATCGCCTTCTGCTGGTTGATTGGCGGCATTACCCCCGGCGGTTGATTCTCACGGAAACAGGCGGCTAAGCCCAATTGCACCGTTCGATCATAATCATCCAGCGAATGCACGGCATTTTCATACTGGCCGATGCTCGATGCTGCCATCGCTTTCATGGTGCGCACCACCGATTCGAGCTCTTGTGCACTGCCAATCTTGTGACGCAGGCTGGCGACGCTGTCACTCATAAATAGCCACTCATGATCTTTTTTCCGGCTCCTGATCGGGTACAAAGTCAACGAGTGCCTGACGGGCAATCGCTAAAATGGCGGAACGATCTTCATCACTCAATGAGTCAGCCGTGTCGAATCGCGCACACACCTCGGCCGGAATATCCGCAGCGGCCTCACGCACGGCCAACTCGGCCGCGCTCATCTGCTCAAGGGGCACCGCATCAAACAGCTGTTCCGATAGCGCCAGTAACACAGTAATCTGTTCTGTCATCGAAACCGGCGTGAATTCTGGTTGCTTAAGGCAGGCACGAATGCGCCGCCCGTGGTCAATAATGGTGCGGGTGTTGTCATCGAGTCGGGCACCAAAGCGGGCAAAGGTCTCCAGCTCTTCGAACTGCGCATAGGCCAGTTTAAGATCACCGGCCACAGCGCGGTAGGCTGCACGCTGCGCTTTCCCTCCGACCCGCGAAACGGATTTGCCCACGTCAACGGCAGGTAATACGCCCAAGGCAAACAGCGACGGCGAGAGATAGATCTGGCCATCGGTAATGGAGATCAGATTGGTTGGAATATAGGCGGAGATATCCTGCGCTTCGGTTTCGATGATCGGCAGTGCCGTCATCGAGCCGCCGCCGAGATCTTCGCGCAGATGGGTGGCACGCTCCAGCAGCCGAGAATGAATATAAAAAATATCGCCGGGAAAAGCCTCACGCCCCGGTGGCCGGCGCAACAACAGCGAGAGCTCGCGATAAGCTCGGGCATGGTGGGTCAGGTCGTCATAGACGACCAGCACATCACGACCCTGCTGCATAAAATACTCGGCGATACTGGTGGCGGCATAGGGTGCCATGTAAGCCAGTCCGGGTGGATCATTGCCTTCGGTCACCACAACGACGGTGTATTCCAGCGCCCCCTGCTCGCGCAGCGTGGCGATCACCTTGGCCACCCCCGAGGCGCGCTGACCAATGGCGCAATAGACACACAACACATTTTTGTCGCGCTGGTTGAGGATGGTGTCGAGCGCAATCGCCGTCTTACCGGTCTGCCGATCACCGAGAATCAGTTCGCGCTGGCCGCGACCGACCGGAATCAATGCATCAATCACCTTGATGCCGGTTTGCAGCGGCACCGTGACCGGATCACGATCCAGTATGGCGGGCGCAGGACGTTCAACGGGCAGGCGTTCACTGGCAACCAGTCGTCCCTTACCATCCAGCGGCTGACCCATGGGATTAATAATACGCCCGATCAGGCCATCGCCCACTGGCACATCCACCACATGGCCGAGGCGCTCAACTTCATCGCCCGCCTGTAGATGCCAGTAGTCACCCAGCAGGACAGCGCCGATCTCATCTTCATCCACATTAAAAGCAATGCCATATATATCACCGGGGAACTTGAGCAGCTCTTCAAAACCGGCACCGGGCAGGCCCGATACTTTGGCGATGCCAGTAGCGATGCTGGTGATCGTGCCCACCTCTCGCGGCGTGAGCTGCGGAGAAAAAGATTCACGCGCCTTGCTTAGTCCGGAGAAAGTACAACTGAACAGCTGTTGCAGATTATCGCTGCTACCGGCTTCAGTGCCCACGGTGATCCACATCCTTTTCCGTAGTCGCTGTCGAATCTTCCGGATCTGCCGGAGCAGCATCCCCCGCTTCAGACCTGTTTTTCAGCAGATCATCAACACGCTTTGCCAATGAATCCAGATAATCAGCCATACTCCAGGCTATCTTGTGCCCATCAGCACTGATCTCAATTCCGCTGATCAAGCCCGTAACGATATCGAACTCAACCGTTTTCTCCTTGCCAAGGATCTCCCCGATGGCCGTTTCAATGGACTCTCTTTGTTTCGCAGACAGTGCAAAGGCAGTGCGTACCCGCAAGGCTTCGGTTGACTTTTTAAAGGCCGATTTCAATTCAGTGATCTCTTTACTGTTTAGCTCACGCAAACGTTCAAGAAAGATTTCCGTCATCCGTTGTTCCAGCGTCGTTCCGGCAAGATCAGAGAGGCTCTTGCGGGCAATGGCAAACACCTCTTCGCGGATGCTGCGACTGAGCTCTTCGTTCAGACTCTGCTGCTCATTTCTCAACGCCTGCTCCAGTCTGCCACGTAAATCCTCAGCATCCTGTCGCGCGGTATCAAGCAACTGCGCCCGTTCTGCTTTCGCCGCTTCCTGCATCTCATCCATGTGTCTCTTGCGCTGTTGATCAAATTCATCATTTTTCTGCTGATAGACTTCGCGTTGCTTCTGCGCTTCGCTCTCCTTTGCCTCGGCATCAGCAATTTTCGTGGCGATACGTTTTTCCCGCGCGTCAATGGCGTCAAGAATAGGCTGGTACAAAAACCGCTTGAGCAACCACACCAGAATGAGGAAGTTGATGACCTGCGCAATAACGGTGAACCAGTCGATGAGCATGGGTTATTTTCCTGCGGCCTGAGCGATGACCTGATTCCAGAACGGGTTGGCAAAAATCAGAATCATCGAGACCACAAAGCAGTAAATAGCGGTGGATTCGATCATCGCCAGCCCGACAAAAAGCGTCCGGGTGATAGTGGCGGAAGCATCGGGCTGCTGCGCCAGTGAGGTCAGTGCCGCTGCCACCGCCTTGCCTTCACCCAGTGAGGGGCCGATCACCCCGATGGCAATGGTGATGCCCGCTGTGAAAATCGATACCATCGCAATCATAGTTACGCTGTCCATAATACCTCCGTTAATCGTTGTTGTTGGTGTTTCATTGTTTATTTATTTCCTACCGGTTCGCTGCGGACACGCGTTGCTGCCGCAATGTAAACCGTGGCCAGAATGCTGAAGATGTACGCCTGCACCATGCCGGTCAGCAGCCCGAGCGCACTCATAATGATCGGGAAAAGAAACGGCGTAATGGTCAACAGGATGGCCAGAATCATGGTGCCGCTCATCATGTTGCCAAACAGGCGCACCGCCAGAGCCAGCGTGCGCGAGATTTCGCTGATGATATTGAAGGGTAACATGATGATGGTCGGTTTCAGATAGCCGCGCAGGTAGCCACCCAGCCCGCTCTCTTCGATGCCAAACAACGGTACGGCCACAAACACGCAGATCGCAAGGGCTGCGGTGGTGGAGAGAGAGCCGGTCGGTGGTTCATAGCCGGGAACAATCGTTAACAGGCTGGCCAAAGCGACAAACAGAAACAGGGTCCCCAGAAAGCCGATATACTTATGCGGATGTTGCAGCCCCACCTCTTCGATCTGCTGGTTGATGCCGGTAACAATGATTTCCAGCAGATTCTGCCAGCGTGAACGCTGCATTTTCGTAGAGAGTTTGCGGGTAACCATTTTTGCGCCGAGCACCATGACCAGCATCACTCCCCAGGTGAAAACGATGGTGGCATTGAGCTTGAAAAAACCCATTTGCCAGTAAATCAGGTTGTCAGGACTAAGATTCATGCGCTGCCTGCCTTCAAGCTGTTTTCAGCTTGATCCGCTAAACGTGTAAGCCGGATGACGAAGCTGCGCGCAATGAAAAATCCGGGCAGTCCCACGAACAGGTGCCACCAGTGATCTCCCAGAATATAATAGAAGCCCGACACCACAATAGCCGTTCGCAGCAATAAACTGCTGAGAAACAGCAGTGCGACATGCTGGCTCGATTCAATTTTACGCACCGTCCACCACAGCCCGGCGAAAAAAAACAGACCGAGCAAAACTCCGGCAAATAAAGAAAACAGAAGAGAGATAACTTCATTCATGATTATTCCCATCCTCATCCCGATGATCATCCTGATGAATCTCCCGCTCTTCCTTTACAATCCAGCGCCAGGCATTCAAGCAACCCAGAACCAGCCCCAGCGTCAGCAGCGCCAGTGTCCATGAATGTTCATCCGGATAACGTTTGTCAATCCACTGTCCGAGTGCAGCACCCAGCAGGGTTGGCATCGCTACCGACCAGCCAACCAGCCCCATCATACCCAGGCCCGACCACACAGTTTTCGTCACATGGCGTTGTGCTTTAAGTTTGCGGGTGGCCATATCACCTACCTGCTGGCTGAATTCGGTTTTTCCCGGTCGTTGGTTCATCTCTGCCTCTTATCATGATCGTAACTGTTCAGATCGCCTGCATTTTGTTCGCAGGCAAGGAAAAAGCGCGCAGCATATTCCCTGTATGTGAGCACTTTTGACGCAGCATGCGGGCAAAAAAGCAGGTGAGCTGGATTGTTACTCATGGTGAAACTCCGCCAGCCGCCGTATCAATCCACCCTCCATTTTCGCCAGCACCGAACGCACCTTCTGCTCCTGCTCGCCCAACTGCATAAACTCTTCTTCCACAGCCTCGCGTAACTTATCCAGACTCATGCCGCCAATCGCATTTCGCACAGAGACCCGCACATCGCAGCCGGTTTTAACCAGTACACCTTCATCAACGGCGATATAGACCTCGCCTTCCGCTGCGGTTTCATACATCAATATTCCCGCCGACAATGCCGCCACGCAATCAAGGCGATGTGGCAAGAGTCCAAACGAACCTTCATGCGACACGGCAACCATGCGCAACACATCACGCTTGTCGGCGAACACCCTGAAGGGCAAAAGAATCTTAAGCTTCATGGACGTTACTCGCTGGCTGGGACTGTTCTGGCTGTTTGGTATCATCGCTATTTTTCCGAGCCTCATCAATGGCACCGATCATGTACAGTGCACTTTCGGGATAATCCTCAAACTCATCGCGCAGAATCCGTTCGCAACCATCAAGCGCATCGCTGAGACTGACCAGCTTGCCCTTGTGGCCGGTGAACTGTTCCGTGGTAAAAAACGGTTGGGTGAGAAAACGCTCCAGTCGGCGCGCCCGACCCACCACCTTATGATCCTCAGATGACAGCTGCTCCATACCGAGCATGGCAATAATATCCTTAAGCTCAGCGTATTGGGCGAAGGTGCGGCGGATCTCCTGTGCCAGCGCATAGTGGCGTTTGCCGACAATGCCGGGCGTGGCCATTTTGGAACTCGACTGCAAGGGATCGATAGCCGGATACAACCCTTCACTGGCCCGCTTGCGCGACAACACAATAGAGGCGGAAAGATGCGAAAAGGTGTGGACTGCTGCTGGGTCTGTAAAATCATCGGCTGGCACATACACCGCCTGAATGGAGGTGATAGCACCGGTATCGGTGTTGGCGATACGCTCTTCCAGTCGAGATAGTTCTGTGCCCATGGTCGGCTGATAACCCAGTCGCGCAGGCATCTGTCCCATCAAACCGGACACCTCCATTCCCGCCTGAATAAAGCGGAAAATATTATCGACCAGCAGCAGCACATCGCGATGTTCATCGTCGCGAAAATATTCGGCCATGGTAAGGGCTGCATGACCCACACGAAAACGCGCACCGGGTGGTTCGTTCATCTGCCCGAACATCATCACCATATTGTCCAGCACACCGGCCTCTTTCATCTCCCGGTAGAGCTCTTCGCCTTCACGACAGCGTTCACCAATGCCGCAAAAGATACTCACCCCTTCGTGCTGACCGACCATGTTGTGAATCATCTCGGTGAGCAGCACAGTTTTACCCACACCTGCACCACCAAACAGACCAGCTTTACCACCACGTTCAAGTGGCATTAACACATCGATGAGTTTAATGCCGGTTTCAAAAATTTCGGATTTGGTGGAGCGCCGTGCTAATGGGGGTGGTGCATGATGCACGCTGCGCCACTGGATCTCTGTCGGGGCAGGCAGGCGATCGATAGCATGACCGAAAACATCAAACATGCGGGACAGAATCGCCCTGCCCACCGGCGTTTGCAGTGGCCCGCCGCTATCCACCACCACCATGCCGCGAGCAAGCCCTTGAGTGGGTGTCAACGCAATGCCGCGCACCCTGTGTTCATCGAGTTGTGACAGCACCTCAATGGCAATTTTACCCTCACGTGCATGCAGCAGAGAATTGATGGGCGGCAAATGTTCTTCAAACATCATATCCACCACACTACCGCGAATCGAAACCACCACACCGGTATTCGCTTCAGCTTTAACTGATATATTGCGGTTTAATTGCATATCACCCGCCTTCTGCACTGAGACCATCTCCGCCTGAGAGCGCAGTCCTGTTTTGCCGAACTAATTTGCCACATGACTGAACCTTCATCAACTGTTGGCGAATCGATAGCAACTCCTGTTGGCGTTTGGCATCAGTTTCGGGGTAATGCATATGGAGTGATTTGAAGGTATCGAGAATAATCTTTGAGACAATCAGCCGGGCATTTTTTTTGTCATCGGCAGGCACCACATACCATGGCGCAAGTTTTGTGCTTGTTGCCCCCAGGCAAGCCTCATAGGCAGCCATGTACTGGTGCCAGAATTTCCGCTCTTTAATGTCGGCAAGTGTGAGCTTCCAGTTTTTATCCGGCTTGTCGATGCGATGAAGAAAGCGCTTGCGCTGCTCCTCCTCAGACAGATGCAAAAAGAACTTGATGATGCGCGTGCCGTTACGGTGGAGGTGATTCTCCAGATCGACGATGGAACGATAGCGCTCCGGCCAGATGGCTTCCTCATCAAGCAATCCATCCGGTAATCTCTCACTGCGCAGAATTTCCGGGTGTACGCGCACGACCAATACCTCCTCATAATAGGATCGATTAAAGATGCCGATGCGGCCGCGTTCAGGCAGGCAGCGGGAGGTGCGCCATAAAAAATCATGCTCCAGTTCCTCGGCACTAGGGTCACGGCAAATTTGTTCTAGGCCACTCTGCAACTATTTTTGGTCATTTTGAGTATGTCGAGCAATTGCCGTGTGTTCAAAAGTAATTGGCGCAT
>PFXG01000009.1 GCA_002791545.1 Zetaproteobacteria bacterium CG_4_9_14_3_um_filter_49_83
AGAAACTGTTGCGCCTAATGGGAACTCGCTATCTCAGGTGTTATTCCTGAAATTAAAAATTATGGGTGCGGAATGTCGGATACCATTCTGAAACACCAGATACATGCGCAAAATGGGGATCGCTCCGGCTACCCGGATATTATGGAAGGCTTTCTCAGCAGTGGCGGTGCATTACTCTCGCCGCATCAAACAACGCTTAAGCGGGGAAGCGAATATGCTTTTTCTATTCACGTGCCAAATGCACTGAAGGTTGCCGTCATCGATGGTAAGAAATGGCATTGGCTACAGGTGGATGGCGATCATTTCTCCGCTCAGGTCCGTGCTGACAGCAGCGAGGTAGTCATTGCCGCCGCGTTCCCTGCCAATAAAAAACGCTTTGAATATTTAGTTCGCTATACGGTGCGCTGACTTAACGCAATGAGATGAAACCAATTACTTTTCGATTGCGGCACCCTATGGTGAGTTTATGATTATTGAGGGGAAAAAAATGTGCGCAACGGGAACCGGAAAGCATACGATTCAGAAGATCGATGCGCCTTTACCAGCGAACCTTCTGAGCGCGGCAAAGAGTCCCGCTAATTCGAATGATGCGAGGAATAGTCCGCTTGGAGGGCAATTTCGACTCAATAGGCCAAATAGGCCAAATAGGCCAAATAGGCCGTGTAAGCCGCATACGCAGCAAGCAGCAGAAACAGAATACCACTGATTTTGTGCAGCAGCTTGAGCGGTATCTTTTGCAGAATAGTGCGCCCGGCCCAGACGCCCAGCGCCGAGGTGGTGGCCAATGCCAGCGTCGCCCCCAACCAGACAGCAAGAGGAATGCTGGTGCTGCTCAGGGCAACCACGGCAATTTGCGTTTTATCGCCGAATTCAGCCACGGTGATCAGCAGAAAAGTTGTCAGTAGCACACTGCGATTGCTCTTTTCAGTAATAGCGGTTTCCTCTTCATCTTCGCTGCCCATACGCAAAGCGTGGACACCAAACAGCGCAAACAGTATCGCTACCGCCAATGCGATAAAGATTTCCGGCAACCAGTTGGCTATCGCCATGCCGAAGATCACCGCCAGCGCATTAAGCAAGGCAAATGCCGCCACCGCGCCCAGAATTATCGGCCATGGTCGATGCCGCGCCGCCAGCACCATGCACACCAGCTGGCTCTTATCACCAATCTCGGCAGCAACGATCAGCAGGTAACTGGTCAGTGATGTGGTCAGCCAGGCAAATGATTCAGTCATGCGCCAAGCATAGCCGCAAATTCACATCAGAACAGCCGCGTCTATATCACAGCAAAAAACACTCCAACAATCCCGTGGTTCTGGAGGCTTTCAGGATTATGTAATATTTCTCATTTACCTTTGAGACTGTCGCATTTCTTGCTACAGGAGCCCATGCCATGAAAACACCGTCTGTTCTGATCAAAGCTATTACCTTTGGTTTCTATATCAGCCTTTGCCTTGCACTATCGCCAGCCAAAAGTTTCGCAGCCGAATTCACTACCACACAGGTGAAAGCCCTGAATCAGATGGAAGTCGAAGCAAAAACCATCGTCGAAACGCTGCTTACCAAAAACACCGAAACATCCCGCCAACACTACAACCAGTTGACGCTTCTCATTCATCAACTCCAGAACTCAGCCAGGGAAAAACAATACAACGAAAAGCTTTCGCGTGAATTAATGATGGCATATTCATGGCTTCGCATCATCGATATTGAAGCAGCCAGACAAGCCTGGGTTGAAGCGGCTATCGGTGCCAACCAGCTAACCGGCATGATTATTCAGGCATCGAATTTCCCCACCATGATGGAGCGTGATCTTGAATGGCTTGATTATCTGGGCCGGGATATTCAGTTGCTGATGATGGAAGACCCGCATAGCAATGCTGACCTGCTGAAGTTTCGCAAAGCCGACATGAGCAACACATGGGAACGTGTGAGTGCAGCGCTAATTGAGAATTTCAAAAACAAGCCTCTGGTGCTACAGGGCAAGGCTTTGGAAAGCGATATAATCGCAAGCACAAAGCCCGATGAAATCATTGCAAAGTCCGAGCAATGGCTCACATTTATCCGTTCCATTGAAGACACTGGCCGCATTCAGCCGGGTGAATAAGCATCTCTGATCAGGTAATTAATATCGCGTCATGTCCGGCTCGATATCATCGGCCCAGCGTAAAATGCCCCCGGCAAGGTTTCTGGCGCGTGTGTAGCCCTTAGCCTGCAAAAACTCAACGGCCTGCGCCGAACGGCCACCCATCTTACAATGCACCACTACATCCCTGTCCTTAGGCACTTCCTGATAGCGCTCGCCAATTTGACCCAGAGGAATTTTCACTGTGCCTGCAATAGCACAAATGGCGATTTCAAACGGCTCACGCACATCCAGCACATATAAATCCGGATCGGCATGCATCATCGATTTAAGTTGAGCAGGTGTCATATCAAACTCAGCCAAGATCTGTTCTTCCTCTTTGCATTCCGTCGGCGGCAAGCCGCAGAATTGTTCATAAGCTTGCACATCGCCAATACTCGGGTGATCACCACAGGCCGGACATGCCGGATCTTTGCGCAATTTCACTTCGCGAAAGACCATTTCCATCGCATCATAGAGAAGCAGGCGTCCGCTCAGCGTTTTTCCGGCATCCAGAATCATCTTCACCACTTCGGTAGCCTGAATAACGCCGATCACACCGGGCAACACGCCCAGCACTCCACCCTCGGCACACGACGGCACCAATCCCGGTGGTGGCGGTTCAGGATACAGGCAGCGATAACACGGCCCCTGCTTGTAATTAAACACCGTTGCCTGCCCGTCAAACTGGAAAATCGAGGCATACACCAGCGGCTTACCTTCCAGCACACATGCATCATTGACCAGATAACGGGTCGGGAAATTGTCCGTACCATCGACCACAATATCGTAGCCGCGCACAATATCGCGCACATTATCACGGGTGATGCCGTCGCCATGCAGGTTAATCTGCACAAACGGGTTGATGCCCAGCAAGGTATCACGTGCCGACTCCACCTTCGGACGCCCGATATCGGCCGTGGAATGCACCACCTGCCGTTGCAGATTGCTGTCATCCACCACATCGAAATCGACCAGACCGATGGAGCCCACACCAGCGGCAGACAAATACAACGAAATCGGGCTGCCCAAACCACCCGTACCGATACAAAGCACCTTTGCCTACTTCAGCTTCTCCTGACCTTCCAGCCCAACCTGCGGCAAAATAATATGCCGATTAAAACGGGCCAACTCCTGCGGACTTAAAATATCCGGCATGTATCACCTCCATTACCTCATCAAACCACACATCAAACCGATGACAAGCGAAAAACAATGGGCAATGATTGGTGACATGCAACGAATATACAATATCCTGATATGTGCCGGCACCTTTTGATTCTTGGCTGCGGTTACGTCGGCACTCGTCTGGCACAAGCCTGCTTACAGCGTGGGTTCCGCGTCTCCGGCAGCAGTCGCAGCGATACCCATGCCCGTCACCTGAGCCAGATGCATATCGAGGGCGTGGTCGCTGATCAGCCCGCTAAACTTGCTGATGATTTGCTGGCCAGTGTCACCCATCTGGTCGATTCTATTCCTCTGAGCATGCGTGATTCCGGCCTTGTCGCCTCGCAAGCGGACTGGCTACCCAGGCTTACCGAACGCTGTTCACAACTCCGCTGGGCTGCTTATCTTTCCAGCACGGGAGTGTATGGCGATGCCGCCGGCGCATGGGTCAATGAAGATTCCATGTGCCAGCCGGACAGTCAGCGTGGTCAGCAACGACTGATTGCTGAAGCCGCATGGCTGAATTCCGGACTGCCTGCCGAAGTCTTCCGTCTGGCTGGCATTTATGGGCCCGAGCGGAACATCATCAACAAACTGCAAGCCGGTGATTACAAAGCCGTGCAGTGGCAACCACCGCATGCTTCCAGCCGTATCCACGTCGATGATATTGTCACAACCCTGCTCGCTGCAATCGAGAAGCCACGACCGGGTCGCATCCTTAATGTTGCCGATGATTTACCCCTGCCACATGCCGATTATGTTCAGGAAGTCGCAGCCCTGATTGGTGCTCCGGCACCACTTATTCTGACTCCTGCAGAAGGCGAACAGTATCTGTCTGCGGCGGCCCTCTCTTTTTTCCGTGACAATAAACGCATCGACAATCACAGATTAAAGCACGAGCTTGGCATCAGTCTCAAATATCCAACGTTTCGTCACGCCTTTGAAAAGGTAGAGTCATCCCTTATGTCTGTATGAACCTGGTCTTTATGAACACGGTCAGAATCAACCTGGAGTAAGCATGCCTGATATTAGCACCCTGCAAAACACCTTCCGCCATCTGGAGCAGCAGTTACTGCAAATTCTGGCGGGTAAACCTGACGCCGTACGGCAGGTCATCATCTGCCTGCTCGGTGGTGGCCACGTCCTGATTGAAGATGTGCCGGGTGTTGGTAAAACCACGCTGGCACAAGCGCTGGCGGCCAGTTTACACACCGATTTCGGACGTATTCAGTTTACTGCCGACCTGCTTCCGGCGGATATCGTCGGCGTTGAAATCTTTGACCCGGCCAAACAAAGTTTCACCTTCCATCCCGGCCCGATTTTTCATCACATCGTGCTGGCCGACGAAATCAACCGGGCCACCCCCAAGGCTCAGTCGGCTTTGCTCGAAGCCATGGCCGAGCAGCAGGTCAGTATTGAGCGCGAAACGCATATGTTGCCGCAGCCCTTTTTCGTTATCGCCACACAAAACCCGCTGGAACAAATCGGCACCTTCCCTTTGCCGGAATCACAGCTCGACCGCTTCTTTATGCGTATTATGCTGGGTTACCCCGGCCGCGACGATGAGCGCAAGGTACTGACCGGAGAAGCGGGCAGACAAAACCTTACCAGTCTCACGGCCATTGCGTCGTGGGAACAAGTTGAAGCTGCCCGGCAGAGTATCCGGCAAATGGCCACCCCGGATGTACTGATGGACTATATTCTCGATCTACTGGAAGAAAGTCGAAATGGCGAGTGGTTGCAACAAGGCATTTCACCACGTGCCGGACAACATCTACTCATCGCTGCCAAAGCGCATGCATGGTTATCCGGCTCCGATCTGGTCACTGCCGCCGATGTGCAACAAGTCTGGCATGTTTGCCTGACACATCGTGTCATGGCACGCGGTGATACTGCAGCGGCCATGCAGGCTGTGCTCGAACACGTCCCCGTTCCGGGCTAAGCATGGCCTATGATCCCGCCGACCTGCGTATTCCGGGCTGGTTACTTCGGCTACTGGATACGCTGGTTAAACTGCACATCCCCATTGGTTTCGGCTGGCGTTTCGGGCTGACCCGACCGGGCATTTTAATGATCTCAGCTCTGATCGGCATCTGGGCTGCGGCACTGTATTCCAGCAATAATTTACTTTATCTCTGCGGCGGCATGCTCAGCGCTCTTGTACTGGTCAGTATCGCGCAAAGTATCGCGCTGCTGAAAAGTATTCCGCCGTTGGCTGCAACACTGCCCGACTGGATTGAAATCAATATCCCGCACGCGCTTTATCACCGTGTTACGTTAGCAAAACTGCCGCTCGGTATTCCAGCTTTTGCTGCGGCAGTTGATGTCCACTGGCCTGAGCTTGAAAGCAGGCTCGAATTGCGCACGACTGCGGGTCATAACAGCATGCAACTGCGAGGCCGGCTAATGGGCCACCAGCGTTGCAGCCTGGCATTATCGCAGCAGTTTCTCAGCACATCCGCACCTTTGGGCCTTTGGTCTATTCAACGTCGCCGCAACGATCCCGCCACCCTGAACATTCTCCCCAAACCGGTAACATGGCATGGTGGTGCGCAGGGATCTTCCCATCTCACCCGACGTATTGAAGGTGACGAATACAGCGATTTGCGCAGCTATGCACGCGGCGATTCCCCTTCACGCATCCACTGGCGAAAAGTTGCGCCAACGGCCGGGCAGTGGCGCGTGAAACAATTTCACCAACCGGCTCAGCAAGCTGG
Source organism: Zetaproteobacteria bacterium CG_4_9_14_3_um_filter_49_83 (assembly GCA_002791545.1). GTDB lineage: Bacteria > Pseudomonadota > Zetaproteobacteria > Mariprofundales > Mariprofundaceae > CG1-02-49-23. Next base: position 6,010 of record PFXG01000009.1, read on the forward strand.
CAGTCATCATTTGATTGTTGATCTGCGCCTGCCTGACAAGATGCAACATGACGCGTTTGAGCAATTGCTGGGTAAGGCCTGGTGGTGGCTGCAATCCCAACGACAAACCGCCTCTGGTTTACTTGATCTAACCCTCGGTCAGCAACACATCGATGCCAGCCATGATGAAGGTTTGTACCGTGCGATTTGTGCTATTGCCGCCGCACAACCGGAATCCACACCACCACTTGAGTCACCTCGCGATAGCGTTCTGTTAACACTCGTGGAATCACTCAAGTGAACGTGCAATCTGTCATGTCGGCAGGTCAGCATCTGCGTACCGAGCCTCTGACTCTTGCCGTTCTGATGTGCGGCGTGGCAGCGCTGGCATTGTCTGATTTCGTCAGTCCGATCTACTGGAGTCTGCCGGTTATCGCTGGCATCGCACGCGTGCTACGCGGCACTTCATTCAGCCTGAGTGAAATGCAAGCCAGCTTTATCGGCTGGTTCGGCTTTTTCTGGGTCGGGCTTGAACTGATTCTGGGGCGCGCCTGGATTGTTGCCTTTACCGATTTCTTACTGATTCTGGCTCTGGCCGTTACCATTGAAACACCCACGCCACGTAATCACCTGCACCGCATGCTGACGGGTTTCTTTCTGGTGCTGGCCGGTGCTGTGCTGACCGATTCGGTGTTATACATGATCCCGATCATTGCCATGATGTGGTTTTTCTGGCGCGCCGGTGCCTGCCTCTACAGCATTAACGATCACGGTGACGATTTGCCGGTAACACCGGCCAAACAGGATATGCGCATCATGCCTGCGATGCTGCTGATAACGCTGGCGTTTTTTGTGTTGCTGCCGCGTTTTGATTTTCATTTTAAGCTTAAAGCGGCCCAACCACGCATGATGACCAACGGTTTTACCGACCAGGTAAATCTGGGTGACTTCGCCCGCGAACTCGATCCGACGGTGGTCATGCGTATTGAGCCGTTAACGGATGACCCGGCCCTTCAACAACTGCTGATCGGGCAATACTGGCGCGGGCCTGTGCTTAATCGTTTTACCGGCAAAGGCTGGCAACGTACGCCTGCGAGAGATGCCTTTTACTGGCAACGCAATCGAAGTGCACGTTTTAATCACGGTAACACGTCCCTGCACATCGCTGTCTATCGCGAGGCTACCGATCATGCCTATATCTTTTATCCGCAAGACCGGCTTCTGCGTATCAATGATCTGCCTGACAATATTCACGGCAACATACACGGCAGCCTGATGTTCGATAGAGCACCATCCCGGCGTCTTAAAATCATGATGGATCTGGCTCGCCGTACCGATAGCCCGATCAATCTTGCTGAGTCGGACTCCTCCGCATCAGCTCTGCATCATATGCCGCCTGCACTGATCACCTGGCTGCAACAGCTAACCATAAATGAAGCTTCGCCAGAGCAGGCATTGAACAAAGTGCATCAGGAATTACGTTCCTGGACTTATGATCTGAATGCTCCCGTCAATAATGATCATCCGATTGCTTCATTCCTGCAAAACAAGCGCGGGCACTGTGAACTTTATGCTACAACCATGACGCTGGCGGCGCGTCAACTCGGCTTTCCCGCACGCATCGTCAACGGCTACTTTGGCGGGGAATGGAACGATACCGGCAAATTCCTTTTGCTGCGTCAACAGCACGCCCATAGCTGGAGCGAGGTCTGGCTTAACAATCAATGGCGTCGCCTTGATGCTACCCCGTCAACACGCTGGGAATTGTCTTCCATCCGTTTTCCTGCATGGGATACCTTATGGGAATCCGTGCGCCTGAGCTGGTATCGCTACGTGCTTGAATTCGAGAATCAGGATCGTGCACAATTATTACAAACCCTGCTCAGGATTTTTCAACAATCCCTGGGCTGGCTCGTTATTTTCGGCATTTTTCTTGCAGTATTCTGGTATTTACGCGCCGTTTTGCGCTCCCGAGATTCTGCTGATCGACGACAACAACGTTCGCGCCGCATGCAACTTATTGACAAATGGCTGTTGCAACGTGGTTATGTGAGACATCCATCCTGCCCGCTTCGCCATATTCCACAGCCATCCGGTGTATCTGCGGAGACTTGGAATACTTGGATTACCGAATGTGAAAGCGAAATCTACCGAGCATCCACGGCTTCTGACATTCGCCCTTCGCTCAGTCGCTTGCGCCGCCGATTACGTGCGCTTTCTCAAGCGCACTGGTAGGCTTCGCCACAACTTGCGGCTTGCAAAGTGTTCACAGCACTTGCAGCCGTTAAATTTTGCAAGAATGATTGTTTGTAAGGGGGTTCTCGTGGGAATTCTGAAAGGAAAAAAAGGCCTTGTTCTTGGCCTTGCCAATGATAAATCCATCGCTTGGGGCGTGGCTCAGGCATGCCAGCGCGAAGGCGCTGAACTGGGACTGAATTATCTGGGCGAACCGCTGGAGAAACGTGTTCGTCCACTGGCAGAAAAAGTTGGCGCTACACTGGTGGAATCACTCGATGTCAGTGACGATGCTCAAATCGATGCTTTTTTTGCCAAGGTTCAGGAAAAATGGGGCTCGCTGGATTTCCTCGTACACTCCATTGCCTTTGCCAATAAAGATGCCCTGCGCAATCCTTTTTCTCAAACCACACGTGAGGATTTCCGGCTGGCGCTTGATATCTCCGCCTATTCCTTCATCGCCTGTGCCCAGCGCGCAGCGCCACTGATGACAGCCGGCGGCAGCATCGTGACCATGACCTATCTTGGTGCTGAACGTGCCGTTCCCGGCTATAACGTGATGGGCGTTGCCAAGGCGGCGCTTGAAGCTTCGACACGTTATCTGGCGCAAGATCTCGGGCAGCACGGCATTCGTGTCAATGCGATTTCCGCCGGTCCGATCCGCACACTGGCGGCCTCTGCCGTTGGCGATTTTCGTAAGCTGATGGAAAAGAGTGCACGCGGCTCCATGCTCGGGCGCAATGTATCGCAGGATGAAGTCGGCAACACCACCGCTTATCTGCTGTCTGACATGTCTTCCGGCGTTTCCGGTGAAGTTCACTATGTCGATGCGGGCTTCCACGTTGGAGCAGGCGACCCCGGCCTGGAAGGTTAAACGGACTTTCTGGCATGAGCGGTTCTATCACAGGTGATATTTTTCGCGTCAGCACGGCTGGTGAATCACATGGCGCGGCGCTGGTGGCGATTGTTGATGGCTGCCCGGCTGGCATTCAACTCAGCGAAGCGGATATACAGCCCGATCTGGATCGCCGTAAACCCGGCCAATCCAAATACACCACCCAACGCCGCGAGGCCGATGCAGTTGAAATTCTCTCCGGTGTTTTTGAAGGCGTCACTACGGGTTGCCCGATAGGTCTGCTGATTCGTAATACCGATCAGCGCAGCAAAGATTACTCAGACATTAAAGATAAATTTCGTCCCGGCCACGCCGATTTCACCTATTATAGCAAATACGGCATCCGCGATTATCGCGGTGGTGGTCGTTCGTCGGCTCGTGAAACTGCTATGCGCGTAGCCGCCGGTGCCATTGCCAAAAAGCTGCTGGCTGGCGCAGGCGTTTCCATCCTGGGCTGGGTCGATCAAATCGGTCCGATCAAAGCTGACCCGGCGCGATTTGATGCGGCTGAAATCACCAAGAACCCATTCTTCTGCCCGGATGCCATGGCCGCTGCTGAAATGGCTGTCTTCATGGATGATTTACGCAAACAAGGCGATTCCATCGGCGCTGGTCTCAGTGTGCAGGCAAGCGGCGTTCCGGCCGGTCTCGGTGAACCGGTGTTTGACCGTCTTGATGCCGATATCGCCAAAGCCCTGATGAATATTCCTGCCACCAAAGCCGTGGAAATCGGCGATGGCATGAACTGCATTGCCACACGTGGCAGTCAGTTTGGCGATGCCATTCGCAATGAGGGTTTTCTTAGCAATCATGCCGGCGGCATTCTCGGTGGCATCTCCAATGGTGACACCATCCGTGCCCGCATGGCACTGAAGCCGACATCCTCGATTCTCACACCGCGCCCAACCATCGACACTCAGGGCAATGAAACCGAAATTATCACCAAAGGTCGTCATGACCCCTGCGTCGGTATCCGTGCTGTGCCTATTGCCGAGGCTATGCTGGCGCTGGTTCTGGCTGATCACCTGCTGCGTCACCGCGCCAGCAGAGTTTAGGGAACCACTGCTGGCACCATCTGACCTCAATTACGCCCCCTGACGGATGTTCGAAGGAAGTAGCACGGAATGGATTGGATCTCTATTTTAGCTGTTGTTACGCTGTTGCTAACGATCTGCTTCCTGACCGATGTTGTGCTCGGAACACGTAAACTTGCTTTGCTTACTGCGTTGCCTGCGCTTTCTGATGCGATTTCCCCGAAGGTAACCATTATTGCCTCTGCGCTCAACGAGGCTGAAACCATTGAGCCAGCCATTCACTCATGGCTGGCAATTGACTATCCGGCGCTTGCGATCATTGCTGTGAACGACCGCTCAACGGACAATACCGGAGCAGTACTTGATCGGCTGGCTGCCAGCGACACACGTCTGAAGGTGATCCATATCGACACCTTGCCTGACGGCTGGCTTGGCAAGTCTCACGCCATGCAACAGGCAGCAAGCAAAGCTGAGGGTGACTATCTGCTCTTTACCGATGCCGATGTGGTGATTCAGCCGACCGCCCTGAAAAAGGCGATGCAGCGGATGACAGAGCGCAAGCTGGATCATCTGGCTGTCATGCCGGATGCAATCATTAGCGGCGGACTCGTCGCAATGATGATTCTCGATTTCGCCATCACCTTCTTCTCTCTACAGCGTCCGTGGCGCGTCAGTGATCCCGCTTCACGGCACTTTGTCGGTGTTGGTGCCTTTAATCTGGTTCGCAGCGAAGCCTATCACGATGTTGGCATGCATGAGCGCATCGCCATGCATCCGGTCGATGATGTGATGCTTGGCAAATTGCTTAAGCACAGCGGCTTCAAACAAGAGATGTTGCTCGGGTCTGGAGAAGTATCGGTTGCGTGGTATACATCGGCGCGGGCGATGATCCGGGGACTGGAGAAAAACACCTTTGCTTATCTCGACTACCGTCTGAGTGCAGTGCTGGCCGCAACCACGATGCTGCTGATTTTCGGTATATGGCCGTTACTGGCTTTGATCCTCACCAGCGGTGCGACATGGATGCTGAATGCTGCCATCGTGACGCTGCGCTTTACACTCAACCTGCACATGGCCCGTCGAACCGCCATTCCGTATTCAAGCCTCATCCGGGCTCCGCTGGTGCCATTTGTGATGCTGTTCAGCTTGTGGAATGCGACGGCAAAAACAATCATCCATCGTGGCATCTACTGGCGGGGAACGTTTTATCCGCTAAGTGAGCTGAAGCGGTTCAGGCTTTAATCATCAAAGCCAAAATCGTCATCAGAAACTTGTCCCTTCTGTTGCTTGCCTTCAGGCGGATGACCATCGTAAATTAAATACTGGCGATGTTGCCGCCATGCTTCACGTGTAAAGATATAGGAATCCAATGCCAGCTCATCACGCATATTTGCGGCTTCCTCAAGACGACTACGTTTATCGACAAACTTCAGCACAGTCAGGGGAATTGTCACCACAGGTGCCAGTGCAAACGATGCCCAGAATAACGCATCGGTGCCTGTTGAAGTGACAAAATCAGGTGTGTTACGCACAGAGTTCGGGCCTAATAACGGGTATTCGATGTATGCACCCTGAGTGAATCCCCACACTGCCAGTGTTTGACCCAGATCTTCCTGATGCTTTTCCATGCCCATCGACGTCGCTACATCGGCTATACCGCCAATACCTACAGTTGTGTTAACCACAAAACGGCCAAAATCACTAAAACCCTGCGTCACCTTGCCTTGTAGAAAACTGTTGAGCACCGTATTCATGTACGTTGCATTATCAAAGAAATTCGACACCCCGTCGCGAATCGGTTGATTCGTCACCACACGATAACCTTTGGCCAATGGCTTCAGTGTCATCTTATCCAGGTTATTGTTGAAACTATCGGTAACGCGATTGACCTTTTGAATCGGATCATAATCGTTCTGCACCGTCGCACAACCACTGACCACGCTAAGCAGCAAAAGCATCAGCAATGTTCGCAGCAGGGTTGTTGTGTGTGTTGTTCGAATTTGCATCGGCGCATTATGCCCATCACTTTTCTATTTTCCACGAAACCCTTGAAATTTCACCTTTAAGCCTTATAAATACAGCATGTTAAAAATCCTGCTACTCCTTTTCATCACCCTTCCACTGCTCGAATTATATGTACTTATCGAAGTCGGTTCCGGTCTTGGCGGACTTACGACTATTGCTTTATGCCTGTTGACTGCTGCTTTGGGTGGTTTTCTGATTCGCCTGCAAGGTATCATGACACTGATAGATGCACGTAAGCGCATGGCTTCTGGCGAACTTCCGGCTGATCAGGGCGTGCACGGACTTCTGCTGGCGCTTGCCGGTCTTTTATTATTCACTCCCGGGTTTATTACAGATTCACTTGGCTTCCTGCTGCTTATACCGATGTTACGCAGAGTTCTTATTCGTCGCATTTTCTCCTTTCACCCGACCACTAACCGTAGAGGTAATGCTTCGACAATTATTGAGGCAGAAGTTATTCCGGACAAACGTATAACCTGACCTGACAGTGGTTGACCCTTCCCTGTAACTGCTTCATATTTACGCATTCATTTTACTCTGGAGGTTTTATGTCTGACACGTTTATTTCACCGCAATCTGTTTCTTCATCGACGCAACTGGCCGATGAACGCATAGGTTTTCTTGGCAAGACCTATGGCATGCTGGCCCTTTGTATTGGCGCAGGCAGTGTCGGTGCGTATTTTTCGATGGGAGCTGCATTTCCGCATGAGCACCCTTTTATCATGCTGTTTCTGATGATCGGAGGCATCTTTGGCGTACAGGCTGTTCGCCACATGCAGGGCATCAACTTTGCTGCTTTACTTGGTTTTGGCGCATTAACCGGACTTGCCATTTCTCCACTTGTTGGCTTTGTTGCTGATAAATCCGGTGTTCTGGTTGCTCAGGCATTCATGACCACTGCGGTCTCTTTTGTTGCACTGACCGGCTATGTGTTTTATTCACGTAAAGACTTTAGTTTCCTCAAAGGCTTTATCTGGACCGGACTGATTGCCATGATCGTACTGGGCCTGTCGAATTATTTCTTTTTTGAATCCGGCACCTTACAACTGGCGATCAGCGGTATGAGTGTGTTGCTGTTTTCCGCTTTCATTCTTTATGACACATCAAGCATTTTACGCGATTATCCGAATAACGAATATATCGCAGCTGCCTTGACGCTGTATCTGGATGTATTTCTTTTGTTTGAAAACTTACTGTACCTGTTTGGTGTACTCAACGACGAATAATTTTCTTCTCACTTTTGATAAGGCGACCCACGGGTCGCCTTTTTCACGGGTAAAATCATTATTTATTCCTATAGCTATTTTCACCCACTTGAATAATTTCTTTCCTTGTATCCGGGATATATCCCTGAACACGATCATTGTATCAAGGAGGATTTATGAAATTGAAACACCTTAAAATGAATTTACTAATCACTGTGCTTGCTTTGGCTTTTTCTATGCCATTAGCCATGGCTGGTAAAAGCAAACTGCAGATGATGGACACCAATGGTGATGGCAATATTTCTGCAGCTGAACATGCTGAAGCGGCTGCCAAACGTTTTGCAATGATGGACTTAAATGGTGATGGTGTTGCGACCAAAGAAGAAATAAAGGAAATGAAACAAAAAGCAAAGGAAGAAAAGAAAGCCAAAAAAGCTGAAAAGGAAAAGCGTCAATCCGAATCCAATGTTGAGAGTGACCCTGCAGGCCAATAGACATTCAAAACGTCTTACCGCCCATATAGACGGCTACCCATTGGTAGCCGTTCTTATTTTTCAACTGCAACTTTTTTTCAACCCACTCACCATGCATTATCAGATGATACAGCACTTCGACCAATGACTGTGGCACATGAAAGCAAAGCTCATCCTGCATTGTCTTGAACTCTTTTTTTAAGTGCATCTATCTCTGCGATAAATTCGTGATGACTCTATTGTTACGTTCCGGCTTATTTGAGGAACTTTGTACCGCGATACGTCAGGTCGCTTAGAGGCCTAATTCACCCACCCAGATTCGCACATACCCAAGTCTGCTTCCGCTCCAGAAGAGGGTGGTCATGTACGACTCCGGAAAACCCGGGTGATTGTGGGATGATTCCCCTCGAATAAAGGTAAACGCAACACCGGTTCCGCAAACAAAAGGTCTGCGAAAGCAATCAGTAGCAGCATAAGTGCAGCGATATAGGTTTTAATCAATTCTTACATTGCTCGCATGACCTGCAACCTGCTGATCGTTTTTCTTTTAAATACATGCTATTTCCAAAACACCGATAGCGACCATTGCATGATTTTATAAACAAAAAAAGGGAGCCCGAAGGCTCCCTTTTCAGCATCACGTTAAGTGAAACTTAGAACAATGCTTCAACTTCTGCGAACAAAGTCTTGGTCTTTGTACCAGCAGTTTTGTCGTCGTCATTCAGGTAGAATGTATTGATTTCCATGTTCTGGTAAATTTCATACGATACTGCAACCTGAGTCTGAGTACGCTTGGTTGACAAGCCAGCAGCCGGAGTTGTCTTCACAGAACCAACACCGACACCCAACATCAGAGCGTGAGTAGGCTTAACTTCCAAACGGATTGAGTTACCATCAGCTTTACCATTGCCAGCAGAGAAGATGTTAGTTGCAACGCCATTAGCTGTCTTAGCCTTGGTTGTGGTGAAGTCAGCATAAACGCCATAAGACATGTCGCCCATTTCGCCCTGAGCCTGCAGGTCAAGGAACATTGCATTTGCGCCCCATGCACCAGCTGTTGCTGTCTGTGTACCAGAAATCAAACCACCACCGATCATCAGTTCAGCATCACCCAAAGAAGCGATATATGCAGCACGAACCAATGGTACGAATGAAGGAGAGGTTACAGTTGTTGCGTCAGCCAAAGCTACGCCACCAACCTGCAGCAAGAAAGACTCGTTACCAGCCCATGCTGCAACTGAAGTAGACTGACCGCCACTTACTACGTTACCCTTGTTCAGGATCTGCTCAACAGAAGAGACCTGCTTACCGTTCAACTTACCACCATGCTGACCGAAAACGTTAGAAATTTCGATTGCAGCGGTTGGACCGAAACCGGTATTCTGAATGTTCAAGCCACCCTTGATGCCGCCAAAGTCAATAAAGTTCAACAACTGCCAGTTAGCAGCACCAGCATCATATTCAACGAATGCACCTGTGTTTGAACCAACACGACCAGCCATCAGCAATACTGCGTCAGCAGGTACGCCCCATGCGGTAGTACCAACAGTGGTAGCACCAGTTGTTGTACGTGTGTTAGTGTATTGTGCACGCAGTACGAAAGATGCGTTCAATACTGAAGGTAGTGACAATGCTTCATCTTCAATCAGAGCCTGCTCACCAACGTCGGTGAACGCGCCCAATTTAAATGCACGGCCGAAAGAGTTTACAGCCGGGAAAGTTTGGAAATGGCAGCTCAAGCAAGCAGCGCCAGTTTGACGTGCGAATGATGGAATCGCTTCAGATGTCGTTGGAGCTACAGCTACCGCTGACACAGCAACAGCAGCGAATGCTGCAGCAGAAAGAATGGACTTCTTCATGTGTTAATATCCTCGTAATTTAGATTTGGTTCCGAAAAACCAGAATTTTGCCCCCTCCGATTTGAGTATCTTCTCGGGACGAATCCCCGATCAAATACCCCCCCCTTCGGGAAGACATGGCCAACAATGCGTGACACCGGTCACAGGGTCAAGACAACTGACACACCGCTGTATCATTTTGACACACCTCAACTTTTTACCTTCTTTTTTTATAGCGTCTTCAAATATGCAATGACATCTGCTGCATCTGAATCACAAACCTTTTGCGCTGGCATATTGGTTTTGGCCGATGGGTCACCGCTTAGTGATTTAATAGCTTCTTTTGAGTCACACAGCCATACACTTAAATTCGCATCATCCCACAGCCAGTTGCCTTGCTTCAATGAATTTCCGTATTTCGCATCTGCCATAGATCCCGCTTTACGACCTACGATGCTTTGCAATCCGGGACCTACTTTTTTACGGTCCGAGTCCATGTTATGACATGCTAAACATTTTCTTGCCAACGGCTTGCCACGTGCGGCATCACCAGCGGCAACAAGCTGTTTGCTTTGTTCCTGCAATGATTCAACAGACGTGTCCATAACGGTTTCGCTGGCTGACACTTTCACTTCATCAACTTTAACTTGTTGGCTCAGCGCTTCGCTTTGAACACTCTGTTTTGCCATAACAACATCCTGTTCAGCTCCGTTTTGGGCAGCCTCGATTGTTTTTGCTGCATCCGTCACACTTGAAGCCTGCTCTTGCTCATTCGACACTTCGTTTTTCACTTCTGACAGCCCACTTTCGGCTTTACCGTACAGTGAATCCTCAACAGATTGACTATGAACCTGCGCTATTTCACCTGATGGCTCCGCATCGCTGCTCATCGTCGTAGAAGCTTCTGCAATTGGCTCGACTTGTGTTACCGCTTGCGGGGTTGTCGCCAGCGGAAGTTCTGCTGTTTTTCGTGGTTCCTGTTGACAAGCTGCCAAGATGACTGATGCAACAGCCCATATTATGATTATATTTCTTTTCATGGATTCTTCTCCGATACATCTTCTGGTGCTAATTCCGGTCCTGAAACGCTGACCCGAACAAACAATATACCCTATTCATGCAAAAGGGCACCCGATGGGTGCCCTTGGTTAGCTTAATCAATTTCAGAGGTCAGATTTCCTCTTCCATCTCTTCAACGTCATCGACGTCTATATCGACCACAACATCAGCAAGTTCTTCCTTAATTTCGGCAAGAATCGCCTCATCGATGGCTTCAGGCTCGATTTCTGCTGACGCTGATGCTTTCGCCGCAGCACGAACAGCAAAGCCGGTACCGGCTGGCAACAGACGTCCGAGAATCACATTCTCCTTCAATCCGGTGAGCCAGTCGATTTTACCTGCCAAAGCCGCTTCAGTAATTACGCGGGTTGTCTCCTGGAATGATGCCGCAGAGATAAATGACTCGGTATTCAACGATGCTTTGGTGATACCCAGAAGCACAGGCTCAAATTGAACAGGCACTTTATTATCGGCCTCAAGCTGGCGATTGATTGCCAGAACCTGTTTACGCTCAATTTGTTCACCGGCAACAAAGTGCGAAGAACCCGGATCAATAATCAGAACCTTGCGCATCATCTGACGCACGATCGTTTCAATGTGCTTATCGTTGATTTTCACACCCTGCAGTCGGTAAACTTCCTGAACTTCATCTGTCAGATAGTTTGCCAAAGCCTCAACACCCAACACGCGCAAGATATCTTGCGGCGCCGGTGAACCTTCCATCAAACGCTCACCACGACGTACGCGATCACCTTCCTGAACGATCAGATGACTGCCTTTTGGAATCTGATATTCAATGGCATCAGAACCATCATCCGGTTCAACATAAATACGACGTTTACCACGAATATCTTTACCCAGAGAGATCGTGCCATCTGTTGCAGCAATAAAGGCGAGATTTTTAGGCTTACGCGCTTCAAACAATTCCACCACGCGTGGCAAGCCACCCGTAATATCCTTGGTTTTAGACGTTTCGCGCGGCAATCTGGCAATCACATCACCGGCTTTCACTTCCATACCATGATCAACACTTAAAATCGCCCCCGGAGACAGGAAGTAACGTGCCGGCACCTGCGTACGTGGAATAACAATCGGGTCACCTTCCGGTTCTTTAGGATCAACCAGTTGAACCTGCGGGCGTAATGCTGTTTTCAGTGTGTCGGATGCCTGCGTGACTTCGCGACTGGAAAGGCCGGTCACTTCGTCAATTTTCTCACGCATGGATCGACCTTCTTCAAGGTCAACATAGCGCACTTTACCATCAACTTCAGCAATCAACGGCATGGTATATGGATCCCAGTCAGCCAGTGTTGTACCAACTTTGACCGAATCATCCTGACTTACCAGCAAACGCGCACCATATGGCAAACGATGACGCTCCACTTCTTTGCCCTGAATATCATTGATAATGATTTCAGCGTGACGGTTAATTACAATGTTTGATCCCTGACTATCGCGAACCACAACTTCCTGCTCAAGCAGAACCACACCATTGAATCGGGATGCCACACTGGCCTGCTCTGCCGAACGGGAAGCCGTACCACCCACATGGAAAGTACGCATGGTAAGCTGTGTACCCGGCTCACCAATCGACTGCGCAGCAATTACACCCACAGCCTCACCCAAGGACACCGGCGTACCATGTGCCAGATCACGTCCGTAACAAGCTGCACATACACCATCTTCAGATTCACACGTCAGAACGGAACGAATCTTAAGCTGCTCGATCAGTGATTTTTCAATCTTATCAGCCAGCTCTTCACTTACCATGGTGCCGGCAGGAGCAATTTCCTCACCACTTACCGGGTCGATAGCGGACTCTTGCAGGATACGGCCAAGTGCACGCTCTGCCAGCGGCTCAATCACTTCACCACCTTCAACCAGTGCAGACAAGGAAATACCATTGTTGGTTCCACAGTCATGCTCGCGGATTACAGCATCCTGAGCCACATCAACCAGACGACGCGTCAAATAACCTGAGTTAGCCGTTTTCAGCGCCGTATCAGCCAGACCTTTACGTGCACCATGAGTCGAAATGAAGTACTGTAAAACGCTCAATCCTTCCCGGAAGTTAGCGGTAATCGGTGTTTCAATAATGGAGCCATCCGGCTTTGCCATCAAACCGCGCATACCAGCCAACTGACGAATCTGCTGCGCCGAACCACGAGCGCCTGAATCAGCCATCATAAACACGGAGTTGAACGTTTGCGTTGTCTCTTTTTTCGTACCATCCGCTGATGTCAATTCCTCAGTTGAGAGGTTGTCCATCATTGCGCCCGCAACTTTTTCTGTTGTGTGCGTCCACAAGTCGATGACTTTGTTATAACGTTCACCGGCCGTAATCAAACCGTCGCGATATTGCTCCTGAACTTCCAGAACTTCCTGCTCAGTTGCTTCAACAAGCTTATATTTACTGTCAGGAATAATCACATCCTGCAAAGCAAATGATGCACCGGATCTTGTTGCATACTGATAACCCAGCATCTTCAATCGATCAGCCAGAAGTACGGTCGCCTTGTTGCCGGATAAACGGAAACACTCTTCAATCAGCAGGGCCATTTCTTTTTTGCCCAATACACGGTTGATACGTGAAAAGGACATTTCTTCCGGCAATACAGTCGACAGAATAGCGCGACCTACGGTTGTTTTTTCACGTTTGCCACGAATACGGCACAAAATTCTGGCGTGGATTTTTACTGCACCTGATTCGTATGCTCTAAGCACTTCATCCGTTGAAACAAAGGCCATGCCTTCGCCCTTTTCAAAAGGCTTCTCGCGCGTCAGGTAGTAAAGTCCCAATACCATATCCTGCGTAGGTACAATCACCGGTTTACCGGTTGCTGGCGACAGAATATTGTTACTGGACATCATCAGCGCACGCGTTTCGGTCTGCGCTTCAATCGACAATGGGACATGCACGGCCATTTGGTCACCGTCGAAGTCAGCATTAAAAGCTGTACATACCAGCGGATGCAACTGAATAGCCTTGCCTTCAATCAGGATAGGTTCAAATGCCTGAATGCCCAGACGATGCAGAGTTGGCGCACGGTTAAGCATCACCGGATGTTCATGAATCACTTCAGCCAGAATATCCCATACTTCAGGAATTGCCTGCTCAACCAGCTTCTTGGCAGCTTTAATGGTCGATGCCAGGCCATGCAGCTCAAGCTTGTGGTAAATAAATGGCTTAAACAACTCCAGCGCCATCTTCTTAGGCAAGCCGCACTGATGCAGTTTCAATTCAGGACCAACCACAATCACCGAACGACCCGAGTAGTCAACGCGTTTACCCAGCAGGTTCTGACGGAAACGACCTTGTTTACCCTTAATGACGTTCGACAAAGATTTCAGCGGACGGCGATTGTTACCGGTAATCGGCTTGGATCGGCGATCGTTGTCGAACAGAGCGTCGACAGACTCCTGCAACATACGCTTTTCGTTGCGCGTAATAATTTCAGGCGCGTTTAATTCGAGCAGACGACGCAAACGGTTATTACGGTTAATCACGCGGCGATACAAATCATTCAAGTCAGACGTTGCAAAACGGCCGCCATCAAGCGGCACCAATGGACGGATTTCCGGTGGCAATACAGGAATAACTTCCATGATCATCCATTCCGGACGGTTACCCGAATCAATGATGGCTTCAATAGTCTGTAAACGCTTACTCAACTTGGTCAGCTTGGTAATGGCCTTGGTAGCATTAATCTGCGCCCGCAAGCTCTGGCGTTCCTCTTCCAGATTGATATGGGCAAGCATTTCACGCAGCGCTTCAGCACCCATGCCAGCACGGAATTCTTCGCCGTATTCTTCAAAAGCTTCAATGTATTCTTCTTCAGTCAGCACCTGATACTGATCAAGACTGGTCAGACCTGGATCAAGTACAATATAAGATTCAAAATACAGAACGCGTTCGAGTTCTTTCAGCGTTTTATCGAGCAGTAAGCCAATACGTGATGGCAGGCTCTTGAGGAACCAGATATGCGCAACCGGTGCAGCCAGATCGATATGTGCCATACGCTCGCGGCGCACCTTGGACTGAATGACTTCAACGCCACATTTTTCACATACAACACCACGATGTTTCAGGCGTTTGTATTTACCACACAAGCACTCGTAGTCCTTGATCGGACCAAAAATTTTGGCGCAGAAAAGGCCATCGCGCTCAGGTTTAAAAGTACGATAGTTAATGGTTTCTGGTTTTTTAACCTCACCAAATGACCATGAGCGAATTTTCTCAGGGTTAGCCAAGCCAACACGAAGGCCATCAAAGTCTTCGATACTGCTTGGTTTTTTGAACATCTTAAGAAGTTCTTGCATGACTTATTCTCCTCCGCCCTGTGGCTTCTTGACCATTTCAAGCTCAATTCCAAGCGCATTCAACTCCTTGGTCATGACGTTGAATGATTCCGGAATACCGGCCTTGAAATGCAGATCGCCGCGTACAATCGACTCATACATTTTGGTACGTCCCTGCACATCATCAGCCTTAACTGTTAACATTTCCTGTAGCGTATATGCAGCGCCATAAGCTTCCAGCGCCCAAACTTCCATTTCACCGAAACGTTGGCCACCGAACTGGGCTTTACCACCCAGCGGCTGCTGTGTCACCAGCGAGTATGGGCCAGTCGAACGAGCATGAATCTTTTCATCCACCAGATGATGCAGTTTCAGAATATACATCTGACCAATGGTTACCGGACGATCAAATGCTTCACCGGTATAGCCGTCGTACAACGTGGTTTGACCTGTTCTTGAGACACCGGCCAGATCCAGCATACGATGGATATCATCTTCATGCGCACCATCAAATACCGGCGTAGCGATTGGCACGCCTTTTTTCAGGTTTGAGACAAGTTCAACCAGCTCGGCTTCATTCATATCGGTGATCTGAGCACAGGCTTTTTTATCTTCCAGATAAATATCAAGCAGAAATTCGCGCTGTTTGTCCAAAGACTGACCGGCACGAACGCGCTCATCCAGTCGACGACCCAGCTCACTGGCAGCCCAACCCATATGAATTTCGAAAATCTGACCGATATTCATACGTGAAGGTACACCCAATGGATTCAGACAAATATCAACCGGTGTTCCATCTTCGGTAAATGGCATGTCTTCTTCAGGCACGATGACCGAAATCACACCCTTATTACCATGACGTCCAGCCATCTTATC
The DNA here is from genome assembly GCA_002791545.1 of Zetaproteobacteria bacterium CG_4_9_14_3_um_filter_49_83. Taxonomy (GTDB): domain Bacteria; phylum Pseudomonadota; class Zetaproteobacteria; order Mariprofundales; family Mariprofundaceae; genus CG1-02-49-23. Next base: position 21,928 of record PFXG01000009.1, read on the forward strand.
ACCGGGCTGCAGCTTGCGCTTCACAGCAACAAAAACCTTCACCACTTTGATTACGCCGGGCTTGAGTTCAGAGCCTTCGCGTACTTTGGCTACTTTCTCTTCGAAACGTTTTTCAAGACGTGCACGTTCATTATCCATGCTCTTAAGGATTTCACCGATACGCATATTGGTTTCATCATCTTCAACAGACAGCGCAGATAAATCACGGAATGGAAGCAATTCAATATCGGCGATTGAAACCACATCACCCTTTTTGAGTCCCTTCACTTTGACTGCTTTCTGGCCATCCAGCAGAGCCTTGAGTCGCTCTTTAACGTTGGCTTCTAAAGTGCGACGTTCGTCTTCCTTATCTGCGTACAACTGTTCAACAGCTTCTTCTTCAATAGCTTTGGCACGTTGATCTTTTTCATCGCCGCGACGGGTAAACACTTCAACGTCTACAACCACACCCTCATCGCCCGGTTTGATGCGCAATGACGAGTCACGCACGTCTGAAGCTTTCTCACCAAAAATTGCCCGCAGCAATTTTTCTTCCGGCGATAATTGTGACTCACCCTTAGGTGTAATCTTACCGACAAGAATATCGCCGTGCTTTACTTCAGCGCCAACATACACAATGCCGGAATCATCCAGATGACGTAATGCATCTTCACCGACGTTCGGGATGTCGCGTGTAATTTCTTCCGAGCCCAACTTTGTTTCGCGTGCTACACATTCAAATTCTTCAATGTGCACAGATGTATAAACATCGTCTTTCACCAACTTTTCGGAAATGACTATAGCATCCTCAAAGTTGTAACCACGCCATGGCATCAGTGCTACCAGTGCGTTACGACCCAACGCCAGCTCACCCAGGTCAGTGGATGGTCCGTCAGCGATAATATCACCACGCGCAACCACATCACCCTGCTTGACAGTAGGGCGCTGATTAAAACACGTATTCTGATTTGAACGACGGTATTTAAATAAACGATAAATATCGACGCCGGGTTCACCTTCAACCTGCTCATCTTCATTCACACGAATAACAATTCGACTTCCGTCAACGCTTTCAACAATACCGGCGCGCTTGGCAACCAGTGAAACGCCCGAATCTTTGGCTACGGCAGCTTCCATGCCTGTACCAACCAAAGGCTTTTCAGAACGCAACAATGGCACAGCCTGACGTTGCATGTTCGAACCCATCAATGCACGGTTCGCGTCATCATGCTCCAGGAATGGAACCAGACCAGCTGAAACAGATACCAGCTGAGATGGTGAAACATCCATATAATCAATGGCATCTTTGGTCATCATCAGGAACTCACCATCCTGACGACACTGGATGAGGTCGGCTTCAAAATCACCTTTGTCATCAACTTTGGCGTTAGCCTGCGCAATAACCAGACCGGACTCCTCAATGGCTGACAGATAAAAGACATCACGTGTCACTTTGCCATCAACCACTTTACGATAAGGTGTCTCGATAAAGCCGAAATTATTCACTTTTGCAAAACATGCCAGTGAGTTAATCAGACCAATATTCGGACCTTCAGGCGTCTCAATCGGGCACAAGCGTCCGTAGTGAGTCGGATGTACGTCACGTACCTCAAAGCCTGCACGTTCGCGTGAAAGACCACCGGGACCCAGTGCGGATAAACGACGCTTATGTGTAACTTCAGATAACGGATTCGTCTGGTCCATAAACTGAGACAGCTGAGAAGAGCCAAAGAACTCTTTCACAGATGCAATCAGTGGTTTTGCATTAACCAAATCAGACGGCATCATTTCGGTAAGATCACCGGAAGTCAGACGCTCGCGAATAGCACGTTCCATACGAATCAGGCCAATACGAATCTGGTTATCCAGCAATTCACCAACAGAGCGCAGGCGACGATTGCCCAGATGGTCGATATCATCAACTTCACCAATGCCATCTTTCAGACCGAGCAAGGTATCCAGCGTCAACAGAATATCTTCAACGCGCAGAACACCCTGATCCAATGGCACATCATCATTGCTGATATTCAGGCGACTGTTCAGCTTCATACGACCAACGGCAGAAAGATCGTAGCGTGACGGATCAAAGAACATTGATTCAAACAATGACTTGGCTGTTTCCACTGTTGGTGGTTCGCCAGGGCGCATCATGCGATAAATTTCAACCTGAGCTTCTTCTTTTGACTGCACCATATCCATGCGCAATGTTTCGCTCAGACTCGGGCCACGGCGATAGGTATCAATAAACAGACAGTCAAATTGTTTGATGCCCGCTTCATGCAATGCAGCAACTGTATCTTCTGTCATTTCATGGTTGTGATCGACGAGGATTTCACCATCTCCAACCATGACCGGCTCAGCAATAACTTCGCCAAGCAAACTTTCTGATGGTACATCCAGCCATTTAATTTCCGCATCAACCATCTTTTTAATGGCCAGCGGATTAATTTTCTTACCTTCAGCAACGATACGTTTACCGTCTATTCGAATATCAGTAACAGCGCGACTTCCGACAAAAAGCTCAGGAACGAATTTCACCTGTACACCATCTTTGTGGAAGCGGTAGGTACGACGCTGATAGAATCTGTCGAGAATATCCTGAGTCGATAAACCCAGTGCCTTCAGCACAATACCGACGGGCATTTTGCGACGTAAATCGATGCGGAAATAAATCTTATCTTTGGCATCGAACTCAAAATCGAGCCAGGAACCACGGTAGGGAATAATTCTTGCTTTAAACAGGAATTTACCGGATGCGTGAGTTTTTCCAGAATCGTGATCAAAGAACACGCCCGGTGAACGGTGAACCTGAGAAACGATTGCTCTCTCAGTGCCGTTGATGACAAAAGATCCATGCTCAGTCATCAGAGGGATTTCACCCATGTAGACAAATTGATCACGTACTTCCTTTACTTTGCGCTTGACACCTTTGACTGGCTTTTCGCCATCGTTCTCAAAAATCTTAAGACGCATCTTGACCTTGACCGGTAATGCATAGGTCAGATCACGACGCAAACATTCTTCCAAATCATATCTTGGGTTCTGGTATTCCAAACCTTCAAAATCAAGCTCGGCATTTCCTCCATAATCGCGCACAGGAAAAATATTTCTGAACACGGTAGCCAGGCGGGAACCGTTAATATCTTGTTGGCCTCCGGCGACTCCAATAAAGTCACGGTACGAATCTATTTGCAGATTCAGCATATTCGGCATTCCGATCACTGAATCAATACGTCCGTAATTTTTGCGAATCCTTTTTACAGCTGTTTGCTTACCCATGCCTGAAGACCTCGATATGAAATGAACTTATTGCTAATTCGTCGAATAATATTGTGGCGTCAAATATTGTGATGCACCTATCTTTGCGCATCACGGACAAAGCCCCAGCAGCCAGGCTGCCGGGGTTCAGTCTTATTACGTGCAATGAAATTGCGCAAAAGCGCGAATTACTTCAAAGATACGCTAGCGCCTGCTTCTTCCAGCTTGGCTTTAAGTGCTTCAGCTTCAGCTGTTGGCAAAGCTTCCTTCACAATTGAAGGTGCACTGTCTACCAATTCTTTAGCTTCTTTCAGGCCCAGACCTGTTGCTTCACGAACAGCCTTGATTACCTGAATCTTCTTGTCGCCTGCTGCATCCAGAGACACGTCGAAATCGGTCTTTTCTTCAGCAGCTTCGCCTGCATCAGCAGCGCCAGCGGCAGCAGCAACAGCTACTGGAGCTGCAGCAGATACGCCGAATCTTTCTTCCAGAGCTTTAACCAGCTCAGACAGTTCAAGTACTGTCATTGTTTCGATCGCTTCGATCAGTTCATCTTTAGAAATTGCCATGAATAACTCCCTTGCGTTTTATATAGTTAATTTTTAATTTGCTTATGCTTTTTGATCGCGGATTGCTGCCAATACGCGTACAAACGAACCTGGAATTTCGTTCAATGTACGAACGAATCCGCTGATCGGCGACTGCATGCTACCAAGCATCTTGGCAAGCAGAACTTCGCGCGATGGCAGATTTGCCAAAGCCATGATACCGGATGCGTCAACTGCTTTCCCGTCAAGAACACCACCCTTAATTTCCAGGGCTTTGTGCTTCTTAGCGAAATCCGAAATAGCTTTAGCCATACCTACAGGCTCGGATCCATAAGCAATCGCAACAGGTCCGGTGAAAAGTTCATTTGCCGCTTTAAAGCCAGTGCCTTCTGCTGCACGACGAGCCAACGTATTCTTCACAACCTGCATAGACACATTGGCCTCATGCAGTTTGCGGCGAAGTTCGCTCATCTGTGAAACGGTCAAACCACGGTATTCAGCAACAATACCAACAGTTGATTCGGTCCATGCAGCGTGCAGGTCTTCGACGACGCGACGCTTATCTTCCTTTTTCACTTTCACCTCCTTGCTTTATTTTTCGATCCGCGCAAGTGAGACTCACTTCCATCTATGCAGGACAGTTACCCGATTAAGCAAAGATAAACCATACTTCGCTCCTGCAGTCTTGGACGGATCATTCTTCAACTTCCAAATACGAACGTGCGAATTTGGAGGTTAACTTTTATCAGATGCTGGAAACTTCAACACGAATACCCGCGCCCATCGTAGAAGATACAACAATACCTTGTACGTAACGGCCCTTTGCCGCAGCAGGTTTCATGCGATTCAATTCCGACAACAGAAATTCAATATTTTCAACCAGCTTGGCATCATCGAAAGAACGTTTACCAACTGGCGCATGAATCACACCAGCCTTATCAGTACGAACTTCAATCTGCCCTGATTTAATAGCTGTTACAGCACCCGTTACATCCATGGTCACAGTACCGAGCTTTGGATTTGGCATCAGACCACGAGGTCCCAGTACACGTCCCAGACGTCCTACCTGAGCCATCATATCCGGTGTAGCCACAACACGGTCGAAATCAAGGAATCCACCCTGAATTTTCTCAACCAGATCTTCAGCGCCGATCACATCAGCGCCGGCTTTTTCAGCTTCTTCAGCCTTTGCGCCACGTGCAAATACTGCAACGCGAACTGTCTTACCTGTTCCGTTAGGAAGCGAAACACTACCGCGAACCATCTGATCAGCATGACGGGGATCTACACCCAATTTTACTGCTACGTCGACAGATTCATCGAATTTTGCTGCTGGTTGTGCTCTTACAGCTGTAACTGCTTCAGCTACGCTTACATTTGCCTGTGGAACTGCCGCTTGAGCGGCTTGCATTCTTTTTGATGTCTTAGCCATGATCGCCCCCTTAGCCCTCAATTTCCAGACCCATCGAGCGGGCTGTTCCTTCAACAATCTTCATACCTGACTCAACGTCATAGCAATTCAGATCCGGCATTTTGGTTTCAACGATTTCACGAATCTGAGCTGCAGTTACAGTGCCAACTTTTTTCTTGTTCGGCTCAGCAGAGCCTTTCTGAATCTTGGCAGCTTTCAATAACAACACTGCTGCTGGCGGAGTTTTGATTTCAAAGTCAAAGGTTTTATCTGCGTAAGCGGTAATCACAACCGGCAAAGGCAAACCCTTTTCCATATCCTGAGTCCGTGCATTAAATGCCTTACAGAACTCCATAATGTTCAAACCAGCCTGACCGAGCGCCGGACCCACTGGTGGTGCCGGATTTGCGCTGCCTGCAGGAACTTGCAGTTTTACATATTTATTTATCTTCTTAGCCATAGTGTCCTCTCTTTATTAACCCTTCTCGACCTGGACATAGTCGAGTTCTACGGGTGTCGGGCGACCGAAAATCGAAACACTGACTTTCAATTTACCCTTATCTTGATCAACCTCTTCAACCAAACCGTTAAACGAAGCAAACGGGCCATCGATCACACGCACTGGCTCACCGACTTCAAACAAAACTTTTGGTTTCGGACGTTCAATACCTTCTTCAATCTGACGAATCAAGCGGTCAACTTCTGCCTGTGTAACCGGGCGCGGACGACCACCGGAACCAAGAAAACCACTGACCTGACGTGTATCTTTTACCACATGCCACGTTTCGTCATTCAAATCCATTTCAACCATGATATAGCCGGGAAAGAACTTTCTCTGCGAGGTCACTTTCTGACCTTCTTTCAACTCCACGACTTCTTCACGCGGAACCAGAATCTGCCCGAAGCTGTCAGCCAACCCGGATCGCTCGGCATTCTCGCGCAGCATAGCCTCAACTTTATCTTCAAAGCCTGAGTATACCTGAACTACATACCATCGCATCGCCATCAGATCACCGCCTGCACAAGCGAGCTGAACACTGAATCAATCGCCCACAAAAACAGTGACAATACAAGAACCATCACCACCACCATTATAGTTGCCTGAATGGTTTCCCTGCGCTCTGGCCATACGATTTTACGCGCCTCAGCACGAACCTCAGTCATAAATCGGGTTATCGACGTTGCGCTCATATTATCCTCTCACCAATCACTTACTGTTTTCTCTGCATCTACTGCAAAATGGCAGGCCAGGAGGGACTCGAACCCCCAACCCCCGGTTTTGGAGACCGGTGCTCTACCAATTGAACTACTGGCCTATTTGCTTTATTTGATTTTTGATTCTTTATGCAGGGTGTGTTGGCGGCAAGAGCTGCAATACTTTTTCAGAGCCAGCTTTTCAGTCATCGTCCGCTTGTTTTTATCTGTGGTGTAATTGCGACGTTTGCAGGTCTCACAGGACAAAGCCAATAAATCACGCATATCTATTCCTCATTGACAACAAAGCGGCAGCAGTACAAAACTGCCGCCGCTAAATGCGTCTTAGTCTTTTAATTACTTAACAATCTCGGTAACAACGCCGGCACCAACCGTACGTCCACCTTCACGAATGGCGAAACGAAGCTCTCTATCCATGGCGATCGGTGTGATCAACTCAACATCCATAGAGATGTTATCGCCAGGCATCACCATTTCTGTTCCTTCAGGCAACGTAACAGAACCGGTCACGTCAGTGGTACGGAAGTAGA
>PFXG01000060.1 GCA_002791545.1 Zetaproteobacteria bacterium CG_4_9_14_3_um_filter_49_83
GAAAAATTTACCCGTGGATCTCTTGCTACGCATGGTTGCTTGAGTGAAGCAACTCAAAAACGGTGAAACTTCAGATACCATTTAAGTGCCTCTTTATTTTCATCCAGTTGATCAAGTACAAACGCGTAATTATTCACAATAGTCGGATTATAGGGATTGAGCCTGACCGCTTCTTTCCATGCTGCTTTTGCCTTTTTGAACTTTTTCATTTTGAAATATTTCAAGGCTGAGGCATTTAGCTCACTGGCTTGTTTGATACGATCTTCCGATGTCTTTTTAAAAGGTGTTGCTTTAGCAACTTCAGTGACCGGAGCTTCCGAAGCAGAGCGTGCCTGTTCAAGTGCAACTTGCAACTCCAGACGTCGTTTTACAATAGCCTGAGTATTGTTTCTCAGGGCTTCAAGCTCTGCTTCAATACTTGCTGTTTCATCAACCATCTGTTTATTGATCTGAGCGACAGCATCGGCATCAATTTTGAAAACAAAGTCACCACCTCTGCTGCCCATAAGGTTACCAAAGGCAGGGGTTTGATCGGCATAACTGGAAACAACCGGTGCAACATAGGTGCCAAGCTCAGAGGCGGTGACATAACCGTTGTTGTCGGTGTCTGCCAGCCCCTCAAGCCCCTGCAACAGGGTCCAGGTGAAAATGGAATGACCGCCCGGGCCATTGTCTGCCACCTGTTGATCGGCTCCCCCTGCCGTCAGAATCTGTCTTGCCCGGCGTTGCGTCACCTGCGTTAAGTAGTGGCTGGATTGTCCCACACTCATACCGGAGCGGGTCAGGGCAAGGCCGCTATAACAGCTATCCATGACAAAATAGACATGTTTGGCAGGAATCAGACGTGAAAAATCATCAAACAGGCTCATGCTGATAGCTTTGTTTTGAAATTTACCCTGCTCAGCATCCACGGGGATGATATAACCAAGCTCACCGCCCATGACCAATTCGCGGGTCATGCCATGGCCTGCATAAAAAATAAAAACACGATCCTCTTCTTTGATGATTTTATCATTGGCCAGTTGATAACCAAGCACTTCAGTAATGCGCTCACGGGTGGCGTTTTCATTATAAAATAATATTTTCTTTTGGAAACCCCAGTTTTTTATGCAACGTCTGGGCAACACCTTGCGCATCATTGACGGCATATTTTAACTTGGGCCATTTTTGGTAGTCATTAATGCCAATCACCACAGCCCAGCTATTGCCGTATAACTTCTTCTAAGCCTTCTCTGATTTTGGCAGTTGGGGAATACCACTTTTGTTTTGATCAAAGGATGTGCCATCAAGGGTAACCACTTTATAACCACGTTGGTGCAGGCCGTTTAAAATTTCAGGCAGTGCTTTAACGGTTTGTTTATGAATATCATGAAACAGCAGAATACCTTTTCCCTCTTCATCCAGCTGCCGTAGCACACGGTCAGCAATAGCATCGGGAATCGGATCGGCCCAATCCAGAGAGTCGATATTCCACATCACCGAAATTAACCCCAGCTTTTTTGCAATCTCACCAAGCTGATCATTTTGTGAGCCATATGGCGGGCGAAAAATAGCGGGTTTTTCGCCACTGACAGCCTTAATCAGAGTATTGGTTTGACTCAATTCAGTGTTGCAGGCTTCTGTTTTTAATTTGGTCAGTACAGCATGTGAAAAGCTGTGATTAGCTAAAATATGGCCTTCGTTAAGAAGGCGCTGGGCAATACTTTTATTACGTCCGACTTTTGCTTCTCCATCTTTATCGATCTTGCCCAAATTCCTGCCAACACTGAAAAAATAGGCCTTCACCTCATACTCTTGAAGAATATCCAGTATTTTTGGCGTCCGGGAATGATTCGGGCCATCATCAAAGGTTAAAACCACAGTTTTATCAGGCAGCTCATTGCCCCAGATAACCTGTGGCTCTTCAGGTGCTGTCTGATCCTTTTGATCTTTGGCCAGCGCACTGCCCCGAGTTTCGCTGCGATAGAGTTCTGCTTTGCCAGTATGTACTTCGTTCAGAAGCTCTTCATAGCCAAATTCAGCCTTTAAAAAAGTCAGATAACCCTGCCATGATTCATACTTCACCAAACCACGTGTCTTAAATTTATTCAACAGCTTGCTGTATTCATTGCGATAGACATTGCTGATATCTTCTAAATCCATTGTTAAACGCACCAGCTCTTTAACCACTTCCACGCTTGCTCCTCGATCCTGTTCAATGGCGAGCAATTCATCGGCTAAATCAACAAAAGCCAGCAGATCAGCTGGGTGTTTTTGCATATACTGATCACTTTTATCGATCAACGCCTGACTGACGCTTAACAACACCGCTTTGGATGTATCTTCACTGAGCTGCTCGGCCTGATCAATGATGCTGTGAATCCGTTCATGTTTGATCACATAGTGATGACGTGCGGCAAAAATTGGTAAGGATGCAGGATCCAGCTCAGAAGCACCATCGAGTAAAACGATCATTTTTCGATGCTGGTCAACAATATCTTCCAACTCACCGGCCACTGCCTGCATTGAAATAAAACATGTCAGAAGAACAAAAAGTAACTTTTTCATGAATATTCACCCATCCTCTTAAACCCGTTGAGAAATTTAGGTGAACTACCGCTTACATACAAGTTTCTGACTTATTCATGAGCTACCCGATATAAGAGTGACTTCTATCCTATGTATTATTTTATGTATCGAACTCTCTTAATTGTTTCAATACTAACACTGGTTGCAATTCAGCGTGTAGAGCATGTTACAATACGTCATGCTTATTTTTTTAAATCAATAACTTATGCTCGTGGTATATGCCTTGCTCGGGTTTGTGAAAAACATGGTAAGCGAGGCTGTTACAGATGAAATTTCAAATTGAACGACCCCATGTTGAAGCGCTGGCTGCCCGCTACCCGGAGATGCAACCCTTAGCCAAGCAACTTAAATTCGGTAACAAGGCAGAAATATCTTTTCAGCAACTCTCCATTGAACAGCTGGGCTTTTTACGAGACCTGTATGAAGCGGCAGGGCCACACATGCAGGGGCGAGCTGCCCAGATCGCCACCCTTGAGTTTGCTTTATTCCATGAAGCGCAACGTTTTGCAGAGGGTGAGCTGGAAAAAATGCTGCCGGCCATTACCGAATACATTTTCAAAGATGCTATTCGTGGCTGGCTGTTCAAAGCCAATGTTGCAGGTAAACCCATTGCGTATGTGGTGTCGCGTATCGATTTTACCCCGCAGGAGATGAAGAGACAGGCCGCATCCTTATTGAGCTAAAGGCCAATGCCATGGCTCAAATCAATGCCCAGACCATCATGATTCTAGAACGCGATATCGCGGGCAAAAGCATCCCCGAAATATTCGCCATCAAAGGTTACTTTAAAGAGAGTGAAACACTGATTGCCAACTATGATCGCTCTGCAGCCCTCTTTTTTGACTGACGCTCTGATTATGGCCGCCAGTTTTCAGGCCGTGGCACCGGTATTTTTGCAGCTGATCCAACTGCTTCACATCGCACCACCGACTGGTCGCGCAAGAATGTGGTGATTCTCTCTTCGGCTGGTGGTCTGGCGCGACTGGTCAATGATGAGGAGATTCTTAGTGAGCGCGCTCTCAGCTTTGAAGCCAATGGAGATATTCTGACCAGATATCTGGGCAAAGCCGGGCGAAGTTTGAAATATGACGACAAAGTTGAGTGCAGGGTGGAAGCTTTAAGCGAGCATATTCCCCACGGTCTGTTCACCGAACTTCCTGTTCACGGTTATGTGCTGATGTTTCATTTGGAGTTGCACCACCATCTCTGGGTGCATGTGGATGATATGCAGCCCTATCAATATCAACCCGAGCTGAAAAATAAACTGATCCTGCCAGCGGAACAGACCGACCTTATCGATATCCTCACTGCCGAGATGGATCTGTTGATGGATGATATTGTTGAAGGTAAATCGGGCGGCACCACAGTACTTTGTGCCGGGCCTGCCGGTGTGGGTAAAACCCTGACCGCCGAGGTCTATTCCAAGATCATCAGAAGACCTCTCTACAGGGTTCATTCCGGTCAGTTGGGGCTCAATGTAGGCGAGATGGAAAAAGCGCTGAAGGAGACACTCACCCGGGCACAGCGCTGGGGTGCGGTGATGTTAATCGATGAGGCCGATGTCTATATCAAACGGCGTGATGACAATATTGCGGCCAATGCGGTGGTTGGTGTGTTTCTGCGTGTGCTGGAATATTTCAACGGGTTACTGTTTCTGACCACCAATCGGGTTGCCGATATTGATGAGGCGATCATCTCCCGTTGCATTGCCATGATCAAATATCATCCGCCGGGTCTTGAGGACAGACGCAAGATCTGGTCGGTCATGACCAATCAGTTTGGTCTGACTATCGAAGCACCCCTGATTCATCAGCTTGCTGAGACATTTCCAACGGCAAGCGGCCGCGATATCAAAGGATTGGCCAAACTGGTTGCTAAATATTGCAGTTTTAAATCGGTACCACCAACGCTGGAGGTGTTTGAACGCTGTAGCATCTTCCGTGGTATGGATCTGGGTGAGCAATGACAGGTCTACCGCTAAAACTCGCCGTTGCCAGTAAAGATGGGATATCGATCAACGAGCACTTTGGCCATGCCAAAGTTTTCCATATTAACAGTGTCAGTGAAAATCAGTGTCTGCTGCTGGAGCAGCGGCAGGTGGAACACTACTGCCACGGCAATAGCGGCAACCAATCAGCCATGGCTATGATTCTGCAAACTATCAGCGACTGTCACGGGGTATTTGTCGCTAAAATCGGTGATGGACCGGCAGAAAAACTTGCCGCTATCGGTGTTCAAGCCATATCCGATTATGCCTATGAGGCCGTTGAAGCGTCGTTGCTCGACTACGTTCGTATCAGAGCAAAAAAAGAGATGGAGAAAGCTGACATGAATATCAAAGAGCGAGGCTGAAAAAATAGATATGGCCAATTATAAATTCTACATGACACCGGGCTCGTGCAGCACAGGCATCCACATTCTGCTTGAAGAGCTCGACCTTGTTTTTGAGGTCTATCCCATCAACCTGATGGCCGGAGACCAGTTCAAACCAGAGTTTCTCGCCATCAACCCCAGAGGCAGTGTTCCCGTATTGGTCACCCCCGATGGTACAACCCTGACCACCTATCAATCCATCTCATGCTGGCTGGCTGAAAAGTTTCCGGACTCCAATTTGATACCGAAAGAAGAGGGCGATGATAAGGCGCGGGTGATGGGGGTGATGAATTACGCCTGCAACAAACTGCACGGCGAGGGTTTTACCCGCATTTTCACCACAGAGCGATATTCCATTGATGAATCGGAAACAGAAGCAGTATTGGCGCAGGGACGCAACATCATCGAACGCGGTTTTGCCAAGGTGAATGCGCTGCTGGCCGAAGAGAGAACTTTTGTGCTGGATCAGTTCACCATTGCTGATACCGCTCTTTTCTATGTGGAGTTCTGGGCAGAACATGGCGGTATCCCGTTGCCTGAGTATTGTCGCATCCATTTTGCGCGGATGCTAAAGCGTCCAACTGTGCGCCAGGTGCTGATGGAAGAGGGGTACGCGCGGTTTCTCAGCAGATATGATTCATAATCATTAAACCGGCCGGAATTTTAAACGGCTAATATGGCGTATGCCTCAAACAGGTGAGTCACGTAGGCCGTAAGAGCGAAGCGCCATACGGCGCAGTCCGGTCAATCAACAACGTGATAAAGGTATTGATCGATGTGGTGAATGGCGGATAATACTTCGTACTTCCCGTATGCGGTTTGCGCGTTGGCGGAAAGTGAATTTGCAGCCGATTTGGGACTTTATCTCAATCACCCTATCTTTGTGATGGATATCACAGTCTTATTGGTTTAACCTCATATTTTGTGCGGTATTTAAAGACAAGGAGTATCTATGGCACGTGTCAGCCAGGATGTTGGGGATATCAAGCATCTCATTTTACTGCGTAAGGCGCTGCTGGCCAGGAAATCACTTGAAATATACAGCCAGAATCCCTCCATGCGCCTGACCATCGGGGAAGGTAAATTTCACGGCGGTGATTGTATTAATACGGTTCGTCTTATGATCGAAAAACCGGTGCCATTTTTTGACTGGGATGAGTTTGAGCGCAAGGCGATGTTTATTGCCCAGAATCCCAAGGATATATTTGTCAGGGCGATCGTCACGATGATGCTGGATCGTGACCGTCTGCATACTTATAAGGTCATGTTTTCCAAGTTACCGCGTGTCAGGATGCGTCTGAACACAGTATTCCGTGCCAGCAGCTCCATGCAGATTGAATATCAGGTACTGTATCGTCTGAGTCTCGCCAGTGAGGGTGCTTCGGTGAAAGATTACCTTATCGCTTCGGAAGGGGTGGATCAGTTACGTCGCCGGATCGGTATCGTGATTGCCAGCTACTGCCTCGGGGATTTTATATATGCCGAACGTGCGGTAGAGAAAAACCCAAAGACAAGTGTGGTTTCAAGAATTCTGGCACATATGAGGAAACTGACGTGATTAGGCACGAAAGTTTTTGAAAGGCTGATTCCGGGGATGCTTTATCCCCAAAGCTGTCCGAGAACAGAAATTGTCGTGAAGGAAAGTGATCAATATCTGTTTGTTGCTGTTGGTTATTCTATTCCGGAATAGCTTTCCCTGAAAAAGATTACGCAAATGAATCCGGCTTAATACGCTTTACGCTTGAGGCAACCATCAAATAGGGTGCGCTGAGTTCAGAAAATGCGGGAGAGTATTCATGAAATATGTCGGAGCCCATGTCAGTGCCTCAGGCGGCGTTGAGAATTCACCACCCAATGCACAGGCCATCGGAGCCAGAGCGTTTGCACTGTTTACCAAAAACCAGCGCCAGTGGGTGGCTAAGCCGCTGACTGAAGCAAGCATTACCGCCTTCAAAGCCAATCTGCAAAAGGCTGGCATTGAACCAAAGCATGTGCTGCCACACGACAGTTACCTGATTAATCTCGGTCACCCGGAGAAGGAGAACCTGGAAAAGTCGCGGGATGCCTTTGTCGACGAGATGCAGCGCTGTGAACAGCTTGGCTTGCCGCTGCTTAATTTTCATCCCGGCAGTCACCTGAAGAAATGCAGTGAAGATGATTGTCTGCAGACCATCGCCGAATCGATCAACCTTGCTTTGCAGCAGACTCAGGGGGTCACTGCCGTGATTGAAAATACTGCGGGTCAGGGCTCCAACATGGGTCATCGCTTCGAGCATCTGGCTCGCATCATCGAACAGGTGGATGATAAGTCACGTGTGGGCGTTTGTCTGGATACCTGCCATACCTTTGTTGCCGGATATGATATGCGCACAGCTGAGGGCTGTGAAAACACTTTCGCTGAGTTTGACTCCGTTGTCGGCTTTAACTATCTGCGCGGCATGCATCTGAATGGTTCCAAAGCCGAGTTCGCTAGCCGGGTTGACCGTCATCATTCGCTTGAGCAGGGAAACCTCGGGCTGAATGTGTTCCGCTATATCATGAACAGTGATCACTTTAATGATATCCCGATGGTGCTGGAAACCATCGATGAGACCATCTGGGATCAGGAGATTTCGCTACTTTATTCGCTTGAGCAGCGTTGATTTTCCCGCAGTAGAAACACAGCCCGCTTACAGTGAAACTGAATGCCCGCGATCTTTCAACACGCTGAGCAGCCAGTTATATCAATGACTTGCGCGGCCTCGTGTCGCAATTAATACTAAATCCTGAACCAACCATCACCTTACAAACCCTGGCTATATTGGGCATTGGTCGAAATGCGAACCAGTTCACTTAATTGCTCTGCCGCAGCATCACCACTTAACAGCTTCTCAAAGGATTTAATCAGTTGCGCTTTGTCGGGCTCAGGCTTGGAACCTGCACCGATATTGCTCAGATCAATAAAAAACCCGACATTCCGCACCCATAACTTTTAATTTCAGGAATAAAACCTGAGATAGCAATTTCCCATTAACCGCAACAGTTTCTCATGCTGATTATTGATA
>PFXG01000077.1 GCA_002791545.1 Zetaproteobacteria bacterium CG_4_9_14_3_um_filter_49_83
AAAAATGCGCCAATTACTTTTGAACACACGGCAATTGCTCGACATACTCAAAATGACCAAAAATAGTTGCAGAGTGGCCTAGAACAAATTTGCCGTGACTGTGACATTATCAGATTGTTGTCAGACTGCTTGGCGGATGCCCTGTATGATCATCTGGATGCCGATAGTGCCGGTTAGCAGGGCTCCGGCACGGCCAGTGATATCAATATAACGCTCAAGAAGATCGGCATTACGTACCTTAATGGTATCGAAGGCCTGCTTGAGCATCATCAGCATGATCACGGTCAGTGTCAGCGAGAGAGTAATGGCGATAATGGCCATCGGATAGCTCAGAGCTTTACCAGTAATAACGCTGGCACTGATGGTGCCCGGCCCGATCATAAATGGCATGGCAATGGAGCCGGATATATGAGCAGGGTCACCACCACGCATCTTTTTGATCGCTTCGCTACCGGTAAACATCATCTGTAGGGCGATGAGAGAAATGACAACGCCACCGAAAAGTAAAAAAGCAGCAAACTCAACCTGAAGGAGGTCGGTAAATATAGCCTCACCACCCTAGGCAAACAGAAGAAACACGACACCACTGATGAGGGTGGCTCTTACCAGAACTTTAAAAAAGGCGGTTCTATCCATCTCCTGAATCAGGTCCAGTAGATAGATGCTCATTAAAAATGGATTGAAAAGAACCATAAACAAGGCCATCGATTTCAGAAAGGGATCCATAGCAGCGTTGCTAGGGAATCGGTGGGAGTGTGTCAAATGGAGTTGCTCTGGGTTCATAAAAAAAGCCCGGAAATTCCGGGCTTCTTTTTATTTGTCGGTATGCTTGGTTTTGAGGACTACGCCGCCGGACATTAAGGCGATAGTATCAAGTTTATCAGTTAGTGCGGCCATGTTCCGTGATAAATCATGCAAGGCAGGGTCTTGGGGGCTAAAGGTGAAATGGGTTAGTCCCTTCGTTTGTTTACGGAAAAGAGCATCGTCTTCGGTGCTCGGTGGAAGAGGCAGGACATCGCGGTGGCAAGCCAGCAAAGTTCTTGCCGGCCACTGACTGGCCGCAACAAAGGCTAGATTGGTATCAGCAGCTTCGGCTTCAAGTACGGCGATCAGTTGATCGGATTGATTTTTTAAATGTAACACCGAAACAGTGCCAACACCGCGAAGATTAATCATACTGACAATAGCAACCAGCATAACAACCACCATGGTAAAGCCGCGCTGACCAACAAGTCCTTGCCAG
Organism: Zetaproteobacteria bacterium CG_4_9_14_3_um_filter_49_83; assembly: GCA_002791545.1. Classification (GTDB taxonomy): domain Bacteria; phylum Pseudomonadota; class Zetaproteobacteria; order Mariprofundales; family Mariprofundaceae; genus CG1-02-49-23. Next base: position 1,244 of record PFXG01000077.1, read on the forward strand.
CCAAATTTCGCATTGAGTTGTATGAGCATAGGAATACCGAGGTAGAGCGTGCTTGCCCAGGTAATCAGAGCCCAGGCATGATCACTGTTGAAGATGCCGATAAGGCTGGCGGCAATAAAAATCAGAGCAAGTGTATCATTCGTTCTGCGGTAAAGCGCAACCCCGGCCACAATGACGAAAATGTCGGCAATAAGCAGCCCAATACCCCAGCTTGATACATGCAAAAGCGGTGAGCCAAGCAGGGCATCAGTCAGTACAGTTAAAGGGTTGCTTGCAGCAGGCTCAATGCCGTACCAACCCCAGCGCAGGAAAAGCATCAGTACAGTCACGCTGGCAATAGCAATCATCAAACGTGAACCTTTTTGACGTGTTTCCGGATCGCTGAGCCATTGCCATCCCAGTACCAGAGGCAACGCCAGGCCCATCGGGTGCATCGTGACTGCCATAGCTGTAATCAGCGCCAGAAGAAAATACCAGGCGTTGAACAAAAACCTGGCTTCTTGAATCTGTTCATGCATCCAGGCTGCAACAACAAAGCAGAAAAGCAGATAAACACCGCTGCCGATAGCATCGGTCTGCATCAGGGCAAGCGGTGAAATCAACAAAAGTGCTGTGGCCATCATGGATGATTCTGAACCATGCTGGCTTTCGCCCCAGCGATAAAGCAACAGAGCGGTCGCAAACAGGGTGAGCATGGTATACACCTTGGCGGCAGGCAAACTGCCTGCCCAATACATATCCAAGGGTATAAAAAAGATCGCCCGCAGATCAGGTATGCCAAACAATGCAACAGGGCTGGCAATCTGATGAATGATTGACCAGTTGATTAAAAGATCCAGCGCAGCAGCTTCTTCAATACCAAAATGGTCGTATCGGAACAGGGAAATATATGCCCAGGCCAGAGCAATCAGTCCGACCAGTCCCAGATGTCTTGGTTGAATAAAATCTGCAATTTTGGATAACATCTTCAAATCTCCTAGTGCTTAGCCATCATCAGGCAGACGGTCTTGATGCCCGCTTGCGTTCATGTTCTTTCAGGTGACGTTTACGCAGGCGAATGCTTTTCGGAGTGATTTCCACCAATTCATCATCGTCGATAAATTCAATGGCACGCTCCAGAGATAAATTGAGCGGTGGAACTAGATCAATGGATTCATCTTTGCCCGATGCACGTACGTTGGTCAGTTTCTTTTCCTTGGTTGCATTGACGACCAGATCGTTATCACGGCTATGAATGCCAACGATCATGCCTTCATACACCTTGACGCCTGCACCCATAAACATCTTGCCGCGTTCCTGTAATTTCCAAAGCGCAAATGCCACGGTTTCTCCATCCGCCATGGAAACCAGAACGCCATTCTTTCTTCCTGGCAGCGTGCCGACATAAGGACCATATTCATGGAAAACATGGTTCATCACACCGGTACCGCGTGTGTCGGTAAGGAATTCTGAGGCGTAACCGATCAATCCACGGGTCGGGCAGATAAATTCAACACGGGTCATGTTGTCCTGAGCGGTTTCCATATGTCTCATTTCAGCGCCGCGCTTGCCCAGTTTCTCAATCACAGTACCCTGATATTCAGACTGCACATCGACGGTCAGGTGTTCATAAGGCTCTTTTTTGACGCCGTCTTCTACACGGATAATGACAGTTGGACGGGAAACGGCCATTTCAAAGCCTTCCCGACGCATATTTTCCAGCAGAATGCCAATATGCAGTTCGCCGCGACCAGAAATTTTATAAATGTCGGCTGAATCAGTTTCTTCCACTTTCATGGCCACGTTGGTTCTGATTTCGCGAAATAGACGGTCACGAATCTGACGGGTGGTGATGAATTTTCCTTCGGTGCCGGATAGTGGTGAATTGTTGACGTGCAGCTCCATGCTCAGTGTTGGTTCATCCACATGGATAACCGGCAGTGCTAGCGGGTTAGCCCGGTCAGCAATGGTTTCTCCGATATTGATATGCTCAATACCTGCTACTGCAATAATGTCACCGGCTTCAGCTTCGTTAATTTCAATACGTTGCAAGCCTTTAAAACCAAGGATTTTGGTGATTTTGAAATTCTCTTTTGAAGAGTCGGCATGGATGACGGTGACGTCCTGTCCGGTTTTGATGCGCCCATTGGCAAGGCGGCCGATCACAATACGTCCGATGTAATCATCCCAGTCCAGCGTGGTGGCGAGCATTTGTAGTGGTGCATCAGCTGAGCCGCTTGGCGGAGAAACATGCTCCAGAATAGTTTCAAACAGGCAGGTCATGTTATCGCTGCTTTGGGTATGGTCGAGCATGGCGTAGCCATTTTTGGCCGATGCATAGACGACAGGGAACTCAAGCTGCTCATCGGTTGCACCCAGTGCTGCGAAAAGATCAAAGGTTTTATCGACGCAGGCATCAGGGTCGGCGCCATCGCGGTCAATTTTATTCACCACAACAATCGGGTGCAGGCCTAAAGCCAAAGCCTTCGAGGTAACAAAACGTGTTTGCGGCATCGGACCTTCAGCAGCATCCACCAGCAGTAACACACCATCAACCATGTTCAGAATGCGTTCCACTTCACCACCGAAGTCAGCATGGCCTGGGGTATCTACGATATTGATGTGGGTATCGCCATAATTGATGGCTGTATTCTTGGCAAGAATCGTAATGCCACGCTCTCTTTCAATTGCATTAGAATCCATCATGCAGGTATCCATTTCTTCCCGCTCATTATCAAAGGTGCCGGATTGTTTAAGCAATTCATCCACCAGTGTGGTTTTTCCATGGTCCACATGGGCAATAATGGCGATGTTGCGAAGTTTGCGTGTCATAAAATCCTCGAGGCTTGCCACTGATTGTTCCGGGCAGCAAAAAATTGTTGCGCATAGTAACAGTGGAGCGCCTGAAAGGAAGACAATTCCCTTGTTCGTTCAGGAATTGTGGCGTGTAATCTTTTGCAAGGCTGCATTATCGCGGTTAAGCTGCCGCGTTTGATTTCGGGGTGGTCATGGCAAAACAGCAACAATCAAGCATCAGTGTTAAAGGTGCGCGCGTTCATAATCTGAAAAATGTAAGTCTGGATATTCCGCGCAACCAACTGGTTGTCATCACGGGTGTATCCGGCTCCGGCAAATCGAGTCTGGCTTTTGATACCTTGTATGCAGAAGGGCAGCGGCGTTATGTGGAGTCACTTTCTGCCTATGCGCGTCAGTTTCTCGGCATGATGGAAAGGCCCGATGTGGATAGTATCGATGGCCTATCGCCGGCTATTTCGATTGAGCAGAAGACCACCAGCCGTAATCCAAGGTCAACTGTCGGCACAATCACCGAAGTGTATGATTATCTGCGCCTTTTGTTTGCCCGTATCGGACAGCCGTATTGCTATAGTTGCGGTAACCCCATCGAATCACAACCGGCCAGTGCCATTATCGAACAAATGGAGCATTTGCCGGAAGATACACGCTTGCAGTTGTTAGCGCCGATAGCCCGTAAGAAAAAAGGCGAGTTTCGCAAGGAACTCGAAAAAGCCGGTCAGGATGGATTCGTTCGCGTTCGTGTGGACGGCGAGGTTTATCAGATTGAGGATGTGCCTGCGCTGGAGAAGCATCAAAAGCACGATATCGAGCTGGTGGTGGATCGGCTGGTCATCCGTGATGGTGTGCGTACCCGTCTGGCCGATTCGGTTGAAACGGCACTGCGTTATGGCGATGGCATGCTTCTGGCACTGTTTGATGGTGAAGAGCATCTGTTTTCTGAACGCTTCGCTTGTGCTGATTGCGGCGTCTCTTTTCCCGACATTGAGCCGCGTCTGTTTTCATTTAACTCGCCGGTCGGTGCCTGCACGACCTGTGATGGTATCGGCACCCAAACGGTGTTCGATCCGGATTTAATTGTTCCGAATGCACGCAAATCACTCTCTGATGGTGCGATTGCTCCTTGGGGAAACCGCGATGCCTTTATGTATGTCAAAACCATCGAAGCGGTGGCCAGTCATTTTAATATTGATATGCAGCAAGCATTTGAATCGTTGCCGGATGCGGCTAAACAAGTGCTGCTTTACGGTAGTGGAAAAAAGAAAGTAACTTTTGTTTTCAATTCCTCCTCGCAGTCGCGAGTCGTTGAACGTCCCTTTGAAGGCGTTATTCCTAATCTGCAACGACGTTATCGGGAAACAGCTTCCGATGAGGTGCGTGAAGAGCTGGAACAATATATTAATGGCATTGATTGCCCGGGTTGTGCGGGTTCGCGTCTGAATAAAACGGCACGGCATGTGCGTGTTGGTGAACTATCGTTGCCGGAAGTCACGGCGATGCCGCTGCGTGAAGCGCTGGTGTGGTTCCAGGGCTTGCAGCTTTCCAAGCAGCATCAGGCGATAGCCGAAAAAATTCTTGAGGAAATCGAGGCAAGGCTGGGATTTATGATTCAGGTCGGGTTGGATTATCTGAGTCTGAATCGTACATCGGGCACACTCTCCGGTGGTGAGTCGCAGCGTATACGTCTGGCGACGCAGATCGGTTCGGCGCTGGTCGGTGTGTTGTATATTCTGGATGAGCCATCCATCGGTTTGCATCAGCGCGACAATGATCGTCTGCTGGAGACGTTGAAGCGTTTGCGGGATATGGGGAATTCAGTGATCGTCGTGGAGCATGATGAAGATGCCATTCGCCATGCCGACTGGGTGATAGATATGGGGCCGGCGGCCGGTGAGCACGGCGGTGAAGTGGTTGGTGAAGGCACCTATCAGGACTTGCTTTTAATGCATACGCTGACAGCAGATTATCTTTCCGGACGCAAGTCGATTGCTGTGCCGAAGCGACGCCCGGTTGAGCAGGATCATCCTATGCTCGAAATTCGCGGTGCTGTGGAGCATAACCTGAAGCATGTCGATGCGGCATTTCCGCTGGCGCGGTTTTGCTGCGTCACGGGAGTATCCGGTTCCGGTAAATCAACACTGACGCTGGATTCATTGTATCGCGGACTTGCCAAAAGTAAGGGCCTGAAGACTGAAAGGGTTGGCACATTTGATGCCATGCTGGGAGCAGATGCGCTCGATAAGGTGATTGATATCGACCAAAGTCCGATTGGACGTACACCGCGTTCGAATCCGGCCACCTACACCGGCGTATTTACGCCGATTCGGGATCTTTTTTCGGCTGTGCCGGAATCCCGTGCGCGCGGTTATAAACCCGGACGATTCTCATTCAACGTTAAAGGTGGTCGTTGTGAAGCCTGTCAGGGTGACGGTATCATCAAAGTGGAAATGCACTTTTTGCCGGATGTGTATGTCAATTGTGAATCCTGTCAGGGTCTTCGCTATAATCGGGAAACGCTGGATGTCCGTTATAAAGGCTTGAATATTGCCGAAGTGCTGGCCTTGACGGTGGATGATGCGGTTGAATTTTTCGATGCGATTCCGTCATTAAAACACAGACTGCAAACTTTGCAGGAAGTCGGGCTTGGTTATATTCGTCTGGGGCAGTCGGCGACGACCTTGTCTGGCGGTGAAGCACAACGTGTGAAATTATCCAAGGAACTGGCTCGTAAAGCGACGGGCAACACCTTGTATATTCTTGATGAGCCGACGACAGGTTTGCATTTTGATGATGTGAATAAATTGCTGGTTGTCTTGCATGCGCTGGTTGAGCGAGGCAATACGGTGATTGTCATTGAGCACAATCTCGATGTGATCAAAACGGCCGACTGGCTGGTTGATATGGGCCCTGAGGGTGGTGATAAAGGTGGCGAAGTCATAGTTTTCGGCACACCCGAAACAGTGGCGCAGTGCGCTGGCTCATGGACAGGAAAATACCTGAAAGCGTATTTGTAACATCGGGCTGGATTTAGAAAACAAGGGGCTATAGTTTCCCCGAATACAGTGAAATGAGGTGTAGTGATGTTGAATAAAGTGATGCTAATCGGAAATCTTGGACTGGATCCGGAAACACGATTTACGCAAGATGGTACGTGTGTCTGTAATCTTCGTATTGCGACAACAGAAAAGTTTAAAAGTCGCAGTGGCGAACAGCAGGAGCGTACCGAGTGGCATCGTGTGGTGTTATGGGGGCGTTTGGGTGAAATTGCCAACCAGTATCTGAAGAAGGGCGCGCGCGTGTATATCGAGGGTAAAATCGAAACACGTAAATGGCAGAATAAAGATGGTCAGGATCAATACACCACCGAAATCCGTGCGGCGGAAATGAAAATGCTCGGCGGCAGTGGGCAGGCTGGTGGAAGTATGGGCGGCGGCGGTCAGGGCGGCGGTGGCCAGAGTGGTGGTTACTCGCGTAACGAGCCGAGCAACTACGGCAACAATCAGTACAGTAACAATCAGCAGCACAATGACCCGTTTGCCGATTCACCTGATTTTGGTGATATTCCTGTGGATGACGATATCCCGTTCTGAGACTTACCAAACATTAAGCGTTACGTTTTATGTGGAGGGCCTTATTTATAGGGCCCTTTTCTTTTGTCGGTATTTGACTGTTCGAATTTATTAAGAGCACAGTTTTGTAACTATTCAGCCCTCTGAGCAATCAAAGAGATTGCAGCGTTTGCATCGCCAGTAAAGATGGCGGTAAGCGCATCCGAGGCGGAGATTTTT
>PFXG01000013.1 GCA_002791545.1 Zetaproteobacteria bacterium CG_4_9_14_3_um_filter_49_83
TATCATATATATCAGTAGTTTAACATCATTTTAATAGTATTATTTCGACCTATTTCCATAAATAAAAAACATGCTTTTAAGGGTGCGGAATGTCGGCACTAGCATTCGCGCTGGTGTTGATCTAATCCGATGAGTGTTGGTAACTCAAGTAATTTATCATGTCCTTGATCCAGAACCCTTGCCACACTTTCAATGCTTTGTTCGATAGCAGATAGCACCGACATGGTACCACGTGGCATCTGTATATCGGCATTGAGCAATGCTACCAGTTCCACCTTATCGATTGGCAGCAGGTCAGCTGTGTCTTCGCTACGATGAGTGGCAACGTGTAAATCAATTACGGGGCGGAATGGTTCAATGATGTCGTCGGCTAGATTGAACGCGTTTTGTTCGCTGGAATGAAAAAGTCCAATAGATGGGAAAAATCCGTGTGCAACAAGCCCTCGTGCAATGGCTCCACGTAAGATTGCATAACCGTAATTCAGCGCAGCATTTGTCCAGGTCAACTGACTGCGACCGAATTTACAACCAAAGAGCCGGGCAAAGTGGAATGCCGCTGCCTGACTCTCCATCATGGTTGAATCGCCGGAGCGAACCTGTAGGGCAAACGATGCCATTTGTTCGCCGCCTGCTGATGCGGTCAGTTCAAGGCAAAGGCCTTGATTGATAATCTTCTGCCGAATAATGGCTGCCCATGTCTGTTTGATCAAGGGCTTGGGAGCGGCAAGTTGCTTGCGCAGCATCCGTGTTGCCCGTGAGTGCTGGAGATAAGGGGGAAACACCCCATTGGGATGATGTGTATCGCCTGTGGCAAACATGCTGATGCCATATTCGCCGCAGGCTGAGAGCACCGGATGCGTCAAGGTGATCTCACGATGATTGAGTACAATGATGGCAATATCCTCGAAAGGAACCCGCGCCGATTGCTCCTGCTCAATCAGCAGCGAAAACTTGTCGCGCTGCAACCGTGCAGGGCGCGAGATGACAACGCTACGCCAGCTCACGCCGAGTCTCTGGCAGTGCCGGATAAATATTGCCAAGAACATCGACATTAAACTTCTCAACATTCTGAGCTGTCTTGATTCCAATGCCTCGAATTAAACCATCTTTACCAACCTGCTGGTTACGATCATGTGACCAAACAGCTAAATTCCCTGTTGCTCGATCACAGCCTGAGTAATATCCCATTATTGATTCTTTCTTCTTTTGACTGATCTGCACCAAATCATTGGGATGAAGCGAATAGAGAAACTCGAAATTATCATCCATCTCTGTCCACTCCTCTTCATCCTTTGATTGCACTATTGCCCGATTAGGCAGTAATTTCGAAACGGTATGATGAACATAGACAGGAACCAGATGAAATTTACCGTTGGTTTTATGACGGAACAGATCCACGCGAAGCATGGAGTCATTCTTGGCAATGCCGCCACGTACCGGAATACCGGAGAGCTTACCAATCACCATTGTGACAGTGCGAACAATCGGGCCGGTGGGGTTCCCCTGCTTATCCGGCTTGCGTGGCAGGGCGCGTAGCTTCTCAATTTCTGACTTCTCTTCCGCTGTTAGCTCGCGCCTCTCTTTTCCTCTTCCTGCACTTGCCTCAATGGCTTTGGCCTGCTTCTCCCGTTCTTCTTTGCCTTCCAACCATTTGCGCAGATAGCTATAAAGTTTCACGTTGCGTTCAGGATCAACCAGCTTATCCACATCGGCAGGCTTCAGATTGGTCACAGCCACTTTTTGTGTAACGCTTCCCTTCTCCTTCAGTGCTTCGGGCTGTGCGTAGATAGTCTCTTTATGCGCCGCCCCACTATTACGCCGTTGCGGAGCACGGGAGACAAAGAGCGGTTTAATACTTTCCAGTGCTTCGGGAGGATAGGTTTCCAGTCTTTCCACTGCTGCGTGCAGTGCGGCTGGATCATCAAGGTTCAATCTTGATAAAAGCTCATCGCGGAAGTGCGGCCATGGGCTTGGAAAATGATCAAGAATTTCTCCGGTTTTGGTATCGACCTTTTCGATACGATCACGAACCTGTCCAAGCTCCTTTCGTTGAGCATAATCTGACATGCGCTTAACCATGCCATGACTACATGCCGCAACCACTGCTGCATCCAGCGCATGATGACGGTCACTATCACCTCGTACTTTGAGCAAGCCCCAGCGGACGCGAAGCAGCGTGGTGAGCTGACCACTGACCACCACACACCGTTTGGCATCACTCTCTTCATGCAGTTGCAGATATTGCTCCACATAGTTCTTGAAGAAGCGGCAGATATAGCGGGTGTCGTTCAGATTTCGCTCTCGGAAATCGCGCGTCTCTTTCTCGCCAAAATCCTTTTTCAACAAGCGATTTTGTTTGGCCTGCCTGTATGCTTTGTTTGTTTTAACAAAACTCTCGAACTGCAACCATCGGTCACTATTGCCCTTGCCATCAAGATATTCATATGGGGTTTGATTGCCTTTATTGCGGTTTTCGCGTGTCAGCACCAGCACACGATTGTTCTTGCTATCGTCAAAGCTGCGCGAGTAGGGGAGGGCGTGGTCAACTTCGACATAGCCTTTCTCAAGCAGGCGATTCAGATCAATCGGATCGAGCGAATAAGCGCATTTGCCTTGTTGTTCCCGATAGAGTTGCCACTTCTCAAAGTCTCGGCCTTTGGGGCGTCCCATGATATTAAAGTGACCAGCAAAGGTTGCTCTATCAGATTCGTTTCGAGAGCGATATTCAAGTTGATCACGCTCAATCTTTCTCCGCTCATCAAACGGCTTCGATAAATCCCGAGCCATTTCGATATGAACAGAGTGCGGCGAGCCGAACTTGTGGATCAACGCATTGACCACCTTTCTTGTTTGATTCAAAGCGCGCAGCACCACGGGGTTCCGTGGAATATCCATCTCCTCGTTGAATATCAGGCGACCTTCTTTATCACGTCCGGCATAGAAGGAGGGGAGATATTTTTCCTTCGCTTTATCATCTTCCAAATCCGGCAGACTGTGGTGGTAGCCCGCTTCCACACATGCCTCGTCGTAGCGCATGCCGTTTTCCATGTGGGGGATGATTTTGCGAAGAGCTGCGAGTGAAAGGTTGCTAAACTTATCGAATCGAACGGTTTGCAGTGCTTCGACAACTTGTGTTGAAAGCTGAAGTTTGCCCAGCTCGCGTTCGACCTCATCCTCCTCTTTGTACACAGAAAGCACCCAACCGATCTGATCAAGAAGATCAGGCTTACCATTGAGCGCGTGGTCTGCCATCTCCTGCCAATCACTCTCCAATCCGGCATCTTTCAATGTTTTCTTGAGCATCTGCCATGCAGGGAGTTTTACCAGTACCGTATCTTCAGGGTCTTTGGCTTTTTCAGCTTTCTGGACTTCACTGGGATAGGCGAGACCTGCGAATTTATATCCGTCTTTGACAAGGTATCCGGCTTTAACCAAGGCGCTGCCAAGCTGTTTATATTTGAAATCTCCGGCTTGTTGGTACGGTTGCCAAAGCGCGATGCGCTGCTCATCGGCAGTCAGACCGCGAATCTTTCCATCCTCGACAATGCGCAGGTTATTGATGCGCGTTAGCAGCACATGGCGCTCGACTGTAAAACTGGCTTTGGCTGCTCGGTATTCATTTTTTTCAAAGGTGCATTTGCCGAGCATTTTGAGTAGAGCTTCACCGGAGAGCGATGGCTTCTGCGCCCAGAACAGACCGCTCTTTTTATCGCTATTTCCGAGAATGGCTGCTTCCAGCTTTTCGTCTGCATGGGCATTACCGAATGCGCGCTGTTGCTTGAACAACTCTTTCATCTCTTCGCAAAGCAGTTCACGGGAAAGCGCTTTACTATATTCACCCTGCTTATTACGCTGTGCATCAGGAAATTCAGCCAATACCATCTCAGCAGCAGTGCGGTAGCTTTTCTCTTGCATCAGCCGCTTCGTGCCAGCCAATCCCTGTTTGACCTTGCCACCCTCCTTATCACTATCTGCTGCTTTGGCTTCGGCCTTGCTGATCCAGTGAAAACCACGATGTTTGCACAGGTGATAAATAACCCGTGCCCATTCTTCATTGCCCAGCTTTCGATCCAATCCGTTAACCCTTAGCTGCCAGAGATTCGGTGTCTGAAATCCTTTGAAGGGTTGCTGCTTGAGTACATTCACATCTTCAATCAAGCCTTCACGCTTCAGTAGATTGACCAGCTTGGTCAGCCGCCAAGCCCTTCGTCGCAAGCGGCGGCGCATCAGTCTTGCCATGCGACGGGAGAGGTTGAGAGATTCGCCTTCTTTGGCTGTTTCCGCCTTATCAAAACAGCGCACGCCCAGATCAATGATCCTGTTTTCACCAAGGACTGCCCAGCCCACCGAGGCTATGCCAATATCAAGGCCAAATGTAATGGGGTTTTCTTTGTTAATGTTTTCAGGCTTGACGGTCATCATCTTCCCCTCCATATTTTCGCTTCTTTGTAGCTATCCGGGGTGAGAACCGTTACTACAATAAAGAGTCGAAAGACTCTGTATCCGCCCGGCAGGCATACCTGCCGGGCTTTTTTATTAATGATTTCAATAGTCTTTCTACGACAAGGACAATACCAAGCAATTTGCTTAAGCTCAAACTTATTCCAATGTTATTTTACACCTGAACTTTTCGGGTTAGCTGAATATGGATTAGCCCTTTGCCTGCTGATAGGCTCGCCAGCATGATGAATCACCCGGAAAACCCGTTTGGTCAAATGGACCTGGATGCCTTGCGCGAGGCTATTGATGCAGTGGATGATGAAATATTGGCTCTGATTCATCGCCGGGCTGCGCTGGCCTCGACAGTAGGTGAGCGTAAAATTTCCAACGGCGATTCACCTTTTTATGTGCCGAGCAGAGAAGCAAAAATCATTCGAAGATTACTCGTGCGTAATACAGCAGAAGCGCAACGTTCGCATATGTCTAAAATTCCTGATGCAGCTATTCATGGTATTTACAGAGAGATTATCGGTGCCTGTCTGGCTCTGGAACATCCGATGATGATTGCTTATCTGGGCCCTGAAGGAACATTTTCACATACAGCGGCAACTCGCCAGTTCGGTGCAACGGCGCAATACCTGCCATGCAAGAATTTTGAACAGGTTTTTGATGCTGTGGAGTCCGGTCGGGCGACTTATGCCGTGGTACCGGTTGAAAATGCCTATGAAGGTGCTGTGGCACCGGCGCTGGATTTGCTGGCTGAGATGGATCGGGATATTCAGATTTGTGCGGAAGTGCAATTGTCGATCCAGCATCATTTATTCAGTTATGCCAATGCATTGAATGATATTCGTTTGGTGGTGTCACATCCGCAACCCTTGGGGCAATGCCGGAATTGGCTGCAAAATAATTTACCGGACGCCACATTGCTGGAAGCTACTTCCACCGTGCATGCCGCTGAAATGATCAAGCAGGCAAAAGATGAGCAAATCGGTACGCTCGACTGGCAACACGCGGCTGCCATTGGTCCCTACACCATTGTAGATCATGTCGATATTCCATTAATGCTGCGAAATATCGAAGACCATCACCAGAATACGACACGCTTTTATGTTATTGGCAAACACGATTCGCCAGCTTCTGGCGAGGATAAAACAGCTCTGGTGCTGTTGGTCAAAGATGAGCCGGGGGCACTGAATCGCTTGCTTGCTGCTTTTGCCGAGCGTCAGATCGGATTAACCCGTATTGAGTCCCGTCCTTCCAAGAAGAAGCTTTGGGAATACTTGTTTTTTATTGATATTCTTGGCCATCGGGATGAAAGTCATGTGGCCGAAGCACTGTCTGAATTAGAGAAGTTTGGTGCGACAGTTAAAATTCTCGGTTCCTATCCTGTATCCAAAAAATTATAAATCATTGTTCATCGAGGCATCACTGTGACGGATTGTTCAAATCTTTCAGATAAAATTGACTGGCAGGCTCAGGCGGTCGTTCAATCGGCCCGTTTACACCCCTATATTCCGGGTAAACCCATTGAACAATTGTTGCGCGAGAAAGGCATCAGTACAGCGGTTAAACTTGCTTCGAATGAAAATCCTTATGGCGTTCCGCCAAAAGCGGTGGCTGCGATGCAAAAAGCCGCGACGCAGGCTCACCGTTATCCGGATGGCAATTGCAGTAAACTTAGAAAAGCGCTGGCAACATTTCATCAGGTGAATGAAAACACGCTGGTGCTGGGTAATGGCTCAAATGAAGTGCTTGAGTTGATCATTCGCACCTTTGCCGGGGCGGGTGATGATGTTGTATTCAGTCAGCGTGGCTTTATTGTCTATGCATTGGCAGCTCAGGCGGCGGGAGCCAATCCGGTGGCGGTAGCTGAGGCTGATGGACTGACACACGATTTGCAGGCTATGGCAGCGGCTGTGAATGAGTGTACAAAGCTGGTGTGTATCGCCAATCCGAACAATCCAACCGGAACTATGCATGATACGGCTTCATTGCAGGCCTTTCTCGATCAGTTACCACGTCAGGTGATTGTGCTGCTCGATGAGGCTTATTATGAATTTGTTTCAGATATTCTGGGAGATACGGTGCATGTTTTACAGCATCCGGGACTGATTATTTCGCGTACTTTCTCCAAGGCCTATGGTTTGGCTGGTCTGCGTTTGGGATATGCCGTGATGGCACCGGAGATTGCATCGCTGGTAAACCGTTTTCGTGAGCCATTTAATGTGAATCTGCTGGCTCAGGAGGCTGCATTGGCGGCTCTGGACGATCAAAGTTGGGTGATGCAGCACGTGCAGCTGATGAATGAACAACGAGCGGTGCTTGAAAAGGCTTTGCAGCAGCGGGGAGTTTTGGGTGGTGTCAGTTGCGGGAATTTTGTCTTGCTGAAACACGAAGCAGCCAAAGAGCTTACCGAGTGGCTAGAGAGCAGAGGCGTGATCCCCCGTCCACTGGCTCCATATGGGATGCCGGATGTGCTGCGGATCAGTGTCGGGCTGGATTCGGAAAATGAAGTGTTCCTCAAGACGCTGGATGCGTTTCTGGTGGCAGTTGCAGCGTGAAAAAACTGTCTGAAATGACGCTGGCGGTGATTGGTGTCGGACTGATTGGCGGTTCGCTGGCCAGAGTGCTACGGGCTAAGGGATCTATTGGCAGGGTTATTGGTGTCGGTCGAGGTGAAGCTAATCTGAAACGTGCTTTGGAACTGGGTGTGGTTGACAGTTGGACGCAGCACATTGAAGAGGCTGTGAAAGAGGCCGATCTGGTATGTGTGGCGGTGCCGATGGGAGCGTATGCCGGCGTATTCTCGGCCATGAAAACGGTTCTTTCTGAGCAGATTGTATTTGATGCGGGAAGCACTAAACAATCAGCTATTCAGGTGGCGCGGCAACAGTTGGCTGGTTTTCAACGCTTTGTTCCTGCTCATCCGCTGGCAGGTACGGAGCAGTCCGGGGTTGATGCATCATTTGAAAGCCTGTTTGAGAACCGCTTGTGTATATTAACACCGGAAGAACACACTGACCCTCAAGCATTGGATGTGGTAGAGCATATCTGGCAAGTGGCGGGAAGCCGGGTGCTGAAAATGGATGCCAGTCAACATGATGCATTTTTGGCCGGTGTCAGCCATTTGCCGCATGTGGCGGCTTATGCTTTGGTCTATGCTATCAGTCGGGAAGCCGAAAAGCAGAAAGGGGCATATGATCCGTTTGATTTTGCCGCCGGTGGATTTCGAGATTTTACCCGCATTGCATCATCATCGCCGGAAATGTGGCGTGATATTGCATTGAATAACCGGGAAGCTGTTCTTAATAAAATGGATGCTTACCAGGGGGCGCTTCAGGAAATCCGTCATTCCCTTGAAACGGGTGATGGAGAAGCTCTGCTGAAGATATTTTCAGATGCTAAAACCCGCAGAGATGCGTGGGTTAAATCGAGTCAAATGTAAAACAAGGGTAACTATTCAGATTGCTCGTAATTTATTCACAGGCAAGGAAAAAGCGTGCAGTATATTTCCTGCATGTGAGCAATATGCAGCAATATGCAGCAATATGCAGCAATATGCAGCAATATGCAGCAATATGCAGCAATATGCAGCCAAAAGACGGGTAAGATGAATAGTTACAAATAAGGATATATTGTGGATATTGGTGGAACACTCATTGCCGGACCTGCACAAGGGCCGTTATCAGGTGAATTGACGATTCCGGGTGATAAATCGATGTCGCATCGCTCGGTGATGCTGGCTTCGCTTGCCGATGGAATAACCCATATTGAAGGTTTTTTGCCCGGTGAAGATAATCTGGCAACGGTAGCCATGTTTGAGCAGATGGGAGCAAAAGTTCTGTGGAAGAATGCCGAAAAAACGGCCTTGCAGATTGAAGGCGTGGGATTGTATGGTTTAACACAGCCTGAGCAGATGCTCGATGCAGGTAATTCCGGAACATGCGCAAGATTGATGCTGGGTATTCTGGCTGGTCAGTCCTTTTCCAGTACCTTAACGGGTGATGAATCGCTGAAGAATCGACCGATGAAACGTGTGGTTGATCCGATGCTTCGCATGGGAGCAACGATTGCGGGCGAACAAGAGGGAGATTGCCTGCCACTGACGGTGAAGGGTGGAGATTTGCAGGGAATTGCGCATGTCTCAGCTGTTGCCAGTGCTCAGATTAAATCGTGTGTGTTGCTGGCCGGATTGTTTGCAAAAGGTGAGACAACTGTACAGGAGCCACGTCCGACCCGTGACCATACCGAACGAATGATGCCGTTATTCGGTCAGGAAGTAGAAGTGGATGCGGATGGTGTGATTCATCTGAAACCTGCCGGAATACTGACTGCACCAGAGAAGACGGTTCATATCCCGGCTGATCCGTCGTCGGCGATGTTTTTTGCTGTAGCAGCTTCTTTGGTGAAAGGGTCAAAGATTAGTATGAAGAACATCGGCATGAATGTTCGACGCGATGGAGGATTCCGCATTCTGGAACAGATGCAGGCAGGCATCCAAAAACAGAGCCAGAGGCATGTGGGGCAGGAGCCTGTAGCGGATGTCGAGATTGCATATCGCCCACTCAGTGGTACCCATGTGAATCCGGCAGATGTGCCTGATGCGATTGATGAGTTTCCGGTGTTGTTTGCTGCTGCCGCACTTTCATGTGGTGATTTCGTATTGACTGAAGCTGAAGAGCTGCGGGTTAAGGAATCCGATCGAATCGCTGTGATGTCTGAGGCGTTGAGAAGTGCTGGTGCCAGTATTGAAGAGTCTGCTGACGGAGCAAAAATTACTGGTGGAAGACTGAAGGGCGGTTGCGTGATAGATGCCCGGGGTGATCATCGCATTGCCATGGCGATGGCTGTGGCAGCGCAATGTGCTGAACAGCCGATAGAGATTCGCAATGCGGCCGCTATTGCCACCTCGTTTCCTGATTTTGTCGAATTGGCACAAGGTATTGGTATGAATGTGGCCTGGCTGGAAAGCTGATGCTTGACTGGCAACCAATTTCTCAACTGAAAATTGCTATTGACGGACCATCCGGCTCCGGCAAAGGAACGATTGCCAAACGCCTGGGTGAAGAGCTCGGGCTCCCTGTTCTGGATACTGGTCTCCTGTATCGTTTTGTCGGTTGGCGGGCAAGCAGGGAACATGTTCTGTTGAGTGATGAGCCGGCGGTAATAGCCGCTTTGCCCGGTCTGATGTCAGATATGCAGTGGTGTGTTGATGGTATTCATTATGAAGGCCAGCTTTGCACCAGCGAATTACGCTCCGAAGAAGTTGGTGCAATGGCATCTCAGGTGGCAAGTTTGCCTGCCGTTCGCTCTGCTTTACTCGATGTTCAGCGCAATGTTGCAAGTCAGGGCGCTATCATGGATGGGCGCGATATTGGTACGGTGGTGTTACCGGATGCGCAGGCTAAGTTTTTTCTGACAGCTTCAGTGCGGGAGCGGGCGCGACGGCGTTGGGCGCAGTTGAGCAATAAGGATAAAATGGATGTGCGTGATAAGGATTCCATGGCGCAGGTGCAGTTTGATCTGGAGCAGCGGGATAAGCGGGATGCAGAGCGAAGTTGCGCGCCATTGCTGGCAGCTGATGATGCTCTGGTCGTGGATTCAACTGTGCTTAACGTTGATCAGGTCGTGGACAGGTTGCTGGCGATTCTACATCGACGGCAGTTGATCAGGCCCACTTAACAGAATAAAAACAGTTTTTTTTACTTTGGTGCTGATGGATGCTTGGCAGTATGAAGTGACCCGAATAGGGTACGCCTTCAAATAATTTTAAAATACTCTTTATATAAACTAAACAGGTGAAACTATGACCATGGAACATGTGAATGAAGCTGCTGCTGCAGAAGAAAATTTTGCGGAAATGTTTGAGGCTTCTTTAGCCAATCAATCGCAAATGAAAAAAGGCGAATCCGTTCGCTGTGTTGTTGTTGCTGTAGGCGAACAGGATGTTGTTGTGGATGTGGGTACAAAGAATGAATGCCTTATTCCAACGCTGGAATTCAAGACAGCTCATCAGGATTTACCTTCAATCGGCGATGAAGTTGAAGCACTTGTGGTTTCAACCGATGGTCAGATTCGCTTGTCTGTTCTTGAAGGTCGTCGCCTTCAGCTTTGGCAGGATATTGAAGAAGCCCAGGCGTCAGAGCTGATACTTCAGGCGACAGTAACTGGCGAAGTCAAAGGTGGTTATAAAGTTGACCTGAACGGTTTGGGTGCATTTATGCCTCGCTCCGAAGCAGATGTTTCTTCGCATGTGAGTTATGAGTTATTGGCTAGTGAGCCGTTTGACGTTGTTGTGCTGGAGAGTAATCGCAGACAAAATAACATTGTGGTATCACGCAAGAAGCCATTGTTGGTGAACCTGCAGGAATTGCGCCACGCTTTTTTTGAGAAAACAAAGGTGAACCAGAAGGTTACAGGTAAAGTTAAGCGTCTTTCTGATTTTGGCGCATTTATTGATTTGGGTGGCGTTGACGCACTGCTGCACGTCTCTGACGTGGCCTGGAGACGGATAGAACATCCTTCTGAAATGTTACATGTGGGGCAGGTCGTTCATGCTCAGGTGATTAAGCTGAATGAAGAAAAGGGCAAGGTTTCGATTTCCATGAAAGCCTTGCAGGAAGACCCATGGGGTAATGTGGCAGCTACGTATGAAGCTGGTATGCGCGTGACAGGTACAGTGAGAAAAATTCTTGATTTTGGTGCTGTGATTGAGTTGGAACCCGGCGTGGAGGGCTTGATTCATCGCTCTGAAATGAGTTGGACTCGTCATGATATTCGGCCCGCAGAAGTGCTTACGGAAGGAGATGTGGTGGACGTGACCGTATTGGAGATGTCCGAGGGGGAGCGCCGCATTCGTCTGAGCTTGAAAGACGTTATCGACAATCCATGGGAGTCCTGGCTTTCTGAGCACCCTGTTGGTTCAAAAATCAAGGGTGAAATCAAGAACATGACTGAATTCGGCTTCTTTGTGCAGTTGACGGACGAGCTGGATGGTTTGGTTCATATCGGTAATATCTCATGGAGCGAGTCCGGCGATGAGGCTATTAAGCATTTTGAGAAGAATCAGGAAGTGGAATGTCTTGTGCTTGGTGTGGATATAGCCAAACAACGAGTGTCTCTTGGTATCAAACAACTGGAAAACGATCCGTTCGATGTTTTCCTGGAAGGGGTCCGGTTGGGCGCATCTGTTAAAGGAAAGGTGGTTTCTGTCCAGTCCGGTGCATTAATGGTTGAAGTTGCTGAAGGTGTGGAAGCCCGTCTGGCAAAAAGAGAGCTGCCGAGAGAACAGGATGAACCTAAGGTTGGCGATGAAATTGAAGCAAAAGTGATTAATGCCAACAAAAAACGTCGACAGGTGGAGTTGTCGGTCAAACAATTGCAACATGATGAAGAGCGTAATGCAGTAAAACAGTATGCATCGCAACTGAAGCAAGAAGAGGCTCCTTCGGCATTGGCTATTGAATTACAGAAGAAATTCTTCGGGAAGAAATAGGGTGGGGCAGTTTGGTTAACAGACCAACTGCAAAAGGAGGTTCCATGACAAAATCTGAACTGGTTGAAAAAGTGGTTGCTAACCACAAGCATATGACATCGAAAGAGGCAGAGTATGTGATTAATGAATTCTTTCATGCCATCAGCCTGGCTTTGTCAGAAGGAGAACGTGTGGAGCTTCGTGGCTTTGGAAGTTTTACCACTAAAAAACGCGAAGCTCGCGTTGGTCGTAATCCAAAAACTGGTGAGGCTGTCCAGGTTCCGGCTAAAGTAGTACCACACTTTAAACCAGGTAAGGAATTACGGGAAAAAGTGGATGGTAACTGCTAATACGATCTGGCTGGTGCGCCATGGCGGGTAGCTATAAAGCGCGTTTGTTACGTATGAGTCATCCCGGGATGATTAATTGGATTAATCTCATCGCCCTTTTTTTGCTAACCTCTTTTTCATTGACCTTTGCTCTGGCCAATGAATCAAAGGTTCGGTTGTTTTTTCTGGGGTTTTCGAGTCGTGAGTTACCCTTGTATATGCCTATGTTCGTGGCCTTTTTTGTCGGATTTTTAGGCGGGTTAATGGCCTTGAGTTTTTCCAGACGTAAACATAAACGTGAAATTGCTTATTTGCGTGTTGAAAATGATCGATTATCGAGGGAAGTTGAGAACCTGCGAAATATCCCCCTGCAAGATGATGTTTGATGCTTTTATAAAGCTCTCGCCACCCTATATATGAATACCTTATTACTTATCCTGATCGGATTCCTGTTGCTGGTGCTGGTGGTATTCTACTGGCTACAGTTCCGGGCGCAGGAAGAGTCAGATGTTTCGGAAGATCGCCGCGTGTATCCGTTGCTTCGCGGTATTAATTTCCTGCTCTCTGAAGAGCCCGATCGAGCTTTGCAGGAAATGGTGAAAGTCGCCCGGCTTAATTCGGAAGCTGTTGATGTGTATATGTCGCTGGGCGAAATGTTTCGTAAGAACGGCGAGATAGGCAGAGCCGTGCGTATTCATCAAAATATACTGGCTCGTCCGGATGCTTCTGAAAAAGTTTATATTCAAGCTCAATATGCTTTGGCCAAGGACTTTCAAACCGGAGGTCTGTTAGACAGGGCATTAAAGCATTATCAAAAGGTTCTTGATGTTGATTCAGCTCATATTCCTGCACTGAAAGCGGCATTGCGTATACGCGAAATAAGTCATGAGTGGTTGGAAGCAGAAGCTTTACTCTCCAGAATTGAACGAATCCAGAGTGATGATGAATGCCTGCATCGATCCTATCTTATCGCTGAAACGGCTGAGCTTGCACTGAATAGCTCTGATTTGGAGCAGGCAAAAAAGTTGGCCGGAGAAGCTCTGAATGTGAATCGGACATGTATTCATGCCTATGATATTTTACTTAGAATCGCGGTGTTGGATCAGGACAAAGAGACTGTTCAAACATTCGGCAAGGAAATAGCTGAAAGAATCGGAGAATTCTGTGCGGTTTTTGTGCCAGTACTGATCAACGATCAATTTAATTGCCAGGATGTTTTGGTCGGGATCTGGAATAATCATCATGATGAAGAATTGGCTTTGACGATGATTGAACATGTTGCAGTTGCACATGGCGCGGATGCAGCAAAACATCTGAAAAATGATGTGTTAAATTATTCGACAGAAAATCTCCGCTCCTTACTGCGTTTGGCCGCTGTAGGGATAAGCGAGGATCAGTCTATAAAGTCAGCGGCTAAACCATGGCGTCTGGCGATGAAGCGATATACTTGTGGCCACTGTGGTGTAAAAGTGGTGGATATGCGCTGGCAATGCCCACAATGCCATGAGTGGGGTACCATGTCGTTTGTTCGAGAATCTTCATAATATCTCAGTGTAAGAAAAATGGCAGTTCAGGAAAATATATGAAAAACCGACTTATGATAGCTTTGGATGTTGAAAATGCGCAACTGGCATTGGATGTCAGTCAAAATCTCTCTTCACATGTGGGCTGGTTTAAGGTTGGACTGCGTTTGTTTGTTGCTGAAGGTCCGGTTTTGATAAAAAAACTAAGCGAGCAAAATAAGATTTTTCTCGATCTGAAATTTCATGATATCCCGAATACGGTTGCGCAGGCTGTGCAGAGCGCCGGTGGTTTAGGGGTTCAAATGCTTAATGTCCACGCTGCCGGAGGACCGGATATGCTGAAGCGGGCAGCGGATGCTGCTTCAATGTTTCCGGATATGAAGTTGATTGCAGTTACGGTGCTCACCAGCGAAGCTTTACCTGAGGATCTGGCTGAAGAGCTGGTAGTGACTCGCGCTTTGTTATCCAAAGAATGTGGTTTGGATGGTGTGGTTTGCAGTGTGCAGGAGGCAAAGGCAGTTAAACATGCCTGTGGTCATGATTTTATTACTGTAACCCCTGGAATTCGTTGGGGTGAGCAAGATGTTCAGGATCAGAAAAGAATTGCAGACCCGACAACAGCCATTACATCGGGAGCAGATTTTCTGGTGGTTGGTCGTCCGATTCTTGGGGCAAAGAATCCATTGGATGCAGTGAACGAAGCCCTTGAAATGATGCACAAAGCCGCTTCAATTAAATGATTATTAAACAGAGCCACTACGAGGATAATCTCGCCTCTTATGCTTGTAAGTCGATTCTTTCATATGGAAAAGAACATGATGAAACGGAATCGAAGTCGAGAAATATTTACCAGCGGGACAGAGACAGAATTGTTCACTCTACGGCTTTTCGTCGGCTGGAATACAAAACTCAGGTGTTTGTAAATCATGAGGGTGATTATTATCGAACACGATTGACACATTCCATTGAAGTGGCGCAAATTGCACGTTCAATTTGCAGGGCGATGTGCTTGCATGAGGATTTAGCCGAGGCTGTAGCGCTGGCACATGATCTGGGGCATACGCCTTTTGGGCATTCAGGACAGGATGCCTTGAATGATGTTATGAAGCCGTATGGTGGCTTTGAACATAATCGTCAGTCATTAAGAATTGTCGAAAAGCTAGAAGATAAATACTTTCAATTTGCAGGCCTTAACCTGAGCTACGAGACGAGGGAAGGTATTGTTAAGCATAAATCACCGCATGATTTACCCAAAAATGATGATTTGAATCAATATCGTCTGGCTGAACAGGCAACGCTTGAGGCGCAGATTGCTAATCTGGCCGACGAAATTGCGTATAATAATCATGATATTGATGATGGATTTCGTGCGGGCATGCTAAAGCTGAGTGATCTGAAGAGGACGCAATTGTTTGGTATGCATTTTGATGAAGTGAATTCGCTTTATATGGATTTAGATGAGAGGCATGCTGTATCAGAAACGATACGAAGAATGATTGATCATATGATCAATGACGTGATTGAAGCCAGTTGCAAGCGAATTGAAAACAGAAATATTCTCACGTTAGCCGATGTCCGGAACTCACCAAAACCTCTGATCGCATTTTCGCGACCGCTAAGGCATATGAATGGTGAGTTGAAAAAATATTTATATCGAAATATGTATCATCACTATCGCGTGGTTCGGATGGCATCCAAGGCAGAGCGGGTTATTAAGGATATTTTTCTGGCATACTTTGAACGACCTGAAATGTTGCCCGATGGACCACGAGAAAGAGTTGAAGCTCAGTCCAAAGGGATGCCGGATAAAAAGGCCCGGGTCATTGCTGACTATATCGCCAGCATGACTGACCGGTTTGCTTTGGATGAATATGAGCGATTGTTTTCAGTTCATGCTAAGACGTAAACCGATCAGCCTTCTTTTATAAAGAACTCCATCTTCATATCACCCAATTCGATGATATCGCCATCTTTTAAGGTTTGCGGTTGACTGTCGACAGTCTCGCCATTGAGTTTTGGCTTTGACATGCCTTCAATGTAAGCAAAATGATAACCATTGGGACGCCGGGTGATTGCAGCTGCCTGTTTACCGATCAGAAATCCATTCACTTTAATGCGACAGTTATCACCTTTGCCGATACTTGTCAGTGATGCAGTAAGGTCCATAGCCTTGCCTGCTTCGGGTCCGGCGATAACCTGAATAGCACCGAGTGGCATCTCATTGGAAGAGGCTGAATTGGCACCTACACCAGCTTTAGCCATCATTTCCGCACGCGCCTTAGGAGAGATGATCATGGTCTTTTCAGATTCTTGTTCATGAACCTCTTCTTTGGTCGGTATCTCAGGCCCATCAGGGTCGATCAGTGTAATCGAATGCTCACCAATTTGAATGCAGTCTCCATGTTTCAGGAGTAATTTGGTGGCAGTCTGACCATTAACGATCGTACCATTGGTACTTTTGAGGTCTTCAAAAATAATTTTCGTACCAATTTTTATGATTCGGGCATGTTTACCACTAACAACCGGATTGTCGACAACGACATCACTGTCCGTTTTCCGGCCAATCACAGTTTGCTCCTTTTGCAGTGGTATTTCAGATACAACTGCATCATTGTGTTTTAATACAAGTTTATAACTCATGGAGATCCCTCCGAATTAATTGCCAATTCATTATGTTTATTGCCCAAATAATCTGGCGAAAAAACCCTTCTTGCGATTAAATTTTTTCTTTGTATATATCATGATAATGGAAATATTATCCGGTCCGCCCGCATCGTTTGCTAGCTGAATTAAGGCTTCGCAAGTTTGTTTTAAATCGCTGGCCTTTTCAATTATTGTCTGACGTATTGCTTCATCAGGAACCACGTCTGTGAGTCCATCTGAACAGATCATATAATAATCACCTGGCTGGAAAATATCTTCAACCACATCAGGTTCAACTCTGGCTTCAATTCCCAGGGCTTTGGTAACAAGATTCTTAATGGAAGAGTTTCTCGCATCTTCTTCAGTCAGCAAGCCTCTTCGAACCTGCTCCTGGATCAGGGAATGATCTTGCGTGACATGGGTCAAAGTTTCGTCACGCAGACGGTACATTCTGGAATCACCAACGTGAATAGCGGTAATGTACTCCTGGTAGAATATGGCAGTGACCACCGTTGTTCCCATGCCGGCACATTCCTGATTTTTGTTGGCTGTCTCAAATATGGCACTGTTTGCAATGTCGATCACTTCTTCGGCTAAAATAGATTCACCATTAAAGCCCGTGTTTTCATCCATTTTGGCTTCAGGAAGATCTTTTAAGCGGTCTTTCAAATATCTGGAAATGATATCCACCGCCATGGCGCTGGCAACTTCACCGGCATTGTGCCCACCCATTCCATCTGCCAGTACAGCAACACCCATTTCTGGTGTGATACCAACTGCATCTTCATTGTGGTCACGTTTCATGCCAACATCGGTTAAGGCGTACATTTCAATAGCAGCACTCATTCTATTTCCCTCCCGCTTTCTGGGCTGCCTGATAATCCTTCAGACACATAATGATTCCCTTTACTACTTCAGCACCATTGGCAACGCGACTGTTTAAATCTTTAGCTAACATCTTATCGATCAATTTAGCCACACTTTCCGGAACATCACAATATTCGCGTATGTCCGGATGTGGCTCGTTGGCAATCTGGAACATGAGAGTTGCCATGGAATCGCCATTAAACGGACGAGTTCCACACAACATCTCATACATCATTACGCCTAGAGAAAATAAATCGGATCGGCCATCAACATGTTTGCCTGATAACTGTTCAGGAGACATGTACGAAGGTGTGCCCAATACTACACCGGTTTTTGTTTTGCTTGAAGCGGTAAGTCTGGCAATACCAAAGTCTGTCACTTTGATGGTTTTGTCTTTCAGCAACATGATGTTAGCTGGCTTGATGTCCCGGTGAACAACTTTATTGGAATTTGCATAATGTAATGCTTCAGCAACTTTCCCGCATATTTTCAGAACCGCCTGAGGCGGCAGGAGTTTTCCTTTTTTGGTGTAAGGTGATAAGTCGACACCGTCAAGAAATTCCATGGCAATGTATGCAAGATCATGTTCTTCACCCGCATCAAACATAGTTACGATGTTCGGGTGATTAAGCATACCTGCTGTTTCTGCCTCGCGGAAGAATCGCTCTTTAACGTCTTCAAGCTCATCTTCTTCGAACTCTTGAGAAAGGGCCATGGTTTTGATTGCAACTTCTCGATTGATTTTCGGGTCTTTACCCAGATAAACAACACCCATGGCGCCTTTACCCAGTTCTTTGATGATTTCGTAGCGGCCCAGTGTTGGTTTTTCGCCACCTGAAATCAACAGTGTTGCCATAGGGCCACCCATGGTAGAGCCACCAAAGATCATGGTTTCACCCGCATCTCTCATGCGGTCTTTGCGAGTAGCAATATCTTTGTAGTTTGGATCTGCTTCGCTGATGTATTCATAAACCGAGGAGGCTTTATTGAATTGACGCTTTCGCTCGAAATCAAGAGCCAGATTGTATAGGCATTGTTTCACATCATCTGTCGGAGGGCATTTGCGGAATTTATCAAAAGCCATATCCAGCATACCCTGACTTTGGAAGGATAGGCCTAACATGCGATTGCTTTCAGCTGAGTCGGCTGAGATTTTGCCTTGTGCTTCTTCAGTGGCAAAATGATGCTTACTTGAAAGTAGTATGTGTCCCAGAATCAATAATATGGCTGGTGTAACAGTCTGGAGCCACATGGCAGATAAGGTGAGCATTAAAAAGCCGGTCGCAAGCAAGCCGGCAAACAGCAGGCCGGAAACGATAGCAGCGGAAAGTGCTCCCATCCTTGGCAGCGCTAAGCACAGATAAACTGCGACCAGAATAATTAACAGTAATTCAACCAGGCTGGTCCATGTCGGTTGGACAAAGAAGGCTTCATCCAGAATGCTTTGAATAACATTGGCATGATATTCGACACCGGACATGTAGTTTTCAACCGGTGTGATTGACGTTTCTCCCAGTCCTGTTCCGGTAACGCCGATGAGTACAATTTTGTCTTTGAAATTACTTGCTGGAATTTCGCCCGAAAGAACTTCGTGAAAAGGAAAATGTTTGTATGAAGAGCCCGGTATTTCGTGAAATGCCGGAAAAAGGCGCATCTGTGAGTCGGTGATAATATCCAGGCCACCCAGCTCAACACTGCGTCCGATATTTAACCGAATATCATTCATATTCAGATTCAGATCTTTTGCAGCCATGGATAAGGACATGGAGGGTAGAAATTTCCCGAAGTAACCGACGACAAGAGGCTCTGTTCGTAACACGCCATCAGCGTCAAAAACGACATTCAGAAAGCCAAGGCCAGCGGCAGCTTTGGCCAGATCATCAAATGGAGCATGAATCTTTAAGGCGCTTAATGGTCCTGCGCCCTCAACCGGATCATCACCGATAGATTCGATACTCATTCTTGAAATGTAAGCAGGCAGTTCAGAGTCGGGTCGCCCTAAAGGAACACCAGCATCAAAAAACATGGGCATGAAAACATTGCCGCTGTTAGTGGTGGCATGAACCAGGCGAGCGTCTTCATCATTTTCAGCCATCTCTGCTTCAAGGGCGGCTGCTTCATCAAGTTTTCCCTGACTCTTTAGTATGTCGATAAGTTTTGTTGCTGATTTGGCATTTTTGGTGGTCAGCTGTTTTTCACTGAAGAAAATATCCACACCAACCATGCGAGCTTTGCCTTCTTGTAATACATCGATCATATCAGCAATGACAGAGCGTGGCCAGGGCCAGCGGCCGATATGATCAATCGACACATCGTCAATATCAATGATAACGATTCGGTCATCGGATGGGACCTGGCTTGCAGCTACGCCAGCATCGTATAAAACAAACTCAAGTGATTTCAGTGGTCCGAATGATGTGGCGTAAGCAAAGAGAAAGAGCAGGGATACGATAAGCCCAACAAGCCAATCTGATTTTAAAAAGCTGCGTATATTCAATGGGGTGTCTCTCCTCAACTCTTGTACCGTATCATTTAAGTCACGTAAATTATAGTGGTGATTCGAATAATGCTTATTTTATGTTTGCGAAACAAGTCTTAAATGTTGCCGTCAGTTAATGTCTCTGAGAATAATGATTAATGGAGGTTGACAGGGTGGGGGACGATTCGTACCTTTCGCCGCGCTGAAGTTATTCCCCGATAGCTCAGTTGGTAGAGCAGTAGACTGTTAATCTATTTGTCGCAGGTTCGAGTCCTGCTCGGGGAGCCATATGCGGCTTAGTTTATAAGCCTTGAAAGCCAGTAAGCATTTGCTTGCTGGCTTTTTTGTTTATGCCATGTTTAATTCGTGCCGATTCGTTGATTGATTACAGTTTGCATTCTATGATGCAGGCCAAATCGGGGTGTGGCGCAGCCTGGTAGCGCGTACCGTTCGGGACGGTAAGGCCGGAGGTTCGAATCCTCTCACCCCGACCATGTTTCTGTTTTGATGAGAATTGATTTAGTCCGGATTATTCATGAATCGTTGTGATGATTGTGTTGAACGTTTGTACGTAACGAATTCTGTAGAAGAAGTTCGTAGCAGTACACACGGACAGCTGATGAAGGATTTGTTGCGGGCAAAGGGGCAATGATCAAGTCCCAAGGGCGCAACAGAATATTATGAATAATCCGGGTTGATCGTCAGCGGGGAAAATTGATTGAAAATTTTACTGAAGCAATGTTCACCGCGTGTCGGTGATATTGCTGCCAATACCAAGCTTATTCTTGATGCTCTGTATGAAGCTGAGAGCAGTCAGTGTGATTTTATTGTTTTTCCGGAATTAACAATTACCGGTTATCCGCCTGAGGATTTGCTTTTCAGGCCTGCTTTTATGCGCGAAGTGAATGAAGCTGTAGAGCGTGTGGTTAAAGCATCAACTTCAAGCTGCGTTGTTTTTGGTGCTCCCAGAAATAACGGCAAGTCTCTCCGTAATTCAGTGATACTTTGTCAACAGGGTCGTTTAATCGGCCAATATGATAAAGTCTGCCTTCCCAATCATGGTGTTTTTGATGAGCGTAGATATTTTGAGCCCGGTGATTCGGATGCTTTGTTTGTTGTGAATGGCTATCGGGTAGGTATCGGGATTTGTGAGGATCTTTGGCATGACAATTGGGCTGATAAATTGTCAGGCTACGCTTGTGATGTGTGGCTGAATTTAAATGCCTCGCCATTTCATGAAAATAAACAGGAAGTGAGGGAGCGCTTAACTGCACGCCGCGCCCGGCAGTTTCAGGCGCCGTTGGTTTATCTGAATGCAGTCGGAGGTCAGGATGAGGTTGTCTTCGATGGTGGCTCTCATGTTATGACTGCCGAAGGTACATTAATGGTCAGGCTTCCTATGTTTGAGACAAGTTCCTTTGTGTTGGAGTTGCCGCAGGCGGAAAAAAATATTGCTCCTCTGGCTGAATCGATTGCTCAGATTCATGATGCGCTGGTGATGGGTATCAGGGATTATGTGTTAAGAAATGCTTGCCAGCAGGTTGTGTTGGGCCTCTCTGGTGGTATTGATTCAGCTGTTACAGCAGCCCTGGCCGTGGAAGCTCTGGGTTCAGAGAATGTTCTGGGTGTGTTGCTGCCATCACAATATTCCAGCGATCACTCTGTTCAGGATGCATTGTCCTTGGCGGACAGCTTAAGTATTCAAACTATTACATTGCCAATATCTGAGTCTGTTCTGTCGGTTGAACAGACACTTTCTGAAACATTTAACAGATGGGGGAAGTCGACTGCTGATGTGACAGAAGAGAATATTCAGGCGCGTATTCGTGGTGTGTTGTTGATGGCTGTTTCAAATAAAACCGGACGTATGTTGTTAACCACAGGCAATAAATCTGAAATGGCAGTGGGTTATGCGACGCTGTATGGGGATATGGCTGGTGGCTTTGCCGTTTTGAAAGATGTTTATAAAACGCAAGTCTATGCCTTGACCCGCTACATGAATCGTAAGCGCGAAATCATCCCTAAGAATACGATTGATAAGCCGCCTTCAGCTGAGCTCAGGCCTGATCAAAAGGATTCGGACTCGCTGCCGGATTATGATGTTCTGGATGCTATATTGCAGGCCATGATTGAGCAGCGTTTGGGTGTTGAGGCGATTGTGGAGCTTGGCTTTGATAAAGATGTGGTGGCTCGTGTCATGCGTTTGTTGCAAGCATCTGAATACAAACGCAGGCAGTCTCCTCCAGGGGTAAAAATCACCGAGCGGGCATTTGGTCGAGATCGTCGTTATCCAATTACCCATGCGTTTTGGAAATGAAAGCGTTTCATATTTCTTACCATTGATTTTTGTCGGGGGTTATGGAAAAGTGCATCCGTGAGATTTCGGGCG
Organism: Zetaproteobacteria bacterium CG_4_9_14_3_um_filter_49_83; assembly: GCA_002791545.1. Taxonomy (GTDB): domain Bacteria; phylum Pseudomonadota; class Zetaproteobacteria; order Mariprofundales; family Mariprofundaceae; genus CG1-02-49-23. The sequence continues at coordinate 22,148 of PFXG01000013.1, forward strand.
GGATCTTTTGTTGAATTTGTGAATATCAAATCATCGGGCTTAGGCTCGAATATTAAGAAGGAGTTTTTCTGTGAGTGATGCAATCAAAAAAGTCTTTGAAATGATCGAAGAAAACGAGTGCGAATTTGTTGATGTGCGTTTTACCGACACACGCGGCAAATGGCAGCACGTAACATATCCAATCCACCAATTGAGCGAAGATAGCTTTGAAGATGGCTTTGCTTTCGACGGTTCATCAGTTGCCGGATGGTGTGACATTAACAATTCAGACATGGCTCTGATTCCGGATCCAACAAGTGCAAATATCGATCCGTTCTTTGAAGCCTCTACGCTGGTTCTGATTGCTCAGGTGATCGATCCGATCTCCGGTCAGGACTATAACCGTTGCCCACGGCAGGTGGCACAACGCGCCCTGAGCTACATCCGTTCAGCTGGTATCGCGGACACTGCATACTTCGGCCCTGAGCTGGAGTTCTTTATTTTTGACGGCGTAAGATTCAATAACGATATGGGTGGCTGTGGTTACCAGATTGAGTCCGAAGAGGCTGCCTGGAATTCCAACAAGAACTTTGCTGACGCTTCTGAAGGCATGATGCGCAACTCGGGTCACCGTCCACGCGTGAAGGGTGGTTACTTCCCGGTTCCCCCTGTTGATTCCCTGCATGAAATCCGTAGTGATATGTCACTGGTTCTGACTGATATCGGCATCCACATGGAAGCTCATCATCACGAAGTGGCCACTGCCGGTCAGTGCGAGCTGGCGATGAAATTCGCTGAGTTGATCCAGAAGGCTGACGAAGTTCAGTGGTACAAGTATGTGGTGCACAACGTTGCACACGCACACGGCAAGACTGCAACCTTCATGCCTAAGCCAATCTACGGCGACAACGGTACTGCGATGCACTGCCATCAGTCACTGTGGCTGAAGGGCAAGAATCTGTTCGCAGGTGATAAATACGCCAACCTGTCACAGGAAGCCCTGTGGTACATCGGTGGTATCATCAAGCATGCCAAGGCACTGAATGCGATCACCAATGCTTCTACCAACTCCTACAAGCGTCTGGTTCCGGGCTTTGAGGCTCCGGTCATGCTGGCTTACTCAAACCGTAACCGTTCAGCTTCGATCCGTATCCCTGTTGTGAATTCCGATCCGGCTCGCCGTATCGAAGTTCGCTTCCCTGACTGCACTGCCAACCCATACCTGGCATTCACTGCCATGATGCTGGCTGGTCTTGACGGTATCGCCAACAAGATGGATCCGGGCGAAGCAGCGGATAAGAATCTGTACGACCTGCCACCGGAAGAGGGTAAGAAGATTCCAACCGTTTGTGGCGGTCTGGAAGAGGCTCTGAAAGCACTGGATGCGGACCGTGACTTCCTGAAAGTCGGCGGTGTGATGGATGACGATATGATTGATGCTTACATCGAACTGAAGATGGAAGAGCTCAATGAAGTTCGTATGCGCCCACATCCAAAAGAGTTCGAACTCTACTACTCAGTATAAGTTCCTTACTTTTGCGAAGTAAAAAAGGCCGTCACGTAAGTGGCGGCCTTTTTATTTATTGGCGGAATCGTTAAGCTTTCCCCATGACAAAATCCTGGTTGGACTTCGTTCCTGAAACAGTGTTAGCGCAGGCGCAACGCCTTGCAGCAATATCGCCTCTTTTCAACATGCTTATGCGTCGCTGTGATGAAGTGTCGTGTCAAAACCTGTTTCTTGAGAAAGGCAGTGCTAAATTACCTTTAAACAATCCTGACTGGATTCCACTGTGCGAGCATTCTGACCTGACCAGTTGTATGACTCACCTGCGACAAATTAAACACCGGGGTATGCGTCATATCATCTGGTGGGAGATGGGGGTGCGTGGTGATATTGAAACTTCTTACCATGCCATCAGCGAACTTGCTTCAGGTCTGCTTTCTCAGGCTGTGAGAATGGCGGAGGTGCTCATTGCACCACGATTCGGGCGTCTGCAAGATGGACGATTTTGTGTGATCGGCCTGGGTAAACATGGTGGTAATGAACTCAATCTGGGTTCAGATATCGACCCTCTGTTTATCTGGCAAGGGCAAGGTGATACAAGCGATGGCCGCAATAGTGTGCCCGCCAATGAGTATTTTATGCATTTCTCCAAAATGGTGATCAGGCTAATGTCTGAAGCCACAGGGGAAGGTGTGGTATGGCCGATGGATATGCGCCTTCGTCCGGGTGGAGATGGATCTTCCATCTGTTTAAATATTGAGGCAACACTGGATTTTTATCAAAATTACGGACAGACGTGGGAACGGGCCATGCTTATCAAGGCGCGTCCTGTTGCCGGAGATTTGGCGTTGGGTGAGGCATTCGTCAAGGGGCTGGCCCCTTTTATCTACCGCCGATATCTTGATTATACCACTGTTGCAGCACTGGCTGAAATGAAGCGACGCATTGACAGGCAATCCGGGGCGCAGGCATTTGTAGCGGGTTTCGACGTAAAGCGAGGGCAGGGGGGGATTCGAGAGATCGAATTTATCATCCAGTCGATGCAACTGTTGCACGGCGGTGTCCATCCGGACCTGCGTGTGACGCCGAGTATGCTTGCGCTGAAGAGGTTGACGGATTTTGGTGTGTTGGATGGGCAGGAAAGCGAGCGATTGCGTGATGCTTACCGCTTTTGGCGCAGTGTCGAACATGCGGTGCAGGCGAGGGTGGGTGAGCAAACACAGAAATTGCCGGAAGGTTTTGAAAACTATTTAACACTGGCGCTTGGTGATGAAGACCCCAAAGCATCCATGCGGCAACATGCCGACTATGTTCAGCGTGCATTTGCCCGACATGTGTTGCCCTTGCATGCGGAATCAACTGAATCCTGGTTGTTAGGTGGCTATGGTCACATGTTCAATGAGTTTTGCCAGGATGATCAGCAACGTATTCGCAACGCCATGGCACGTATTGATACGCAACTTATGCGGGGGATTTTACCGGAGCGGAGTCGCAAATCGATTGAGACTATTTTATCCTATGCTATGCCAAAATGGCTTGATGATGCTAACGCTCTGGTGGCTATCGACTCGTTTGCGGATTTGATTTATGCCATCGCAGGCCGTGCTACATGGATTGATTTGCTGGCAACCCATCAGGGGGCAAGAGAGTGGTTAATCGGGGTGCTTTCAGCCAGTCGTTATCTGGCTGATTATCTGGTGAAAACGCCTTCTTTATTAGAGTGGCCATTGTCTGAAGAGCGCGGTGATGCAGAAATTCAACGCATCAAAGAAGATATTCTGCAGCTTTCTATTGAGGATGAAGAGGTGTTTCTTTCATCCTTGGGGCGCCTGGTTGATTTTGCCCGAATGCAATGCGCATTGCAGATTGATGCACATCAGGCCGACCCTCTTGAAATTGGCAGTTGGATGTCGGATATTGCTGATGCAGCGGTACAGATGTGTTTGCGCTCAAGCCTGCATCAATTGAAGCTCCCGGATAATTTCCCTCTGGTTGCACTGGCCATGGGTAAACACGGCAGCAGAGAAATGGGACTGGTCTCCGATCTGGATATGGTGCTGGTGCTGGCCGATGACGGACTTCAGCAGATGCAGGGCAGGAGTGTTGGTGAGTGGGCTCAGCGCGTCGGCAGGCGTGTGATTCGTCAGCTATCCGGTCAGAATCCTTTTGGTGCGGGATATGAATTTGATGCCAGACTTCGTCCCTCGGGTAATAGTGGTATTCTGGTGATTGCAATGAATGGTTTCAGGCAATATCAATTGCATGAGGCGCAAACCTGGGAACATCAGGCTCTATGCCGGGCTCGTGCGGTGGCCGGGCCCGAGTCAGCATGTCGGGAAGTGATGATGGTCGTCAGGGAAGTATTGTCGCTGCCCAGAAATGCGGCTTTACTGGCTACAGAAGTCGTGGCGATGCGAGAAAAGATGTTTGAACATCTGGGTAGTCATTCTGATGAGACCATCAATCTGAAGTTGGACCATGGTGGTTTGGTAGATGTTGAATTTATTGCTCAGACAGCACGATTGCTGTTCGACGTGGAGGCGACCGGAACAGTTGCCATACTTCGCTCCCTTCCAATATCAGCATCTCAGCAGTGGCATGATACGGGCCGGCAATTGGCCGATACGTATGTGAAGTATCGGCAGATGGAAAATATTTTACGTGTAGAGTTGTGGCTTTCGATAAAAGCATTACCGGCTAATGATCTGGCCAGTGAATGGGAAACATTTCGACGCCATGCAGCTATTGTTTCGGTGGAGCAATTGCGTAAGACAATGGGAGATGTGCATCGTTGCTATCAATATTTAATGGAAATGTTAGTAAGCTCAAATTAAGTTGGTGATACCTTATTTTCTAATTCAAAGTGCTAAGCGCACTATTTTGGAGGAGTTTCATGATTGCGATTGATGTGAAGGCAGGCCATGCACATAAACAGCGTGATGATGCCGTGGTTTTGGCGCTTTTAGACGGGCGAAAGTTAACGGAGTCGGGGAAAGCTCTTCAACAGGAGACGGGAAAGCAAATTCCTTCTTTTTTGCGAAAGTTTGATCACTCCGGAGATTTTGGCGTATCGGGTACTTTGTATGATCTTGAAGGAACTTTTACCCAACGGGTGGTGTTCTTTGGTGCGGGCGATGAAAAAAAACTTACGCTGCAAAAGCTGCGTCAGCTGGCAAGTAAAGCCGCTCGATCTTTACAACAAAGCGGTGCTCGCGATGTGTCATTCTATTTTTCGGAATTGGGGGTCCGTGGCGCTACGGTAGCCGAAAAAGTTCAGGCACTTGCAGAAGGTGTCTGGTTGGGACTTTATACTTTTGATAAATATCAGACTAAGAAAAAAGAGAATAATCGGGATCTTCGTTCGATTACATTGATGGTGCCTTCACGCCGGGATCTGGATGAATGTGAAGCAGCCGTGGCAAGAGCCAAAGCGATTGCTTCGGGTACCAACTTTGCCCGTGATCTGGCTAATGAGCCGGGTAATGTTTGCACGCCGGAGTTTCTCGGTGATCAGGCGGCGGCCCTGGTGCATGATAAATTAAAAGTCACAGTGATGGATAAAGCGGCTATTGAAAAGGCTGGATTCACAGCGCTTTTGGCGGTTAATCAGGGCTCAGCCAAGGAGCCACGTTTTATTGTTCTGGATTATCAGGGTGGTCAACAGGCTGATGCGCCAGTCGCACTGGTTGGCAAAGGTCTGACCTTTGATGCTGGTGGAATTTCCATTAAACCTGCGGCTCAAATGGATGAAATGAAATTTGATATGTGTGGTTCGGCGGCTGTGCTGGGTATTTTTAAAGCAGCCATTGAAATGAATCTTCCGATTAATTTGCTGGGCGTGATTGCTTCTACCGAAAATCTACTGGGCGCAGCTGCATATAAGCCGGGTGATATTGTGACCAGTTACAAGGGGGTCACCATTGAGGTGCTGAATACCGATGCGGAAGGGCGCATTATTTTATCTGATGCACTGGCCTATGCGGCTGAACAAAAACCGGCAGAGATTATTGATTTTGCGACCCTGACAGGTGCTTGCGTGATTGCTCTGGGGGCGCAGGCATCGGGTCTGCTGGGTACGGGTGAAGATGTGATCAAAGGACTTGAAAAATCAGGTGAATACACATATGACCGTGTCTGGAGACTGCCGCTGTTCGAAGAGTATCAGGAGCAGATAAAGTCCCAGATTGCCGACATTAAAAACACCGGTGGCCGTGAAGCCGGAACTATTACCGCAGCATGCTTTTTGTCGCGCTTTGTTGATGATATTCCGTGGGCACATCTGGATATCGCCGGTACAGCCTGGGATATGAAGGGTACAGATATTTCACCTGTTGGTGCAACCGGGGCTGGCGTACGCTTGCTGATTGATTACCTGTGCCGCAAGCTGTGAGTGTTGTAGCAGATCGAAGGGCGGTTTGTTAACTGGGGGGTTGAATATTTCACAAATGACTGGCAAAGACTTAAGCTAGTGTTAACCTGTGCTTAATCTAAAACGTATGTTGGACGAACCCGCTATCGCGGAGAAAAAGAATTCACGCACTCAAATACCCTCCCTCTCGCCAAATCATCTAAAATGTAAGCTCATCTCCCTAA
>PFXG01000028.1 GCA_002791545.1 Zetaproteobacteria bacterium CG_4_9_14_3_um_filter_49_83
AAGATATTTTCAAGAGAACTTTATCACCCATCGGGCTTGTCCAACAAACGGTTCAGATCGCGGCTCGCTTCGCTCCCGCGATCTAACCTTATCCGTTAGCTCAAATCACACTACCTTTAATCTGATGACGCTTCACATCGCGAGCCCCCGCACTTCGACTCGATGCTGTCGGGTCTGCACGACTGCACAGCCATCAGCCGCGTAAATCGCCCGGATCGGGTCCCTCGCTATTAGCTCCCCGACCTTCACACCGGCATCTGTGAACCACTGGAGTCGCTTGCTCGTGAGCAACCCAAACCCAGTCTGCGAGACAAGCAGCCGTCCCTGCTGGAAGACGTCAAGGAAGGCTGCCAGCTTCACCTTGTCTTCGACGACATAGAGCCGGGTGGGCGTGAGGAAGTACGTGTACCGACCGACCTCGACGATCTCGCTCGGGCATGTACCGATGTCGTACACCACCACGGGCTGCCCCTCCCGTGAGATTAGGATGACCTTGCCGGAGTAGGTTGCCAAGTAGGCCCTACGGTTAGCGGCAGCAAAGCTGGCCGCGTAGACCCAATCTTGAGGCGTCCCCCCGGTTATCGTAACCTCCAGCCGGAAGCCCCCCGCCTCGATAACCTGGTCAGGAGCCGACCGGGCAAAATATGTGACATCGGTTTCCTCGAACCCGAGCGTGTTCGGATCGACGCCGGTCAAAATCTCGAAAGCTTTGTTCAGCGCCTTCATCTTCTCGGCAGCGGCCGCATTGCCGGGATTGCGGTCAGGATGGTTGGCAAACGCCAATGCGCGGTACTTCCGCTTGATTTCTGCGGGATTGACGGGCAGGGACAGATCGAAAAGCCGAAGCGCCTCCTCAACCTCTTGACCTACTCCGAAGCGCTCGCTACGGCCTACGACACGCTTCCAACCTTCTTTAAGGGGCATCACGACACCCCATGCCGCACGGCCAGAGATCGTGCAACACCATGCCTCATCAGCAAACGTGAAGAGGTACTGGTCCCCCTCGGGAGCAACATCTACGGCCCGCACCTGGGACTTGAACTCCCCCCAGTAGTTCGTGTCGATGGTCCGGAAATGATCTACAATGCGAGGGTCCTCGCGAAGATTGGTCTCGACTATGACGTTCAGCCCTGCGTCGTAGACGTGGAGAACCCCGCTGGAGTCCATGATTGCGATGCTGGAACCAGCGGTTCCGGCCCCCGTGCGATAGGCGTCATGGCGCAAGGCCTTCTCGCCGAGGAGGTGACCACACCGGTCGATTCGGCGAATCACGCTCTTCACCTCCGGACGGCCCACGCTGGAACCAGAGCGGTCGAGTAGCCATGTGCCCGCCACATCGATGGCGGCGATGTCGAAGGCGGGCTCGGGCCGCTCATCACCCTGAAGCTTTCGCTCGCCAGCGAGCGTCCAAGGAGCGGCATCCGATACAGTGAACAGTGGCAGTGACGACGGGCTGGCAACATCGATGGGGGTATAGTCGTGCTTCTTCCCATCCTTGTTCATCTGGGCAAGGATTCGGTTGAAGCGCCGGTGATCGACGTCCTGGACATGACCGGGTACCATTTCGAACATCTCGACGCATTGCTTCGCCGCAGCCGATAGCTGCCCAGACTTCATCCGCTGAATAATGCGCTTGGTGTAGGCCTTGGCGATGACCTCTCCGACTCGTCCCTGCCGTTGCTCTGGGGAAAGGCCAGCGGCGAGTTTGACGACCTTGGTGTGTTGATTCTTGAATCCGGCCTGAATTACCGGGCCAATCGCCGGGTCATTGTACTCGCGGTGGAACTCGTCACGCCCATCGACCTCCCAGGTCGGCGGGGACGGCGGCAGGGGGATGTACTCGGCCTGCGACCAGTCGAGTTCGGTAGGCGGCTCCCGCCTGCCGGATGTTCTCTTAGAATCGGAGGCGAGGATCTCCAGTCCAGCGGATTCCTGGGGCGCTGTCATCTTTGCCTTTCCGAACAGTTTCGAGAGGAAGCTACGCATCCATTATCTCCATCTACTCATTCCTCGCTCCCATCAATGCCAATACATGGAAGGTGCCTGCCATGCCGTTGAGCTAACTTGTTAATACGTGTACTTGATAGTCCATGTATTACTCTCCTATATACGCCCTTCATTTCCTTAATATTGCATATTAATATTCAAACAAGGTCTATTGAGGCACTTTGTCTTCATATTAGAATAAGGTCAATCAAAAATCCACATTTCGGCCCGCTGCGCCTCGTTTGATGGATCAGGTGCGCGAAGTTTTGCGCTATCATCATTATGGAAAGCGCACCAGAAAAGGGGCAGAGCTCTTTATCCACATCAATTCTTTTCTTCCATCATCACAAGCAGATAAGAGGCTTCGGTATCGATGCCTGCATGAAAGAACAGCTTGATTATGCCTGAATCCATCATCTCCCCCGTCAAAGCCAGACTATGACGTTATTCTGAGGAGTCCGCATCATCAATGTGAATGATACGGCGCATTTATTTTCAATGAGGGAAAGAAAAATTTCTGGGTATGGCTTGCAAGTTGTCTCATACTAAGCCTCTTGAATTTGAATCCGGATGCGGCAATACGTGCATCGATAACACAAACTATCAACCACGGTATTACTATGAATTTTATTGAAGCCAGCATTGAGTTTTATTTTAAAGGCGTTCGCCATACGCCTTCTGCCGTCATCGAGCTTGATGCGTGTATGCACCATCGCGATCTGACGGTCTTTTTTTACCACCATCTGGCCAGTGAGAATGGTATTGGCAGCCATACTTATGAGTTTGATATGATGGTGATGGAAGAGATCAGCTTCAGCAATCCGAGCGGACTGGCGACTGAATTTTTCAACGAAGGGCGCTTTGATGCCGAGGGTTTCAGAGAGCGCTGGCTGAAAGAAAACATTGTCGACATTTTGCAGCCCATTGCATCCCAGCATCTGGGTATCGATAACCTGAATGATCATCCGAACGTCAAGGCAGCACTGATTGCTGCCTATCAGGCCAAGTAAAAAACTGCTGTGGACTCTTACGTGAAGAGTCCGATCAGCTTACATGTGAATAATATGATCCCGATCCGGGCCGGTCGATAACATCGTTATCGGGCATTCACAAACTTCTTCAATACGCTTCAGGAAAGCCTTGGCCTGCTCAGGAATCTGATCCATCGAAGTTGCGCCGAATGTCACATCGCTCCAACCGCTCAGCGTTTCATACACTGGTTCGCATTTCTCGAGTCTGGCCGAATCCGCCGGAATCGTCTGCAACAGCTCGCTATCACACATATAGCCGGTACAAAGCTTCACTTCCTCTAAACCATCGAGCACATCCAGCTTGGTAATGGCCAATCCGGTGACACCCGCCACCCGCACCGCATGGCGCACCACCACCGCATCGAACCAGCCTGTTCTGCGTGGACGCCCGGTGGTTGAGCCGAATTCATTACCCTTTTCAGCCAGGTGTTTGCCTGCCGTATCACACATACCATCAGCATTGTATAACTCGGTCGGAAATGGCCCCGCCCCCACACGCGTGGTATAGGCCTTACAAATGCCCAGCACTTCATCGATCATGCCGGGGCCGACGCCAAGACCGGCCAGTGCAGCACCCGCCACGGTATTGGACGAAGTTACATACGGATAGGTACCAAAATCCACATCCAGCATCGTGCCCTGTGCACCTTCAAAGAGAATCGAATCTCCGGCCTTGTGACGCTCATATAAAATCAACGACACATCCGCCATCAGTGGCAGCAGCCGTTCACGTGCCAACTCGATGACCGCATCAATATCGGCACGCGAAACAGGGTCGACCTTGAAATATTCAGTCAGCTGAAAATTGGTCCATGCCAGATTTTCTGCCAGCTTGGCATCCAGACCTTCCGATACAAGATCGATCAGACGGATACCACGGCGCGCTGTTTTGTCTTCGTAGGCAGGGCCGATACCACGACCGGTTGTGCCGATCTTGCCTTTGCCTTTGGCCACTTCACGCGCCGCATCCAAAGCCCGGTGGTATGGCAAAATCAACTGACACCGGTCAGAAATACGCAAACGCTCATTCACCGGAATCCCGGCTTCGAGGAGCGTATCCATTTCTTCAACAATGGTTTCCGGCGCAACAACCGTCCCGTTACCAATCAGGCATAGGGTGGCGTCATGCAAAATGCCGGATGGCACCAGATGCAGAACCGTTTTCTTATTGCCAATCACCAGCGTATGGCCAGCATTCGGGCCACCCTGAAAACGGGCCACGATATCAACCTGCGGCGCCAGCAGATCAACGATCTTGCCTTTACCTTCATCGCCCCACTGGATACCAATTGCGATTGTATTTTTCATAGACTCTCCGATTGCCCCGAAAGCGGCGATTCAACACTCAATGTAATGCGTGCACCCATGCCCACAAATCACAGGAAAACCCTGTAGCAGGCATATCCCGCCCATGCGCTGCCATCATGGCATCATAACGACCACCATGCAGCAACGCCTGAGAAGCATCACCTGAAAACCCTGAAAAAACCATGCCCGTGTGATATAAGAACCTTGGCATCACTGCAATATCAATACAGATATCCACTTTACCCTGCATCTCACGCTGCGTTATTTCCACCAGCTGCTGCAATTCATCCGATGACTGATCAAACGCTTCGTTGATCTGCCCTTTCTGCTGCTGCAACCATTCGACATTGGCCATACCCCTGACGATATCAGCCAACGCCCCCGCCTGTTGCTGACTCAGGCTGCCCCTGGCCAAATCGACATCCAACTGTGTTTGTACATCTTCGGGAGAACGGCGATACATCAGTTGAACCCAACCCTCCAGCGAAAGCGAACTTCCTTCGGTCAGCGACTTCAACAACTGCATATGCCCGATCATCAATACCGGCTGATGAAAACCTGCAGTGTACATACTCTGAGCAGCCAGTCGGATGACTTCGACATCACCATCGCTACCGGCCAGACCAAAACATTCAACACCGGTCTGCCATTGCTGTCTGGAAGCGGCATTCCCTGCCATCGATGAATCAGGACGCGCCAGAATCACCGTGCCGGAATAAAAAAGCTTAAGCACTGCTTCATCACACATGCGCGTCGCGGCAATGCGGGCAATTTGCGGCGTCATATCCGGTCGAATCGCCAGTTGTCCGGTATCTGCCGGATCGGTAAACACCAGTGTCTGATCAGCCAGAAATTTTCCTGCTCCGAGCATTAACGTCGATTGCCGCTCCAGAAATGGCGGAATCACTTCGCTAAAGCCACTTTCCTCAAACAGTGCGAACAGTGCAAACTGCAATCGGCGCAGCGCTTTCGCCTCCACACCGAACACATCTTCAAGGCCGTAAACCGGTCGATTATGCAGCATAGTCATCCATATTGGAGAAGCGCACGAGAATTACATTGTCCAATGCCTGCAACGCTTCAACCACACCGCCTGCCGGTGGCTCATCCAGCGTAAGAATAGCAACAGCCTCAGCTTTTCCTGCCCGGCGGCCCAGACGGAAATCAGAGATATTGCAACCCGCTTCTGCCAACACCGTACCCATCGCGGCAATCACACCCGGTTTGTCATGATTCTGGATGTACAACATATTACCAGCCGGTGAAACCTCAACATCACAGGTATCCAAACTGACAAAGCGCGGATGTTTACCATCAAACAAAGTGCCGGACACCGAGCGATAACCCTCATCACCCTCCACTTCCAGACGAATCAATGTGGCAAAATTTTCCGATGTTCCACGCGCTGATTCTGATACATCAATGCCACGGTCTTTGGCCAGCATGCCGGCATTCACCGCATTCACCTCTTCCATGCTCTGCGACAACAGCCCCTGCAACATGCCGTTGATTAATGGTTTACGGTTAATCTCAGAGGCATGACCTTCAAAATGCATGCTCACTTTCGAATAGCCTGGCTTCATCGTCTTGCCGATAAAACGGCCCATGCGTTCAGCCAGCAGCGAATACGGTGCCAGCAAGCGCTGTTCCTCTTCGGAAAGCGACGGTACATTCACTGCATTTTTCACGACACCATGCAATAAATAATCAGACATTTGCTCGGCAATCTGGACTGCCACATTCTCTTGTGCCTCATCGGTGGAGGCACCAATATGTGGCGTGAAGCTGACATTCTCCAACTCAAACAACGGACTTTCAGTTGCCGGCTCTTTCTCGAACACGTCCAGAGCAGCGGCTCTTAATTCACCAGATTTACAGGCTTCATACAAGGCCTTTTCATCGACAATACCACCACGGGCACAGTTGATGATAATGCCGTCTTTCATGCGTTTGATGATGTCCGCATCAATCAGGTTGCGCGTCACATCCAGCAATGGCACATGCACCGTCAGGATATCGACAATATCGGCCAGCTCGGCAACCGTTTCAATCTTGGTGACACCCATGGCGGAAGCACGTTCGTCGGAAATGAAGGGGTCATAAACATAGACCGACATATGCAAACCTTTAAGCCGATCGCAAACAATCGCGCCAATATTGCCCGCACCGATCACACCGGCTTTTTTACCGGTAAGTTCCATGCCCATAAATTTTGATTTTTCCCATTTCCCAGCACGGGTCGAAGCCGAGGCCTGCGGAATCATGCGCGCCGCTGCCACCAAATGCGCAATCGCCAGTTCAGCGGTGGTGATGGTGTTACCCAGCGGCGTATTCATCACCACAACACCCCGTCGTGAGCACGCTGGAACATCGACGTTATCAACACCGATGCCTGCCCGGCCAATCACTTTCACATTCACTGCCGCATCCAGCAGCGCACCCTTCAGCGTAGAAGAGGAACGCACTGCGATGCCATCGTAAGTTCCGGCAATCGCCAGCTTTTCCTCATCGGAAAGGCCCGGCAAATAATCCACTTCGATTCCACGTGTTTTAAATACTTCAACGGCGCGCTGACTCATTTTATCAGCAATCCAGACTTTAGGCATAACGTCAGTCCCTCGCAAAAACAGAGCGCTTTATGCTTAGCATAAGACGTTCTGGTACATCCGTCGGATCTGCTGAGAGAAAATGTTGTTTAATCACAGAAAACTCCAAAACCGGATTGGCACTGACCAAGTTCTCTGGCGGAGTGCGTGGGCACTCTATAAGGCGCATAACAGGGGTCAATGTTCAATATCATTTTTTTGTTACACAGCATACACTTTTCACCTTTCACTGCATGAAAAGCGAGATAATATTCACTAACATTTGTTGCGTCTTTGCATAATATTCGTGCCGAAATTTGCGCCCAATCTGCTGACGTCATTTGCCTGCAAATTTCCTGATACAACCGTTTAGATTAAAAGTCCAAAAACATCGAGGAACCCTATGTTAGAAGCATACATTATCCCCTGGAGCATCAACATCGGCACGGCAAATTTGCCCTTAGGTTCAACCCTTAGATTCTAAAGATGTAAACCAGCATGTCTGGACATTCTTTGGGCCCTCACTATCATTCG
>PFXG01000004.1 GCA_002791545.1 Zetaproteobacteria bacterium CG_4_9_14_3_um_filter_49_83
GAATCCTTGCCGTGACATGATAATCAAATTGATAAGTGAAACCCGAACATCCCGAATTTGATCCAGCAAATGTGTAAATGTCAAAGCTGACCCGGACTCAGTGATTTGTATGATATACCTGCGTGCTGGCAGAACTTTTTTTGTGTTTTGAAATTACCACGCTCCCAGTCGGATACCACCTGCTTCCAGTATTGCCGCTTCGCGGCTCGACCCTTTGGATTCTCTGCCATTATATTGCCCCACATCAAATTTGATGCGAAGTCTGAGTCTTCAATTTATAAGCGGTAGATGAGGTTGCTTTGACGCTTACATTTCAAACTACCCCTGTGAATCACATTCAAACTAACTGAAGATCCGCAAAACAAGACCTTGAGCGCTGACATTTAAACATTCCAAAAAAACATAATGTGTAAATGTCAAAGCTGACCCGGACTTCAACCCCTTGAGTTACCTGCCTCTTCCGGAAAAGCAGGCCTGGCTGTTCCTTAAACACCCCATTTTGCCCCCAAAAAGGGCATTCTAAGGCCAAAAAATGCCTGTTTTCAGGGTATTATTTAAGTAAAACCAGTCACTTACCCAGGTCAGACCCCATCTCCTTGGACGGGACACCCCCATAAAGCTGTAGTAATCTTTTGAAAGAATCCATATTCTTAGAACCACACTCCTCAATTGGAGTTGAATATGAGCTATCTATGATGTTTGGGTCAGCCCCATTTTCTAACAATACTTTTGCCACTTCCAAAATGACGTCACCTTTTAAAGTATACTGAACTCGGTAACTATCAATAAGACCAAAGAGGAATCCTAGGTTATTCCCATTGATTATGGAGAAAGGGTTAATGTTTGGGTCGCTTCCTAATTTGAGGAGTAGCTCAACAATCTCTGAGTCAAATTCAGAGACATAATGAGATAATAAATATTGACGACTATCCAGAAAGTCATCGAAATATTGAAGTGAATCAGCATTTTTAATAATCTCACTTCTTGAATTATACATAGTGCTATTTACATCCACTTCCAATCAATATCAGACCAATCTTCATCCAGCATGCAGTTTACACATGCAAAGAATTTTTCTTTTGCATCGTCGTACTGAACTTCATGTTCATAATCCATCTCTCCATTGTGGCATGCTAAAGCAACAAATTTCCTCATGGCCATACACCCCAATGCTGCATTCGCCTTAAACTAGTCCGGGTCAGCTTTAGTCCGGGTCAGCTTTGACATTTACACATTTGCTGTTTAATTTTGGCTCATGGCACGTAAATCAAGAGTTCATCTCCCTAGCGGTTTTTATCATGTGATGATGCGCGGCAATGGCGGCAGCGATATCTTCTTTTCTACGGCTGACCGTACGCGGTTTTTGTTTTTTATTCAGGAAGGTATCGAAAGATATGGGCATCGGGTTCATGCTTTTTGTTTGATGAACAACCATGTCCACTTGCTTATTCAGGTTGGAACATTGCCGTTGTCTGACATTATTCAAAACCTTTCATTTCGTTATACGAGGTATGTGAATCGTCAAAAAAGATCTGTCGGCCATCTGTTTCAAGGTCGATATAGGGCTATTCTGGTGGATGCAGATAATTATCTACTTGAGCTTAGCCGATATATTCATCTCAATCCAGTTCGCGCCGGGGTCTGCGAGTTACCTGATAGTTATGAATGGAGTAGTCACCTTGCCTATTCAGGAAAAATGACTATTCCATGGCTTCATACCGATGAGGTTCTCGCCAGGTTTTCCAATGAATTGAATAGAGCGATTGAGCTTTACCTCAACTTTATTGAAAAAGGCATGACGGAGCCGAGACGACTGGATTTCCACCAGGGCTCCCATCAGGGACGGATTCTTGGTGATGATCATTTCGCAGAAATGGTGCTGCATGCTTCGGAACAATCGCTAAACAAACCACCCGAACTTACCGATATTATTATCGCAACCTGCAAGGTTTATGATGTTGATCCATCCAGCCTATGCGTTGCAACTAAAAGCCGCCCTCAATCTGAAGTAAGAGCAATGATAGCCATGATCGTTCAGGATACCCCTGAAAGAACATTGACCGATTTGGCTGAAGCGTTCCAATGCGGCATTTCGCAATTGAGTCAAGCTGGCGCAAGATTGAGAAAGAGGATCAAAAGGGATGAACGACTTCAAGAGCGGCTGGATAGTGCCATGAATGAAATACAAATGTTGAAATGTCAAAGCTGACCCGGACTCTTCTTAGAGAAATCCCACCCACTATCGTTGACATGACAATGATCCTAATCTGATAGTATTTAATATGATTAGCACATGGATCAAAACAACCCTTATTCTTTGGCTTTTTCTGCCGGGTATCGTTTTTGCAGCCACAGATATCCCTGTGTTGGATGCAGCCTCATTTGCTGATGAGGTGATCTTATTTAACGAAGGTTCGCCTGCTGCAATTAACAAAGTAAACAACTCGCCTGCTTTGGCTTTAGGCCCTCCATCACGGAAGCAGCCTTCACTGACCTTAGGCTGCGGAGGCATCTTGATTGTTCGTTTTGTCGACAATGCCTTGATTGATGTGCCCGGTCCTGATTTATATATTTTTGAGGTCGGCCCTCATGTTGAGGCAACTAAAGTGGATATATCCACCGATGCTTCCCATTGGTTACATATCGGCCAGGTCGCCGGAGCTACAGCCTCACTTGATATCCATGCATATGTAGAACCTGATCAGAGCTTCAGTTTCGTGCGCTTAACTGACCTGAAACAATCCTGCAATTCCACTACCCCAGGTGCCGATATTTCTGCCATAGGGGCGATTGGCTCGATTGCGCGTTACCAGTTCCCCGGTGACCTGTTATTCGACTTCGACAAAGCAGATCTTAAACCAGAGGCAAAACATGTTTTATTAGAGTGGTTAAATGGGTTCGATGGAAAAACAGGGCGCCTGCAAATTAATGGGCATACGGATCAAATGGGCAGCGTGGCTTACAACGTTACCTTGTCCAGGCAACGTGCTCAAGCAGTTGCCGCCCTGCTACAGGATAAAGTGGGGCAAAAGATAACCATTGAAACCTTTGGTTTAGGAGAAAGTCAGCCCTTAGTGTTATCAACAACCGGTGAAGGTATGGCAAAGAATCGACGTGTGGAAATCATCTACTTTCCGCAATAATAACTTGAATCAAAAATAAAGCGCTGTGCTCTCTCTTGAATGACAAAACCTATCCTGAAAATGAATTGGCGGAGTTGTATCTGCAACGCTGGAAAATTAAACTTGATTTTAGAAGCATCAAAACCCAGATGGGGATGGAGATGCTGCGTTGTCGTACCGCAAAAATGGTTGAAAAAGAAATGAAGAGAGGAATATACGACACCTTGATTTTAAATGGTTAAATATGACTGGTAGCGGCATTAGAACCTGCCCCCATTGATCGACTACCCCTTCACTATTGAATCAGGATAGCTATTCGCAGTTGTCTGTTTGAAGATCGTTAGCGTTAGCATCATCACCAATCTGGACAGGCTTCCCGTCTTTCCGGATCACGGCATATCGACCAAGGCGGCGCTTTCACTCCAGCGCATGCGAAACTGCCTGCTTCAACGTGTCGAGCATCACTCGATCCTCTTCGGATGGCACATCTTTCAACAATACGTTCATGGCGTCGTCTCTTTTAACAGTTTCTGATAATAATGACGGTGCAAAATATCGCGTTTTTCTGCTGTTTGTTCAAATACCGGCAGCGGGTCTTCACCGTCATTCATAAAGCAGAGGCAACGATCCACAGCTTTGCTGAAGAGAAACAGCAGATTATGGATGCTGCGCGGAAACCGCCTTTCAATATCACGGGTAGGGATATTATGTCCGCCATGCGCGACCCTTTCGGCCACGCGAAATAAGACTTACAGCCAGTTTTTCTGTGAATAATCACCGCGCAGCAGCCTTTGCATGCTGACAGCGGCAATCTGGCGACCCCATTTGAATTCTTTATACAGCGTTAGAAAGCGCCAGATATCACGCATAACAATGACGCGCTCTTTCATCGGCATCGCCATCAGTGCTTTGGGAAAATCTGCTTCATGCGGTTTATCAAAAGCTATTTTCAGAGGATTCCACTGATCGGTGGTACGTCGCACTTCCGAGGCAATATTCTTGCGGTAGACCTCTTGAACCGGTCTTTGGCGAAACATGGCATCGACCACCGACTCACCGGCAATCGCCCCTGAATGCAGAGCACAACTCATACCCTCACCGATCATATTGAGAAAGCCTGTCGCCTGCCCCGTAATCAGCACCCGGCCTTTACCAAAGGCATAACGATTGATCAGCGATGGGCCGAAGTTTTCAGAGCAGCCTTCGTGATCATCATCGGCGGGTTTCAGGCGAACACCGTGCTTCTCTTCAAAATATTTCGACACATAAGCATGCCGGTCATGGAATTTATCACCGATTTTATAACCCACGCCGACAATCTGCCGACCATCACGGGCATGACTCCAGGTGTAGTGCCCCAGATCGGGATGGAACCAGAAATGAAAATAATCCTCATCCAGAGGGCAATCGATGATTTCATGGAATTTCTGTCCGACAAAAAACATCGGAATATCTTTGTGATACGTCGGATATAACGAACGCAGCACCGGTGAAACCGGGCCATCAGCACCAATCAGGTATTTGGCCTTCAGCTCAAAGGCTTCCCCGCCTCGTTTGCGCGCGGTGACCAGCACATGTCCATCGCCGGGTACATCGGACTGCTGCTGCGACAGAAACGAAGTGTCATCCATGACCTCCGCCCCACTGCGCTCAATGGCCCAGTGATCGGAATATTTGCGATGCAGATGCGGTGTCGGCCCGCCGAAGAAATCCATCGGCATCGACAGCATGCTAGGAAAATGGAAGGTCACACCCCGGCAAGAGGTCGGCTGATGCAGAACTTTCGCGGGCAATGGCCCGAAATTCTCAAGCAAGAAACGGTGCCCGCGCGGTGATAAAATACCGCTGCAAATTTTATGTCGCGGCAGCTTCTGCTTTTCCAGAATCACCGTTTCCAGACCGGCATCAACCAGACGTTTGGCCGCAGCTGCCGCTGCCAGAGATCCGCCAACGATGACAACATCAACTTTCCGCATGATTTTGGTTACTCCCGAATAAATCTTTCACCTGCACAACCGGTTTGCCTGTCAGCTTGGCCAGCACTGCCTGATCGGCCGGATTTTCAACCACAAGGCGCTCAAAACTGCGTCCCTGAATCAACCAGCTGACTAGTGCCTCAACATCAAACAGCTGATCCGAACCATCTGAATTCAACATCATACTGCCTGTCGGAATGGCCAGTCGCTGCAAATCCAGATTCATGCTGCATCCCGTTGTATCCCGCAGCTGCGTGTAATGCTCAACGCGCCCGGCATGATGCGCATGAAAACCGGCTGCATCAATGATATACAAATCATCTTTGCCCAATTGCTGCTGCACAGCATCGTCACAACTCATCACAAAACCACTTAATGCCTCCTGAGACGATTGCGCAAGCAGCGACAATCCAGCCTGTCCTTTGAGCTGTGCAATCGTCGGCATCACATCAATATGCTCCGGACACACCACCTGACAGGCCCCGCACTCAATGCAGGCCGACAACGGCTCTTTAATAGCCATCGCGTCGGCCCCATGTTGCATGGCTTTGGCATAACCCTGCACACTGAAACGTACATCGCGCCGCTGCAGCCACATCGGGCACGACAGCAGACAAACAGAACAACCGTAACAATCAGTAAATGCAGCCATCAGAAAATCACATCGCGATTGAGAATCATTGCCGGATCGAGCTGCTTTTTCAGCGCCAGATGTTTTTCCACCACGGCATCACCCAACGCCCGCCGAATGTATCCCTTCATCATGCCGCCAAAGCGGTAGTAGCTGGTTTCCAGCTCTACACCCACATCGTAAATCTCGTTCTTGAACGATTGCAGCGTATCACGGCTGTACTCCACACCATCATACATCGGCTCAAACTCGCAGCCATAGGCCCAGCCTTCGGCATTGGCCGGAATGCTGGATAACTCATAGTGTGCCTTGTGCTCATCCCGCAGACGAATACCGACGCAATACAGCGTGTAATAAGGGAAATATTTCTTACATACGGCATTACCGCGCTCAACCGCCTGCATGAAGGTATCCCGGTTGGTCGCCAGATCGGGAATCACCATGTGCCGGTCACCCCAGTGCTTCCATACGGCACGTGAAAATACCACTGTCCGATCCAGCATCTTGTCGCCCTGCATGTGATGCTTGGGTTGCAAATCGGGAAACAGCTCACGCTTGCGCCGCAACAAAAAAAGCGCCTCTTGCCATTTCCAGGGTCGCCACGCATACATCGCCCCCAGTTGCAGACCAAATCTGAATTCACCATAACCACGCAATTGCGGCCTGATATGTTGCATGAATTTCGCCTCGCGCGCATCCGAATCAAAAGCAACCAGCAGCGTAATCGCCGCATCCATCATGGTCAGGATACCTGTGTAATCGCAGGCGCCGGATTCATCCAGCATCAACAAGTCTTCGACACACGGTTTCAGGGAGGAGTAATAAAAATAATGCATGCGCAGCGGCGTGTAAGCTCTGATTTTCAACGTCGCTTCAACAATGATACCGAATTGGCCGTAACCGAGAATAATGCGCTGAAACAGCTCAGCGTTTTCTTCATCCGAACATTCCACCACCTCACCGGTTGGCGTCACCACCCGCAGCGAAATCGCCTGATCGGCACTGCATCCGAATTTCGATGAATTCACATCGATACCGCCAACGCCCAGGGTGCCACCGACCGATGAGGTCAGATTCAACGGTGCTGAAAGATAATCCAGTCCATCGCGGCGCAGCACATCGGCCAGATGATGCCAGAAAATCCCGGCCTGCGTGCACACAGTGAGGTTTTCTTTATCCACATGCAGCACCCGGCTCATACCCGTCATATCGAGCAACACACCACCGAAAGCAACCGACTCACCCTCCGTCGTCAAGCCACCGCCACGCACCGTCACCGGCACACCAAACTGCTGCGCCAACTGCATCAGCGTAGCGATTTGTTCTGCCGAACGAGCCACCACCACACCATGCGGCAAACCATAAGCCAAACCACCGGCATCGGTCACATAGACGCCCGTATCAAAGCGCTGCTGCCGCAGCTCGACGCCCTGCTCCTGTAGTACCCGGGCAAAATCGCCCCATGACTCACCTTGCCAGCGCGATGGATTACATTGCTGACGCGGGATACCCGGCAGTGAATCGGCAGCCACCGGATCGACTGGCAGGGTGATGGGCAGATTACTGATCAGGCTATGACTGATGATTGGCGCTGATCTCGATATCGAAGTGCTGGCTGGTTGCTCTGGTGAACTCAATGTATCTCCCGGATTGCAAAATCGAACACCCTATATCCAATTGAGTTTGAATACAGGGTGGCAGAGCTTAGCAGCAGGATGAGCCTGAACAACCTCCCGGTTTCACCGCCTCGATGTAAGCGGAAACCACATAAGCTTCCACGCCACGGCCGGGAGCCCAGTCGCGGATAAAATCACGCGACTCATCCTTAGGCGTAATGCGGACATGCTCAAAACCGGCATCGCGCATCATGGCGAGCAGATCGTCGATCATCGAGGCACCGGCCATGCAACCGGCATGCAGATACGGATCATTTTTCATTTCTTCGGGCATCTCGGCGGTTGCCACGACATCGGAAATCGCCAGACGGCCACCGGGTTTGAGTACGCGAAATGCATCGGTGAACACCTGCTCTTTATGCGGCGAAAGATTAATCACGCAATTGGAGATGATGATATCGGCCGTGTTGTCAGCCACCGGAATATGCTCGATTTCACCCAGGCGAAATTCGACATTGGTGAATTGCCCTTTCTCCGCATTGGTGCGGGCCTTGGACAGCATCGCAGGTGTCATGTCGATGCCGATCACGTGCCCGCTTTCGCCAACCTCATGGGCGGATAAAAAAGCATCAAAACCGCCACCACTGCCCAGATCCACCACCACTTCGCCTGCTTTCATGCTGGCAATGGCTCGCGGATTGCCGCATCCCAGACCCATATCAGCCCCTTCGGGCACCTTGCCCAGATCATGTTCTGAATAACCCAGCCGCGTCGAAATCAGTGTGTTAATCGCTGCATCGTCTGATACACCGCAACAGCTTGAAGCCTCACCGCAGCAACTGCCGCCATTGCTGGCCTCGGCCACTTCGGCATAGCTTTTTCTTACATGCTGACGCACTTCATCGTGTTTACTTACGCTCATTGATTCACTCCAATATTCTCATTATTCATTCAGGCCAGAGCGCCACCGCAACTGGAGCCGCTACCGGCCGTACAGCCATAACAATGATCCATCACCACGATCGGTTTACCGCAAAAATCTGCCGCCATCAAATCATCCAGATGACGACGATTCCCCTGCGCATCCTCAACAGGTAGCCCGAGCATCTGATTAAAATCGCAATCATAGATATAACCCTGCCAGTCCACGCTGAGCAGACTGCGGCACATGACAGACTCAAGATTCATCGGGTTATAAGCTTGCTTGAGGGTCTGCATATAATCAGCAAACAAACCCTGAGAAAGCAACCAGCTGCCGAAGCGCTGAATTGGCATATTGGTGATGGTAAACAGCTGATTGAAATGGATACCAAAACGCTGATCCAACTCGCGTTTGTAGGCCGCCTCCAGACTCGCCTGGGCAGGCGGCAGATTCGCTCCCTGCGGATTGTACACCAGCGTCAGACTCAGACCGGAATCATCCCTGCCATGACCCAGCGCATTGAGTTTTTTCAAGGCGGCAATACTGGCGTCGAACACACCGTTGCCGCGCTGGGCATCAACATTCTCGCTCAAATAACACGGCAACGAAGCCACCACTTCAACCCCGTGCCGGGCAAGAAAATCCGCTAGCCAGGCATAACCGTCCTCTTGCAGAATCGTCAGATTACAACGGTCAATGACGCGTACACCCAATGCCCGCGCGCGCTGCACCAGATGGCGGAAATGCGGATTCATTTCCGGTGCGCCGCCAGTTAAGTCGAGCGTTCTCACATCACCCTTTTCAAGCAAACGTATGACGCTGTCGATGCTGTTCTTCGTCATGATTTCTTTACGCCGGGGCCCTGCATTGACATGGCAATGGACACAGCTCTGGTTACACAGATAACCAAGATTCACCTGTAATGATTCGATATTTTTCCGCGTAATGCGGGGAAAATCAGTCGCCTTCAGTAATTCCACAGTCGCTAACATTGATGATACCGCTCCTGAATATCAGTATTTACCATGCTTGGTCGCGCCCGCCGGAAAAAACTTACACACCCTGTTTTCTGCTGCGCTTCCACTGTTTCAGAAAACCCAGAATATCTCGCAGCGCTTCCTTTTTCTTCATGTCGCCACGAGGCAACACATGATCGGCGCAGGCCTCGTACAGCGGATAGCGGATCTCGGCCAGTGTCTGCAATTTATTCAGCGTATCGCCAGCGGCAATCAGTGGCCGATTGCTGTCGCCATCAATGCGTGCGGCAAGAAATTCCGGCGATGCCTTCAGCCAGATCACTGGCGGATGCTCCTTCAGCAGTTGCCTGTTCTGTTCACGCATGACAATACCGCCACCCGTCGCCAACACCGAGGGCTGCCCCAGGCATTCGCGCAGCAGCTGGCTCTCCAGCTCTCGAAAGCCATCTTCGCCACGCTGCTCGAAAATCTGCGGAATCGTGCAGCCGGCACGCGCAACAATGACTTCATCCAGATCGACCAGCGGCAACTTCAGCTTATGCGCCAAACGACGGCCGATACTGCTTTTGCCAGCCCCCATCAAGCCGACCAGCACCGGATAAACGTGTTTCAATTTTTTCTTTTTCTTAGCCACGCGATTCCTTCCTCTCAGAGATCCATCCGATGCCCTGAATTGTACTTAATAAAACCCAACCCTCGAATCTCAACGCAAGTGCAACGAGCTTGATGCAAACGAATTGTGCAATCGTCAAAGCGTTGTGGCTACCATGATCCACCACCGCCGCCACCGCCACCGCCACCGGAGAATCCACCACCACCGGAAGAGCCGCCACTTTGACTGGCCGGGGGAGATGATGTGATACCCGAACTGCCAAGTACGCGCATATCATGACCAAGGTGACTGAAATGATTGCCACTATACCACTGCGGCATCGGCGTTAAATCCTCAAACCGCTTTGACCATTCATCAACCAGTCCAAACAGCACCGCAAAGGGTAGTGTCTGCTCAAAATAATTCGGGTCTTCCCGTAAAAAAAGGCGCAGGCGCGGTAGTTCCGCCCGTTGCATAAACTCTCTGAAACCTAGCAATTCACGCAGCACACGTGCCCCGGCCAGCGTTCGCTGCGGCATCTGCCAGGCGAAAAACAGCAGTCCGACCATCAGCAACAAAGCAGGAAGTATGGGATCCATCAAAATAGGCAACCAACCGGGAAATTCAAACGCGTCGACACTGATAAGCGGCGGTAAAAAATATCCCATCCCAATCAGGCCGGCTGTCAGTAACACAATCTTGCGAAGACGATTACCCCACACAAAACTTACCCCAAAAAAGCAAACAGTCCCGATGATCAGAAACAACCCCAATTTGACGATGTGGGGTAACAATGAGTTCCAAAATGCCAGCAACAGCAGCGGTAGCGTAATACCCACGGCCCACAACAGATAATGGTTGCGCACTTTCTCCGGGTTCGACGAAAAAAGCCCGTGCTCGACCACCCGTTCATGGATGCGTGATTTGGCCTTATCCAGCCACGCTTTTCTGATCTGAACCCTTGCCTCAGTTTCCGTTACACCTGGCGTAAAACGTTTTCCATAGCAAAACAACGCGTGTAGCAGATGCTGCTTGTATGGTGCAAGCGTCTGCCACTCTTCTTCGGCTCGCAGTGACTCCAGTAC
This sequence comes from Zetaproteobacteria bacterium CG_4_9_14_3_um_filter_49_83, assembly GCA_002791545.1. Taxonomy (GTDB): domain Bacteria; phylum Pseudomonadota; class Zetaproteobacteria; order Mariprofundales; family Mariprofundaceae; genus CG1-02-49-23. Next base: position 10,922 of record PFXG01000004.1, read on the forward strand.
AGGCACATCTTTGCCGAATATTTTATGCACGATACCATCATTGACCGGATGCCCGATTTTCAGAAAACCATCCCGCGCCAGTTCGATGACAGCGCTGCCCAGATCGACAGCATCAAGCGATTGATCCAGTAAAAGACCTGCTTCAGCTGCATCAAGATTTTTCGGTGGTTTATAGCAAACCGCCACCGAACCGGCATTCGGATCACGCCCGACACGCCACCAATGCCGCCATGCCAGAGCCAGCCCCAACAGCAACAACGGCCATGCCCACAGGCGCAACACAACAGAACCAAGCAATGCATCTTCTGAAGGATGTGCCGTAGCCTCAATGGCACCGGCAGGGAAACTAACCTCGACAGTTACCCCTTCATGCGCGTTCAAATGGCTGATAGAAACCGTGTAGATGCCTGCGGCCGCATTCCAGTCGCCTTTTCCCCGACTGGCAGTGCTGCCCCACCCGCCGGTAAAAAATTGCTGTTGCAGATCGGCATGACCTTGCAATGCCTTTGGCAAGTGAAGGCGAACCGATGTCCGGCCTATGGGGATATTCCAGCCGCTGCCAATCGCATTCCAGCGGAAGGCATCACGCTCCCCCGCAGCCAGCACTGCATCATCCACCTGATAACGGATGACATACAGATGACGCCCCGTCACCGTGCTATCCGCATCCCCAATTCGAAAGCGAAGCATAGGCCCCGCATCTCCACTGACAGAAGACTCCTGCCACTGCGCTGAGTGAGCATCCTGAGTGATCTGCACATCGTGGATGTTCAGTTTTTTCGTCCCCCCCCATGGTGCTGGCACCATGACAGGAATATCCCGAAATATGCCGTGCCGCTGCAAGTCTCCGAAATCGTAGGCTATCGTTTCCACAACGCTCAGCCTGCCATCTGCCGTAGCTGTAAGATCGACATCATAGGCCTGAATCATCTCGGCACGCGCTGGCATCGCACAGGCCAGCAAAGCAAAAAGCATCAGCCCTAAACGGCAAAAATCACCCCGGCGTAGTATCATGACAGTGATACCTGTGGCGCTGAGCGCTGGATGATGTCATCCATCTCAAAATAATCCGCCACTGCAAAATGCAGCAAACGAGCAATCAATAAATCGGGAAATGAATCAACTTTAGTGTTGTAATCACGCACCACCGCATTGTAATAACGCCGGGCATTCTGGATGAGATCTTCGGTTTCACTGAGCTGATGTTGCAGATCCATAAAATTACCATTGGCTTTTAAATCGGGATAACTCTCCGCCAGCACAAACAGCCGCTGCAATGATGTGCTGAGCATATTTTCGGCGGCACCCTGATCGGTAACCGTTGAAGCATCCATGCCCTGCTGTCTGGCCCGAATCACCTGCTCCAGCGTATCCTGTTCATGTCTGGCGTATGCCTTAACCACTTCCACCAGATTCGGAATCAAATTGTAGCGCCGCGTCAGCTGCACATCGATATCCGACCATGACGCATCACGGCTGGCTCGCAGTGCAACAAAGCCATTGTAAATGCTAATCGTCCAAATCAGCAAAGCGATACCAACACCGCCGACAATCAAAGATTCCATAGATTTCCCCCCAACGTATCCAATCGCCCCGCATCAAATCGGCCCTGGAAGCGGCCCTGCAAGCGGAAACGTAAGCTTCAGACTATCGTTCTCCCGACGCATCCGGCAAGAAACAATCCTGACCGATTCAATTTCGGGTTCAGATGACATTTCTGCTTTTGCACCTGCTATACTCAGTGACAGGTAAATACTCTTTTTCAGGACGTGACCATGCCTACATACCAACATGATAACCTGATCATCCGCATCGCTGGCGACGGTGGTGAAGGGGTCATCTCCTGCGGTGATTTTATTGCTGCGGCCTGCGCCCGCTCAGGCCTTGGCGTCTACACCTTCAAGACTTTCCCTGCCGAAGTACGCGGTGGTTATGCCATGTATCAGGTGCGTACCGGCAGCCAGACACCTTACAATCAGGGCAACACCTTTGACATCTTCTGCGCCCTGAACAGTGAAGCCTGCGAGATAAATCGCGAGCGACTGCTACCCGGCACGGCACTGGTCTATGACGCAGCATTTTCACCGGAGATTCCCCACGGCGTGCATGCTTACCCCATTCCCATGACCCACATCGCCAAGAATCTCGCGCATAAAAAAGGCAAGAACATGGTAGCGCTCGGAGCCCTGTCACAACTGTTCGACATCCCTGCTGCAGCGCTGAAGCAGGTGCTTGCCGATACCTTTGGCAAAAAAGGAGAAGTCGTTGTAAAAGCCAACCTGGACGCTTTTGAGCAGGGCGCAGCATATGCAAAAACGCTGAGCAAAACCGACCACTGGCGACTACCCGAGGGAAAGAAGGAAAACGATGTCATCATGCTCTCCGGTAACGAGGCCATTGGCCTTGGCGCGCTGATCGCCGGCCTGCACTTTTATTCCGCCTACCCCATCACCCCGGCCAGCGAGATTGCCAAATATCTGGCGGTGAATCTGCCAAAAATGGGCGGCACACTGATTCAGGCCGAAGATGAAATCGCCTCCATCTCACAGGTTGTTGGTGCCTCTTTCGCAGGCAAAAAGGCGATGACCGCCACCAGCGGACCGGGTATGTCGCTGATGAGCGAAATGCTGGGCTTTGCTTTCATGAGTGAAACACCGGTCGTTGTGGTCAATGTGCAGCGCGGCGGCCCCTCAACCGGCATGCCGACCAAACATGAGCAATCCGATCTGCTGGCCGCTGTCTACGGCAGCCATGGCGATGCCGTGCGCATCGTGCTGTCAGTGGAAAATGTCGCTGACTGTGTCCGCACAACCGTCGATGCACTGAATCTGGCCGAGCATTATGCGTGCCCGGTTATCCTGCTCTCGGAGAGCTCACTGGCCTTTTCCACACAAACCATCCCCACCCCCGACCCGGATACCATTGAAGTGGTGGAGCGCAAACGCTGGAACGGTGAAGGCGAATATCACCGCTACGCCATGACGGAGGATTTTATTTCACCCATGGCAGATCCGGGCACACCCTGCGCCCTGCATATTGCCACCGGACTGGAACACAACGCCGATGGCACCCCTAACTACTCAGCCATCAATCACGAGGCCATGGAAAGCAAACGCTTTGACAAACTCAAATCGCTGGCGGAGTCATTCCGTCCGGTGGAAATCGATGGTGATGGCATCGATCTGGCCGATGTCGGCATCATTGCCTGGGGTAGTACCATTGGCGTGGTGCGCGAAGCTCTGGCCGAGCTCAGAGCCCAGGGCATCCGGGTGAAAGGCTTTTATCCCCGGCTGATGTGGCCCATGCAAACAGAACAATACGAGGCATTTGCCGAAAACTGCAACTCCTTGCTGGTTGTTGAAGTGAATCATCAGGGGCAACTGGCCCAGCTGATCCGGGCACAGACCTCACTAAAACCCGTATCCCATGCCGTATGTAGTGGCCTGCCCTTCACACCGGCACAAATCATCGCCAAAATCAGGGAGCTGTTATGAGTGAGACGATTCCCATCAAAGCTGTAAAACCGAAAGATTACGATTCCGGTGTGCAGCCGGTGTGGTGTGCCGGATGCGGCAACTACGGCGTGCTGGCGGGTGTTTACCGTGCCCTGGCCGAGCTGAATATAGATCCGGCAAATCTGGTGAACATTTCAGGCATCGGCTGCTCCTCACGCCTGCCCTACTTCCTCAAAGCTTACAAAATGCACACCCTGCATGGCCGTGCAGGCCCCGTCGCCACGGGCGTCAAGCTGGCCCGCCCTGATCTGGAGGTATTGATCACCGGTGGTGATGGCGATGGTTTCTCTATCGGCGGCGGCCACATGTCGCCACTGGCACGCACCAATATCAACCTCACCTATGTGTTGATGGACAACCACATCTACGGCCTGACCAAGGGGCAATTCTCACCGACATCACGCAAAGCAATGAAAGGTTACACCACCCCCTACGGCGGTTTCGAAGAGCCGTTAAGACCGCTGCTGTATATGCTCACTTACGGTGCCAGTTATGTGGCGCAGGCTTATGCCGGCAATGCGAAAATGTGCGCCGACCTGATCAGCGGCGGATTGGCCCACAAGGGTTTTGCCTACATCCATATCCTCAGCCCCTGCATCACCTTCAACAAACTCGACACCGCCGATTATTTCAAGGAGATCATCGAAGATATTCCGGCTGACCATGACGTCAGCGACCTGCGCAAGGCGATGCGTCTGATCTATCAATTTGAAGATAAAGAACCGGTCGGCCTGCTGTACAAAAACGAGCGACCGACACTGGATGAAGTTATGGGTGAGATTGTTCAACAAGCAGGTGGCTCGGATCATTACAACATCCGCGAGATCATCAATCTTTCGCGGCCATAGCAAATAAACAGCTCTCAACCATCTTGCAAATCATGAGTTCTATTCCGGATTTATCCCGGTTCATAAACTGGTTAGTGGATATTTTTTGCTTCACTTCGACTTGGGGTGTGCGTTTCCATGAATCAATACACACAGAGGTATGTCATGCGTACAAATATCGTTCTCGATGACCATCTGATAGCCTAAGCACAGCAGTTAACCGGAATCACCACCAAAAGCGGCATCGTTGAAGAAGGCCTGAAAACGCTGACTCGCCTGAAAAAACAACAATCCGTCAAAGCCTGGCGCGGCAAGCTCGTCTGGGATGATAATCTGGATGCCATGCGCACGGATCGTTGAGCGGACAGTTCATGAATTATTCAGGCTTGCCGCTGGTGGCTGATTCATCTGTCTGGATTGATTATTTCAATGGCCGACAAAGTACTGAAACCGATGCCCTGGATGCGGCGCTGGACAGCGAAGAAATCATGATTGGTGATCTGATTCTGGCAGAAGTATTACAGGGTTTTCGCAAGGAATCCGACTTCAAAAAAGCACAAGAGCTATTGGGGAATTTCGCCATCATGCCCATGCTTGGTCCGGAGATGGCAGTCAAGTCAGCCGAGAACTATCGCAAACTGCGGCAACAAGGCATCACCGTCCGCAAAACCATCAATGTCATGATTGCCACCTACTGCATTGAGCATGCCCTTCCCCTGCTCTATTCCGACCGCGATTTCGACCCGATGGTGCAATATCTTGGGCTGTGCCCTCAACAAAACCCACGAATCAAACCCTGATCTATCGGTATGAATCGACCGGCAATACTTATTCGGTCAGACTATTCGTGTTCGGTCAGACTATTGGTTATTCGCTCAAAGTATTAATAATCGATCAGCCCCAGCTGTACGGCTTTGACCGTGGCTTTCGCTTTGGAATTCACATCGAGCTTGCCGTATATGTTCCGTATATGCGAAGCCACGGTGTGCGTGGAAATACTGAGCTTTTGCGAAATATCCTGGCGGTTCAAGCCCTGCGCAACCAGCGTCAGAATTTCAACTTCACGCGGTGATAAGGTTTCATGACCGGGGCCCTCGACTGGCGCCGGAACATGAAAATGCCGGATCAGCTTACGCGCTATCACCGGCGACAGCGGTGGCTCGCCTTTGAGAATGCCTTGTAAGCTATCGATTAGTTTCCCTTCCGGTTGTTCTTTGAGCAAATAACCTTTAGCACCTGCTTTAAGCGCTTCAAGGATTCGCCTGTCATCATCAAAAATAGTGGCAATCACACAATAGGTTATAGGTTTGCGATGACATGCGGACGATCTCACGAATCACATCCACCCCGCAGCCATCCGGAAGTTGATAATCAATCAAAGCCAGATCAAACGGTTCCTGCTGAATTTTCTTCATTGCCTGCTCGACTGTTGATGCCTGAACCACGTGTAAATCACCAAAGGCTTTTTGCAACATGGAGACCATCCACAAGCGAACGTCCGAATGATCTTCTAAAATAAGCGCACTTTTCATGCCACCTCCCTTCTCAGGACAGGAAACACTAGCTGCATGCAGCATCGTCCATCATCCGGCACATGCCACTTCGCTTCACCATTAAGTTCACGTGCTCGGGTTTTTATATTGTGCAAGCCCTGACCGGCAACCCATTCATCCGGAGAGCTGAACTCGCCATCATGGCATACCAGCAGTCGGCACAGGGTTTCCTCAAGACTCACTTCGATTCTCAGCATTGATGGTGAAGCATGTTTAAGCGCATTGGCAACGGCCTCCTGCACCACCCGTTGCATATTGATCTGTTGCCTGGAGCTCAGACTGATTTCAGAGCAATAGCCGCAATCCTGCCATTCCAGACGCAGTGGATAACCAGCTACAGCTTCATCGACATACGCCCGAATGGATAACAATACCTCTTGAAATGCTATACGCTCATTTCTTTCCAGGCTGTAGATGGTATCGCGCAAGGCATACAGCGCTGAGCGCGCCTGATCCTCCAGCTGCACGGTCGGCACCGAGTGCACAAGACTCAACAGGCGAGCCGCCACATCATCATGCAAATCACGCATGATACGTTCACGTTCCACCGATGCTCCCGCCTCCTGTGCTGCTTTTAAAGAAACCGCTCGATCAACCAGTCCCCTTAATGTTTTAGCCATTCGCTCATCTTCATCTGAGAACAGACGACTGCCGCGCCCACACGAACTCAGCTCAAGCATTTTACCTGCCTCAAACATAGGAATGTGCAATGTCAGACCACTATCGGCAATTTTAATATCACTATCAGCCGAGCGAATCTCCTTGATGCCTAAGGGTACAAATGCGTCCCTCGCCAGAGCTCTCAGTTTTTCATCGGATGAAGGGTAGCGCTCCTGATCAAACAGGGTTCCAATCATATCCGGAATATATTTCTCAAACCTGCGATTGGAGTCCGGTCGCAACCAGGCAAGAACCTTTTGCCGAAGCGGGAAATACACCCAACCGATTAACAGTACGGCAATAGCCAGTGATGGAATAAAAGCCATCTCCATCATCAAGAAAAAGAGCAGATCAACCGAAACCACCATCAGACCACTGGCCAGCCAGATCCAGATATCGATCCACCAGCGCTCCAGCTCGAAAAGCTTATAGCGAATCACGCCAAGAACCAAACCGATATAAAGTACAAACACCAGTCCGAAACTCGTCGTAATGGAGGCAACTGGCTGACTGCCGTAAAGGATCGGAATATACCAGCTTACTGCAATCAGAGTGGCCATGATGGCAATGGTCAGCACCAGCCATTTGAGCGCAGCCCGATCAAGCGGTGATTGTCTGGTCCGGCGCCACTGATACGTGCCAAAGGTGAGAATCAATGCCCAGGCCAAAATGTATTTGTAGAATGAATGAACGATTTCGGCACTCTGCATCACCTGCATAAACCAGACTGCAATGACCAGTATATAAACCACTCGGGCCATCGGAAAAGCAAACAAACGCGTCGGATAATACCAGAGCAGAAGCACCATCGAATAAGCAAACAACATGATTCCCATGTCGTTACAGGCGATCAGGGCAAGTAAGTCATACTGCGGCAGCGCAATTTCCCGTGAAGCATAAATGGCAGCCGCGATTGCACCGATAAACAGTCCGAATCCACCCACGGCAAGAATTCGGGTATGAATCTGACCACGCCGAAAGCTCCACACTGCAACACCGATAACAAAGACAGTAAAACCGAACAGCACAAGTAGCCAGAATGTAGACGGAATTTGGACCAGTGGCCTGTCTTGCAGCGGCTGCACTGTCAGCTGCTGGCTATCGCCAGTCGTTAGCTGGACTGCATTATTTCGCATCATATCCGACACCTGCTGCTGTCGATGCAAAAAATCGTTCAGTGCTGCATATCCGAGCAGGCTGTTCGGCTCTTCAATCAGCATATCGGGCGTAAGTGACAGCGCTGCTCCATCTTCAACACCGATGGTCAGAATAACATCACCAACATTCATTTTTCCCTGAAGCGGCCCATCGGCAACCTGCTCGACCACGACAAACCCGGCATTGCCCGTCAGTTCAATGCCAAGCGACGGCATCGACTTCTCATAAATAATGGCAGCAAAAACAATGCTCAGAGCAAACACAACCCCGATCAATAGCGTAGTCACCGGCGCAAGGTTCGGCAGCCAATATCTGCTTGTCATAGGTATACGCAGCCCCCTTCCCGATCCTGCAAGTGCGAATGGCTGAACCATAACCGATGATTCAGACAAAAGAATCACCCAAACGAGTGATGCCAGTCAATATTCAAATAAGGTTTTTTACAGCTCTATGGCTGAGCAGGCAATAACGTGATGACCATCGCGGCCGAATTTTCATCAATCTCAATCGTCACTTCGCAATACTCGGTGACCTCATCAACAGGCGTGGGATCATCCGCACAACTGCATCCGGCAATCATGCTTTTGTAGAAAATGCCTGCTCTGGCCAAAATGACACCTTCCGACTCTGAAACATTGAATATCATCACCTCAATGTCATCGTCCAAAGCATGGCTTCCCGATGTCAGCCCCTGTTGCAGAGGCAGCTCATCAACACCCAGCTTCTCCAGCTCCTGTTTAAGCATGGTCTTAAAATCCGGACCTCCCCAGGCATGGCGTAACTTCGGTACGATCATCGCAGCAGCCGATCCAGGCATTACTGATTTTCTTTCTCTGTTTTTGCTTCAAGAACGCGTTCCTTTTTCCACTCGTGATGACGGTTCATAATGGCCAGCACCTCTTGCGGATCGTCGGTGACAGAAATCAGTTTCAGATCATTTTCATTGATAACACCAGCTTCCAGCATCCGCCCGTTAATCCAGTCAAGCAACCCCTGCCAGAACTCAGAACCAAACAACACCAGCGGAAACGGGTATGCCTTGTGCGTCTGAATAAGTGTCAGAGCCTCAAAGAATTCATCCAGCGTACCAAAACCGCCGGGCATACAGATGTAGCCCATTGAATACTTCACAAACATCACCTTGCGCACAAAAAAGTGCCGGAATGCCAGCGATACTTTTTGATACGGATTAGGCTGCTGCTCCATCGGCAACATGATATTCAGGCCAATCGACATATTTTTGCTTTTAGCCGCCCCCTTGTTGGCCGCTTCCATAATGCCGGGCCCGCCACCGGAGATGACCGCAAAGCCATTGTTCGCCAGCAGCTCAGCCAGCTCAACCGTCGCCTGATAATAAAGGTCTTCGGGTGACAAACGAGCAGAACCGAATATCGAAACCGCCGGCCCGATGTCCGACAATTTATCAAACCCTTCTGTAAACTCACTGATAATGCGGAATATCCGCCATGATTCACCATTTTTGAGATCATCAATCATCGCACACCTCACGCCGCCGAATAGTTGGCTCGCACGATTCTATTGTAGCAAATTATCAGAGTTCAGGCTGATGTGTTAAGACATCCGCAACAACACCCTTTCTCAGCTCGCTGAAAAAGAAAGGTGGCGGTCAGTGAATTGGTGAATAAATGCAACATAATCAGCAAGCAATGAGTACCCTGACCTTACCCCTGAATGCATCGTATTTACTCGCAAGCATCCGCGAAAATGGAGTGGCCTATGCTCAAATGACAGGATCATAATACCCCATTTCAAGCTCCGCACAGTCGGCCGGAGGCAGGCCAGCCTGAAAAAGCAGATAAAGTTGAGGACTAAGCTCCACCTCCACTGAAATAGGCAGCCACCTGATCGGGGAACTCGCGCGTATTGATCGGTTTGGGGATATAGCCTGTAAACCCACGCTCCAGCATCTTCTCCCGGTCACCGCTCATGGCATGGGCTGTCAGGGCAATCACCGGCAGTGTAGCGGGCTTCTCCGTCCGCAGACGATCCAGCACCTTATAGCCGTCCATCTCCGGCATCTGGATATCGAGCAGAACCAGCTCCGGTGTCAGCTCACTCAGGCGCTCAAAAAACTCACGCCCGCCCGTCACGGTCGAAACCTCAGCGCCGTGCACCTCCAGTAATGCCGTGAACAGCATAAGGTTGCTCTGGGTATCGTCAACAATAGTGATCTTGCGTCCAGTCAGGCTCATTTGATGACTACCTCGTTATTCTGGCGGTAGGCAAGGCGATTGCTCCCCTCCGCCTTAGTGGCCCGGATCAGCTCGTGGCAATGACCCATCAGCTCTTCGGCCGTCTCTCCATGGTTCGGGAAGGTGGCAATTGCGACACAGGCCGTCAGCCTCTCGCTCTCCAGTTTCTCTTCGCCAGGGAAGGGATAGGACTCGATCATCCCCTTGATGCGATTCGCCACCAGCAAGGCCGGCTCCAGCTCCGTTTCAGTGAGAATCATGGCGAATTCATCAACACGATGGCGGGTAACGATATCGGAAGCACGAAGATTACCGAGAAGGATATCGCCCACCTTGCGCAGCGTGGCATGCACATAGGCTTCTCCAACCAGTTCACGATATTTTCCGAAACCGTCGAGATCGAAGATTACGCAGGAGAGGCTCTTGCAGTTGCGCTGTGAACGGGTAATTTCCTGACTGAGACGAATCTGGAAATAGCGATGGTTGAGCAGACTCGAAACCGAATCCTGCAAGCCAGCCTGCTGCGGATAGAGGGTCTCAAACTGGCGAATCTCACCCAGCAGTTGTTCGTGTGTGAAACTGGCTTTGCCGACGCACTTCTCAATATGCCCCTTCAGCCGCATGCGATCACCTATTGTCAGCTCCTTGGCACTGACGACGATGATTGGAATATCCCGGGTTCGCGGTTGCTGCTTTAGCTTCTCCGCCACTTCAAAGCCGTCCATACCGGGCATCATCAGATCGAGAAGGATGATATCGGGCTCCAACTCCCCGGCCATACGCAAGCCCTCAGGACCATTAACGGCCGTGTGCACCTTGTAGCCCTGGCTCGCAAGGGTAGCTGCATAAAGCTCGCGAATCTGTTCATCATCATCGATGGCCAGAACATGCATGGTCCGCCGACGCCGCTTTCCACCCTGCATCAGCATACTCAGCTTGGAGGCCAGTTGCTTGCGATCAATCGGCTTGGTCAGGTAGTCGGTGGCCCCGAGAGCCACACCCAGCTCCTCGTTTTCGGAAACCGTGCACATAATCACCGGGATATCGGAGGTTTCAGCACCAAGCTTCAGCTCCTGCAATACCTCCCAGCCATCCTTGCCCGGCATCATCACATCGAGAAGAATCAGGAATGGCCGCTTCTTGCGGGCCACCTCAAGCGCTTCATCGCCATTGCGGGCATGACAAACCCGATAGCCCGCCTCAGAGAGGTAGAGGGTGTTGATCTCCAATGAAGAGGCATCATCGTCGACAATCAGAATCAATGGTGCATCGGCGGTCAGCAACAACGGTTTGTGGTGCAGCACAACTTCAGCAGGCGCACAAGCCAAGTGCTCACTTTCATTCGCCTTCGTCTGCACCGCCTCCGTCTCCACCGGCACTACAAAGGAGAAACAGCTACCCGCACCTATCGAACTCTCCAGCTCGATCTGGCCACCGTGCATCTCGACCAGGCGCTTGGTCAACGTCAGGCCCAACCCCGTACCCTCGAAGTTGCGGGCATGTGAGCCGTCCGCCTGCTCGAAGGGGTTGAAAATCTTCTCCTGATCCTCCGGCGATATGCCGATTCCCTGATCTCGAACTGTCACTGACAAAGTGGCATAGAGCTCCTCACGGCCGCTGATAAACGAGGACTTATCATACGCAACCACAACCGTGACCTCGCCCCCCTCAGGACTGAATTTGATGGCGTTGGAGCAGAGGTTGTAGAGGATCTGTTTAAACTTGGTGCGATCGAGCCGCAGTGTCGGAATATCCCCTGCACACTGCAGTTTCAGGCGAACGGTGGCCTTATTGGCATATCCCTCCAGCACCAGCATCACCTCATCAAGCAGTTTATCGACCTCGACCTGCTCCAGCTTCAGACTGGTCTTGCCTGCCTCGATCTTGGAGAGGTCAAGTATGCCGTTGATCAATTCCAAAAGATGATTGCCGGAGACATTGATGTTGGTGAGATACTTGCTCTGTGCCTCGTTGAGAGGGCCGACAAAACCGTCGAGCAGGAATTCGGAAAAACCATTGATCGAAGTCAGTGGCGTGCGCAACTCGTGCGACATATTGCTCAAAAACTGCGACTTCGCCTGACTGGCCCGGACCAGCTCCTTGTTGGCCCGGGTCAGCTCACGGGTACGCTCCATAACGCGCACCTCAAGATGCTCGTTCAGCGATTTAAGCTCCTTCTTCTCTTGCTTGATAGCCTGGAACAGCCGCGCTTTCTGGATGGCATGCGTCGCCTGGTTGGCCAGCAAATCGAGGACACATACCTGATCGTCGTCGTACTCGCGCCCGGCAAAATCATTGACGTAGAGAATGCCGACATTCTCGTTGCCCAGTGCCAGCGGCACCGCCACCAGCGCCTCGACCCCCTCGTCGGCCAGCAGCCGGTTGAGGTTGAATTCACTCGACTCAGAGACATTCGGCACCACGAATGGCTTGCGCCCGGAGAGGATACGTTCGGTCAGCCCCCCCTCGCGGATGATCCACGGCTCCTGCTGTTTAAAGTCGGTTGAAAAGCCACGCGAGCAGTGGAGCGACAGTGCCCGGCTCTGCTTGTCGTAAAGCGAGATGGTGCCGGCTGGCGAACCGGTAACCAGCTTCGCCTCGTCGAGCACCAGCTGCAGCATCTCGTCGAGATCGTCGGTGGCATTGAGCTGGCGAGCAACCCGGTTCAGCTTTTCGAACTCGGCCAGCAGCCGTTCACTCTGCTCCTTTTCGTTATTGCGCTTGCAGACCTGATCATAGAAGAAGTAGGCCGCCTTCCCTTCCATGATCTCGACATCGGCAGAAAAATGGCTGCGTAACTGAGCGGAGACCTCGGCAGAGCCGGTCACATTGATGATCATGTCACATTCGGGCAGGGCTTCGATCTCCTGAAACACCGGAATCGCACGCGCAGCCGCCATGACCAGGGCCGGTGCATCGCTTCGTGCATCGACAATACCGACCAGTTCGATATCACTATCCTCCTGCATCACCTGCAGCAGGGCCACCCCACCCCGCCCGGCCCCAACAATGGCCAGCCTGAAGATCGACGGGCTCATGTCGCCGTACCGGGCATAAAACGCTTCACGCAGTTCAGCACTGAAGGGATATTATACGGTTTACTGATGTAGTCGGTGGCGCCGTACGAGATTGCCCGATCACGTTCCTCTTCTTCAGACAGGGCGCTGACCATGATGATCGGCAGTGCCTCACCGTACATTTCACGCAACTTCTCAAGCACCTGATAACCGGTCATTCCCGGCATGGTAACGTCGAGCATCACAAGCTTTGGACAGCTTTGGCTGACAAGTTGCAGTGCCTCCAGGCCGCTTGCCGCTGTCTGGACAGGGTAATTGGCCGATTTCAGTACTGCGGCCTGCATTTCTCGAATGGAATCGTTATCGTCAACTATCAGAATCATGTTTCCTCCTGCCCTGCCCCTGCCGGAAGGCCATGCGAACTCGCCAAAAAACCTTGCAATGAATAGGGGCTTGTATCGTATGGGTAGAGACGGCAGAGAGCAAGCCCCTACAGAACGGCCCCGAAAGAGAGGGTTGAAATATTAACCCGTGAAATTCCGATGACATCTACTCGATTCAATTTATCGGGGGATAACGCTTTGCTCTTCCGCTGCCATATCTGCCTTTCGCGTTATCGCTCATCCCCTTAATGATCGTCGAAATGCCCTGCAATAGAAGCGATGAGCAGGAGATTGCCGTCGAGGTGATAAATGAGTCAATCTTTTCAATTCAGGGCACTGACCAATATCCCTTTAGCGGTCCGACCAGTGGTTTGGGCTTGTGCAAACCCGAACAGGGTTCGCGGACAAGGCGGGAGATAACCTCAATCATCTCTCGCCAAGTTGCCGCAAACATCGATCAATCCATTGTTTGGTGAGCTTTTCCTGCACCGACTGCTGCCCGAGGCGTTGCATCAGCGCCTTGAAGTCAACCGCATCGAGTAGCAGATCCTGATTGAAGCAAGAGAATACCACCCCGGCTTCCTTGCCGGTTTTCGGATCCTTGTGCGGTTGCAGGCACTGGGCGCAAATCTTCTTCATCATGCACTGCATCGGGCTGTTGATGGAGCCCAGCGCAATATGTTCGGGCTTGAGGTAGGGCTTGAGTATGCCGTGTCTGGCATCGGCAATGACAGACATCAGGCCTGCCGAACCAATAACAATCATGCGGTCAATCTGATTTAATGGAATTTCCACCTCACCCAGATCGCCATTGCCATAAGCCACCAGTGCCTCAAGCATATTGCCGACGAAATGTTTATCTTGCTGACGCCCCGGCACAAAGCCCGGTGCTTCATCACAGCACCAGAGGATTTCATCCGCTGCCGCCTCGATCTCGTCCACCTTGTAGCGGTCGATGATTTTCTTATATCCGGCAAAATAGAGCACCTTCGAACCTGCTTTACGAAGCGCCGAACCGATGGAGAAGAGCACAGCATTACCCAGCCCGCCGCCGATCAGCAGCACATTTTCGCCGCTGACAATCTCGCTCGGGCAGCCTGTCGGCCCCATCAGCACCACCGGTTCACCCGGCTTCAGATGCGCGCATAAATCTGATGAACCGCCCATCTCCAGCAGAATCATCGATACCAGTCCATTCTCTGCATCAACCTCGGCTCCGGTCAGTGCCAGACCTTCCATCGCCAGCAGCGTACCATCCACCTGTTTTGCATAGCTCTCATAATTTTGCAGCCGATAAAACTGGCCGGGGCTGAATGCACGGGCAGCACGCGGTGCCCGCACCGTGATCTCAACAATGTTCGGCGTCAGCCGCTCCACCTTGTGCACAGAGGCGATGAACTCATCGGCAAACTGACGCATCAGCGCATCTGCCTGAACTTCTGTTGGCTTGCTTCTGGCCAGAATCCGCTCAATCGTCAGATATCCCTGTGTGGCACTGACCATCGCCTTCACCACATTTCCGGCATACGACGGATGCAGATCGCCAAAAAAGCTGATAGCCCGGCCATCCTGATGCATGCTGGTCAGCACATGCGCCTGTGCAGGCTTTACGCTCTGCTCCGGCGTGACCTTGTTGCCATCGTCATCTACAGCCTGAAAATATTTCCCATTCATCTGCAACTGATCGGGATATTCCTGAGCCAATACGACATTCGGTTTCGTTCCCGCTGCCACCAGAACCGCGCGGGCGGGTAAACGTAGCGTTTTCTCTGTCGGCACAATCACGCCCTGCTCATTCAATTCCTGGCACTGGAAATCAACCGCTTCGGCATGGCCATACTCATCCACCTCAATGGATAACGGCGAGAGTAGTTCCGCAAAACGAATTCCCTCCTGCATCGCCTTGATGATTTCCTCATGATTCAGCCGATAACTCGGTGCATCGATCATGCGCTGCCTGTATGCAACTGTTGTACCACCCCATCGATTGAGGTGCGACAGCATATCCGGCTGCCGATGTTCGGCTTCTGCCTGTGCTCGCTCTGCACGCAACATCCGGGCATGCTGCAAAAACTCATCAGCAATCAGTGCCTCTTCCTCGCCCCATGCACTGCGCACCTGTGCCTCGCCACGTTCTGCGGCCAGCACCTCGTAGCGCGCCAGAAACTTCTCCACCTGCACCGGATAATAAGCCAGCGCCTCGGTGGCCGTATCAATCGCCGTCAGCCCGCCACCAATGACCACGACCGGCAGACGCATTTGCAGATTGGCCAGTGAATTGCTTTTGGCTGCCCCGGTCAATTGCAGGGCCATTAGAAAATCGGAGGCCTGCCGCACACCACGCGCCATACCGTTGGGCATCGGAATCACTGTCGGTGCACCGGCCCCCAGACACATGGCGATGTGATCAAACCCCATATCGAAGGCATCATCAAAACTCAGCGTGCTACCCAGACGTACACCACCGAACATGACAAACTGCGCACGCCGCTCCAGCAGCAGGCGGATAATTTTCAGATTATTTTTATCCCAGCGAACAGTAATACCGTATTCGGTAACGCCACCAAAACCGGCCATGACGCGATCATCTAACGGATAAGGTTAGATCGCGGGAGCGAAGCGAGCCG
>PFXG01000035.1 GCA_002791545.1 Zetaproteobacteria bacterium CG_4_9_14_3_um_filter_49_83
TAAAGCATCAGCGGTGATCACTTTTCCCTTGATGTCAATCTGATCGAGCATCAGTGGCGCGATTTTTATTTCGTTGGTTTGCTTGGTCTTATCACTTAAAAAAACGGTGAAACTTCAGTTAATGAATACTTACATGAACAATATAAGGCGCCTTCCATTGATTTCAGGAATTATGCATTCCGTGTCCCTCGGGATATCGCTGAATGCTCAGTCATTCTCCCGCATGAGGTGGATGTGGTTCTGGATGCCACAACTTCTGATAACCAGTGGCTATCGGTATTGCTTTCATATTACTGTGGTTTGAGATGTGAAGAAATTTGCTATCTGACGCCAAACAGCTTTGAAACCGATTACAGGTTGGTGATAAGCAGGAGCAAACTTACGAGTAGTCGAAGAAGTGTTCCTTGGAAGCTTCTCATTCCAGAGGAATATCAAGATTGTATGCAGGATATTGTGTCGAGTAGACTGGCAACAGGTTCAATGTATTTATTGCGAGAGAATATGCAAAGGCCAATGCCTACCTGGAAGCTCAGTAAACAGATAGGGCGTCTTCTCGTACGTTGTAACAGTAGTGTTCGGAAGATGCATGGGCTTCGCCATGGATTTGCATCCTGGAATTTGTTTCGTTACTTCATGCTCGTCGATAATCAATTTCGCAGAGATGTTCAAACAGGGCGCTTTATGTCTGATATAGTTGGGAGGCATCCGTTGTTTGGAGATAGGTCACTGGCTAATTTTTCTGAGGTTATCGGAGGAGCGCCATGGCGTTACAGTTTCAAGGTTAATGGTGAGTGTGTCTCATGCGCAACGGATTTCATCATACTTTCAAAGCTGTTGGGGCATGCAAATCGATTCACTACTTTGGAACATTATTGCAATTCACTGGGTTGGGTTGTTCATTATTTCCTGTTAAGGCGAGAAGCAATTATCACTGGCGAGTAATTTGCCCGATGGTCATTTTCTGCATTGAGAGATGATCGTTGTATACACCTGTTTTGTGATGACCATCGGGTAAAAAGTGTTCAAAAAGCGATTTTGAGTTGGGCACAGAGAATCCTTGTAACTTGCCAATATGATTTAGATATTTTGAAGGTGATTTTTTG
Source organism: Zetaproteobacteria bacterium CG_4_9_14_3_um_filter_49_83 (assembly GCA_002791545.1). Lineage (GTDB taxonomy): Bacteria > Pseudomonadota > Zetaproteobacteria > Mariprofundales > Mariprofundaceae > CG1-02-49-23. The sequence continues at coordinate 1,104 of PFXG01000035.1, forward strand.
CATGGGCACAGAAGCTTGGGCACAGGATTTTTTGCAAGAAAAAAGGCCTTGAAAAACTCAATGTTTTCAAGGCCTTATGTTTGGTTGCGGGGGCCAGATTTGAACTGACGACCTTCGGGTTATGAGCCCGACGAGCTACCACTGCTCCACCCCGCGTTAATGTATCACCGGCCTTTTTTCTGCTGTTTTATCAGTAGCGACCCTGCGAACTGGGGCGAACCATAGGGAGGGAGGCGGGCTTCGTCAACACCCAATTTGCAACTCGCTACAGACTTGGTAAAGCACTTATTGAAGCTTGAATCTGAGTAGTGCATTTTTTGTTGTCATCTCAGCGATGGCTTCGACATGCTGGCCTCTGACTTGGGCAATACATTCTGCTACATGGCGAACAAAAGAAGGTTCATTTCGTTTGCCTCGCTGCGGAACCGGAGCTAGATAGGGAGCGTCGGTTTCAATCAACAGGGATGCATCGGGTACAAATGCCGCGACATCGCGTAACTCATGACTGTTTTTGAATGTGACATTGCCGGAAAATGAAATGGACAAACCCATATCCAGCGCCTGACGGGCGGCATCCAGCGAGGAGGAGAAGCAATGCATGATGCCGCCACAAGTCATAATATCTTCTTCCTGCATGATGCGAAATGTGGCTTCATCAGCATCTCGCATATGTACAATGACAGGTTTATCAAGTTGTTTGGCGGCCTGAATATGGGTGCGGAAGCGTGATTCCTGAATATCGGGGGGAACACGGTGGCGGAAAAAATCCATGCCGGATTCACCAATGGCGACACATTTTTGATGCCCGGCCAGTGATAGCAGCGATTGCACCGTTGGTTCGCTATCTATTTCATGGTTCGGATGAATGCCCACGGAAAACCACACGCCGTCACGAGACTCGGAAAGCTCCACGAGACGCCGGGTTTGTTCGAGTTCAACCGAAACAGCGATGATGCGAGACACCGAATTTTCACGCATACGTTCGAATGCGGCGTCACGGTCATCGTCAAAATGATGAAAATCAATATGGCAGTGCGTGTCAAATAGTTCCATCACCAGCTTCCTGTTTTCGTCATAATGCGCTGGAGATGTTCAAGCGTCACATGATGAACATCGTTCAAGTTATGTGAATTGATGAATATTTCTACTGCCGGGCTGTCGGGCTCACCAAACTCTGATACCACCAGGTCGGCACCATTAAAGTCCTGGTTTCTGGTGTAATCATTAACGGTGATAACACATTTCAGCTTAGCTGCTTGTGCTGCCAGCCAGCCATTTCCGGAATCTTCTAACGCCAGCGTTTCTTCGGGGCTGACACCTAACTCTTTCATGGCATAGGTATAAATATCCGGCGCCGGCTTTTTGGCAGGTACAATGTCGCCAGCAGCCAGTACTGCAAATCGTTCAAACCATGCATGGCCAAGGGAATGTTCAATAAGGGCATTCAGAGCTGACGGTGTGGTCGTGGTAGCAACCCCCAGAATGATGTCGGCGGCATAGGCCTCTTCCAGTAGTCGGAGTACCCCCGGACGCAACGGAATTAAACCATCGGCAATCAGATTCTGATAATGGATGGTTTTACTGGCATGTATCTGGGCGATAGTTTCATGCGGCATGTTATGCATTCCACCTCGATCGATATCAAACTGAATGCGTTCCTTTCCACCGGTAACCTTTAATAATTCACCATAGGTCGGGACATCCCAGCGACGATCCAGTCCGGCTTCTTCAAATGCCATATTAAAAGCAACACGATGACCATCGCGCTCGGTATCAGCCAGGGTTCCATCCACATCCCAAAGCAGGCATTTTAATTGATTCATAAATTATTCTCCTCGTGGCAAGTGTAAGTCAGGCAATTGTAGCATCTCGCATTTTCTGAAAACTTTATGTTAGAGTTCAGGCATGGAAATAACATCAATTCAGCTACCGGGTATCCAAACAGAAAAACCCCGATTGAAAAAGCCGCCAATGTATAAGGTTATCATGCTCAATGATGATTATACACCGATGGATTTTGTCGTTGAACTGCTGTGCCGCTATTTTGGCCACACTGAAGAAAAGGCCAGACACCTGATGATGTTGATTCATATGGAAGGCTCAGCTATGTGCGGCATTTACCCTAAAGATATTGCCGAGACCAAAGTGGTGCGTGTGGAAGCCTATTGCCGAAAGCACGGGCATCCCTTATGTTGCAAATGTGTCCGGGATGAGGGCGAAGAATAAACGCATCACCCGCGAAAGTGCTTAGGAGGCCGAACCCATGGGGATTCTGAATGAAAACCTTGAACTAACGCTAAACCAGACTTTTCAACGTGCGCATGCCTACCGCAATGAGTTTGTAACGGTGGAGCATTTGTTGTTGGGTCTGTTGGATAATCCTGATGCACTTCATATTTTTCAATTATTGCATGCCGATATTGAAATGCTGCGTGGAAAACTGAAGCAATTCATCGATGAACATGTGCCCACTCTCCATGAAGATCATGATGAAACCATTGCCAGCGTAGGCTTACAGCGGGTGATTCAGCGAGCCGTTATGCATGTGCAATCCGCAGGCAAGGAAGATGTCAGCGGTGCTCATGTGCTGGTAGCTATTTTTTCCGAGAAAGATTCTCATGCTGTATATTTTCTTAATGAAATGAATATTCAGCGACTGGATGTGGTGACTTGTGTGTCCCGCAATCCTGGCCTTAATGATCCTGATAATATTCCCTTTGAAGATACCAAACAGGAAAAATCGGCACAACAGAGTAAACCGTCTCCGTTACAACGCTATTGTATTAATCTGACTGATCGCGCCCGCAGAGGTGAAATTGACCCACTGATCGGTCGGGATGATGAATTGAATCGATGTATGCATATTTTATGTCGTCGTCGCAAAAACAATCCTCTGTTGGTGGGGGATTCCGGCGTTGGAAAAACGGCTATAGCTGAAGGTTTGGCTGAACGCATTGTGCAGGATAAAACACCTGAATTATTGCGTGATACCGAGGTGTACGCTCTGGATTTGGGTGCATTACTGGCTGGCACCAAATACCGTGGCGATTTTGAAGAGCGCCTGAAAGCAGTGCTTAATGCATTGCAGAAGGAAGATAAATTCATTTTATTTATTGATGAAATTCATACGATTATCGGTGCCGGTTCAGCCAATGGTAGCGCCATGGATGTTTCCAACCTGTTAAAGCCAGCCCTGGCCAATGGTCAATTGCGTTGTCTGGGTGCTACGACTTATCAGGAGTATCGTCAGATCTTTGAAAAGGAGAGCGCACTATCCCGTCGTTTTCAGAAAATTGATGTCGAGGAGCCATCGATTGAGGAGACCGTTCTGATTCTCAAAGGTTTGAAATCACGACTTGAAGAGCATCATAGTGTGCGTTACAGCATGTCCGCCATTGCAGCGGCGGCTCAACTGGCACAACGCTATATCCGTGAACGTAAACTTCCGGACTCCGCCATTGATGTACTGGATGAATGCGGAGCAGCCATTCATCTGCGCCCTGAAAGCAAACAGAAAACACAGATTACAGTGACAGATATTGAGACCACAGTGGCATTGATGGCACGGATACCGGCCCGTCAGGTGTCTACGACTGATAAGAAAAATCTCGAAAACCTGGAGCGTAATCTAAAGCTGTCTGTGTATGGGCAGAACCCAGCCATCGAAAAACTTGCCGCGAGCATTCGTTTGTCGCGTGCCGGTCTGTCTCATCCTGAAAAACCGATAGGTAGTTTTTTGTTCACCGGGCCAACAGGGGTGGGTAAGACTGAAGTGGCACGCCAACTGGCCCGTATCATGGGAATTGAACTGATCCGCTTTGACATGTCGGAATATATGGAAGGGCACGCGGTATCACGCCTGATCGGTGCCCCTCCGGGCTATGTCGGTTTTGAGCAGGGTGGTTTACTTACTGATGCAATCAATAAGCATCCTCATGCTGTATTGTTGCTCGATGAGATTGAAAAAGCACATCAGGATTTGTTCAATATTCTGTTGCAGGTGATGGATCACGGACAACTGACCGACAACAATGGCCGCTCTGCTGATTTTAGGCATGTGGTATTGATTATGACCAGTAATGCCGGTGCTTTTGAGCGGCAGCAGCGCTCCATTGGCTTTAATGTATCCAGAGAACATCAGCGTGATGATGAAGCGATCCGCCGAGCATTTTCGCCTGAATTTCGCAACCGTCTGGATGCGATGATTCCATTCCTGTCGCTGGACCACGAGACCATTCGTCATGTGGTGGATAAATTTCTAATTGAACTGGAGACACAGCTATCGGCAAAAAAAGTTGATCTTGATGTCACGGATGAGGCCAAGGACTGGCTGGCAGAGCATGGCTATGACGAACAAATGGGAGCAAGGCCGATGGCTCGCTTGATTCAGGAGACCATTAAAGCACCACTGGCTGATGCGATTCTATTCGGCTCGTTGCAACGAGGCGGCCAGGCTAATGTGGTGTTGGATAACGACAAGATCGATATCTGCTATCCGGTATTATCTGACGCATGAGTAAGCCGGAGTCTAAAAAACCGCTTAAATATTACTGTGATACGTTTAAGGATCAAAGTTATGCCTTAAGTGAGGTTGTGATGCAACCGATTGGCATTGTGCATAGTCCGTATAAGGAACGCTTTGCTACACCAAGGCAGCCGACTCAGCATGCCGGAGTGTCCGGTCGTATAGAGCTTTACTCAGGTCGAAATTTAGATCAGGCGATACAGGATCTGGAAAGTTTTTCGCATATCTGGGTGATTTACTGGATGCATTTAAATCAGGGTTGGAATCCAACAGTACTACCACCCAGAGGTCCGAAGGTTCGTCGCGGCGTGCTTGCCACGCGCGCGCCGCATCGCCCGAACCCGATTGGGTTATCGGTAGTTAAATTAATCAGCGTGAAAAAACGAGAGCTTGTGATTGAAGGGCTGGATATGCTTGATGGCACACCAGTGCTGGATATCAAGCCCTATATCCCTTATGCCGATGCAATTCATGGTGCTTCGCACGGCTGGTTGCAACCGTTAATCGATAAGCAATTAACGCCTACAGAAAATGATTTATCAGAAGCGTGATTCCCACAGTGGTACGTTCAATGCTAATGCCTGGCTATTTGAGGTTAATGCGAGTTCGGGGATAGGAATAGCTATCTGTAATTGCCCGTCTTCCACTTTTGCCAGAGCTCGAGTTCCTGTGGTTACGCCGTAAATAGCTCCAATAATGATGCCGAAACCCGCACCTGTGGCGATATAACTTACATTCTTTGACGGTGTGCTTGATACAAGCATGGCCCCGGCACCCACCAGCGCACCAATAGCACCGCCGTACAAAGCATCCTCCATAGTATTTTGAACCTCAAAATCGGCTGCCTGGGCGGGTAGGGCGGTCAAACCCAATAAGCCAAGCATGATCATTACCAGAGATAATTTTTTCATCATTTACTCCCCAACGTGAACGGCATTTAACTGAAAATTGAATGCAGGCAAGATACATGAATCATCTTTGGAGACAAGCAAGCAAAGTCACAAGATGGCAACCTGGCTATATTGGCCTCTAAAGAGGTTCTGAATTCACGAGAAAAAAGCAAATAGCAGGATTACTGCAACGGGAAACAGGATAGGGAGTATCGATTTAAGTTTATCGAACACCGCCTCGCTGGTGAAGCTCTCCGGATTCGGAAGCAGCATTTGTGCAGTGCCAAACAGTAATACTGCGTCTTTTGATGGAATAACTTCGGCACAATTCCAGTACGATGTATCCGTTAATACTTTATCCCAGGGCGCTGCGTCTTTAATGCCTTTTGATCCGCCAGCTCCTGAATCGTCCATGATAATGGTGTCTGCTACTGGCGGGTCATACATGTCATTGTCCAAGTGGCGTTCACGCACGGCCCACCATCCGCAATCAAGGCATTGGACGCCCAGCGTGGTTACTTCGGGGTTGCCTGTTTTTTTAATGAATGCTTTTGCATTGTTTGAATGATCGTAACTATTCAGCCCTCTGAGCAATCAAAGAGATTGCAGCGTTTGCATCGCCAGTAAAGATGGCGGTAAGCGCATCCGAGGCGGAG
>PFXG01000011.1:0-122411 GCA_002791545.1 Zetaproteobacteria bacterium CG_4_9_14_3_um_filter_49_83
ATGAAGCGAATGATAGTGAGGGCCCAAAGAATGTCCAGACATGCTGGTTTACATCTTTAGAATCTAAGGGTTGAACCTAAGGGCAAATTTGCCGTGATGTCACAGTAGTGTCATTTGTAATAATATCTCAGTTCTATAGGGTCGCCTCCAATGCTTTCTGATTTACTGAAGCAGGATCCGTCACTGGCGATTCGTAAGCCTACGGTAGAAGACGGCCCATCCATTTACGACCTGGTAAAAAGTTCGAAGCCACTGGATGTTAACTCACGCTATCTCTACCTGCTGCAGTGCAGCCACTTTGCGAAAACATGTGCCGTAGCGGAATCCGATGGCTCTGTACAAGCCTTCATAAGCGCATACGTACTTCCAGACCAGCCTGAAACGCTGTTTGTCTGGCAGCTTGCCGTGGACAAATTACTACGTGGACAAGGTATAGCCGGAAAACTCATCAGCCATCTATTGCAGCGCCCACATCTTGCTAAGACGCGTTTTATCGAAGCGACAGTCAACCCGTCCAACAATGCATCTCGAAACCTTTTTAAATCTCTGGCACTCAAACACAACTGCGAGATCAACGAGTCGATGCTCTTTGAAGCCAAACTGTTCGATGTAGATGCTCATGAGGCAGAGATTCTACTACGCGTTGGTCCAATCCAATCATAGAAATAAAGCCAAACTGTTCGATGTAGATGCTCATGAGGCAGAGATTCTACTACGCGTTGGTCCAATCCAATCATAGAAATACTTAAAACCAGGAGAAGAATGATGAGAATTTTTGAAGATATGGAATCCGAAGTTCGGGGTTATATCCGATCCTTTCCCGCCGTATTCGATGTAGCCAAAGGCTCGGAAATATTTGATGAACATGGCAATCGCTATATCGACTTCTTCGCTGGCGCCGGTTCACTTAACTACGGCCATAATAACCCAGCAATCAAAGCGGCGTTAATCGAATACATACAGCGCGATGGTATTATTCATGGCCTGGATAAGGCGACGATAGCTAAGCAGGCATTCCTGCAAAAGCTTCGCGATACCATCTTTGCACCTCGCAATATGGAATATAAAGTACAATTCACCGGCCCCACAGGCACCAATGCAGTTGAAACCGCACTAAAGCTGGCACGGATGGTGAAAGGTCGCTCCAATATCATTGCCTTCACCAACGCCTATCACGGTTTATCCATGGGCTCACTGGCGGTGACAGGTAACTCCTTCTATCGCGACGAGTCCTACGGCGTGCGCGCCAATAGCGCATTTATTCCGTTTGATGGATATCTGGGCAAAGATTTCGACAGCCTCGGTTACCTGCGCAAGATACTCACCGACCAAAGTAGTGGCATTGATCTTCCTGCTGCCATTATTGTTGAGACTGTGCAAGGTGAGGGTGGCATTCACGTAGCCCGTGACACGTGGTTGCAGGGCCTTGAAGTCATCTGTAACGAATTCGATATTCTGCTGATTATAGACGACATCCAGATGGGTAATGGTCGTACCGGCACATTCTTCAGCTTTGAGCGGGCTGGGATCATGCCAGATATGGTCACCGTTTCCAAATCGATTGGCACAGGGCTACCGATGTCGATTTTGTTGATGCGCCCTGAACTTGACCAATGGAAACCAGGTGAGCATACCGGCACCTTCCGAGGTAACAACCTTGCCTTTATCGCTGCCACCAAGGCATTGGAATACTGGGATTCGCCCGAGTTTAGTGAAGGTATTCTTTACAGAGGTGGCCTTTTTGAAAACGGCTTGAAAGCAATTGTTGAAAAGCATCGCGGAGCCCATGGTCAACTGCGTGGCGTAGGCATGGTATGGGGCATTGATTTTGCCGATTCAGGCTTTGCCGGTGAAATTTCCGAGGAAGCATTTAAACGCGGGTTGGTGATCGAAACCGCCGGTGCCAATGGTCAGGTACTCAAATTCCTGCCCGCCCTGACCATCGAAGATAAGCTGATCGAAGAGGGGCTTGGCATTATTGATGAATCCATTGCCGCCGTACTGCTCAAACGTAACGCCTTGCGCGAAGGGGTACTGACATGATTGTACGCTCACTTGAAGAAATCCAGAACACTGACAGAGATGTCCGCGCAAATAATGGCAACTGGGAATCACGCCGTCTGATTCTCAATGATGACGCTGTTGGCTTTTCTTTGCACGATACAATTATCCATGCCGGTACTGAAACACTGCTCTGGTACAAGCACCACATCGAGGCGGTCTACTGTATTGAGGGTGAGGGCGAAGTAGAAACCACCGAGACCCTCAAGAGCTACCCCATCAAGGCCGGAACCGTTTATCTCCTCAACGGCAACGAACGCCACTGGCTGCGTGCCCGAACAACAATGCGTATGGTATGTGTTTTCAACCCTGCAGTGACAGGTAATGAAGTGCACGATGCAGATGGCTCATATTGCCCTGGGGCAGAACATCACAGCTGATGCCTAATGTCACAGCAATAAATAAAACCATTTACCCAAAAATTCATACACTCTATCCCGCAGAATACACGTTCGGGCAAGGAAAATACGGATACCGACTTAATCAGATTCGAGCCTGCTGGCCACGACATCCAAGGCTTGGATCAGGAGCATCTTCCTGCAAAAGAACCTGATGGCTCTGCTCAGAACTACGTCTGCCTGCCTTATGACTCATGCTAATCACATGGCATGATACCCACAGGTGAATGAATGTAGGGATTGGGACTAATCACTACGCTTTTCCAAAAGCTATAGCACTATGATCTGAAATTCAGATCGTAACTTATTGAAGATGCACTAATTGTGTTCAATCATTCGCGATAAGATAAAACGGGCAGTTAAAGTGCGAGCCAAAGAAGATTTCAATAACCGGCAGAAGCAAACCTGTGCAGCAGGGCCACCCATAGCTGAATTATTCAATTTCTACTTTCCTTAGCCGAGGGCGCATTCTGAAGTTAATTTTCTCGAATTCCGAAGCGTCGACTTTCGCCAGCGGGTAACAATATGCGCTCAGAAAATTCACTAACACGTAAGATGTTGGAAAAATTGCCAGAGCTAGCCAGCTTTTCACAACAACTGCGATGGTTACCGTTCCCCAAAAGAAGATCTCTATCATCACACCATTTATGCATCTCTTCGAATCAGACAGAAAATAGGCCGCACAACAGCTTGAACAAAACACCGGGTTGAAGCTATGTGAGCGAATCACATTCCATACGGAAATCGTCGGACTGGAGCAGTGCGGGCATCGTCGCATGATCATGGAGACTGTGAGTCGATGGGGCGCAAATCCCCACATAAGGTTTTCTTCAATATTACAACGACGTTCTGGAGTTGCACTTGAATTGAATCCGCGAAACCGAAAACGAGATCTTATTTCGACAATAATTGCTTGAGAAATTGCTAATTCTTTCTGCCATGCAGCATTTGGAAAAATGCAGCAAGTGCAAAACCGAATATACCACCCATTAAACCTAAACCACCGAGAATCATCGCAGCAATGACGTATATAGGCGCATCATTAAGTGCATAGTGATGTCCGGAGAATTGTGTATAGGCGTAAGTCAGGAGCAGCACTCCCACGATCATAGCCAACGCATAAATGCGCATCTGTTTTTTCCATGTGTTCTGAATGTCGTTCGTTTTATCGCTCATCTTTCGCTACTGATCTTTGTCAGCGTCCTGTAATAGTTTTGAATTTGCATGTCGTAGTTACTCATCCTCACCATGATTGATCAACTCGTATTTACCTCACCTGCATGGTAGTTCAATCGCGTGTTTTTACTTAAAAAAAAACAGGGAGCAAAGCTCCCTGTTTTAAATTAACACCTCTTAGCTCTAGAAAACTCAGTGGCTAGGAGCGCGTGGATTTCCTGCTGTGGTTGGCTTAGCCAATGTAAGGAATGCAGCCAGGTTAGCGATATCCTCATCTGACAGGTTAGCAGCGATTGCGCGCATTTGACCCATATAGTCGTTAACGCGCATATTGTCTTCCTTCTCGCCCATCTGGTCTTTGCTCAATGTCGCAGCCCCAAACTTTTGATAACCATTGCGGAAAGATGTCAGCTCATGTTGCAGATACACATAGTTTTGACCACCGATTGCAGGGTACATACGACCTGCAGAACGACCATGGAAACCATGACAGCTCTGGCAAGCAGCAACACCCTGAGCTAGCGCACCATATTCAGCAATCATCTTACCTTTATGCGGATCACCGACTTCTGCACCATCACGGCGCAACTGGTCAAGGTTAGAACCGATATATGGCGTCTTCAGCGTATGAACATATGCTGCAACATCTTTCATATCCTGTTCAGTTAGACCTTTTGCAATATCGTTCATTTGATACATAGTATCATCAGTACGCAGATCCTTCGAAAAATCAACCAACTGCTTCAATACATAACTGCTGGTCTGATAAGCCAGACGTGGGGAACCAATCCCATCATCACCCAAACCATCCGGAGCATGACACCCTTCACAAGCCGGTACAGCATCACCCTTACCCAACTGGTAGATAACGCGACCATGCTCAGCATTACCAATATCTTCTTCTGCACTTGCAGCTATTGGAGCAGCCAACCATGTAGCCGCAGTCAACAAACTGATCACACTTATAATACGTTTCATCCATTTCCCTCCAATTAATATAAGTTTTTACTACTATTCAATTTTAGTTTTCATCGCAGAAAAATACGTCGCCGCACACATTATGGTGAGCGCGCCGAAAACGATTCCATAACCAATCAATACGTCACCAGTCTGGAACATAACAGAAGCTTCTAAAAAATGAGCCAACATGATCTAACCTCCCAAGGAATTTTAATCGAAAAAGGAATCCTGCATACAAGAATTAAAAAACGCAAGCCGAAAATTAATCTTGTTTTAATGCACCGGAACTGCTTCCGGAGCAATCAGCAAAGCGCCTGTAATAAACACTAAAGCTCTGATTACAAAAATCCCCCTACTTTGAACGCGGTGATTCTGCCGCGCCCCTTCGCGCTTCGCAATCACTTGTTTACCTTCCTGAACCTGAAATACATATAGCGAATACAGCGTTAGAATAAGAAATAAATGCGCCCATATAAGGAAGGAAAACAACTCTTCCTGATCGATCAGGCGATATTTCCAATCATGGGCTGCATATAAATAGACAGGAAAAATGAGATCAAAAAGCATCACCGATCCCATCAAGCGAATATGCCACAAACGCTGTTTTCGAACATAATAAGCAATAAACATCACTACAAAACTACAGAGCACCAGCAATATGGATAATTTCATGGGGGCCATCATAAACATGATCCACTGTAAAAACTATAATTGGAGCTGGGCAGCCTTGCTGTGAAATCATCCAAACGCGCGAAGCTTACTTGCACCGAAAATTTTGATGGTTAGTTTGTCACACCATAAAAAAGCAATCTGATGTTACCCAGGCTAACCACATGACAATTGAACCCCATACACATCGCGAAAATCTTTATCTTGTAAAATTTTTACTTATGTCAGTGATTTCATTTTTCATTGGAACAGTCCATGGACTGTTGCAAGTAGTTCCCTCTGTTCGCGCCTGGCTCGACTCCATTGGAAGCCCTTATGGTGGGCCAGGTCACATGATTGATCCACTGGCACATGCACATATCAACCTGGTTGGTGGTGTCACCATCCTCGGCATGGCCGTAACCTATTACATGCTACCTAAAATTACTGGCAAAGCGCTCTATTCACTTAAGCTTGCCAACCATTCATTCTGGTGGACAACTATTGGCGTGGGATGCTTCTACACCGCATTGCTGATCTTTGGCTTTATCGAAGGAAATCTGTGGCTTACTGACCCTGCAGCCGTGCCTGCCATACACAAATATTATGGTCCGGTCATTTCTGTTTCGGCTACCGTCCTAGCTGTCGGTTTCTGGGTTTATCTGGGCAATGTAGTACTCACCATAAAAGATGTTTACAGGAAAAAGGCAATTGACTGATCAGGGAATGCTTGCCTGCGGTTGCCCTTCAAAGTATCCATCATGGAACCATGAAGATGTCGACATTGGTGCATGGCTGGTTCATGAACAAAAAGCACCTATGTTTCTTCATATGCCAATCGGCTATGAAGCATGGCTTGATCGTCAGCATAAAGACATCAAACGCCTTGAGCTGAACGAAAAATGGCCTGGCTTTTGCCTGACTCGCTCGGCACTGTTTCGTGGTAAAATCCTTTGCCCGTTGCAAGAAGAACATTCCCTTGCCAGAAACACCTATCGATTGAGCAATCCATATTATCTGCGTGTTCAGGTGTTTAATGGAGATATCGGTGGCATCAAAGATACGGTAAGAAGCATGCAATCTTCGCTTCTGGATGAAGCAAAATTACCCAAAGAGCTTTATCTGAGTTATTTAACCTGTCCGCAATGCCAGGGAGAGCGTGGTGGAAACAAAATCATGCTACTGCGCCACTGGGTTGAAAGCCCTAAGCTGAAAGAACGTTTGAAGAAGCAGAAAAAGACCTGATCCTCAACTGCACTTATCGCTATAAGTACACATTAATCTTGATCCACATCACTTTTATCCTGACGTAAATACGCAATAACATCAGATCTGTCACGCCCACTTAGTGGTGGCATCACCATTTCGGTGTTGGGCTTCACAGCCCTTGGATTTGTCAGCCACTGATCCAGCGCCACTTCATCCCAGCGCTCGTATGGCACGCCTTCAATAACCGGCTTGCGGTTAAATATATCTTTCAGTCCGGGGCCAATACGTACCGATGCCAGATGCAAATGATGACATGGCGTACAGCGAACTTCTGCAACCACCTTTCCTCGCTCAGCATCATTAGCATATACCGTTTGACATATGCCTAGCACAGGCAAAAGCAACGATAACTTCACCGATACTCTCATTACTGTGCCCGAGCAGGAGATAAAGCAAACATCAGTTCAGTTGATTCTCCACGACGCTTCAACTTTACATACAGGCGATCTTTTTGAACATCTTTCACCGGCAGGGCCTTGCGAAACACTCCCAGCGCCCCATCCGGCATAGCTTGTTTCCAGTCAGAATGGTCAGTGCGCACATCCACCATTAAATCAGATGAAAAACCACGTTGCTGACGATTGGCAATCACCAAAAATTCATTCATACCAACACGCAACTGCGTTGGCCGTGTTTCAATCTTAATCTCAAGATCCTGCCATGTCTGGGCTGATGGTGCCCATGCCTGCTCATTACCAGAACAAGAAACAAGCAGCAAACTAAAAAAAACAGACAGTAAAACCCTAAATATCATCATAGTGTTGAGTCCGACTTGGCAAAACGCTCCAGATATCGACGCAGGATTTGCATATCCTGAGCGATGATTGGATCCATTCGACGTTCAACCCTGTGTTGTTGCATGCGGGCAATCACGTTGGGCCATTCTTTTGCCACATGCGCATCCGGAAGTGGAGGCGCGTGACAACTGGAACAATAACTCGAATACACTTTAAAATCATTTGAAGCCTCTTCAGGATAATCTATGTGCGTGCGATTAACAGACTGATCGCAGGATACCAGCACCAGCATAGCTGCCAACAATAACATTGCAGTTTTCGTGGCGATGGACATCACTTTGGCATATCCACATCATCATAATCATCCTTATCACTATCCAGCTTTCCGGCCCGTGAAGATCCATACAATGTAGTCATGAAATAGATAAACAGACTTGCGATGATAGCATATAAACCGGCAGCAACATGTCCCCATGTAAACCAGGCTCTGGGAGCCTCAGGGCGGTCTCCCCAAAATGGCAGCGTCAAACCAAATGCCACCAACAATACCATAATGATGATGCCGATAAACCATGCCGGAACATGCCGCTGTGATTCAGGAATTTTCTCGACCAATTCCCAGTCTTCAAGTCCCCGTTTATTCAAGCGCTCTTCATCCGTTGCATAGCCAAAATGATCTTCCGGGATTTCGCCCCACTTTTTATCTACAGGCGCAGTTGGTCGAACTGATTCACCAGCAACATCTTCATTTTTGCTTTGTAGCATATTATTCACCTTACCCATCAAGATTTCGCAGGTATCTGCTTACGGACAAAATGCACGGCTTGAAAATCACGGGTCCAGCCACCATCAGCAGTAACGATCACACGAAAACGATATAAACCTTCCGCCAATTGGTCAGAGAATCTCAGCACCACATCCTGCCTTCCGGCACTCTGAAACTGAACATCCTGTGTTTGCAGAGAGAACAAAGATGGGTCAATTCCTTCAACACGGATATGCATGTGCTCCGCTTGATTAATTTTGTAGGCCAGATTAATTCGATAATCATGAATCTGATCTGCCTGATTTGAATCAGATCTGTATACTGAAAACGATGCAGGCTCATAACTGGCGACACCATATACAACCATGATCGCTCCGGCCACTGTAGCGAAAGTGGCTGCGCGAGCCCGACTAAAAAATGAGCCTAACATCCCCCGATATTTTCCTTGCCACTCGTCACCAAGCTTAAGTGTTAATAGTCCGGGCCCGTCGAGCTTTTTACTTTTACTATGCAATTCATCACAGGCAACCACACAAGCACCACAGTTCACACAGCTGTCAAACACTTCAGGCTGGCGAGGATCGATATCCAGAAAACATGAATCAACGCAGTAATGGCAGCTCTTACAGTGGTCTGAACGTGTCTTATCATATGATATATGCAAAGTGTCACGCGTCTTAAATGAATGCTGCCACACACGGTAAATACACATATATTTACAAATAAGATGGCGCATCACACCGATATCCATCAGCATAATAAACACGCACACCATGTAAATCCAATGCAGGCCATTAGCCAGAGCAGGATCATACTGGAACGTTATAAATGACCAGATAAGCTCAGGCGGATAAAAATAAAACACCGGAATCAAGGCATAAAACATTGATGCCAATAACAAAGAAAAGCCAAGGATGACATAGTTCAACCAGGATTTTCTTCGACTGGCTACCTGCATTTTTATACCGCTGACATCCATCATGTTGGCCCGGCGACCCAAATACTTCTCCGTCATCATATTGGCCCATTCAGATGCCGTATTCTGCGGGCACATCCAGCCGCAAAAGACTGACCCGACCAGTGAATACATCATAATCAACAGGCTGGCGATAAAAATCCAAAAGCCCATGATAATAAAAATATCTGAAAACCAAACCTGATGATCCAACATCAGAATGCCTGATGAAGGATCTATGCGAAACAAACCACTGGCAGGAATAAGCACCAACAGAACAAGTGTAAAAACTTGCACAGACCGGCGTGCAACATGCAACCATGTTGCACCGGGAGCATGCGCTTCCCGAATGGGAATTTGTTTTAGCGACTCTTGAGCTGACATCACGTACCCCGTATTTTTACCCTGCATCCCTTGCGCCCAAGCGCAAGATAGACCTAACGCTGCTCAATGGCCAGTGGACTGACATCGTGCAGACGTTGCATCCACAGCTTAATTGCTTGCTGGTCATCTTTATCTCGGCTTTGTTGTAACATCTGACGAATTGCACCTTCATGACCGGGCTCTATAGCCAATATTTTAACCAATGCCTGTTCATAACTCATACCGTCCGGGATGTTGTTGTGCAAAGAATCGAACATTCGATCTGCAATTGCAGTACGTGGCCAACGATCCAACGCATTTGCCTTTAATGCTAACCTGGCCCACTCCAGAGCTTGATCTTCCTGACCCTTTAGTTCCGCCATCCACAAGCGCACATCGATCGCGCTTCCAGCCCACGCGCGTTGAAACTGAGGTAAGTCCTGTGGCGCAACATGCAGCGCATCACCAGCCTGAGTCATTGAATCTTTCCACGACAACATCCATTGCCACAATGAATGCATATCCACTGACTGATCATAACGCACCCGTGGCAAAGCATATTCAATCACCGGCGACCATTCATCTTGAGTTTTCACTTCCCAGGTATCAGGAATTCCCCCCCAATAACGTCCCAACCATGTCCAGATACCTTCTCCTCCGGTCATATCATCCGGATTTCCGGCAAAATCATTCCTGCCAGCCAAAGATTGAATATGTGCGGATAAAGCTGAAGCATTCAGTGAAGTTTTATAGGTTCCAACCATCGCCAGTCGATAGCCATCGACGAATACACTGGCATCGTCAAACACTTGCGCAAACGTGTGTAATACAACTTGCAAAGACGCGATATCGAACTGATTCAGAGCCAGCCACTGCACAAAAATACCGCCCTCATGCAAGCGGTTGCGTACGCGCTCAAACTCTTGTCTGGATAATAAATTACCACGACCCACCATATCCGGATGAAATAAATCACCCACAATCACATCGTAACGAGCGTTATCTCTACGTAAAAAACGTCTCACATCATCATGAACAACGTCAATTTTTTGCATGACGCCGTTATTGACCGGATAAAAAGTATCTGAAGCCGCCTGAATTGCCCCCAGTGATAATTCCACCGCGACACAACGCTCAGGCGAAAAAGCCAAAGCACCCGATGCTGTCACTCCCGTTCCAAGACCTAAAAACAACACTGACTTCGGATCAGCATGCAGCAATAAAGGTAATCGGGCCTGATTCTTCTGTACAATCACAGCTGTAGGATCGCTTGAAGCATCCATACGCTGCAAATCAGATAATAATACCCGCTGACCGTTATCTCTTTCTACGACATGGGTAGTCGCTACAGCATCTTCATAAAGAAAAATATCACGACCATCATGCAGTGAAGGTAACAATGCGGATACTGCTGGCAGTTGTTTTACTGGCCACATCAACAGCAACAAGCAAGGCAATGCCAGCCAGAATCTGACATTATTCAACCAACGGAATCCACATATCATTAGCAGCAATGCCGCCACCACTAAAGACATCGCAGCACCAATAAAAGGCACAGCAATCAAGCCGGCAAATAATACACCCAGTGCGGCGCCCAGACTGTTGGCTCCATACCACCAACCACAGCTCTGCGTACCAGAGGTACCGTCAAAATGTCTTGCCAACACAGGTAGCCAGGCTCCAAGAACCAGTGTCACCGGCAATGTACAGAGCAGTATAACAAACCCTTGAGCCAGCATCGCCTGAGCCAGTGAATCAAATGTAGCTCGATTTGCCCACTGGCTAATGGATGGCAGAAGATATTGCCCGGCAACTGCCAATACGGCAGCCAAAACAGGTAGTATATTAAGCCACCACGAAGCCTTTAGCCATTTAGCAGCAATACTCCCAAAACCAACGCCCACCAGATAAACCAACAGTAGTACAGCCAAAACATATTCTGTACGCAGCAGCACCATGCCATAGATCCGTGTCCATAAAATTTCCAACATCAGAGCAGCAGCACCAATGCCAGCATAAGCCAACAAGTCGATAAACGGTGGGCGCTGGACAGTTGATTGTGTTGAAACTTCACCTTCTGCTGGTAAAGCCCGGGCTACCAGCAATGCCAATATCGCCATCAGCGTTGCAAATGCAGCGACACACCAAACCGAATCGTTTAAACCAAAACCCGGTAGCAAAAATAACGGGGCGATACCACCCATTGCACCACCCAAGGCATTAACGCCGTACATATCACTCACACCCAGACCACAAGCACGAGCTGCTCGCAGAGCTAAAGGAAAAGCAAAGCCCATTGCCAAAGCCGCAGGAAATAAAATCAGTATCGATGCAACACCCTGAAAACTCTGCCATTGGGCAAGTGTCAGTGTTGTGCCCGTTTCGGTTAGCCAACCATCAATAGCAGGCATACATATCGGTAACATTAGCGCATAAGCAGCAATGCCGAACTCTAATATCGCGACTGTTTGTAAGCTTCGCCTTGGAGACCAGCCTGTGCAGCAGCGTGATGCAAGAAGGCTTCCTGCCCCCAATCCCGCCATGAACGCAGCAACGGTAAACACGACACCAAAAATTCCAACGCCAAACAGTAAGCTTAGCATTCGCGTCCAGAGAATCTCATAAGCCAGCGCACTGGCTCCCATTCCGCCATAAGCGATAAGTAATAGTGACTTTAAACAAGTCATAGAACTTTTATTTCATCGAATGAAAGGTTAAATGAAGCCGCAAAACGTCTGGCTATCACATTCAGTAGGGCCAAAACCAGGCAATGGATGTAGCGGCATGAACTGTCGCCAGCGTCAAAGTTAAACCAGCCAGTATGATATGAGCGACAAACACATCTTTTTCAAATGCCACCATAGCAATACCCATGGTGGCGGTTAAAAATAACAAGACCAGCAGCGCAACGCCCATCATAAATAATATCTCATGTTTACGCTGAAGTTCAATTTTCCTTTCCGGACTTTCTTCCTGTTCACCAGAAAACTGCTGCATCACGGCTTCAGATGAAAGTTCCCTCGATGGATCCGATTGTTGATTTGAATTTTCAATTGTTGCCTGAGCCATCACAGGCAGTAAAATCAGCAGACCCAATAAAAAAACAGTTCGCTTAATCGTGTTCAGCAACATCTTTTCTCTCAACCTCTTGGACATCTTTCTTCATCGCATTACGAACATACAAAATAGCGGATAAAATCATGGGCGCAAAAACCAGAAAGAATAAAAAGATAAAAATCAACCAAGGGGTTTCTATTGTTACATGCAGGTAGCGATAGCTATCTACAGCCCATGCAGCCTCAGCAGGCAATAACACTGCAAGCATGCATATTATTCTGATAAAGATGTTCACGGTTGACTCTCCTCTTGCTCAATATTCATCGCGCAACGAAACCCAAAAAAATCGGACGCATAGTTCGGCATTGAAAAATTACGATGATAGGCAGTGGTAGAGAAAGGGTCACTCTTCCAGGAACCACCCCGCATCACAAAATAGATCACACGTTCCTTTTCTTCTGAGCCACGGTGATAGGTTGGATCCAACTCTTTGGCCTGAAACACTTCCTTGCTGGCAGTAGTCCCCGGATAAGGAGAGAATTCGTCAGCAATCCACTCCTGAACATTTCCAGACATATCCATCACACCATAGGGACTCGCTCCTTGCGGATAAGCATTTACATCTGTGATGTGACCGACTTTATAATATGTATTGAGATTTTCAGGGTGCATGGCTGAGCCCCAGGGCCAACGCCTGGCATCCGTACCACGCGCAGCCTTTTCCCATTCAGCCTCAGTCGGCAAACGTTTACCAACCCAGGCACAATAATCACGGGCATTATACCATGATACCATAGTGACAGGTTGCAGTAGTATTCCGTTTGGAATGCGTCCTTCTGTCCAGTTCAATGGAATACGGTATCTGTTCTCAGCAATAAAACGGGCGTATGCAGCCTGCGTCACTGGATACTTATCAATTTTAAATGCTTTGACTTGTACCAGATGTGCCGGTTTATTGGGATCATTTGAACGGTTGTCGTCTGTTCCCATGGTGAAGATGCCAGCAGGTATAGTAACCATGGATGTGAAATCAAGCCACTGCTCAGCCGTGAGCAATGCCTGAGCTTCCTCAGGCGAATAAGTCTGCGTTCCAGCACTTTGATTTTCATTATATTCGTGAAGATACAACTCTTCACCTGCGGCTCTGATTCTGGAGCCCATATCATTCACATCGTAACTGGCTTTACTCTGCATTTCATTCATACGCAAAGCGCCAAGCTTAAGCACATGTAGCGAGCCACCTACCATGGCTAACGTAATACAGACGACTAATGTCGCCATCATCCATCTTTTCCTTCTCTGCTTCTGTGCTGGAGAAATTTTCAGCTGTTTCATGAATTTTTGTTGGTTGTATCTTCTTCCTCAAGTGGCAAAGGCTCAGAGTCGGCGGGCATAAAACCTGGTGAATCCCAGCTAAAGCGTTTTCGAATGATCAACTCGCCAAGGAACCCGCCGATCGCACAAAATTCCATCTGTAATATAACGAAAACAACCCATAGCCCCCAAGGGATGAGATGTGTACCATCTGGGACGCTATAAGTATGTTGATAGACATATAACATCGTTAATGCTGGCGGAAAATGTGCCAGATATTTACCGCCAAAACCGTATATAGCACCAACAACAATGCCTGCAACTACAGGTACAATCGTCATTGCAATAATCCAGGCGGCATTGAAGGCTGAAATCCCGGAGAACCATTCAATATGAACATCCAATCCAAGCATCATTGACTGATAAACCAGAACACCTGCAACAAAAGCAACTATTCCGCGTACCCAATAGGGAGCCCATGAATTAGAGCGAATACCGACATTTGGTCGTTGTACAGACATGTTAACTACCTTTTAATTTTTTCTCTTCGGCCTTTCGCGCTTCTTCCAAATACCATGCGCGAACTTTCAAACTGGAAAAATATTTAGCTAAAATATCACGCTCAGTAACGGATAAGTTTGAATATGAAGGCATCTTATACTTTTCTTTAAGTCGAGTAGGCAGCATTTCTTGTGGATTAACAGCAGAAAAGTATGCAAAAAGCCACTCTTCACTTCGCCAGGACCCGATTCCGTCCAAACTAGGTGCTGGAACAGTTTCATAAATGCTTTTAACGCCCCAAATCGTATGACAACTACGGCATTGAAGACTTTTATACAGTTCGGCACCGGATCGCTCCAGGGCCGCGTTAGCCGTAGAATAAAAAGGTAAACCTTTCTCTGATGTATCTACAGGAGCAGGATTTATGATCGATTGAACAATGGCTGCGATAAAAGTCATAGCCAACAGGATGATAACCGTATTAATTACGGTCATCCAATTCATGTGTTTCAGCATGTGTTAATTCTGTTCTCTTGCAGCAGCTTCCCGTTCAGCCAGCACTTCCTTGCGACGCAACTCCTGACTGGCATTTACCTGCTGTGATTTTGCGAATTCTTCAGGAGACATTTTGTCACGGTCACCTTCATCAAAAACCAGATACTTGATATCCTCGTCAAATTGTTCATTTTGTGATGCCCATCGAATGCCAAACACCACCCCGACAAGAATAGCAGCACCACTGATCAACCAGATGTAAAGGGTCCAACCGTCTTGCAATTCAAACATATCAGCCTCCATTTAAAGTACGTGAATAGTCTATCTAGAACAGGAATCCGTCAAGCAGTTGCACGGCTGCAAAGATAGAGGCAGCAATCACTCCCAGCACAATGAGAGCAAACAGAGCCTTTTCACCGGTTTTAATCTCATTACCCTTCTCTGACTTGTAGAAGGCGATGATGATTCCCATAAATACAGCAATAGCTATCATCATAAAGATAAAGATTGCTACGCTGTAGCTATGGCTACGCATACTTTCTATGCCCAGGTCATAGGCCTGCTGCGATTCGTTGGCCCAAGCACTCACACTCAACACATGTGTAGCAACAAACAACAAGACTGCGTTTACATATTTCACAATATACCACCTCGTATTGAATAGCGACAGCTTATGGCCAATTCACTTAAACACAATAAAAAAGCCACCCTATTGGGTGGCTTTTTCACTTTATCATTTCAGCAATCAAAAAACATTTTTACGTGGATCAGGTGATCCTTTTTTATGATTATCCACAAAAAAGCTGTAGACAATCGGAACTAGCAAAGCAATCGAACACACCAGAATTCCGGCAATTAATGGGCTATCTAAATCAATCATTATCGTTCTCCTTAGTGTGCAATTGTGTGATCAGGGCGCCAGCTGAAGTGTGGCAAACGCTTAACAGCAACAATCACAGCCAAACAAAATCCAATAAAGTACCAGAATGCAATCAAATACCCTTTATCCCACCATGGCTGCTTTGCAAGCACAGTTCCATCAGCTTGAATATTAAAGAAGTTTGATATAACCACATCAGGACCTACAACGATGTACTCTTCAAGATCTGCACCAGCTTTTTGCAATTCAATGATCTGAGGTGCAATGACACGCAAATGATCCAGATCTATCGGATGCTGCTCACGTTGAAACGTATATTTCGAATCAAACTGTGTAAGCGAATCGGTGATCAGCGCCATAGCTTTTGTGTTTGCTTCGTGATGAGAAATTGTACGATCATTCATCACTTCCTGAACCATGGTACTATTCATCAAAGATACATAATCCAGATAAATCGCAGCAGTAGGACGCTGGCCATACAGTGGAAATGTAATCGCAATCGCTGTTGCAAAAGTAAGCAGAAGCAGACCAATCACCGGGCGTGGTAATGGGTTATTGTTTTCCGCAATACCACCCAAACTCTCATGTTCCCATACATGCTTAGCTTCTTTGTTTTGATCCTCTGTCGTCAATGAAAACAGCGGATTATTAAATGTCCATCCCATTATTTACCCCCTTATTTCAAATTCAACACAAAATCTACAAGCATACGAGCTTCACTGTCTGCAGCAGGAGTTGGTACTCCCGGTGGATAAACGCTTTCACCTTTAGCATAAGCAAAGTATTGCTCATCCCATGCAGCCAGGTCGATATTCTTTCCATCTGCATCTTTGTCACCCCACAAGAAGTCGTAGCGCGGCATAATTGAATGCGGTTGAACCAGACGTGGATTAAAGAAGTGCATCACCATCCACTCACGTGAAGAGTTGCGCGAACCAACATGCAACAAATCAGGTGCTTTACGGTCAGAACCAAACGTTGTTGGGGATTCGCCATTAAAGTCCCCTACCATCGGAGGGCGACCAAAACTCTGCCAGTCTTGAGTCTGCTCAGGCAACAGTGTGTGACACCACCAGCACCCTTCACGAACAAACAATGTCTTACCAGAACCTGCCATCAACTGTTCGTCCGATGCTTTTAGCGTTGCATCGACATTCCAACCACGAGTTACAGTTGCATACTCCATATATGGCGTATCATTACTTGTAACACTTACAACAAATACAGCACCTTTATCTTCTGACGCCTGGTCGATTTTACCGAGTGAAACTGATGCTTTCTGAACTTCATCACCCAAAATATTATCGTGGGTCAAACCATTCGGAAAATGCGTTCCAGCCGGAAAGACATAAGCTTCAGTCTTATCGATAGCCACGCCAGTTTTCGGGTCTTTCGTCAAGGTTACCTTAATAGGCTTATCTTTACCCTGCAAAAACGGGTCATAATAGTTAAAACCTGTTTCCCAGCCGTAAGTAAGCTGTTTTTCTAACGCCAGTTTTGTAGATGACATTGAAGAAATGTCAATACCTGGCAAAATGATGGTGATGAACATGGATAAACTCAGTGAAATCCCGAACATCCAACATCCGATTTTATATTCTCTAAAAGCCACGGATTCTCCTCCCTTATTTACATAAAAACTATTTTAGTTTCAGGGCCAGCGATATTGCTGGCCCCGATTAATAAAGAACCGCTTAACGTGTATAAGCCACTTCAGCAGGCTGACGGCCAACCGGTACAATATCACCAGCACGAGCAGTCATAACCATGTTGTACAGCCAGATGATGTTACCAAAGAACACCATGGTCCCTCCAATCCAGCGGACGATCATGTAAGGATGCTCAGCAATCACCACGTCCACATAAGGAACTTCATAGATCTTAGCAGCACCCTGGATCAAGCCCGAAATTGTCATGGAGACCCAGTACAATGAGAATCCGATGAGCAGCATCCAGAAGTGGAAGTTAGCCAGAGATGCTGAGTACAATTTACGACGCAGCAGAACCTGCATGCCATAATATACTGATGCAGCTTCAGCAAAGGTTGAGAATCCCAGCAAGGCCAAGTGAGCATGCGCCACAATCCAACCAGTACCATGAATATACCAGTTAATAGCACGCGTTTGTTGGAAACCACCCTGCATATTCAAAGGAATTGCCAGCAACACACCAGTAATTGTGAACTTGATTTCGATGTTCTCAACAAACATAGACCAACGTCC
Organism: Zetaproteobacteria bacterium CG_4_9_14_3_um_filter_49_83; assembly: GCA_002791545.1. Taxonomy (GTDB): domain Bacteria; phylum Pseudomonadota; class Zetaproteobacteria; order Mariprofundales; family Mariprofundaceae; genus CG1-02-49-23. The sequence goes on from PFXG01000011.1 coordinate 17,803, forward strand.
TTGCATAGTTAGCAGGATGTTACATACATATGCTACAGCTGGAACCAGAATCAACACACCTTCAACTGAAGCGAAAGACTTAAGCCATTCTGGCAGCGGCGAACTCATCAGGTGATGCGCAGCTGGCGTTGAATAAAACACAACGATTGACCAGAAATGTAAATGACCAACACGATGTGAATACAACGGATTACCAGTAATTTTAGGCACAATGTAGTATGTGATTGCGGCAGCAACCGGTGTAATCAACAAGCCAAGAACATTATGTGCAAACCACCATGTCATATAAGCTTCATTCAAACCAGTCAGATGCAACCACTCAGGCATATTACCAACCAAGAACACTACAACTGTCATAAACATACAACCAGCAAAGAACCAGTTCGTTGTATAAATACCTTGCGTACGACGATTGATAATAGTCATCCATACGTTCAAGCACCATGGAACAACCATTACAAAAGCAATATACAGATCGATAGGCCAGATATGATCTGAATACTCACGACCGGAAGTTACACCAGCCCAAAGCAAAGCCAATGCAAGGCATAGACCTACATTATAAAGAAGACAGTTCCACACACCCAGCTTCTCTGACCACAATTTAGTATTACCCAGCGCAGGCGTGATATACATCATTGATGCTGCAAACGCCATGGCAATCCAACCAAAGATCACCGCATGCACATGCACCTGACGCATATGACCAAACTGCAAAGCATACAAACCGTGATACAAATCCGGAAATGCAAGCTTAGCCGCATTAAACGAGCCAAGACCTGAACCGATAATGAACCAGGCTATGGATGAAACTCCGAAGAAAATAGCCGCAGTTCCCTGCGGAATATTTTCCTCTTTAGCAAATAAATATTTCAGCATTTTTAAAAGACCCCCAAGAGATTATTATTTGTTACCAACTCAATATTCATCTTCATGCTCTTCGTCATGCTGACCCGGCATCAACAGATACCACGCAAACCACATACTCGAAAACGCAAGCAAAACACCCAGAATTGAAGCAATTGTATCCATTTTCCTATTCCCCCTTCCTGTGACCCTCAAGCAACGCATGCTGCTTAAGCGCATAACCAAGAATTAACACAAACGCAAACCCGAAAATAAACATAATCCAGTCTGCAGTACCTTGATATGTACGCGGATCATAAGGATCCATAAACCACAAACCAGCTTCGCCAAACGGCCCACGACCTACAGCCAGTAGAAACGCAGCAGTAAATACCGAGCCATTCCCCATGCCAGTCGTCATGCCAGCGACGATAGTCAACCAGATTGAACTTTTCATTCAGCCCTCCTCTTTATTCATAACGATCTTATGTGAATCCAAGATGAATTCCCTTTAATCATCGGTAACCTATCTTCAACCCACCCCTTGTCAACCCCATCCAACAACTAGGGTTACTCTTCACTTACAGCATTTTCACCCGTTGCAATTACACAACTTTATATTTAACAACAGCTTAATAAACGTCCAGCTTAACAACCTAAAAAACTCTTGGCATTCACCTTGTTTACATGAAATATCAGGTCAGGACTTGCCGATATCCTCCAATAAATTCAGAATCGCCAAATGAAAGAAATTCTCATCTACGGAACCAGCGCACTCGCCTCACTGTTCATTTTCGGATATACAGTACACATGTTTGTTGGCGGGCTGGTCAGCGAAGAAACCGAAACCATACTGATCGTTGTGGTGGTAAGCATTTGCGCCGCTGCGTTGGCATATCTTGCCTGGGAAACCATGCAGCACAACAGGAAACGCTAGACCTTCCAAGCTACTTGTAGCGCTCTAGCGATTTTATAACTGAATCAAAGTCCGCTTCATTGAACTGATTACGATGAAAAACAAATTGTTTTTTTACGCCGTACTCATCCGACCCCGTTAAGCCAAACGATTTCCCGGCATGATCCGCAAAGAATCGAATATCTTTCAATAAATTCAACATCTGCCCATTTTTTTGTTTTAGCCGAATACGCTCCCGGTTTATATCCAACGCTATCGGCGACGATGGCATAACAAGAAGCCGCCGCATCACACGAGCCCCACCCACCATCAAAAAGAAAAACCCCAGAAACATGAGAACTTGCCCTACAATCTCATCATCTCCGTGCGCATACCAAAGCCTGACACCCATCAACAACAGAAATCCAACGGTTGGCACATAAAGCAATAAATCCCATAAAACACCTGCTTTATCCGCGTGCAATTCACACTGAACCTCTTCCCATCGCTTAGCCATTACAACTTCTTCCCCTGAGTCAGCAATTCCAGTACAGGATCAATTTCTTGATACAGCATTCTTCCCGGATAAACCATCTCAACCTTACCTTCAGCATTAACAATAAAAGTCCAAGGCTCACCTCTTACCTGGAACGCATCGTAAGCCTCTGGGTTATAATACTGATCCATATGAAGAAACAAAACCTGATCACCATATTTATTCATCATTTCTTTTAATAACTGCAACTGCTTGTCACATTGGGTGCAGTGCCCCGGCGTAGCGAATTCAAGCACAATAGGCTTATGTTGTTTTAATGCCTCGTCCACTGACCACTGGTACATACGAGGATCCGGATAACGGTAACTGGTTAATTTAGCCATATCCCCGCCAACATCTTTCAGCGTTTTGGTAGCCAGAGAAGGCACAGCCTCCCCTTTCAAAAAATAACCACCACCACTCATGTCACCAAAATCAATATCACAACCCGATAAAGCAATCAAAACTGCGACAATAAACACGCGACATTTCATCATACTTTTCGCCAACCGGCGCATGTTTTAAAGATATTGTATGCCCATACAAAGTTCGCCAGTAATACGATAGTACCGAAAATACCCACCAGAGCCAACCAGGGACGAACCAGTAGTTCCAATTCAGCAGGAGGCATTGTTAAACTGGCCATACCACCAATCGTACCCGCTGTACTGAAGAAAACGACCATTCCAATCAAGCCAAGGTTATGTGTCCAGAAGTGAACTTTCACCAGCTTCATACTATAGATCGGGCGTTTTACCAAGCGTGGTATAATATAATAAACAGCTGCAAATATCGCCATTTCCACCCAGCCCAGAAGATTAATATGCGTATGAGCTCGCACAATCAATTTACCGAACATGCGCTCATCAACGAAATGTCTGAAGTCATGAATTCCACCCATTAAGGCGCCCCACGAAAACCCTATAATACTATAAATCACACATGCGAAAACAAACCAGAGCGTATATTTGACGTATTCCTGATCTTCCCAAGGTTGACTCATGGCTGCTGTATCTCCTGTATCGCACGATCATTGGCTTCTTTTAAAGCAGCCGGATCATCACGAACATCTTTATATTTTTCTTTCCATTCCTTTGGAGCCCACGTATTCACCATCGAATCAATGAACGGGGAATCTCCTTTTGGCGGCACTGCCGCAGAAGATGAACCCTGATCAGATATTAACTCAGACAAGAATGTTGCAATGGCATGCAAGTCCTGCTTTGGCATCTCAGAAACGTAGGCAGCAGAGCGTTGACCCGGACCATGATCAATCGTTTGTGATCCATAGGTGCTTTCCGGAGATTGCAAGAATGCATTCAACCATTCCTGTGTTCTTCTGGAGCCAATACCATCCAGATCAGCTGTGCGCCCCATATTTGTGCCATTACGTAAAGCACGATGACATGTTGTACAGCCGTTTTCTCGAAACAGCCGCGACCCCAACTGGCCCTCTTCTGATAATTCGGCATGCGTTTTCGTTTCGAACAGTGGTTTATCCGACTTTGAAATTACGACTTGCATGATAATAAATGCAATCACTGCGAATACGACAAATAATCCTGCCACAGTAAATAGAATTTTTTCGCCCGGCTTTAAAGGTTGACTTGGTTTACTCATAGCCCGGCATTATTCCTCCACATGGCTACATTGCAAGCGCCAATGGCTGCACCTGATCCATATTCAGCGACTCAGTGTATGCTTGCCTATACCTCTCATACATCTAAGATTCGCATTACTATGCAAAAAATAAATCCACCCATGAAATACTTCTTCAATAGCTTAGCCATATATATCGCAATCTCAATCCTGTTCACCGGTTGTCTGACTCAAGCCAGTCAGACAGAGCAGGCACACAGCCTGGTTGAGCAGGCGCATCAGGCTTTTGAGGCCCGGCAGTGGGATTCGCTGACGCCGTTATATGCTCCTACTTTCTTTCAAGACAAATCCCCGGAGGATTGGAAAATAACACTAGAAAATACAACAGCAGGACTTGGCAAGCTGACTGGAGTACAGCCCACATTCGAACAAAAGGACCCCCGCTTTGGTGGAGATTTTTATTTGTATGGCTTTTTACTTCAATACGAAAACGGCTCAATCAGTGAAACACTTACTGTTTATTCAAGCATTGATGATGACGTATTGAAAATTTCAGGACATATTCTTAAAACCAGAAGGAACACCAAATCATGAGGCGCTTAATAAGACTTATATCCGCTTCATTGCTGGCTTTAGCACTTACCTCATGCATGGCTGCTGAGGATGTTGTACCACAAGAAACAATTGATTTTCTGGAAGGCGAATGGATTCAAGACGAAGGTTCTGCCAGCATATATTTTTATAACGATGACAACTTCACCATCAAGTTCACCATACCCGACCAAACACCACCGCTGCGCTACCTTTCAACGATAGAAACCATGAAAGACGGCTTTGCCTTCAGCCTGGGCAACCACTGGCAAAAACCCGTTGAAGTGATTATGCTTGAGGACGCAAATCAGATCGACCTTCTCATGCCCGGAGATGAACCCAGAGAAACGCTGCATATGAAGCGAATGGTATCGAAATGAAGCTACAGTTTTGTTGTGTCGACAGTACAAGCAAAACAAATTATTTAATTTTTTTATAATACCAGCGGGAGGATTACAATGAAGATTTCTGAAGTTATGACCACATCACCGATTGCGTGCAAAGCCGATGATACGATTCGTTTCGTAGCCAAAAAGATGGTTATGCGCCGATGCGGCTCTATCCCCGTCATTGACAACGATAACAAACTTATCGGCATCGTCACCATCCGGGATACCATGATGCCTTTATATCCAAATTTTGGCGAATACGTACACGACTCCGTACATGGCCGCGACTTTGAAGAAATGGAAGAGAACTACAAACGTGTTCTTTGCATGAAAGTAAAAGAAGTGATGACACCAGATCCGCTAACCGTATCAAAAGATGACTCCATTCTCAAAGCTGCATCATACATGGGATTACGCAACCTCAGGCGCATTCCAGTCACTGAAGACGGCAAACTGATCGGCATGGTAAGCATCGGTGATATCGCTCGCGGCTTATACATTCATCAGGGCATTTAGCACAAACCAGCAGCAATAAAAAGCCGGCGTTTTCAAATTGAAACGCCGGCTTTTTTTATGCTTAACCCTTATAAAACTTTAGTCGCATACCCAGCCAGACGAGACCTTTCACTGGCTCGCAGTTTAACATTGCCGGACCAGTCCCATCCCGCAAATTGTTTCACCACATGTGACAAGCCGTTACTGAATTCAGTCAAGTAAGGCGTATCAATTTGAGCATTATTTCCCAACACAATAATTTTCGAGCCTTCGCCCATCCGCGTAACCAGGGTTTTCATCTGATGTGGCGTTAAATTCTGTGCCTCATCGACAATCAACCACGTCCGGGTAAACGTTCTTCCACGGGCAAATGATAACGCTGTTATTTCAATTCGATGCTGCCCCAGAGTAGAAGCCAAATCGCTCGCATCCTGATCCAGCAAATAAGCCAGATTATCTTTAATAGCTCCCATCCATGGCTCAAGCTTTTCCTTTTCTGTTCCGGGAAGAAAGCCGATATCCTGCCCCATTGGCACCGTTGCCCGAGTCACCAGAATCTTCTCGTAAATCCCCATATCCAATGTCTGGTGCAATCCACATGCCAGAGCCAGCAATGTCTTTCCTGAACCCGCCAGCCCAGTAACACTGACGAGATCGAGATTCGCATCCATCAGCAGGTTCATAGCCATATTCTGCTCCAGGTTTTTTGCCTGAACTCCCCACACAGCATGCCTTTCACTGCGATAAGAATAAATATCCTGCAACTCTACCTTTCTGCCTTCGCCAAGATGCGTACACCTCAATGCAACCTGTCTGTCACCGGGCAATATCACAAAGGAATTGATAGGTGGTAGCTCCATATCCTGTGGCCAATCGATCAGATACTGGTTTCCGTGGTCAATCGCACTGACTTCCATGCTTACAGCCATTTGTTCCCAACGTTTATCATCGATAAAAATCTGACCGGTTGTTAAAGCATCCGGATCAATCACAACCCGATCCGAACGATAGTCTTCAGTCGTCAAACCCAGTGCACGTGCCTTGATGCGCAAATTAATATCTTTCGAAACCAGCACAACCTGTCGATCCGTGTTCTTTTCAAGCAATGCCAGCGTCACTGAAATAATACGATTATCACCACTATCATTAGCCAGAAAAGGCGGCAAGAGCGTTGGATCCTGATTAAGCTCAAAAAACAAACGACCGCCACCGGGTAACAAACAGCCCTTACTCAAATCTTCAGTTTGTTCGCTTAATTGGTCGAGATATCTGGACACCTCCCGAACATTACGAGCCAACTCATCCAGTCCACGTTTGACCTTATCCATCTCTTCCAGAACAACGAGTGGCAACACCACATCATGCTCATCGAAATGACTCAACGCATTCGGATCATGAATCAGCACATTAGTATCCAGAACAAAGATTTTACTTGGTTGCTGTTGCATATATTCCGCCTTTTATTTCTTAATGGACTCTTGCAATCAATAAATCTGAACCTTCTGACAAAACAATAATTTATTTCTATATTCTTCCGGATCTTTAGTCTGCGTTAAGCTTCCACCACGAGGAAACAGCGCATCGTACAAGCGCGAAACCCAGAAGCGCAGCGCAGCCAAACACAAAAGATGAGGCAAAGCATTTTTTTCATCTTCATTCAAAAGGCGCACGGACTCATATCCGGCAATAAATGCTCGCATCCGATCCGGATCATTTTCAGAAAAAATAACTGCCTGAGCATTGAGGGCGATAGCAACATCCAGAACCAGAGATTCATCATGCGCGTAATAAAAATCAATCATACCTGAAACAGCATCGCGCTCAAAAAGGATATTATCTACAAATAAATCACCATGAATCACACCTTTCGGCAGCACTGGTGCTTTCCAGCACCTTTGCTCATCGAGCGCATCCATCAATAATGTCGCAGCATCATCACCATAAACGTGTAAAACCTTATTCTGAATAGTTTCAATAGTGGTTTCCAGCCAGCGCAAACCCGTTGGAGAACAACGCCGCTGTTCAAATGCCATACCCGCAACATGCAGCCTGGCCATAGCTTCTCCTGAGGTCGTGAGCTGCGTCAGTGACAGTTGATCCAGTGTCTTTCCTGACAAACAAGACACCACACAACCTACCTTTGTTACTGCACCATCACTAAATTCAAACAGCAAAGCCCCGTCTTGCTGACGCATAACATCCGGACATGACACACCCTGCTTCGACAGGAAATGCATCAACTCCATAAAATACGGCAATTCACTGGCATTCATACGTTCAAAAACTGTTAACACATACCGGGTATCAGCTGAGTCGGATTGCATATCAATGAAATAGTTACTGTTCTCGATACCTGCTGCAATGCCTTCAAATGAAATCAACTCGCCAAGTGAATACCTGGCCAGAATCTCTTGCATGTCCTTCCGAGTCAACTCCGTATAAACCGACACTCAACCCTCCCTATTTAAAATGATGATGCTTTCTTAATCAGACTCGAACGTAATCGACTGCGTTCGATTGCCTGCTGTTTTCGCCATACATTAATTTTTTCATGATTACCTGAAAGCAACACATCAGGTACCGCTTCACCCTCGAACACTTCAGGCCTTGTATAATGCGGCCAATCAAGAATACCCTCTTCAGTGAATGAATCAAGCACAGCTGAATCTGCTGAACCCAACACTCCGGGCAACAAACGAATAACCGCATCAAGCACGCATAGCGCGGCAGGCTCACCACCGGAAAGCACATAATCACCTAACGAAAGTTGTTCATCCACGTACTGACTTATGCGTTCATCAAAACCCTCGTATCGACCACATAACAATGTAATAGATGACATGTTCGCATATTCCAATGCCTTCGCCTGAGCAAATGGTACCCCTGCCGGCGAGAGCATCACCACATGCGTGTCGGGTTGGCGGGTTCGAGCCTGACGAATAGCCGCCACAACCGGTTCAGGCTTCATTAACATACCTGGACCACCCCCATACGGTGCGTCATCCACAGTGTGATGTTTATCAGTTGAGAAATCTCGAATTTGTAAATATTCCACTTCAACCAGATTAGATTTAATGGCTCTGGCCGGAATAGAGCATGACAATGCTGAAGTGAAAAAATCGGGAAAAAGAGTTAAAACTTGGGCGTGAAACATGCGTCCATGCCTTCCAGCAAATGGATAGTTATCTTTTTTTTGTCAATATTCACGTCAAGGACAACATCTTCAATGAAAGGAATCAGCCATTCGCCGGGTGATTCCACCTTGGCCGCTTCAACCACAAGAATATCCTGCGCACCAAATGACTGAAGTTCAATGACCAAACCCAGTTCAACTTCCTCATCAGTACAAACAGCGCAACCAATCAAGTCATCCCAGATATACTCATCGGGTTCAGCCGTAATATCCTGATAAGATATATAAAGCTTCTTTCCGACAAAAGATGTGGCTGTTTCAACATCTGAAATGCCATCGAGCAGAATCAATACACGCTTACCGTGTTGCCAACAGCGTGTGATATTAATTGGAGTAACCTGTTCAGGATTATTACCAACCCGTAAGCAGTGATAATTAGCTATCGCTGCTCCGGGTTCAGTATAAGAATAGACAACCAGCGCACCTTTTAAACCATGTGTCCCCACAAGATCTCCGACATGAATCAATCGATCATTCATATCGCCAACTGGTTTTCAATTAAAAAGCCCAAAAGGAGCTTCTTAAATTCATTATTTAGCGCTAGCGGATGCCTTCTTGATCAAGCTTGCAACACGGTCAGAGACCTGTGCACCCTGATCAGTCCATGCTTTCACACGATCCAGATCCAGTTCAATTACTTCAGGTTCTTTGCAGGGATCGTAATATCCCAGCTTTTCAATAAACGCGCCATCACGTCGAGTTCTTTCATCTAAAACGACGATGCCATAAAATGGACGTTTCTTGCGTCCACCGCGTTGCAAACGAATTGTTGTTGCCATGAATCAACACCTCCGAAAAATCAGGCCGCGCACTATAATCGCACCCATCCACAACAGCAAGCGCCCGTTTTACACCAAAAGTAATTGTTTTTTATTTAATCACTAGACTTTCGAAATCATTATCACACAATAACGGACCGCTATTTCAACACGGATTATGGTCATAATAGTAAATACGACGTTATTGCGCTGATCGTAAGAATGAGGCTCACATGTTTTCACGCTCACTTCCTGGAGTTATTGCCATTATCCTCGGGGTACTGTATTGGCCTTTTGAATCATTTGTTCACTCATGGTTCTTTCATGAGGGAACCTTTTATGAACAATTGTTCACAACAGAGTCAAATGAATTCTGGATGCGTTCCACCATATCCATAACTTTTATTTGCTTTGGTATTTATGTTGCAAAACTTCTGACTCATCAGGCAAGTTTAATTGAAAACATGAGCGTCCTTACCAAAGCACTCGCCCAGGCAGGCGAAGCCATCATTATCACAAGCACTCAAGGCGACATCGAGTATGTTAATCAGGCATTTACTGCCACTACCGGTTATCAGCTAAGTGAAGTCATCGGCAAAAAGCCCAGTATTTTGCAATCCGGCAAACAGGACCAAGAGTTTTACAAAGCCATGTGGACTTCGATTGCCACTAAAGGCGCCTGGAAAGGAAAAATTTGGAACAAACGGAAAGACGGAACTGTTTATCCGGAGCAACTTCACATTCAAGGCGTCAAAAACAAACATGGCGTGATTGTGCAATATGTTGGTACCTTTTCCGATATCACTGAGCAAATTCTGTTAGAGGATCAACTACGACAGTCGCAAAAAATGGAAGCGATCGGCACGCTTGCTGGTGGCATTGCACATGACTTCAATAATATTCTGGCCTACATCACCGGCAATTTATTTTTAATCAAAGATGGACTCCAGGACCATCCTGAAATCCAGGAGAAGATTTCTCACATTGAAGAAGAAGCATTTCGTGCTGCTGACATGATAAAGCACTTATTGACCTTCGCCCGAAAGAACACCACCTACTTCAAGCCCTTTAATTTAAATGACCTTATGCAGCAAACCCTTAACCTTGCCAAAGCAACATTACCCAGCAAAACCACGCTCAAATTAAACATTGAATCAGAGCCTTTAATCATCATGGGTGACATATCCCAGGTTGAGCAGGTCTTTCTCAACATTCTGAATAATGCTCAGGATGCCATTGAAAACGCAAACTCTCCCCAGATCATAATCAAACTCTCCACTCAAAAAGTTTCAGACAAATTACGATCGAAACATGCAACAATTACTGATGATTACTATGCGTGTATGGAAATCACAGACAATGGCTGTGGCATTGAATCTGATAACATTGCAAATGTTTTTGATCCTTTTTACACCACCAAAGATATAGGAAAAGGAACCGGCTTAGGTTTATCCATGGCCATTGGCGCCATTCAATCTCATAAAGGTGTGATTGATGTGGATAGTATTCCCGGGTTAGGAACCAGCTTTAAAATCTACCTGCCTCTGGAAACGAATAATAAAATTGAGCTTCAAAAGGCAAACACGCCTCTAAAGAAAGATAATAGAGAATCCATTTTAATTGTTGATGACGAAGCAGAATTTCTCAGCACCCACTCACAACTGTTGTCACATCTTGGCTATCAGGTCACAACAGCCAGTAATGCTGATGATGCATTAAATCTATTTCTCAACGAAACCAATCATTTTGATTTAGCCATGCTGGATATCGTCATGCCAGGGAAAAATGGCGATGAACTTGCCAGAGCATTGAGAAGCACCTCACCTGCACTCCCCATCATCTTCATGACTGGATATGACAGCAATCATATCCCGGCCAGCATTTCAGAAATAACAGACAGCCTGCTTATTTTTAAACCTGCCAACATTTCAGCACTCAATAAAAGTATTCAGAAGATATTACACAAAGCATAGAAAGATCCGATTATCCTTGGATTATCCCTGCAAGGCCACAACAGTGACTTTGCCAACTTCACCAGCAGTACCAGCAAGTTATTTCAAAACCTATGGCCCGTTACAACATTCCAGTTCGACTCTTCGGAACCATTTCCGAATCGGTTCACGCGCCCCTTAACCACATCAGCAAGCCAACTGTTTCTCATAGACAACACGTCATATACATAATCGACCAACAAAAAAGGCTGAACGATTGTCATCGTCCAGCCTTTCAAGCACTCAAATCAAACGTAAATTTATGACAGTACTTTATCCAGCATCGTCTTAGACATCACCACCCCAACCACTCTCCAGATCAGCAAACTGCCATCCTTGGCAATGTTTATAGTCATCTTCAATTCAGGGTTTTCCTCACTGGTCAGAATAACTGACACCCGATTATATGCCCAGCTCGTGGTATTCCAGCTCACATCAACAAACTCGTAACTACCAGAAGAGCCTTTGACGAAGCCAGCTTTAACCATCAAGTCCACCAAATTATCTGTTGTTACCTGCAACTTCGGACTATTAACCACCACATCCATAGAAGCTGAATATTTGTCATTGGGGTCCTTTTTAACCTCGTCCAGAATACCCGGCATTTGCGCAAGGATTGTACGATTCAACTTATCAAAGTTGATCCCGTCTTTCATCATTTCCGCATCATTATTCAAAAGGCCGTCGTGCAGATTTCCTTTCTCCACGTACAAACCGCCATAAGAAGCCAGCACCAGTACCAGCACGCAAGTCGTGTAAAAAAGAACCATCCTCAAACCATTGTTCTGTTTCTTATAATCAGTACCCTCAAATACATCATTGTGTACTTTAATATCGCGAACGACCTTTCCCTCGTGTCTTTCGTATGCAGCCATGAAAAAAGGCCCTCCTCTGTTGTAATGTAAATTGTGTCACACTCATAAAATTCAAATCGAAACTTAGCATAAGATGTATACCAAAGACAAGTTTATACAGCACCACCTTCGCATCAGCGATACACCACCCGCTTGCTGGCCCACAAGAGTCAATCCACTCTATTACCAATGCATAACCGAACCATGATTCAGTGCATCCTTAATTTTTACTTAACAAATAAATAAGATATAATTAGGATACATTTTTCAACATCCAGCCACATGGATCTTACAGCTATGGGAAGGGATTTAAACCAAGGAGGATTCAACATGACGTTACGTAACGGCTTAACTACATGTGCACTTTCAATGTTTGCATGTATATTTTTTGCATCAGCTGCACAGGCAGAAACACGGGAAATGAATATGACGATTGATGAGGTGACTATCGCGGTCGCTCCCGATCTGAATTACAAAGTCTTCGCCTTTAACAGGCAAGTCCCCGGGCCATTGATTCATGCCAAAGAAGGCGATGATCTGGTCATTCACGTGACCAACAATACATCTCTGGCGCATACCATTCACTGGCATGGCGTTCATCAAACCAATTCATGGCGCATGGATGGAGTTCCCGGCATTACGCAAGAAAACATCCAGCCCGGTAAAACATTCACCTATGAAATGAAAATGGACCGCCCCGGTACGCTTTGGTACCACTGCCACGTCAATGTAAACGAACATGTTGGCATACGTGGCATGTGGGGACCGATGATCATTGATCCTGCCAATCCAACCGAGCTGGAAAAGAAAGTGACCAAAGAAGTGCTGATGATGTTCTCAACCTGGGAATCTGCTAATGCTGAAAAATACGGCACCGGTTCAACACCATACGATGTTGAAGATTACTTCAGCGTCAATGGCCGTTCTTTCCCTTATACGCAACCGATTCGTCCGAAGACCGGCGATGTAGTTCGAGTTCGTCTTTTTGGTTCCGGTGGCGAGATTCACTCCATGCACATTCATGGACATGACTGGACCGTTACACATAAAGACGGCTTGCCACTCGCTCAACCTTATAAGTCTGAAACCATCCTTTTCGGACCTGGTGAGCGCTATGATGCCATATATGAAGCTGACCATAAGGAAGGCCGTTTTATATTCCACGACCACGTCGACAAACATGTAACAGCCCATGGAAAGTTCCCGGGTGGGCCGATTACCGTTCAGGAATATGAAGGCACACCAATGGATGACTGGTATGTATGGAAAGACAAGGATTTTGACCCTGACTTTTTCTATCAGGAATCAATGAAAAAAGGCTATGGCCTGTTTGAACAACCAAAACATCGCGGTACCTCAGATAAAAAAGAACGTGGCAGCCGCCAAAACTAAGGAGTGCACATGAATCGCTTTATTTTAGTTGCCCTGCTTGCCCTCACCGTTTCACCCGCGCTAGTCAGCGCGGGTGATACCGGCACTGACATCCTCGAGAATAGCTGTTCTTCCTGTCATGATCTCAAAGGGCCGGCACCGCAAACCATACATGCCTTATGGAAACGTGATGCACCGGATTTATTCTACGCTGGTAATAAATTCCAGCGCGAATGGCTGATTGAATGGCTGCAAAAGCCGGTACGTATTCGTCCGGCAGGCGTTAACTATTTACGTACAATCAACTCCACGCCAATTAATCAGGATGTATCAAAGAAAGGGCGCAAGTATGATGTTCTTTGGGGCGAAGTACTCAAACCGCTGAAACATGTAACCCTGAATAAAGATAATGCAGAAGCAGTAGCTGATGCTCTTATGCAATTAACACCAAATAACGATCTCACTGCTGAGATGGCGCTTGATGATGCTCAAGATGTGGATCTGGACAGTGGCGAGTTGCTGATCGACAAGGTTTATGGCTGCCTGTCATGTCACCAGATCGAACCCGGTTACGGCGGTTATACCGGTGCTGAGTTGTATACGGCGGGTAAACGATTGCAAGCTGAATACATGCTGAGCTACATCAAACGCCCGAAAAACTGGGATCCGAAAATTTGGATGCCCAATGGAAATGTTAAACCTGATGACCTGCAAAAGATTGCTAACTATCTGATTCTGCTTTCCAAGGAGGACTTCAATGCGTCTAATTAAGTTATTCTTTGCTGTAGCGGCTTTAGCTTTCATCACTACGCCAGCCATACAGGCAGAAGAAGCATATCTCAACTACAAGAGCTATTGCATGCAATGCCATGGCATGCACGGCAAAGGCGACGGCGTCAACGTACCAGCCATGAATGTTTTACCTCGCGATCATAATGACAACAAATACATGATGACGCGCACAAACACTGAAATTTATAATGCCATTAAATTCGGTGGCCAGTCAGTCAACAAATCGATCAAAATGCCTGCCTGGGGAGATACATTTACGGAAGAAGAACTCCATCAGTTGGTCGGACATATCCGAACCCTGTGCTGCGAAAGTGAAATTATCCGTGGCGTAAACTTCAAATAAAGATCCACTTCACATCCACCGGCAGTCTTTCCTCAACGTTTCGGGAAAGACTGCCGGTAGATTTATCTTCAATATCTATTCCAGCATTTGTAACCCATAAATCTGTAATAACCGGTATATCCCCGTTGGCAGAGCAAATTTAGAAATGTCCTTCACCCACTGCCCACATCCAATTGGATCTTGTTGAATCTGTTCCCCATACAAATGCAATCGCCGATGCGTAAGCGTATGTATATAACAAGGCTTAGCTCCTTGTTCAGGCACATATTTTTCCAGTATAGGCGGTGTCCATAAGCCACCCCAAATACCGTCATCAGGCCGCTTCTCCAGCCACAATCCGCATTCTGGCTGATAATATAACTTAACCTGCCAGTGGACATCCCGCACCGAGCTTCGCTTATCAGTCTTTGGAGCGTTTCCACAGACCTCATTAACCTTGCCGACCGATGCACAAGAATCAGCCAACGGACACATCCCACATTTAGGTGATTTAGCCGAACATAATGTGGCACCCAACTCCATCATAGCCTGATTCCACAGCGCCGGTTGATCGGATTGATCGATAGCCTGCTGAGCCAGCAACCATAGCTTTGCATCAGCCATCTCATTCACTGTCACTGACCAGCGCTTCAGTACCCGTTTAACATTACCATCCAATACCGGTTTACTGAGACTAAAACAGAAAGAAGCAATCGCTCCTGCTGTAGAACGTCCTACCCCCGGTAAACTCAGAATCTCATCAAACTGCCGGGGAAAATCACCGTTATTTTCATCAACCACCTTCCGGGCTGCGGCATGCAAAAAACGGGCTCTGCGATAATATCCCAGACCCTCCCATGCTTTTAACACATCATCCAATGGCGCATCAGCCAAAGACTGAATGTCGGGAAACATGTTAAACCAGCTCAGATAACGTGGCAAAACAGTGTTAACCTGCGTCTGCTGCAACATCACTTCAGATATCCAGATATGATAAGGATCAGCAGTTTCTCGCCACGGCAGAACGCGTGCCACCAGCGCATACCAATCCAGCAATTGCCTACATTGTTCTGAAGACAAACCTGTCATTTACCACTTCAAATGTAAGATAGAAACTGACTCGATCCAGACCCCAGGAACCTGGCAGCGGCCTGAAAGGAGCGGCCGCATGGATAGCCTGAACTGCACTCTCATTGATTTGAGCAACCGGACTGGGCCTCAGTATTTCGACGCCGCCCAACTCACCATTATGTTCAATCGTAATACGCATCATCGATCTGCGCTGGCTATCCGTGTACTTCTGGTAATCGGCTTCGCCCGGCCGCCACTGCTCCTCCAGAGCCTGCACCAGTGCATGAGCATACGGCGCATACTTGGCTTCACGCGTATTAATCGGAACATCGGCTTCTTTCGAAAGCATCTGTTTCAAACGCCTTTCCCGTTCAAAGTCGCGCGATAGCTGTGACAATGCCATACTGGAAGGCATAAGATTAGCCAGCGGAATAACCTTTTCCGGCACTGAAGATTTCTCGACCTTTTGGTTCTTCAGCTTTGATGGCTGATCATTCACTTCACCATCCTGGGCTGAGCCTTTTTTGGTGAGCGTTTTCATTCGCTTGTCCTCACTCTTGGCAAGTGCCTTGGAGGGAGCGGGTTTCTTGGGTTCAGGGGTCGGTTCTTTAGTGTTGTTCTTACTGACTGCCGGAGCCTTGGCGACGCGGGTTGTATCATCTTTAGCCTGCTGCGAACTTCCCTGTGCACTTTTATTAGCAATGGTTTTTGCATCACGTGGAGGTTTTTTCGTCTTCGCTGCTTGCTCAGGATCCAGCAATACCACATCCATCACCTGCGGCGGCTGCTTTTGAGCCAGCGCTTTTTCCGGATGAGCAAAATCAATCAGCGTATACAAAAGCACATGTATCACTACCGACAGCAGCAATGACAAGACGAATCGTTTCTGTTGTGAATTGATTTGCAATATAATTTCCTAGACCTGTTCAACTAAGGTATGTTGTTTCATGCGCCAGAGCATGTATGTCGCAAGTGAACCATTCAACCAGCCAGTAACACAAGATAAAAGTAATAATGGCGGCAGCAGATAATACAATGCCAATTGGTGTATGAATAGCATCTCCACAACAAAAAACTGCGCCACCATATGAGCAAGCGCACCCACCAAACTAATTCCAGCCAAACCAACACCCGGTACAAACCTCCAAAACAGCAACATAACAGCAGCTGCAAATACAGAGCCGGACAGTGAAATAATAAATGTTGGGGTCAACAGCGTTCCAATAAAAAAGGAGCCCACCACAACACGCCCGACAGCCAGCGAAAAAGCTGCCCGGGGCCCCAACAATTCAAGCGTAAGCAGCGTCATAATATTGGCCAGGCCCGGTTTAAACCAGGGGCCCAAGCCCGGCAAAGCCGCTTCAAACACATGTAACCCTGTCGCCAACAGTAACAAACCTACCCAGACTGCCTTCCGTTCAATAGAGGCCAGCGAAGGCCTCTGCGGCATATGATCAGCTCCCACCGGTTGACTGCTCACTCAACCACCGCATCAAAACTATCATGACCCGCACCCAGAATAGTTACAAGAATATGGTTTGGTATGCAGGCGATCACATCTCCTACATGGTGATGTACGCCAGAGCGCACACAATGTTTTGAAGTGCATGACGAATGGACAACGCGCACACCTTCCTTGTCTATCACTATCTCTGATTCTCCTTCGCTCCCTTTGGCGATGTAGTGAATCGGTTGATCAGGATTCAAGGGGTATTTAGCCAGCAGTTCATCATCATGATAAACAAATACCATGGGGGTATGGCCGGAAAGATTCTGATATAACCACTGCCACGCAACGATAATGGTCAGAACAGCCAGAACCAGCAACACGCGATCAACCAGTGTTCCTTTGAACCAATAGCTCAAGGATGGCGCTTGCCTGATATCATCTGCTTCTTCGATCATCGGCCAAGTGTAAACATCTGCAAGATAGGAGGCGATGAACAATATTAATGCGTCGGCCGGGCAAGCTTGGCCAGACAAATGTCAATCGCTAAGCTTGTTTATCCGTTACACGCATTTTCAAATGCAGCAGCCGCCTGTTGCCATTGTTGCTGATCACGATACCACTGACCACGAGTCTGCCAGAATTCAGCCCGTGGATGCTCAGCCAGCAAGCTCGCCATGGTTTCTTCAGCCAGACCTTCCAAACCGGCCTGATGTGCCAACTGTGCTCTGAGCCATTGCAATGCAGGTGTACCAGCGCCAGCCTTTTCAACACGTTTAAACACAGACAGGGCATCTGCCTTCATGTATTCAAATGCGGCTTTAGCGACCAGCATATCATCATGCGCATTCAGGTGATCAAGCCACAGCTGAATAACAGCCAAATCTCCGTCCGTTTGTTGTTTGTAATAGCCGACAGCCAACACAACATCCGTCTGATGCGGCATTAATCGAAGTGCCTTGCGATAATATTCTCCGGCCTGCTTGCCAGCCTTTTCAGCGATATGAATCCACGCCGTAGCCAATAATGGTTTAACCGAAGTCGCAGAACGGAAACCCCGCTTCCAGATACGTTCCAGAGAAACCGCCGCCTGATTCCAATCTTCTTCCTCGACAGCCATTTCAGCCTCGCGAATCTGGGCTAACGGAGAGTCGGGAAATTCTCGTAACCACGACTGCAACAAGACCTTCCGGTTTTTAATGTCCAGCGCCGGCTTATGCATAAGATCAGTTCCTATGCGAGCTTTTAAAGCCACATGCAGTCCATCTTCACCCTCGATCATCTCAGGATTAAACGACTCCTTGTCTGATATAAGCGTCAACAAAGGATGCGACCAGTCAGGCAACAGGGATTTTCCCTTGCCCAGATTGCGCTTACCATGATCACCCTGCATATTGATACATTCGGCAATACCCAGCTTCAGGCGTTCTTCGCGGCGTTTGCGTCCACCCAGCTTTAATGTTTGCCATATATAACCCGGCCCGGCAATCAGTGCGGTAAATACACGACTAGCCAACCAGAAGACAAACAGAAGACATATCAAAGCTCCAACAAAAGCCCCTTGTTTCGCCTCAAACTGCCAACCGAAAGCTTCAACCCGCATGACCTGACCGGCCACATCCGGAAACAGACTGAATGCCACCAAAAGAGCCAAAACCAGAATAAATAGCACAAATAATCTCATCATTGCCTCACCCAACCTTCAGCCGACTGTCGCAATGTATTGATGTCCTGAATTAGAGAACTGAATGATTCCGGCAGCCCCACTTCCGGACTCGGCTCACCGGCAGGCATTTGCTGTGCCAAAAACAATTGCAATCTGGCTCTGAGCTGTAGCCATTCAGAATCATCCGGCCACTGCTCAGTTGCCAGCGACTGGCGAACCTGCAGCAAACTTTGACGCAAGAACTCCAACTCCTTTTGTTGGCCGCTCAAGGCCGGAGCCAGTTGAAATTGATTTGCGATCCAGCCCAGCCAACTGTTATCAAAATCGGGCACTACATTGCGACGTTCAGGAACTTTTAATTGTGAGGAAAGATCCAGCAGCCGCTGCTGCCATTGCAGCGAACGATCCAGCGCTGACTTGGCAAGTTTTTGCATGGCTTCAGACTCTGCCCGCTCATCCTCTGTTAATGATGGAAATAAAGAAATTTCCTGCCAGGCAAGTTGTACTTGAGGCAAGCGATAAGTCGGGTTACTTATCCAGCTTAATTGCTCGCGCAGCTGTAATGTTTCCAGATTCAGGCGCAATTGCTGTAAACTCTGCTGCATCTGATTCAGCGAACCGATTTCACTACTTAAGCCATGCACAGCATCTATGAGTTGCGTGATACTTTGCTTGTCCTGATCTGAAATAAGTGGCTCAGAGGCCACCTCCTTTACGTTCTCTATAGCTACAGGTTCAGTTACAGGTTCAACAACCGGTTCAACAACAGGCTGAACGATAGTTTGCACAACGGGTTGTACGATATTCAAACGCGTCAGATATTCGGGAGCCCGGATGGAGGTATACTGAACCAGCCCCAGGCTTATCAGCATACCCATGATCAAGCCGCTAAAAAATGCTGGCCAACGCTTCTTTTGCGGCGGCTGCTTTTTTATTTCCGTTTCATCGACGACCGCAAAAAGCGGATCATCAGAATCGCCAACTATCTCTTCCAGATCATCCACATCGTTCGAAGATTTCTTCGATTGTTCATTCATCTGCGATCTTCCCTCAACCAACGCGCCACATCCTTGGCATGATACGATAAAATCATATCTGCGCCGGCTCGCTTAAAGCCCAGCATGGTTTCCAGCACAACCCTGCGCTCATCAATCCAGCCTTTCTCAGCTGCTGCTTTCACCATGGCATATTCACCGGATACATTATAAACCGCCATCGGCAACATGGTTGCATCTTTAACCTCACGGATAATATCCATATAGGCCAGCGCCGGTTTAACCATCAAAATATCCGCGCCCTGCTCAGCATCGAGCTTGGCTTCGAGAATGGCTTCACGACGATTCGCCGGATCCATCTGGTAAGTCGCACGATCACCAAAACTGGGCGTGGAATCGGCGGCATCTCTGAATGGACCGAAGTATCCGGAAGCATATTTAACCGCATAAGACATAATCGGGATATTCGTGAAACCTTCGGCATCCAGCGCCATTCGGATTGCTGCAATCGTCCCATCCATCATACCTGAGGGCGCAATGACATCGATTCCAGCCCGTGCATAAGAAACAGCCTCTTTTTGCAAATTCAACAGCGTTGCATCGTTATCCACATCTTCGCCATGCAATACACCGCAATGTCCGTGGTTGGTGTATTCACAAAAACACGTGTCGGCAATCGCCAACAATTCAGGACAAGCTGCTTTAGCTGCGCGAATTGCCCGTTGCACAATGCCCTGATCATCCCAACCTGAGGAACCAATCGCGTCTTTTTCTGCCGGAATACCAAAAAATATAATCCCCGGAATACCCAGCTCAGCCACCTCATTGGCACACTGATCAACCTGACTCAAAGGAATCCGCGACACGCCCGGCATACTTGCCACCGCCACAGCCTCAGTAATCGTCTCATCGACAAAAACCGGATAAATAAAATCTGCCGTCGACAATGTTGTCTCACGAACCAGACTCCGAATGCCTGCACCACTTCGTAAACGTCTGGGTCGAACAACCAAATCAGGTAATGTCATCTCTGAGCCTCCAAATTTAAATATATCTGTAATGCATCAAGCATACCGTGAAAACTTGTCTCTTCAGCAATTACTCGCACATTCAACCCGATATCTCGGGCTGTGCAAGCGACTTGTTGACTGATAGCCACAAGAATCGGCCTGTTGGCCAGAGAAATATTCGCCATGAGATGCAAATAATGTTCTGCCGTTTTCGGACTACCCAACAGTACGGCATCGACTTCATCCCTGGCTAGTGATCCCCGTACCTGCTTTAGCTGTACATCAGTATATTCAGGCAAGCGCATGCGATACACCTTAACCAGTTCGAAAGGCACTTGCTGCTCAAGAAAATATTGTTGCAAAGTATCCGCACCCTCTTCGGCGCGAAACATCAGGACGGATGCAGGCACCGGCAAAGCCCGATACGCGTCTACCAGACCCTGCTGGGATGCAGGCGCGGCGATAATAGCCGGTTCAATCTGCAATGCTTGCAATGATCGTGCTGTTTTCTCACCGACCACGGCAATTCGCTTTGTTTCAAACAAAACCTGTAACGCTTGGCGACTTGACTCAGCCAACACGTGTACCGAATTAACACTGGTTAATATGATGTCCGAAACGTTTTCGATTTTATGTAGCCCGTCGGTCACCCCATCAGACAACACTTCCTTCTCAAGACAAGGAAAGGCAATCGGAATAGCGCCTCTCTGCACAAGCATGTTTGCCAAAGGGATATTTTGTTCGGCTGTGCGAGTCATCAGTACCCGACAGCCTGAAAGATTCTGTTCATCTGCTAACATCCCTCAATGATGCGACGATTCACCATTGAAGCCAACCAAAAACAAAAAGCCACCTCCCGAAGGAGGTGGCTTTGTCCCACCCAATCATTTTTTTTTGAGTCTTATTTAATCTTGGACAACAGATCTTTGTTCTGCACAAGATTTCTTACGCCATGCCCGTGATCTTCCTTGAACTCATTACCTTCACACCACTTACCAACGGAGTTGATGTCAACCTTGGCAACATTCGGGAACACTTCCCAGGAAACCTGGAACGGAGAACCCTTCTCGTTGTAGCCAGGCCCCGTAGTAGAACCGATGTAGTTCACTGGAGTACCAAGATCGGTCGGCATATTCACAGCCTGGAACTTGCCATTCTTTTCAGCCACCTTGGTCAGTTTACCGAAATCCAGAGCGTGTTTGTCGTTCACAACAACATAAACCTGAGCTTCAACTCGCAGCTGTGGGTTATTATCGACATCAGCTGCCAGACATGAACCCAGAGTCGCACCCGGCTTGATGTCAGCGGTAGAATGGACGTAATGAACCTCAATAGTATCGCCAGGCATCAGAGTGCTGTGCAAGCTGTCGCAGATCTTGCCATGTATTGCCGCAGTCTCTTTTTCACTCAGGTCGATCACAGCCTTAAAACCGCTCTGATAGCCATCGCCACTGCCATTGCCATTGCCAGCATAGTCGGTGAACTGACCACCTTTATGCTCAGCATTCTTGTGGAAGTGGATGTTGCACAGGTTCATCTGAGTGTAATCAGGCGCCTGCGAAAAAACGATATCGTTGCTACCGTCTTTGGCATCGATATCGCGTGGAGCCTGTGGACCGAAGCCCTTACCCTTGGTGTTCTCCGCCAGTGCTTTGCGCTGTTCAGCGATCACTTCATCAGAGACAATCTCGTGACCTGCAGCATGTTCGCCATGTGCGCTCTTCTCGTGTGTGGTGCCATGAGTTTCGTGTTTTTCACCATATTCGTTTGCATATGCCGGTGTGGCTACCAGACATGCTGCAAGCAGAATCCATGTGTTTTTCATTGCATTTCTCCCTCAAATTTTCATTAAAAAGCTATCAATTCATCTATTCGATAAGCGGCGCTAAAATTAGTTAGGCACCACTTTGAAGTAACGTGCGAATATCCCCCCCCCCTTTTCAACAGTCAAACTTTGGACTTCTCTCTAAAACGTCCTAGGATCGGCACATGAAAATTAATGTCGCCATTCTGGGAGCCACAGGATACACCGGCTCTGAACTGATTCGCCTGATTGACGGGCATCCCCATTTTTCACTTTCTCATCTGGGAGCTCACTCTCAGGCGGGAAAAACTGCCGGAGAAGTGTTACCCGGCCTTGCTGCGCATGTCGCCAGGATGCCCTTACATGCATCAGACACGGTTATAGATGAAAGTGTTGAGCTTATTTTTACCGCATTGCCCCATGGCGCTGCTGCTGAAAGTGTCAAACAAGCTTTGGATGCCGGTAAACGTGTCGTCGATCTTTCGGCTGATTTCAGGCATAAAACTTCCGAAGTTTATCAGGATGCTTATCAGCAAACCCATCCCTACCCGCAACTGTTCGAGCAGGCTGTTTACGGCTTGAGTGAATGGGCCGCCGATGACATTGCAAAGTCAAATCTCATTGCCAACCCCGGCTGTTACCCGACGTCCGTGCTGCTTCCACTGATTCCACTTTTACAATCAGGATTTATCGACACAGACCGGATCATTATTGACTCCAAATCCGGCACATCCGGCGCCGGAAGATCCGCTAAAACGAACTTGCTGTATTGCGAAATCAATGAGGGGCTGGCCGCCTACGGATTACCCAGACATCGACATGCATGGGAAATGGAAGAATGGGCTGAAGCTTTCAGCAGCAAAGCTGTAAACATCAGGTTTGTTCCTCACATTATTCCGATGACCAGAGGTATGCTCAGCACCCTGCATCTGACTGGTTCCAATACGGATCAGTGGTGGAGTGCGCTTGAAAACACCTATCGCCATAAACCATTTGTACGGATTCTTGCAGAAGGTCAATTACCATCGACCAAACAGGTTGCCGGAAGTAATCGTTGCGATATCGGTATCAGTATACTGGATGAACAGAATGCTGTGGTCGTCAGCTGTATTGATAACCTCCTCAAAGGTGCATCCGGTCAGGCTCTGCAAAATGCGAACTTGATGTTTAATTTTAATGAAACGTTAGGGCTGCCATGCCACGCGCAGTGGCCCTGATAGCTCCATGTTTGCAAAAATAATATCCATCTTATTCAGACCAAGACATGTCATTATCGCCGATGAGCTGCAAGCTTCAACAAGCAAACATCTACTGATTCGACCCTTCCTGCCACTGCTGCTGTTGATTGTCATCGGTGGCATGGGTGTCATGCTCGGCCTGATGTTCCAACAGCCTCAAAGTGCCATCGAATCAACCATCATCAACATGCCCGGAAACCCGAACCTCGATCGGTTGCAATCTCAATTAGCTGAAGCACGAGCAGATTTGGACATTAAAACGCATCAGGTTGTCGAACTCAACGTCATCATGCAGGAGCAACAAAAAAACCTGGCCCTGCTGCAATCAGAAAAACATCAACTGGAAGGTATTCTGCTGATGCGTAAGAAAAAAGGATTAAACATCCTCGACGCTTCCCTGCAAAAAGAAACGCCGGAAAAGTTCAGTTTCTCGACCATTCTGGTCAAAGGCGGCAGTTACCCGAGACATGTTGTGGGCAGTATTCAGTTCATCAGCATGAATAAGCAGGGTAATCCGCTTGCCCTGAAGTTCGAAGATGGATCAGACAGATTGTCTTACCGGGTAGAATCACATACATTTTTGCATGGAACGCTTCTTTGGCCTCAGGCCAAGTCGGAAGCGGCTCAATATATAACAAAGATTTATGCTGTTCTGATTGACTCGGAAGATCGGGAAATCGCACGCAAAAACTGTTCCATTAAGGAGGAACCCCTGTAATGTTCAATAAAAATAGCGCCCAAAGCTCTAAGGCACCCGATCCCCAGAAAATCGATACCCTGATTGGCGTTCACTCTGTATTCAAAGGTGAACTGGTTTTCGAAGGTGCAGTTCGCATTGATGGCACATTTGAAGGCAATATCACCTCTGAAAAAGGTGGCCTGCTTATTGTCAGTGAAGAGGCCAAAGTTACAGGCGATGTTAAAGTTCCCAACCTTATCCTGCATGGCACAATCCAGGGCAATGTACATTCCAGCAACAGTATAAAACTCGGCGACACAGGATGCCTTAATGGTGATCTGGCCTATAACATTCTGTCACTGGCTGAGGGCTCTTCGATTAATGGCCGTTGCGGACGAATTAATCCACCGGTTTCCAAACCTCAACCCGCCAAAAAAGAAACCGCATGATCAAAAACTATCTGCACTGGCTACCTCAGATCGATACATCGGTCTTTGTAGCCAGTTCAGCTGATATCATTGGACGAGTCAGTATCGGTGCTGATTCGAGCATCTGGTATCAATCTGTGCTGCGCGGTGATGTACACGACATCATCATCGGTGAGCGCTCCAATATTCAGGACCATTCGGTTCTGCATACCAGCCAGGCCGTATCTCCATGCGTCGTTGGCAATGACGTAACTATCGGCCATCGCGTCACACTGCATGGCTGTGAGGTGCAGGACGGCTGCCTTGTTGGCATGGGGTCTATCATCATGGATCAGGCTGTTCTCGAATCCGGCTGTTTTCTGGCAGCAGGCTCACTGGTGACCGAGCGGAAAATTTTACGTGGCGGCTTTTTATATGCCGGAGTTCCGGCACGTGAGAAACGCCCTCTGCGTGATGAGGAAATCAAATTTCTAACAAAATCTGCCCGCCATTATGTGCAGGTTGCACATCATCACAAGCAAGACTAACCGAATAAGTGATACTGTAATGACACGATTTGCTGCTTTGGATATTGGCTCGAATACTTTCCGCCTGCTTATTGCCGAACCGGCCGAAGCCGGTTCGGCAACGCCATGGAAAACTTTATTTTATACACATCGCATCATCCGCCTTGGAGAAGGATTGCATTATCATGGTCGTCTTTCTGAAGCGGGCATGCAACGGGCGATGGATACATTCAAAACTTTCTCAACCCTGTTTCTACAATACGACATATCTCCCGATCAAATGCTGGCCACGGCTACTGCCGCCATGCGCGAAGCTGAAAATGGCCCTGCTTTTCAGCAACAGGTTGAGGATATAACCGGAATCCGCATACATATCATACCCGGTGAAAAGGAAGCCTCCATGGCCTTGGCAGGTGCTTGTGCCGTACTTGCCGAATCAACCCGACACGACATGATGCTTTTTGACATTGGCGGTGGCAGCACCGAATTCATTCGGGCCAGAGATGGACTGGCATGCGACGCTATCAGTCAGAAACTGGGTGTCGTTCGACTGGTTGAGGTCTGTCTGCAATCAGACCCTCCGTCAGCTATTGATTACCGGGCAATGCTACATCAGGCGCGACAACATTTACTTGAAGTCGAACAAAGCTGGCCAGATCAAAAGCCACCCCGCCATCTGGTTGGCACTGCTGGCACCGTGACAACACTGGCAGCCATCGAGCTGGACCTGAGCCCTTATGATGCCAGCATCATAAATAACCATCGCATGAGCCGCGAAACCTTTTACCAGCTTCGTGACCGTTTGTTATTGATGACCCACGATGAGAGACAGGCTATTCGCACCATTGAGCAAGGCCGGGCCGACCTTATTATCGCAGGTCTGGCTATTATCGAAGCCATCATGGAAAAATGGGATTACAAAGAAATGATCGTAGTTGATGCCGGCTTGCTTGAAGGTGCCTGGCTGGAGATGCTGCATCGCTCCAGGCTGTAATTCACTGCAATCTCCTCTTAAGTCGGGCTAATCAACAAAATAGCTGTCAGCGCGCTGTTGCACCTCATCCATAGAGGCCTGAAACATCACCAGACTCTTTTCATCGTCGGTCGGATCAGCAAATACCGGCTCACCGATAATAAACACGCCACGCGTAAAAGGCTTAGGAATATAAAAGCGATCCCATGATTTGGCCCGCCAGTAACGCTTGCTGGCATAACATACTGCTCGCAATGGCAAGCCGGTTTTTCTGGCCAATTGAACGGTGCCCGGCTGCATTTTCTCGCGCGGGCCTTTGGGTCCATCAGGCGTGATTCCCAGAGATTTCCCCGAGCGGGCTAAACGTATCATTTCCAGAAAGGCTCTGGCACCTCCGCGTGTTGATGAACCGCGCGAAGAATCAATGCCCATCAGCTCGACCGCATCAGCGATAAACGAACCATCACGATGCTCGGAAATCAGCACCGATCCATTCCAACCACGATATGCATAAGGAATCATCAAAATACGTGCATGCCAGAAGCTAAGCAGGTACGGGGCTTGTTCCCGATTATATTTTTCGCCGACAAACTCCCAGCGAATCGTCAGAATAAGAAACTTGTGAACCAAGAAAATCAGTCTGGGCAACATCCAGGATAAAATGCGCTGTTTCATGCAAAGCTCGGGCTAAAGCATCACGTGTGATTCAAATTGCAATCGATAAAGCTCTGCATAAAGGCCACTTTTCTTCAATAACTCCTCGTGATGACCCACTTCTGCAACCTTACCATCATCCAGAACGATAATTCGATCAGCATGCCGAATCGTGCTTAGACGATGGGCAATCACCAGCACCGTACGGCCGCGCATCAGGGTATCGATAGCCTGCTGAACCAGGCGCTCAGATTCCGTATCCAGCGCACTGGTCGCTTCATCCAGAATCAGAATCGGAGCATCTTTCAGCAGTGCGCGTGCCAGCGACAATCGTTGGCGTTGACCACCGGAAAGAACCACTCCACGCTCGCCAACCATGGTGTCGTAGCCATCCGGTAATTTTTTAATGAATTCATGCGCGTTGGCAGCTTTGGCCACCTGTTTGACTTTTTTAAGATCAACTTCATCCAGACCATAGGCGATATTATTCAGTACGGTATCGTTGAACAAAACAATTTCCTGCGTAACCAGTGCAATCTGACTGCGCAGTGAAGATTGCAACACATCACGTACATCCAGACCATCGATCAATACTCGTCCATCTGACGCATCCATGAATCGCGGCACCATATTCACAAGTGAAGTTTTTCCTGCACCACTGCGCCCCACCAGCGCAATCACTTCACCGGCAGCAACATTAAAATGTACATCTTTAAGGACTTCTTTCGACGTTCCGGCGTATGTCAAACTGACGTGCTCAAAACAAATGGTGTTTGAAAAAGGCGGCAATGAAATTGCATCTCCGGCATCCTTAACTGCGAGTGGTTCATCCAGAATTTCAAAGATTCTCTGAGCTGCCGCCAGACCTTGCTGAATTTGGTTGTTGGCACCGGAGAGTCGCTTCACCGGCTCATACAGCATAATAACTGCGGCCAGGAATGAGATCAATGTACCGGCCGTTGCCTGCCCATCAGCTACTCGAACACCACCATAAAACAATACGCCAGCGATTCCGAATCCGGCGAGCAACTCCATCACCGGAAATGACAGTGCGTTAACCCGAAATACACGCATCTGATGTTTCATGAATGTCTCGATCAGTGCACTAAATCGACTTTGTTCGTATTTTTCCATGCCAAACGCTTTCACGACACGAATACCACCCACCGTCTCCTCAATCAGACTGGTCATTTCACCCATCACCACCTGCCCGTCAAACGATGCAGAACGCATTTTCCGGCCAAAGCGAATAATCGGATATACCACGATAGGAAATACGATGACCGCAATACTTGCCAGCAGCCAGTCCTGATAAAAAACAACACCCAGCAGAAAAATAATACTCATCGAATCACGCATCAACGCGGTAACAGCCGTACTGACTGCTGACTGAACAAGCGTTGCATCATAACTGATACGAGCCAGCAACTCTCCTGTTTTACGGTGCGCAAAAAAGCCCAGTGACTGGGATGTGAGATGTGCATAAATGCTATTGCGCAGATCAAATATCACGCGCTGGCCAATCCAGCCCATCAGATATGCCTGACCATAATATGCCATACCCTTGACCAGATAAATGCTGATGACTGCCAATGGAATAGCATAAATGTAGTGCCGATTATTACCGGAAAGTGCCTGATCCAATGCTGGCTGTAGCAACCAGGCCATAGCAGCCGTGGCAGCAGCAAGTACAATCATACAGAACATAGCCATTGTCAAACGACTGACATAAGGTTTTAGAAAGCCTAAAAGGCGCCGATATAAACCAGACGAATCGACACTGTTCAACGGTGCTTTACTCATTTGATTTAGCAACCATTTTACCCTTAATCATACCCATACGCTCCAGAAATGAGACACTTGCCTGATAAATGGCGGTCGCCAGCTTTTGTTGATGTGCACTGTTTCTAAGCTTTCGTTCCTGCGCAGGATTGGAAATATAATCCAGCTCAATCAACACACTGGGGACTTCCAGAGCACCCAGCACCACGAAACGCGCTCGCTTCGAATCTTTATATTTAATATCCCCGACTTTTTCCAGTTCAGCAATAATGTTACCAGCAAACATTTGGGCACTGTTTAAACTGTCTCGCTTAGCCATATCACCAAGAATATTGCGCACTGTCGGATTATCGACAGTTTCATCCTGCATCACACCACCAATAGCATCAGCTGCGTTTTCTTTGGCTGCCAGCGCTGCTGCTATTTTACTCGGCGTCGCCCCCTGCTCTGACAGGGTGTAAACACTGGCACCTTTGACGGTACGAGTCCGGACGGCATCGGCATGAATACTGATCATCAAATCGGCCTTTGCCTTACGAACCAGATCCACACGCTTTTTAAGCGGCACAAAGTAATCACCTTTACGTGTGAGTACGGCATGGATGCCTGGCTGTTTATTCATAATATCAGCCAATTTTTTTGCTACTTCCAGCGTCACTTGTTTTTCCTGCAAACCATTGGCGCCAATAGCTCCGGGATCTTCACCACCATGACCTGCATCGATAGCCACAATCAACTCTCTTTTATCATTGGCACGCAGCACAGGCGCTTCTTCCCCGTCCTGATTACGCAGCAGATCGATAACAATCCGATAAGGTTTCCCCTTCATCGGCTTGAGCAGAAAGGAGCGTAATTTCACCTTCTCTTTCACATCGAAAACAAGCCGCAACGTGCCGGATTCAGAATTACCATAGCGTACAGAACCAATAACAGGGTCAGCTTCTTTCAGGATTTCAGACTGTTGAACCAGCTTTCCATTGTCGATATCAATAACGACGCGATCAGGATCTTTAAGACCAAACACCTGATATGTCGTATTTCGACTCAGATCAACCACAACGCGGGTATGATCAGGTGCCGTCCACAATCGTACATCACGCACCTCAACAGCGGCGTGTGCCACATGAGAAAATGTCAAACTCATCAGCCATGCCGTAAGCATCACCACGAAACATTGCCGGATTTTCATAGCTCCATACTCGTTTCAGACGTATTGAATGCAAGAGAATTCATTTGTTTCAAGGGCTTAACCACCAAACATTTACGAGATCCTACTGATATCCATCGAGCTTGATTCATGATAACGAAGTTGCAGTCGTCGTTTCAACGGCTGCTTCAGCAGCTGTTTCAATATAGGCATCAACCATACGTCTGACCATATCTCTGGAACTTACCACACGATCAATAAACAACACCCCATCCAGATGATCAATCTCATGCTGAATCACCCGCGCTTCAAATTGCGAACTCATCAGCTCACAGATTTCTCCCGCCTCATTGATGTAACGCACGCTTATTTTTTTAGCTCTGGGTACAGTAGCGACCCAATCCGGCACCGACAAACAGCCCTCGCGTCCCATCACCTGTCCGGACTGAGTGAGAATCTCAGGATTAATCATCACCAACTGTCCGTGATGCTTGCATGAATGTCTGGCCAGACTGCAGTCCACCACAACAATGCGCCGGCATACGCCAATTTGTGGGGCTGCAATCCCCACTCCGCCCGGACCACGGTGCATCGCATCAATCAGCAGATCAATATGAGTTTGTATCTCGGAGGTTATTTCTGCGACTGAAACTGCACACTGCCTGAGTACAGGATCAGGAAATGTTAGAATATCCGCCATGCGAACCGACTCAGATGCTCTACAGCAACTCCTGATCCATCGCATGCAGACTGACTTCGACATTCAACTCACTGGCTACCGTTTTAAGTGCCTTTTTCAGAGCCAGAATCTGGCCCGAGGAAGCAACTTCAAGAGCCATGAAATAGGCTTGCCCATCATCACTCTTTCTCGATTGCGTTGACAAATCAACAATCGAGCAACCCTGCTCGGCTATAACCTTGCTGATCTGATAAACCAGACCCACCTTATCACCACCAACCAGCGTAATGATGCAATCAGGCTCTAAAGGCACAACTTCAGCCAGGTTTTCATCGATCATTTGCGAACTGATCGTCAAGCCTGTTCGTTGCTCCAGCTCTGCCAGCGCCGCTTTCATGAGCGGAATCACCGACTGACCATCCAGCCGAACAATAAGCATCATCGTAAACTGCCCTCGCAGGGCGGTCATCGATGAATCTTCTATATTTATCTTTAATCCAAGCAGGGATTCAGTGACATCGTGGACAATGCCCGGGCGATCTTCTCCGGACACGGAAATCAGTGCATACGTCATATATAACCTCTCATATCTGAGCTTGCTGACGCACGATCTGTAAACAGGAATATAAGTCAAACGTGGCGGAAGGGGTGGGATTTGAACCCACGGAAGTTTTACCTTCGCCGGTTTTCAAGACCGGTGCATTCAGCCGCTCTGCCACCCTTCCATGTAATACGTTTGCCTTACCTTTTAAAACCATGCGCAATATAACTCGTAAATTTCAATTTGCAATACTTGCCGAACACCGGCAAACGCCACATGCCTTACTGTGGGATAGCGGGCGGGGCAATCGACTCTCTTCCACCCACATATTGATGCAGAAGTTTCGGTAATTTCACTGAGCCGTCTTGTTGCCAGCCATTCTCCAGAATCGCTACCAGCGTCCGACCAATGGCCAGACCAGAGCCATTCAATGTTGCAACCGGATTCACCTTACCATCCGCATCCCGATAACGAATACCTGCCCTGCGCCCTTGAAACTGACCAAACGATGAGCATGAAGAAATTTCCCTATAGCACTGCTGACTGGGTAACCACACCTCAATATCGAACGTCTTCTGAGCCGAAAAACCCAAATCACCGGCACATAAATCGACCACACGGTAAGGTAGTTCAAGCGCCTGCAGCACTGCTTCCGCGTCAGCCAGCAGTGATGTCAATCCATCCAATGCCTGATCCGGATGCACCAGATGCACCAGCTCAACCTTATCAAACTGATGTTGCCGAATCATGCCGCGCACATCCCGACCGGCCGAGCCGGCTTCACGCCGGAAACACGGCGTGTAAGCGCAATGCTTAATCGGCAACTGACTGAAATTAAGAATATCATCCTGATACAGATTGGTAACCGGCACTTCGGCCGTCGGAATCAGAAAAGCATCTTCTTCTTCAAGCTTATATAAGTCTTCTGCGAACTTTGGAAGCTGACCCGTACCCGTCATGGTTTTCCGATTGGCAATAGCCGGTACCCACACCTCTTCGTAGCCGTGCTTATCCACATGCAGATCGAGCATCAGCTGCATCAAAGCGCGCTCCATACGCGCCCCCATTCCCCGCAGCACAGAAAAGCGACTGCCTGCAAGTTTAACACCGGCCTCAAAATCCAAAATTTTCAGACGCTCACCAATATCCCAATGTGCAGGCACTTCATCTCTGCGCGGCTCACCCCAACGTCGAATTTCGACATTGCAATCCTCATGATCACCCTCAGGTACAGACTCGTGAGGCACATTGGGTATTTCAAGCATAGCCAGGGCAAAGGCTTCTTCTGCTTCTTTGGCTGTTACTTCAAGCGCCTTAACCCGACGAGAAACCTCGCCCATTCGAGCCAGTTCAGCTGAAGCATCCTCGCCTGAGCTTTTTTTCTGACCTATCAGTTTGGATACGCGATTTCGCTCTGACTGCAAAGCTTCGGTTTCCGCCTTACATTGACGCTGTTGCTCATCAAGTTCACGAGCTCTGCCCCAGGACGAATCAGCTGTAATGACATCAGCCCCCCGTCTGGACAAGGCCGCCTGCATAACATCAAAATCTTTTCGGAATGCTTTACGATCAATCATCTTGTTCCAGAAACAGCTCTGACTCATCATCCTCTGAATCCAAGTCTGCTTCCTCCTGTTTTTCTACAACGCGCACGGCGCCGATGACACGCTCACCTGTTTTGCAATCGATAAGCTTAACACCCTGTGTATTCCGGCCAATCACCGAGATATCATCGATCCGTATACGCACCAATCTTCCCGTATCCGTCATCAGTAATACCTGATCACCCTCCACCACCTGAATGGCGGCAATCATATCACCATTTCGGCCTCCGGTTTTAAGTGTAAAGACGCCCTGACCGCCACGTTTCTGGCAATTGTATTCATCGACAGATGTGCGTTTACCAAAGCCATTTTCAGACACCGCCAACAACGTCGCCCGATCAACCACCAGCGACATGGCAATCACACGATCTGACGTGGAGAAACGCATACCTGTAACGCCGCGAGTACTTCTACCCATCGCTCTGGCATCCTGTTCTGAGAAGCGAATCGCCTTACCACCACTGGAAGCCAGAATAACATCCTGCTCGCCATTGGATTTCACCACACTAACCAGCTCATCACCTTCATCAATCTTGATTGCAATGATGCCATTGGTTCTAATGTTCTGGTATTCGGCCAGATTCGTCTTCTTAATAACGCCATTTTTTGTACCCATGACAATAAAATGCTGGTCATCAAATTGACGAATTGCCAATGTAGCTGAAATATTTTCACCTTTCTCTACCGGCAACAGATTGATCAACGCCTTGCCACGTGTGACACGTCCGGCCTGCGGCACTTCATAAACTTTTTTCAGGAAGACACGACCAAAATTCGAGAAGAACAGCAAATAATCATGCGTCGAGGCAACCATCAACTGTGTTACAAAGTCTTCTTCCTTGGTGGTCATCGCTGTCTTGCCCTTACCACCTCGCCGCTGAGCTCTGTAAAGTGTTACAGCATTACGCTTGATATACCCTTCATTGGAGATCGTGACCACCATATCCTCTTCAGTGATCAGATCTTCAACAGAAATCTCAGAGGTTTCATCCATAATCTGGGTACGACGCGTTTCGCCATAGCTATCGCGAATCTCAACAAGCTCTTCACGGATAACAGCCATCAACAACTGCTCATCAGCCAGAATCGCTTTCAATTTCTCGATCACACTCTGGACTTCTTCATGTTCTGCTTTGATTTTGTCGTATTCAAGACCGGTCAGGCGTTGCAGACGCATATCCAGAATAGCTTGTGCCTGTTTTTCGGACAATCCGAAGCGATCCATCAAGCCCTGTTTGGCTTCGGCACCTGTCTGGCTGGCACGGATCAATTTAATCACTTCATCGATATGATCCAGTGCAATGAGCAAACCTTCTAAAATATGAGCCCGAGCTTCAGCTTTTGCCAAATCAAACAGGCAGCGGCGGGTGACAACCTGACGCCTGTGATCAACAAAGTGATGCAGTAATTCACGCACACCACAAAGCTTTGGCTGCCCGTCCACCAGAGCCAGCATATTGCAGCTGAAGTTGCACTGAAGCTGTGTATGTTTATACAGATTATTCAGAATAACTTCAGGAATTTCATTGCGTTTAAGCTCAATCGCAATACGCATACCATCACGATCCGACTCATCACGCAGATCGGAAATGCCCTCAAGTTTTTTATCTCTTACCAGCAAAGCGATATTTTCAATCAACCTGGCCTTGTTTACCTGATAAGGAAGCTCGTTGACAATAATCGATGAGCGTTTGGTACGCGGATGGATTTCCACTATCGCCTTGGCCCGCATGGTTACTGAACCACGGCCGGTGATAAATGCATCACGCATGCCCTTGCGGCCATAGATAAACCCGCCGGTTGGAAAATCCGGACCAGGCATTACCTGCATCAGCTCATCGTCATCGACATCAGGGTTATCGATAATTTTAACGGTTGCATCGATTGTTTCCTGCAAGTTGTGGGTAGGAATATTGGTCGCCATACCCACAGCAATACCCTGCGAGCCGTTGATCAGAAGATTCGGGAATTTTGCTGGTAACACCTTTGGTTCAAGCAACGAGTCATCATAGTTGGTACCAAAATCTACGGTGTCTTTGTCAATTTCTGCCAACAGCTCTTTGGAGAGCTTGCTCATTCGGGCTTCGGTATAACGCATAGCAGCCGGAGAATCACCATCAACAGAACCGAAGTTACCCTGCCCGTCTACCAGCACATGTCGCATACTCCACGGCTGTGCCATACGTACCAAAGCATCGTAAACAGCCGAATCACCATGCGGATGATATTTACCGATCACATCACCAACAACACGAGCTGATTTTTTGTATGGTTTATCGTGCGTACACCCAAGATCCTGCATGGCAAATAAAATTCGCCGATGCACCGGTTTCAATCCGTCACGCGCATCTGGCAAAGCTCGCCCGATGATAACGCTCATCGCATAGTCGAGATAAGACTTCTTCATCTCCTCTTCAATGAGAACAGGTATCGCGCTATTTAATTGCTCTTCCATATTATCAACTCCCCAAAAATGGTGCCCTCGACACGATTCGAACGTGTGGCCTGCCGCTTAGGAGGCGGCTGCTCTATCCCCTGAGCTACGAGGGCATCAAGGCGCTGCATCATAGCGGCTTTAGCCTGTCTCCGCACCCCGAAATGCATCCTTTAGTTACTTCAAATGTTCGATGGGTTCAATCCAGTTCAAGTCCTAGTATTGCAACACGTGGTGAATGGGTATACCGGACAATTGTTCTCTGCCTTTTAGCGCCGTCAGCTCAATAACAAAGAGGCAAGCCACAACCTCCGCACCCAACTGCCGAACCAATTCCACACTGGCTCTGGCCGTTCCACCGGTTGCCAGCAAATCATCCACCAATACCACCTTATGCCCTTTAGTTAAGGCATCACGGTGAATTTCAAGCCTGTCAGTTCCATATTCCAGTTCATATTCAATACCATGTATTTCAGCGGGAAGCTTACCCGGCTTGCGAACAGGAATAAAACCGCGCCCTGTCATCTGCGCCAGTGCTGCACCGAAAATAAAGCCGCGTGATTCCGTACCCACAATATAATCCACATCCGTTGGCATACTTACTGCCAGCTGTGATATACAGGCAGAGAACGCATCGCCATTGGCCAGCAACGGCGTAATGTCCTTGAACATGATACCCGGCTTGGGAAAATCCGGGATATCCCGAATGAAATCTTTTAAGCGGGTCGATGCCATACTTGTTTTGTCCATGCTTGGTGACTTGCTTTTTTTCAAAATACATCTCCTGACTGAATATGATCCAATCGAACCAAACGCCTCAACTTCTGCAATGCGATAACCTGAATCTGCCGTGCCCGCTCGCGCGTAACGCCAATGTGAGAACCGATATCCTCAAGCGTCCACATTTTTTGTTGCCCCAAACCATAGCGAAGCTTAACAACTATGCGTTCCTTCTCATCCAGCATATCAACCCATTGGTTGACCAGTTTATCCCGATGATTCTGATCTGCGACCTCTTCAGGTAAAGGGCTATTTTCATCTTCAACCACATCATACAAACTTAATTCACCCTCTCCAACAACAATCATATCCGTGCTGCTGGTTTGACTTTTCGCATCCATTAACGACTGAATACGATGGATCGGCTTTCCCAGATGCGATGCTATTTCAAATTCGGTTGGATCTCTTTCAAGCAGACTGCGCAAATAACTTTCAGCCCGATACATGGCATGAAGCTCTTTACCGATATGGATCGGCAAGCGAATCACACGCGCCTGATTCATAATCCCGCGATCAATAGCCTGTCGAATCCACCAGGTAGCATAGGTCGAAAAACGACAACCATAATCAGCATCGAACTTCTGTACTGCATGCATCAAGCCCAGATTTCCTTCTTCAATCAGATCCAGAAAGGAAAGTCCGCGATTCATAAAATCCCGCGCATTCTTTACCACCAGTCGAAGGTTAGCGTTGATCATTTGCTGACGCGCTTCTTCATCACCGGTGGCAATCCGGCGAGCCAAATCGATTTCCTGCTCAGCCGTTAATATCTGATAGCGTGAAATTTCACGCATATATATTTTAACCGGCGAAATTATTTCTCTGTCTGGCATCGCAACTCCACCACTATCGAACCGGATAATTTAAGGCTTCACAACCTTCTTTATCATCAGTCTTTTTTACAGCGTACCAGCTTATGGCAAATATGCCATCGGATCAACAGCGCGAACCTGACTCGGCGCCTGACCTCTACGCACCTCAAAATGCAAATGCGGCCCCGTAGCTCTGCCGGTTTGCCCTACTGTGGCAATTTTCTCACCCTTTTTCACCTGCTGATTCTTTCTGGCAAAATTCTTATTATTGTGGGCGTAGATAGTCACAAAATCTGAGCTATGCTTGATAATAATAAGATTCCCGAAGCCTGACAGCTTATTGTCTGAATAGATGACCTTGCCAGCGGCAGCAGCATACACCGGGGTTCCTGATTTAGCTCCAATATCGATACCATCATGCATACGGCTTCCACGGCGACCAAAATGACTGGTCACAACGCCTTTCACCGGCCATTGCAATTTCACTAACCCGCCACCGACAGCTGCTTTTGTAGTGTTTTTTTCAACCGGACGCTTCGACTTGGAGGGTGTTACCGGACGGGTTGTTTTGGCCGGAACGCGTGGTGTTGGCGAAGCTTTGGCCTGATTCGATGCTGTCAGGTTAATTCTTTGACCGACGTAGATAGTGTAGGGATAACGGATGCCATTCCTGCGGGCCAGTGTTTTATAATCCACCCCTATTCGTCTGGCGATGTTGTAAAGCGTGTCACCCTGCCTTACTTTATAATATGTCCCTGACAACTGTGGCGATGAAGCTTCCTGATCGCTCGGAAAAAATGGCAACTCCAGTTTGAAGCAGCCCTGCAAAAGCAGCACGGAAAAGATCAGCGCCCATCTCAGCGAAACAGCCATAATCCCATAAATCCTGCCACCACAAGCACCACCACCGAAAGCGTAGCCCACTCAAAGTACTTATCGACCAACTGACGCAAGCGATCCCCACCCCATTGCATCAGCGCACCTTCCAGATAAAAACGGGCACCGCGTGAAACAATTGCTGCAAGTAAAAATGAGAAAAACGGAAGATCGAAAGCCCCGGCAGCAATGGTGATAACTTTAAACGGAATCGGTGAAAATCCGGCAATGAGCACCAAGCCAATCCCCCATTCGGTGAAAAGCTCCTGCACATGATTAAATGTACCCATAGCGCCATAGAATTGTAATAATGGTTCAGCAACACTGGCGAATAAAAACATACCGATGGCATAACCTATCACTGAACCCACCGTGGAACCCAGGGTGCAAATCCCAGCCAGACGCATTGACGATCTGGGTGCTCCCAGCGCTAAAGCCAGCAGCAAAACATCGGGCGGAATTGGAAAAACACTGGCCTCGATTAGCGCGACAAAAAACAAACCCCATTTTGCCTGAGGATGCTCTGCCCAAGATAATGTCCACCTATAGCATCGGCGCAGCAGTGAAGGTCGATCCGTTGAAATGACATGCTCAGCGATGACTTTCTCCTTCCAGCAACGGCACAAACGTACACGCATCGAAATATTCTTCTTCAACACCATCCGCCAGCTTTCGCCTTCGCACCAAACGATGCTGGCCATGACTACCCTCAGGCATCAGCAATGTACCATACACAGCCAATTGCTCCAGCCACAAATCAGAAGCAAACCCACCAGCCGTGACGATTATGGCATCAAATGGAGCATATTCAGGCCATCCCAGCAAACCATCGGCACATGTTAGCATTGCATTTGCCAATCTGGCACGGCGCAAATTATTCCTGGCTTTCATGTGCAGGGAATGAATACGCTCTACACTATAAACCCGCTTACACAAACGCGACAGCACAGCTGTCTGGTAACCGCAGCCGGTCCCTATTTCCAATACCCGCTCATCACCCTTAAGCTGTAAAAGCTCAGTCATCCGAGCCACCATATAGGGTTGTGAAATAGTCTGCCCTTCGCCAATCGGCAAGGAACAATCATGATAGGCACGAGAGACCAATGGCGAATCAACGAACATATGCCGGGGAACCAGTCGCATCACGTCGATCACACGCTGGTCGGTAACCCCCCGCGCAATCATTTGCTCATCAACCATACGCTTGCGTGGTCGATCAAAAGTTAAATTATGTGAAATTGAATATGCCAGTGTCATGCGATAAAAAAATGGTCGGGACGAGAGGATTCGAACCTCCGACCACCAGACCCCCAGTCTGGTGCGCTACCAGGCTGCGCTACGCCCCGATTCATCAACACTAGAGGAAATTAATCCGCCAGCAAGTCCCGTATCGAAACCAACTCTTCCCGGATTTGTTTAAGTGAAACCTGAGCATCAGGCTTCTCAACAATATCATTAAGATCGCCGCTCATCAGACGTTTTTTTGCACCCCGAATGGTGAAATTAAGATCATACAGAAGATGTTTAATCTGAAGCACAGCGTAAATATCTCGATGGCGATAGAAACGTCTGTTGCCACCTTTTTTAACAGGGCGAATATGTCTGAACTCTGTTTCCCAGTAACGCAACACATGTGGCTCAACAGCGCACAAGTCACTGACTTCCCGAATTGAAAAAAACAATTTATCGGGAAGCGTTGGAACTTCCATTCCGGCTTCCTGCAATTGTTTAGGCTGAATACTCATTCAGCATCATCCAACAGGTTGTTCTTCAATAATTGACTGGCGCGGAAAGTAACAACCCGGCGCGGTTCAATGGTGATGTCCTGACCGGTTTTAGGATTTCTGCCACGACGGGCATGCTTTTCGCGCAACATGAAATGGCCAAATCCAGAGAGCTTCACATCTTCACCATCGATCAAAGCCTGCTTAATCTCTTCAAGCACAGTCTCAACCAGTTGAGCGGATTCCTTTTTGGAAAATCCGATACGTTCATGAATAATATTTGCAATCTCAGCTTTGGTCACTTGGCTTATCTTCCCCACGAAAAGGCTACATGCGCCTGCAAACTCGAAAAAACTTAAGCAAATATAGCAAAAGCTATTGATTCGTCAAAAGTTTTTTGACTTCCCTCTAAATCAGAACGCCTTTTTTGAGCTGAAGCACCCTGTCAGTCGCATTGGCTAAGGCCATACTATGGGTCACCATAATCACTGAAGCCTGCTCTTCCTGACACAACAAACGCATTTGCGAAAATACTTCCTGAGCCGTTTTCTCATCAAGGTTTCCTGTTGGTTCATCTGCCAACAAAAGCTTCGGTGAAGCCACCAATGCCCGTGCTACAGCCACCCGCTGCGCCTCACCACCCGAGAGCTTGGCCGGCACATGATGAGATCGCGACTGCAAGCCCAGCCGGGTCAATAAATCCATCGCCCGTCCGGCAGCTTCTTTCGATGACTCTCCACGAATCAGCAAAGGAAGCATCACATTTTCAAGCGCTGACAACTCCGGAATCAGGTGATGAGCCTGATAAACAAATCCAATAGAAGAGTTACGAAGACCGGCTTTTTCGCGCTCACTCAAATTGAATACAGAACGTCCGTCCAATAGCGCCTCGCCACTCTCCGCCTCATCCAGCGTTCCCAGAATTTGCAGCAGCGTACTTTTGCCAGAACCCGACTCACCAACAATGGCTAGAAACTGTCCTTGCTCCAACTCGAATGACACCCCGCGCAGGACATGAATAGGTTCCACTTCAGTTTTATAAGATTTTGATAAATCCCTGACTTGTAATCGAATCATCTGAATATCATTTATCCTGATTCATCAAAACCTTGATTGTCTCCTTCACGCGCGACTTCTGATAAGCCTCAACAATCTTTCGGATCGACGGATGCACCCTGGCGATACTGTCGAATTTTTCGCGGGTTAACTCCATGAGTTCAACATTGGACTCAGCGATCACAGTAGCTGTTCTGGGTTTTTCTGTGAGAAGTGCAACCTCACCAAAAAACGATCCCTCACCCATGCGGCCGAGCTCAATCGGCTTGCCATCTTTTTGCATGCCGCAAGTGACAATACGGACAATACCTGAGCGAATTAAAAAGAAAGAGTCTCCCTGCTCACCCTCACGCACGACAATTTTGCCTTTGGCCAGCCTGATCATATTAAAGGAATTGGCCAACTCCAGCTTGGCATCTTCAGGCACACCTTCAAATACTGGTGTCAAGGCCAATACGCGTGCCAGCACTCGCTGGCGATAAAACTGTTCAACGGTACCACTAATGGCCGGATTATCTTTCACCCACCGATCAAACGTATCCCTGTCGATCATCAACACGCTGACTTCAGTATCAGCAACAGCGAAGTCACGTCGTTTGACGCGCGACATAAAGGCGTGCTCACCAAAACAGTCACCTTCCCCCAACCTGGAATACACTTTTGTTCTGCCGGATGATTGTCGGGCTTCCAGACGTACCGAGCCCATACCAATCAGATACAGATACTCCCCTTCCTCGCCCTGTGCG
Organism: Zetaproteobacteria bacterium CG_4_9_14_3_um_filter_49_83; assembly: GCA_002791545.1. Lineage (GTDB taxonomy): Bacteria > Pseudomonadota > Zetaproteobacteria > Mariprofundales > Mariprofundaceae > CG1-02-49-23. The sequence continues at coordinate 59,086 of PFXG01000011.1, forward strand.
TATATTTCTGAACCTTCTGAAAAGCTCTTAAGGGTCAGTGAATCCATGAACGATTCAAGATAATCACCTGACAATCCGGACAGCAAAGGTGTCCGCTCAAAGCCAAGTTTTCCTTTATCTTCAGAGCTGATGTCCATACCCATCGTCTTATCAGCCGGCACCATGGTACTGACTGCCCAGTCTTCACCACGTTCAGCTGAAAGCTCTTTCAGATGTTCTTTAATTTCGGTTCGATGCGGATCCAGGCGTAAGATAACTTTATTAATCGCGATCGACTGTACGATATATCCCTGCTCGGCGTACATTCTGGCAATTTTAACATAATCAGCGACAGCGCCGTCAGTATCGCCATTTTTTTCTCGCAGCTCAGCCAGCTTTACAAATGTACGCAGATCGTCCGGACTGCTTTTATGCAATTCCTCAAACAAGCCAAGAGCAACCTTGTGTTTGCCATCCAGTAGCGCTCGCATTGCTTTTTTTCGAATCTGATCGTCTGACATGTTCCCCTCTATTCGTAGCGTAAAGCGTCAGCTGGAGGAACACTTGCAGCCCGCCAGGCCGGATAAATTGTAGCCAACAATCCCACCACAAAACTTATCCCAACAACCAACAATACCGAGACAGGGTCAACTATGGAAGGGATGTGGTCAATAAAATATACATCTTTGGATAAGAATGTAATGCCGGTGACAGACTCAACCCATGCCAATACAGCATCAAGACGCCATGCCAGCAAGAGCCCCATGCTCGCACCCAGAACAATTCCGACGCCGGTCAGCATCACCCCCATCATCAGAAAAACACGCATCACCGATGCATGTGTTGCTCCCACCGTTTTCAGAATGGCAATTTCCTTACGCCGCTCCATCACCACCATCACCAGTGAAGCAATCATATTAATCACGGCAACCAACACAATCAGCGACAAAATCACACCCATAGCCCGACGTTCCATTTTCAGCGCGTCGAAAAACGAACGATTCCGTTGTGTCCAGTCAGTGACCCAGGCATCAACCGGAAGCTTTCCACGTAACATGGCGGCAAATTGCGGAGCCTGATCCCGATCAAGCAGATGTAATTCAATACCACCGACACGATCTCCCAAACGAGCCAGACGTTGCAGAGACTTTAGCGGTGCCAGCACGACACCTGAATCGTATTCATAAAAGCCCGAATCAAAAATACCAACCACTTTGAAACTTCGCATTCTGGGGGCCATACCGGACGGTGAGACACCTCCGGATGGGGATACAATGCGCACAGCATCACCCACTGAAACACTTAACTTACGAGCCAGATCCTTGCCAATCACCACTTCAAACAGCGCTTCTTCACCGGAAGAAATAAAACGCCCCCCCTCAAGAATCTGTCCAGCGATTCTTCCGGCCCGGGTCGTATCCACGCCTTTCAGTATCGCACCGACAGATTGTTTACCGCGATTAATCAGCACCTGAGAAATAATATAGGGCGTTGCCTGCTCAACATCCGGGAATGACTCAATCACATCGAGCCATGCCTGCCAATCTTCGATGGTGTCACCTGCGCCCTGAACATCGACATGCGATGAAAACCCGAGAATTTTATCCCTTATTTCGATAGCTGCGCCGTTCATTACCGACAACACAACAATCAGTGCCATGACGCCAACCGCAACACCCAACGAAGAGCTCCAGCCTATCAGTGAGACAAATTTCTCATCCCTTCGCGAACGCAAATAGCGTAACGCCAGCATCCATTCATAAGTTTTAATAGCCAATGTCAGTTAAAACCGATAACCGGGGTCAAACCAGATACCTGAAATACAGGTAAGCATGGGCGACTAATATCGTCAGCAACATCAAGGCAAAAGCATGTTTAAGAAACTCCAGAAAGGCAATCGGATAACCCGCCCGCTGGGCAAATCCGGCAACAATTAAATTTGCCGAAGCACCGATCAATGAGCCATTACCACCCAGACATGCGCCTAAAGCCAGCGCCCACCACAAAGGAACCAGCGCTTCTTCACCGCCAAATGTCGGAGCCATGCTTTGAATCAGGGGAATCATCGTCGCCACAAACGGAATGTTATCAATTAAAGCTGATGCTATCGCCGACACCCAGAGAACTGCCGCAGCCGTTGCTGTCATAGAGCCACCGGTCAAAGACAATGTCTTCTGTGCCAGCAGAGCAATCACACCGGTATGTTCAACGCCGGTCACAATTATAAATAAACCGACAAAAAAGAAGATCGTGGTCCATTCAACTTCCGCCATGACCCCTTCGTAGGCATGATCTTTTTCGTGCAACGACTGGCCAAAGCTTTGCAGCAACAGCAACACTGCGGCACCAAACATAGCAATACTCGCCGGTTCCAGATGAAAACTATGTGCTACGCTAAATCCCGCAATCACAGCGAATAACACAAACAAACATTTTTTCAGCAACTGTGGATTGGTAATTGCTTCGTTTTCGTTAAATTGCATCACCAGTGCCTTGTTTTCTTCGGATGCATGAAGATCCCGCCCGAACATAAACCATACACAAAGAAGCACGACAGCAAAAATAACCGGTGTAATCGGAGCCAGATTGACAAGGAAATCGTAAAAACTCAAATGCGCGGCAGAACCAATCATAATATTCGGCGGATCACCGATTAAGGTGGCTGTACCACCGATATTTGATGCCAGAATCTGAGCAAAAAGATACGGGTATGGCCTCACTCCGAGTGCTTCGGTAATCAACAAGGTTACCGGTGCGATGAGCAGTACAGTGGTCACGTTATCCAGAAAAGCTGAAAACACTGCCGTTACCACGGACAGCATCACCAAAATACCCCAGGGACTGCCTTTTACTGATTTAGCGGCCTTGATTGCCACATACTGGAACATGCCTGTCTTCTGACTAATCGCAACAATGACCATCATACCGGTAAGCAGACCGATGGTATTAAAATCTATACCTGCCATGGCTTGCTTCTGGGTAATCACACCACAAAAAATCATCAATCCGGCACCGAGCAATGACAGCACGGCACGATTGAATTTCTCCAGCATGATTATGCCGTAGATCAGCAAAAGAACCGTCACGGCGACCCAGGTCGGGTCCCAGCCAAAAATCACATGTGAGAGATGTTCTTCAGCATTATGCACGGTTTTCCACCCCGCTTTCCTGCACAAAGCATAAAATATCGGAACGCGCCACAACACCTTTCAAATGCTTATCTTTACTGACCACCATGGCCAAAGAACTATGATGAGAGGCCAATAATTCAGCAGCAACGGACAATACCGATGATTTTTCATCGACCAGAATTGGCGATGGATTCATGATATCAGCGACTATTTTAGAAGCGATTTCGTTATACCTTCGCTTCAGGACGCCAATATCCGGCACAAATTCGACATGATCCAGATCACCGCTGGTGATGTAACTCGGAACAATCGTTGTCAGAATTTTATAGGTGGAAAACTCTCCAAGCACACGCCCATGTTCATCGATCACCGGTAAGGTTCTGTATTTAAGCGTCCGCATACGATGCAGAATATCTCCCACATTTTCATGCAACTGAACGGTTTCCACTTCCCGAACCATGATATCTTCTGCTTTCATTGCCAGTCTCCCAACGGAATATCTTTCATCTCGGTAAACTAAAAGGTTTCCGGCCTCATATGCGGAAATAGCAGCACATCCCGAATAGAATGCTGACCGGTCATCATCATCACCAGTCGATCCACACCAATACCCACACCGGCGGCTGGCGGCATGCCATACTCCAGAGCACGAAGAAAATCTTCATCCACACCCGTGGCTTCCGCATCACCAGCGGCTTTAGCCAGGGCCTGTGCTTCTAAACGAGAACGCTGATCATCCGGATCGTTCAGTTCAGAAAAACCATTAGCAATTTCACTGCCCGCTATAAACAGTTCAAAGCGATCAGTAACACTTGGCTCATCATTACTGCGCCTGGCCAGCGGCGACACATCGACCGGATAGTGGGTTACAAATGTCGGCTGCATCAGCTCCGGTTCAATCAGCTCTTCAAACAAAGCCAGCAAATAGTGCCCTGCTTTCCACGTAATCAGCGGTTTAATATCCGGAATAACCTGTAAACAAACCGTTGCCAACAAGGCTTTATCGTTGGTATGGCCGCGTAAGTCAGGGCGTTTTTCAATTACGGCTTCATCTAAACGTAATCGCCTGAATGGCATAGAGAAATCGAGCTCGACACCTTTCCATTCAAGCGTTTCGATATTCAAGCCATACGCAATATCACGAATCAACCCTTCTGTATTCTCCATAGCATCGTTAAAATCGGCATAAGCCTGATAAAACTCAACCATGGTAAATTCGGGATTATGGGTCGTATCCACACCTTCATTTCTGAAATTCCGGTTAACTTCAAACACCCGCTCGAAACCACCCACCAGCAAACGCTTCAGATATAACTCCGGTGCAATGCGCAAAAACATATCCATATCCAGCGCATTGTGATGCGTTATAAACGGTCTGGCTGCTGCACCACCGGCTTGCGATTGCAGCATCGGCGTTTCAACTTCCATGAATCCGCGCGATTCCAGCCCCTGACGCAAAAGCGACATCATTTTAGAGCGATTACGAAATACAGTGCGAGATTCCGGCGACACCATCAAGTCAACATAACGCTGACGATATTTAATTTCGATATCGCTCAGGCCATGCCACTTTTCCGGCAATGGCCGCAAGCATTTAACGACCATTTCGACGTGTTTGACGCGCACCGACAACTCGTTGGTACGCGTACGAAACACCACGCCACTTGCACCAATGATATCACCCAGATCCCATTTCTTGGTCGGGTTATAATTCGCTTCACCACCCAGCTCATTGAGATTCAGAAACAACTGAATCTCCCCCTGTTCATCCCTGATTTTTACAAAGCTGGACTTACCCATTACCCGATGGGCCATAATTCGCCCTGAGACATGAACCTGTACAGCAGCCTGTTCCAGCTGCCCGGCATCGTGCTCAACATAGCGATCATGCAACGTACCCAGCGATATATCTTTTCGCCAGGTGTTTGAATAAGTTTCTCCAGCCTCGCGCATTTTTGCCAGCTTCTCACGGCGTACTGCGATTTGTTCAGGCAAGTCCTCAGAGGCAACCTGATTGACTTGAGTGGTATCAGCGTCTTTGTTTCCCATAAAAAGTGAAATTACCCGCGGCTGTGCAGATCAAGATCCGCAAAGAAGAATGAAATTTCGATAGCAGCATTTTCCTGTGAGTCAGAACCATGCACTGCATTGGCATCAATAGAATCAGCATGATCAGCACGAATGGTGCCTGCTTCAGCTTCCTTCGGATTGGTTGCCCCCATCAACTGGCGATTCAATGCAACAGCATTTTTTCCTTCAAGTGCCATAGCCAGAATCGGGCCTGAGCTCATGAAGTCACACAAATCCTGATAAAACGGGCGCTCTTTATGTACAGCATAAAAACGACCAGCCTGCTCTGCTGACAAATGCGTCATACGCGTGCCAATTACTGACAAGCCATTTTCTTCGAAACGGCGAATAATATCGCCAATCACATTCTTGCCTACCGCATCCGGTTTGATAATTGATAACGTACGTTGAACTGCCATGGAATGACCCCCAATACCTTATTATGTTTGTCCCCTCACTTTTGTGAAGAGGCAGCACTATAGGAGGCCCAACCAAATGTGGCAAATAGACGCGCACAAAAAGATCAGTCTTTCAGATGAAATTCAGGCGTCAGTCGCTTTAAATATCAGTGCAACACCATTGTTGCAAAAGCGTTTACCGGTGGGTTTCGGACCATCGTCAAATACATGACCCTGATGGCCGGAACATCGTGCACAATGATATTCCGTGCGTGGCCAGATCAGTTTGAAATCTTTTTTTGTTGCGACATGCTGTTCAATGGAAGCAAAAAAGCTGGGCCAACCGGTGCCGCTGTCATATTTGGCTTCGGATAAAAACAGCGGTAAATCACAAGCGGCGCAATGAAATACACCTGCCCGCTTCTCCTGATTCAAGGCGCTGCTGAATGCCCGCTCCGTACCTTCCTCGCGCAGCACTTCAAATTGTTCTGCTGTTAACAGCTCACGCCACTGGGCTTCTGTTTTTTCAATCGTCTCAATCATAATTGTCTCCTTCGCCGCTGTTGTTCTTACCGGCAACAGCAGCCCGGCTGTCGCCCCCCCCAGAGCCAATAAAAATATCCGCCGGTTCATAATGGGCTCCTTTGAAAATGTTCTCCACCCGCCTCTTCGCCCCATAGCTGCTGCAAACGCTGATCCCGGCCGCAGTTATGGCGATAGAAATGATATCGAAGCGGATTTTTCTGATAATAGTCCTGATGGTAATCTTCGGCAGGATAAAACATACCGGCCTTTACCACTTCAGTTTGAATATCACCACTAAATGGCTTGCTTTCCTGAAGTCTCTTCAGCGCTGTTTCAGCAGACTGCTTCTGAGTCTCTGAAGTATAAAATATTGCACTTCGATATTGTGTCCCGACATCACAGAACTGACGGTTTTTCACTGTCGGGTCGACATTCCTCCAGAACACCTCCAGCAAAGTAGCATACGCTACCTTTTGCGGGTCAAAAGCGATTTGAACCGCCTCGGCATGGCCCGTTTTACCACTGGAAACCTCTTCATAACTCGGATTTTCGGTATGACCACCGACATAGCCCGAAGTTGTCGAAATCACACCAGAAAGCCTGTCAAAAGGATGCTCCATACACCAAAAGCAACCGCCTGCGAATATCGCATATTCAATCTTTGCCGATGGCACATCCTGTTTTTCTTCAGCCATACTCATACCGCCACCTCCAGACAAAAACACCAGCACCCACAACCATCGATATTTTTTCATATCTACCACCTCAATACCATTGTTATTTAGTCCAGTATTGATATCAAGCGTGAAAAACAAATGAACACCGGGATACGCTCTGGGCTATTGGTTAAGGTAGTCGAAGGAAATTCGCAAAACTTACACTTGCGAGACTATGCCGCCGCCAAGCAATTCTTCTCCGGCGTAGAATGCCGCCACCTGACCGGGGGCAGTCGGCTTTTGCGGCTGATCAAACAGCAGCTCGATAGTATCGCCCTGCCGTTGCCAGCGACATGCGGCCGGATGCATTTGATAACGTACTTTCGCCATCAATGGCGCACCATCAGCCGGTTCATTGATCCATGAAATATCGGAGACAAGTACCCGCCGGATTAACGCATCCTCGGGATGCGCCACCACCACCCGTGCCGTTACGCCATCCAGAGCAACCACGTGCCACGGCCCATCGGGTAAACCGAGACCCTTACGCTGGCCGAGTGTAAAATGTGCAATACCCTGATGTGTGCCAAGTCTGTTGCCTTCGCGATCAACAATATCTCCGGCGCGAAACCCGGCCTCGGCACCTTCGCGCTTCAAAAATGCAATGCGATCTCCGGCCGGAATAAAACAGATATCCTGACTTTCATGCTTATGCGCCGTCAGCAGCTTATAATGCAGCGCCAGGCGACGCACCGCCTCTTTTTCCAGATGTCCGACAGGAAACAATACCCGGCTGGCTTGCTGGCGATTGATCGTAGCCAGAAAATAACTCTGATCCTTTTTCGGGTCATCGCCCTTGAACACGTGCACACCACTGGCATCATCCAGACGTTTAACATAATGGCCGGTCGCCACAAACTCAGCCTGCAACTGATCCGCCACATCCAGCAGTGCACCGAATTTCACAAAGCGATTGCAGCGCTCACACGGATTCGGCGTGCGTCCGCTTTCGTAGTCCTGCACAAACGGATCAATCACATCGCGGCGAAATTGCTCGCGCATATCCATCGCATAAAACGGTATACCGACCTGATCAGCCACGCGTCGCGCATCGTAGGAATCTTCCAGTGCGCAGCAGGTGCCATGCCGTTTGATGTTTTCACGCGTGTAATCCCACACGTTGAGGAACACACCGATCACATCAGCTCCGGCATCCTTGAGCAGTGCCGCCATCACCGACGAATCTACACCGCCGCTCATCGCCGCAATGACGCGTCGTCCTTTCAGCGCCAATAAATCGGGTTTCAATGATTCAATATCAGACATGCGCCAAGCCTATCGACTTCCGTGCGCCTGCGCACCTGGGCCTACAATCCCAGCCAGAGTTTCAGTGCTGTATCCAGCGCCACGCCTTGAACCGGCATCTGTGAACCGATGCGTTCCCTGATGCGATCTGCTTTGATGGCTGTGAGCTTATCCACCATAATCTGCGAAGGTTTATTCAGGCCGGTTCCATCATCAGCAGACAACAGCAAGCGAAACAGAGGGGCATCTACATGATGCGACGTGATCGGGCAGACAACGATACAGGCGTGGGTCGGGAGTTGTTCAGAACTTCCTTAGTGATGACCACCCTCTTCGGCCAATTCTCTGGCAAACGTCGCCTTGTTTTTGGCAATGATCGCCAGCAGCACGGCGGAATAGACAAACGTAGACAGCAAAATCACCCCGATCACAATGGCCTTGAACATTTCCACATGCTCAAACGAGGCGGGAATCATCATCAGCATCACCACCGATAAGCCGCCCTTGATGCCGGCAAAGGTCAGCACGCCCCACCAGCGGAAATTCACATTGGCCATTTTATCCGTCTGATTGGTGATGATGGCGAACTTGGCCATCATCAGCGCCCGGATCACCGTTGTTGCCAGAAACATCATGATGATCTCATGTGAATATTTCAGCAGCAGTTGCAAATCAATGACTTCCGCCATCGCCACGAACAGCATCGTATTGGCGACAATGGCCAATAGCTGCACATCTTCCTTGGTGCGCATATGCCGCTCACGCTCCTCGACGCTGGCTTTGATAGCGACAATGGCAGCCTGCACCAGCGAGCGTGAGGTGGTGGCCGAATCCGATTCGCGTCTCAATTCAGCTTCTTCCCGCTGCAACCGCTTTTCATCATCTTCGACGCTTTGACTGAGCACATGATGCACCGTCACCGTTGCCACAATGCAGGAAAGAATGCCGGAGAGATGCAAATGCGAGTGCCCGCCAAACAGGTTCAGGACCGTGTAGAAATGCTCGGACAATTCAAAAGCACCATAGCCGGTCAGGATTAGTACCAGCAGTTCAGCCGTGCGATTTTCCGTCGTTTTCATACCGATCAGGCCAACGTAGCCGACCAGCACACCCAGCAGCGCTGAACCCAGCACCACCACCGCACTGATCTGGCTGACATAGCCAAGCGAAATCTCACCACCATCGAGCGCATACAGGCCGATGAACACAAACACGATCAATGCCGTCGCATCGTTAAACAGGCTTTCGCCCTCACAGAGAATCTTCAGCCGGTGCGGCAGATCAAATTTGGAAAAGATACTGACCACCGAAACCGGGTCAGTCGCCAGCACCATGGCAAACATCAAAATAATCGCCGCTGTCGACAAATGATATTGGCCGAATAACCAGTCGCCGATGAGCAATGCCGCCGCCACCGACAACGCTACCGCCACCACCGCCAGATAAAACAGACTTAAACCGTGTTCTTTGAGATCATCGAGTTTCAACTCCAGTGAATCGGAAATCAGCAGAATCGGCAGCAACAATATCACCAGCGTCGCGAAATGTTCCGGGTCCCCGGTCAGTTGAAACCATTCACCCGCCAGCAGATGAAAGGCAAAACTCAGCGTAATCAGTCCGACCGGCGATGGGACCCCGACCTTATCCTCCAACTGCAAAGCCAGATAAAGAATCGCCGCAATCAGCAACACGGTAATAATCATGCAAATCCTCCAGAAAAGCCCATGTTGTTTGATTACACCACCGAAGCAAGCATTGAAAATAAAATGTAGTCGGAAAAGCGAAGTGATATTCGTAACCCGACTGGTGGGTTAAGCGCATCGGTTGAAATGAGGAAGGTACACGACGAATCAATGGAACCCAATCGAGTCTGACCGTTGATATAATCCTTCAAAATAAAGCTTGGCTTATGGTTTGGTCTCTTTGCGCCGCAGAGCCAGCCAGCCAATGAGAATGAGCAGCGCTGCACCGCCTGCAATCAATACAGTAACCAAATTGGAGTCCTTTTTCTCCGCCTCAGCAGCTACAGGTTTGGGTGATTTGACTTCCGGTGCCGGATTCCTGGCCTGTTTGGGTGCTTCAACCACCGGCATAGAAGGTTCAACCTTGGGCACTTCTTTCACGACTTTTTCCAGAGCTGTATACGGCTCTGCAGCAAGTGCGGCCTTACTGACTTCTGCATACGGCTCAGCCTGTGCATAAGCATCCGCTATTGCAGCTTCGCGATCTCGCTTTCCGATGGCTGCCTCTGCCTGGCGCTTATATTCAAGCAATTCTTCCATGCGTGGAGAGCCGGGAAAGCGCTCAATCATTTCATTCACGGTTTTCAGATAATTGTCGTAATCCTTCTGCTCCGCATAGTTGCCGAGAAGAAACTCATAGCTTTGCCACTCCTGATTCGGATGAATCACATTGCCTTGCTGTGTAAGCATGACCTTCTTTTTCATCGCCTTTTCTTTAAGGTCAGGGGATGCCAAAACATCCGTGCCTATGGCTGTTAACATGTAATGATCCAAGTGATCCGGAGCATCTGGATTGTCATCTAAATCAAGAGCCTTGCGATAGTAGGATTGGTACTCCTTGATTAAGGCTTGGTTTTCAGGTGCATAACGATTGTATGCTTTCCCTTCTTTTTGCAAATCATCGTAGTAAAAACTTTGAGTTCTGCGTCCAAGCCACCCTCGAATATACCACAGGACTGGGTCAGCAGAATGACTGACCATAAATGAGTCAGACTCTGATATTCGTGTATTCATTAATAGACGCACCTGAGGTGAAAAAGTCCGATAAGCAAAAGACATCGTTCCAGCTTCATCTACAGGTTTCTTAGACATCTCTGCCAACGCCTGTATTTTCCATTCCTGATAACTATCTTCAGCTAAGGCTTGTTGAAAGGGAATTAGCAAAAATGCAATTATTAATAAGTTGATCATTCTCATCGGTGATTCCCCTTTGTTGGGTCATCCTGCAAATGCAAATGTCCTGTTCGCTCATAACCATCAGCTATACCGGAGCCACTATTATCCAGGCCGTCAGCATCATCAATAAATCCGCTTCCATTCTTCACCGTGGCAATATCAATATCCTCCAACTGCCACATATCCCAATATGGTGCAGCAATCGAATTGTTTTCCATGGCATTCGTTACGATATGGAATACCACACCACGATCAAAAGACGGGGTCGGGTTCGCAGATGTACCCAGTGACGGGACTCCCGTAGCCGCGATATCCAAAGCTCGACCCATCATATGCAGGCTTTTGGTTGCATTGCCATAATACTCCTGTCGCTCAGGATTACGATAGCTGCTGGACACCCGAATATCATCACCGGTCGGCATCGTCGTTGTGGAAGAGCTGTTCAACAATGTTATGGTTTTACTCGTGGCATTCCACGCCGTTTGAAAATCAGTCCACATCTGTTCCATTCCGTCCGATAGCAGATAGCTGTACTGGTATCCATTGGTTCCTGTATCCACCCAGTCGCCATCAGGCATGTCTGACAAAGCTTTCAGTGCACTGCGGGCCGGCACAGTCACAACCCGATCAACGTCGCGACCACCCACAACTGCTGATTCAGGCGCTGACTGAATATGATTGATATACTCCTGCCTGAGAACATCAACCTCATCCATCTGAATGATCGCTTCAGGCAAAGTAACCGGCATAAACTGAAGGGGCCTGTAAAGCCTGGCTGTAACCTTGTATCCCAGCTGCGGGTTGTGCCGGCACACATTTTTGTGCCTGGTGCCGTTGGCATAATCGATGACCTGTTGACCGTTAGCATCAAGTACAGGATTGCCATTCCGATCAGTACGCGGGAAGGGCTCGCTCTGCCTGTACGCGGATGGATAATGGGCCGGCGGATCGGGATCGAAGCTTATCGCTGTATATGTTGTCCGGTCTCCAACCCATGGGCTTTGAAATATTCCGGTGCCCTGAACAGCTTCCGCGTTAATTGTGTTCGGTGAAACACCGAGGTCGGATACCCTGTAGGTTACGCCTTTTACGCCCCCGTAGGCATAAGGCCTGTTGGTTGTGTTTGAAAAATAGGAAGGAAGATCATCCGGATCGGTCGGCCCCCCCAGTGCCTCAATCTCCCAGACAAGTGTTTCTCCCGGCTCAAGCCGGCCATTATAGCTCACACTAATCTGGCCGTTTTCAGCAGGATTGCCGGATGATTCCGCTTTTCGAATCGCTCTTCTCATGATCTCCTCTCCCCCCGCCAGCACTTCTCTAATCCCTCTTCCTGCGCCTTGCCGCGAAAGCAGCTCCCACGGCAACCACTGCGATGCCGCCGCCAAGCAGCGCCCAAAGCAGTACAGACCTCTCCGCTTGTGGCTCGCCCTGTTCGGGCGGCTCCTCTGCCTTGCCTTTCAGCATTTCCGTTTGGCTTGCCCGCTGTTCATCCGGCTTGCTTGCGGATGTATCAACACCTTCCCCATCTTGCAGGACTGTTTCGCGATCTCGCTTTCCGATGGCTGCCTCTGCCTGGCGCTTATATTCAAGCAATTCTTCCATGCGTGGAGAGCCGGGAAAGCGCTCAATCATTTCATTCACGGTTTTCAGATAATTGTCGTAATCCTTCTGCTCGGCATAGTTGCCGAGAAGAAACTCATAGCTTTGCCACTCCTGATTCGGATGAATCACATTGCCTTGCTGTGTAAGCATGACCTTCTTTTTCATGGCCTTTTCTTTAATGTCAGGAGGTGCCAAAACATCCGTGCCTATGGCTGTTAACATGTAATGATCCAAGTGATCCGGAGCATCTGGATTGTCATCTAAATCTAGTGCTTTGCGATAGTAGGATTGGTACTCTTTAATAAGAATCTGATTCTGAGAATCTTCTACACGATAGGTTTTCCCTAACTCTTTCAGGTCATGCTGGTACTGACCTTGTAACATTTGCCCAAGGTTACCTAAAATCCAGAATAAAATAAGGTCATCACTACTCGTACCAGTGAATGCTTTTGCTTCTTGGTAACGAGTATCTAATAAATCCCTGACTTTTTGTGAATAATCCTTATACGCAAATGTTGTAGCGCCTCCCTCACCTATCGGAGCAGTTGAAAGTTCTGCAAGTGCCTGTTTTTTCCATTCCTGATAGCCATCATCAGCCAAGGCTTGCTGGAGAGGAATTATTAGAAGCGCTATTATTAATAACTTGATCATTCTCATCGGTGATTCCCCAAAGTCGGGTCATCCTGCAAATGCAAATGCCCGGTTCGTTCATACCCATCTAATATGCCATTGTTGTTTCTATCAGCTCCATCAATACGGCTATTGCTGAATCCACTACTATTTTTCACCGTAGCAATATCAATATCCTCCAACTGCCACATATCCCAATATGGTGCAGCAATCGAATTGTTTTCCATGGCATTCGTTACGATATGGAATACCACACCACGATCAAAAGACGGGGTCGGGTTCGCAGATGTACCCAGTGACGGGACTCCCGTAGCCGCGATATCCAAAGCTCGACCCATCATATGCAGGCTTTTGGTTGCATTGCCATAATACTCCTGTCGCTCGGGGTTCCGATACGAACTGGACACCCGAATTCCATCATCAGCAGGCAGTGATGTTGTGCCGGGTGGAACAGAGATTGTTAGTGGTGTCGTATACACATCATTCCATGCTGTTTGAAAATCAGCCCACATCTTCTCTATGCCATCTGATAGCAGATATTGATATCTGTAGCCATTGGTTCCCGTATCTACCCAGTCACCTTCGGGCATATCAGCAAGTGCCTTCAAGGAGGATCGGGTTGGTACTTTCACAATACGCTGTACCCCTCGGCCACCAACGACAATTGATTCAGGTGCTGATTGAGTATGCGTTATGTATTCTTGTCTGAGCATATCCTTATCATCCATTTTGGCTGTTGCAGTTAGCGTTTGCGGAGCCTTTCCGGGAACTGTGATCGTAGCGGTAATCGTGTAAGTAAGCCGAGGGTTTTTGCGATGTACATCGATGCCTCTTGTCCCGCTCCCTTTTACATATTTGGCAGGATTATGTGATGGTGGACATGGCCGAAAAGATACGGTTCTTGTTGATATCAAAGGTTGTTGACCACTCGACCATAGCTGAGCATCCGTGCCTCTTGTACATCGAGGATCGGCGACGGCTGGTAGTGGAAGTCTGGCATCGGTCGCACCGTATTTCACGCTATAGATACCGCCATAAGTAAGCGGGGTAGCACTGGAGACAGCCTGAATTTTCCATACTATATTTGCATGTTCCTCATCCGGTATTTTACCGACAATCCTTGCCTTGATCGGTGCACTTGTTAACAAAGCTCTACCACTGGTTTGCAATACACCATTGATACCATATTTATTTGCCGGATCGTATACTATGAATGATTTCTTTTCCCGACTTTCCAAATCATCGGATGAGATCAGTTTTATATCAGTCAAAACCTGTGACCACAGAACATTTTCCGGGTCATCCGTCTGGAACAAACTCAGCATTACGAAGTCATTCGGACTTAACGCGGAAAGATCGGATACCGTTGTAATACCAAGTTGATCAATGCTGACAGATGCAGCCAACGACCCATACTGATCGTACACTTGCAATTCAAAATTACGCTCCGGCGTGCCGAATCTATCAATAGGAAACATACGATAACTTAACAGGTCATAAGGGTCAGGTGCCGGCCCGACTAACAACTGTGAACCATTCAGATAAGCCAGATCATATGGCGATGTTGTCAGATCAACCACTTGAATATCAGGTCCCCACTTAGGGTTGGCTGTTGGATTGAGTGGCTTGATATTCTTCGGGTCAAACTCATGTATGGAAAACTGCGCTTCAGGACGATACGTGCGCCGGTAGACAGGTAAATATTCATCACCTTTGTCCAGAGCAATCAATGACCTCTTCAAGGTGTCGCTTTGGATAATATCGGCAACCGGAACAAGCAGAGGAACAGGAAATTTAGGCAGATACTTTAAAATGCCCGGCCTGTCAGAGTCCGTCGAAAAATCAGGATTACGGGGATCACCATACACATGCACATAATAATGTTGCCTGCTCTGTGGGTCGAATTTCGGCGTTTTGAGAACCTGAATTCTCCTCCCCGGCATGATTTCAAAGTGATGAACCTCGGCCCCACTTTCGGCAAGTACGGGCCCGGTTACAACCTTGGTGATACGACCAACGTAGCCGGTCGGCAACTTGGCAGGCAACAGATGACCGGTATGATCCTTCCAGTCTGTCACGATAATGACTCTATTGTCGCTCGTCAGACCGGAACCCTCAAAGCCGATCACGCTTTCTTCAACCTGATGTAACGTGTCTGCCCGAATGAAAGGATCAAACTCACGCGTGATATCAACCTGAAGATTCGGCGGACGCATCAAGGCAGGGTCATCAGACCCATCCACCTCTATCGTGACACCATCCGCTGCGGGAATCGCCTGAATGTTTCGCAGTGCAATATAGCCTGTCTTGCGATTAATCATCACCACTTGCAGGTGCTCACCATACTGCACGCCTGATTCCCTGCCCTTGCCATGCTGATGCGAACCAAGTTGATCAAACGCATGAATCATCATTGAATATGTTAAGCGGGGCTTTCCCTTATCAATATCCACATATATGCCCTTGCCGCCAGCGATGCGATTAGGGGTACGATCACCAAGCAACTCGCCGATCAGTTCACCTGTGTTTTCTCGGAATACGTAAACATCTGTCCTTTTCAAATCGGCTTCCGATATCTTCTCCAGCAGGGCCCTCGAATCAAATTCGTTGCTGCCTGTCGTCGGTTGCTGATAGTCGGTCTTCCCGTTACCTACATCCGGTTGCGGCGAATAATCGTACTCACTCTCAGAATGCTGCTCATTGGACATCTTCACAAATCCACGAACAATAAACATCGAAACCGGAATATCACGTTTCAGATTTGCCTGCTGTGCCTTCATCAGATTATTCCGTTCAATTTCCGACACACCCAAACCTGTATTCTGTCCACCGGATGTATTCATTCGAATCGTCAGTTCTGCTTCACCATAGCAAGCCGCATAAGAAGGCACTGGTGCATAAACAGGTATATATTGCGCACGCATGTGGCGAACCGGATCTGCATTGAGATAGGGGATATCGGCTGTCACCCAATAGTCCCAGGTATAAGTAAAACCAGGGCAGGGGGCAGTATTAAAGACATCGAATACCTGCCTCTCTGATCCGTTACCGCATTACCTCCCCAAAATGGCGCACTCACTTTCACACCTTCCATCGGCCCAAGTGCTTCCTCATCTTCTGAAAGCATGACATCCCCATACTCTGATAATGGAACATCTCCGTCCGGCAAGACCTTGTACGACGTCAAATAGCCTATCGGGCTGTCATATTGACCAAGAATGTCCCCTTTTTCACTGATAATCAGAGACTCCGTACCTGAAGAAAGACTGGTGGTCGCTGCCATTTTGCTGATTTGATACTCCGCAACAATTGGCGATACCCACGATGCAGATAGCTCCTTACTATCTTTGATCACTACCGAGTTGCTGGATACCTTGAGCTTCACTATTTGAACCGCATCTCCTGACGGTGTCACAAATGACATGCTTTCGTATTCAGACCTGCTGATCAGCCGCCTTCCATTTTTAGCTTCCGAAGACATACTGGCCTTGATACTCTCAAAGGCCGGGGCAGAGAGAATAAATGCATTCTCATATGTACCTGTCGCAACAGATACAAGCTCCTGCACAACGCCTTGATCATTATATTTTGCGAACGTCGGTTTATTGGTAGCCTTATCCAGAATATGAACGCGCCGATAAACCCTGCCATGAACATTGTAGATAACCGACTGATCCACACCCGGTGCTAGAGCCTGCACTGACGGGATGACGCCATCATCCGTCAGTGTGAACCCGACACTGGCAAGCATGCCGAGGACAATCAATAAACATATGCGTTTCAGAATCCTCTTCAATATTACCCTCCCCTACAACCAGCTTCTGCATCTCTCAATTTGAACCAACAGTTACAAGTTTCGCACCCTTACAGAAAAAAAGAATAAGAACATCCACCACATAGATGAAAATGCAAAAAAAATAGAAAATAATTCACCCACACAACTGGACTCTGAATTACATTAACTTCAGCGATCTCTAGCGCCCAACCTGTGTGAAAAAGCCAACGAATCAATGGGGTCATATATGGTCCGTCCCGCATTGCAAGGTTGAATTTGGTACTGGCTGAAAAGGAAGTTCCATACATATATCCGGCCTTTGTGTGAGGCATTTGCCTCTGGCCCCGATGGAAATTCGCGCATCTCCGGCCTCATCAGACTCTCGGCCTCGTCGCGTCGCCAGTTCGCAAACCCACCGACTGCGCCGATCCTGTTTGTTGCCGGCAAAGCGCAACACCAATTGGGTTCCCTGAATCAGCAGTTTGCGTAAATAGGCATCGCCTCGTTTGCTGATGCCCAGCAATTTCGGCTTGCCACCGGTGGAGTGCTGGCGCGGAACCAACCCCAGCCACGCCGCCATCTCACGCCCGTTTTTGAACGTTTTCGCATCGCCCACTGAGGCTGCCAGCGCCGTCGCCACGACCGGACCAATACCCGGAATCGTCATCAACCTCTGACAAACCTCACTCTGTCTGCCGACCTCCTGAATCTGCCGATCATAGGATGCGATCCGCGCAACGCAGCCATTCCTCTGGCGGCTACAATGCCATTCTCAAGCAGAAGACCCCTGATCTGATTCGCCTGCGCCGTGCGATGAGAAATCGCCAGTGAGCGCGCCCGGTGCACGGCCAGAATATCCTGCTGCTCCACGCTCTTGATCGCCACGAATCGCATATCAGGTCGCTGTACCGCCTCACAGATTGCTGCTGCATCGGCCATGTCATTCTTGTTACTCTTTACATAAGGCTTCACAAACTGAGGACTGATGAGTCGAACATCATGGCCCATCGCCTTGAATTTGCGTGCCCAGTCGTGAGCATCACCGCATGCCGCCATGCCGATCAGGCAGGTGGGAAGTTGGGCGATGTACGCTGCAAGTTTGTTGCGACAAAGCTTCTTGCGCAGAACGATATGTCCTTTGCTATCCACTGCATGCAGATGAAATACGCTTTTTGCCAAATCAATGCCCACTGTTTTGATCACTTTTGTTGAGGTAGATTGTTCCATGGTTCGTCTCGCTCCTTCTTCGATTGGAATACCTCCATTCTGGCACATTGCGATGCCATCAGAGGAGCGGGACGGACCATCCCATTAGACTCGATTGATTTTCTTGCAATCTCATATTTTGCCATCCTCCTCCCCTCAGATATCTGAAGAAGCATAGACTGCCACCCATAATCAGTTATACATCCACAACATGGTGGATAAAATCGATTTATTTTAAATTATTTTTTTGCGTGGAATACGCTGACAGTTATCGCAAGAACTAACTTCTGAAGTAGACGACCACCAGATGATAGCCGAATCTGGATTTGATCGGGCCATGCAGTTTGAGCAAAGGCTTTTTGAACACCACATCCTCAATCGCTTTGACCAATTGGCCCGGATAGATTTCACCCAAATCACCATCACGCTTGCGTGAAGGGCAGGTAGAAAACTTGCGGGCCAATTTGGCAAAATCCGCCCCCTGATCGAGTTGTGCTTTCAACTTCTCGGCTTCGGCTTTGGTTTTCACCAGAATATGCCTGGCCATCGCACTACGCATCACGAATGAACTCAGAGACCAAATGTGGCAATAAAGAAGCCGTCATGCGTGACCGACGGCAAAAATCGCTGCATAGATTGCAATCCGGCCACACCTTCCACCACCCGTTCATTCTCTTCTGGATGGATCGAACACACGGCATACACCAGCCACCCACCCGGCTTAAGGACGCGCAGTGCTTCGGCCAGCATATTTTTCTGCAATTCGGCATGCCGAAACACATCGGCTTTATCATGCAGAAATTTAGCATCGGGATGGCGACGAATGACGCCGGAAGCAGTACACGGTGCATCCAATAAAATCGCATCAAATGTATTGTCAGCAAACTCCAGCGCCGTCGCATCGCCCTGCGCCACAGAAACATTCACTGCCTGCACCCGCTCAAGATTCTCTTTTAGTCGCGGAATACGCTTTTCACTGAGCTCCACGGCCACGATATCTGCATCGGGATTCCGACGTGCCAGCAGAGCGGTTTTACCACCGGGCGCAGCACAAAGATCCAGAACCTGATTGCCCGGCTGCACATGCAGTGCCAACACGGCCATTTGCGCCGCCTGATCTATCACCGTAAACGCACCAGCCTTATATCCGGGCAAAGCAACCACCGGCGTGCCGGATGGTAGCAGCACGGCATGCGATGAAAGCTTGCCTTCTTGAGCATCAAAAGATGACTCTTCTGCTTCATCCGCCCATGCTTCACGGTCACCGAACACGGCCAGACATAATTTCGGCTTCTGCAGGATCACCTCTGCAATGTCCTGCACCGCATCAACGCCAAATGCATCACGCCATGATGCATACATCCACTGCGGCAGCTCCATTCGCTGATAGGGTTTGAGCTTTTTCGGCGGTTCGCTGGCTGCAAGTTTACGCAGCACCGCATTCACAAAACCTGCCGCTTTCGGGTGAAAAATTTTCACCGCTGTTACCGTTTCATCCACAGCAGCAAAGGCCGGCACGCGCATGTGACGAATCTGGTAAGCGCCGAGCAATAGTGCCGCACGCACCACGTTCTCCGGCTTGTCTTTCAAAAAACGGGAAACATCAGCTTCCAGTGAAAATGCATGGCGCAACACGCCGTAAATCAGCTCATGCAACAGGCCGGATTCCTCTACCGGTGCATGATCCAGAAAAATATCAGCCTTATGACCCTGATAGACGATGCGATCCAGCGACTGAATAGCATATTGACGGACATTCAAACGAGCACTTGTCCCTGAGCCAACTGCGCCCCGCGCAAAAATGCTTCGGCGGCCATGGCCTGTTTACCTTCAGGCTGTACTTCCAGCAGGCGATAAACAGAACCCTCACTGCAAGCCATATCAAACGCCTTTTGGTTAATCAGCGTGCCGGCAGCATGCCTTGTTAACGTATCCAGCACTTCACCTCGAATCACTTTCAGCCACTTACCATTTACCTGCGTACGCATGCCCGGTCTGGGTGTAAAACAACGCACATAACGATCAAGCTGTGTCGCACTCATCTGCCAGTCAATAATACGCTCTTCATTTTTCAGCTTGGCGGCATAGGTAACCCGGACGTCATCCTGCTCGCTGCGGGTGAGTTCTCCTGCGACAAGCTTCGGCAGACTATTCACCAGCAGCTCTGCCCCCATCACGGCCAGCTTTTCCCACAGCTCGCCTGCGGTGGTTTGAGCTGTGATTGCGATACGTGATTCGGCATACACCCCGCCGGTATCGAGTCCTTCTTCCATGTGCATCAAGCCAACGCCGGTCTCTGTATCGCCAGCCAGCAGTGCCCGCTCGATTGGCGCAGCCCCCCGCCAGCGCGGTAGCAACGATGCATGTACATTCAGCGGTGCCACAGCCGGCGCATCCAACCATGATTTTGGCAGGATCATTCCGAAAGCGACCACCACCAGCACATCACATTGCTTGCTCTGAAGCCACGCCAGTGCTGCATCGTTAGCACGTAATTTTTCCGGCGTTATGACATCAATGCCGGCAGCCAGCGCTGCTTGCTTAACCGGACTGGCAGTCAGTTTCATGCCGCGTCCTGCCGGACGATCAGGCTGCGAAACCACACCAACCACATCGATACCATCAGCTGCCAACAATGCATTCAGGCAAGCCACTGAAAAACCGGGCGTTCCGGCAAATACAATTTTCACAGATACAACCTTATTTGAAGTGCTTTTTCAGTTTGCGTGTGATCATATTGCGCTTCAACGGTGATATATAATCAATAAACAATTTACCATCCAGATGATCAAACTCATGTTGCAGAGCAACAGCCTGGAAACCTTCGAAATCCTGTTCGAAAAAAGCACCGCTTAAATCCTGCCAGCGCAAGCGCACAACTGCGGGGCGGGAAACCTCTTCATAGTATTCAGGTATAGAAAGACAGCCCTCTTCATAGCTCGCCATCTCTTCACTCTTCCAGATAAACTCAGGATTAATCCACACTTTCAGATTGCGCACGCCCTGCGCCCCTTCAGCTTCTTCATAGCGGCCATTTTTCCAGTCGGTGTCGGTCACCGCCAGACGTAAAGACACGCCTATTTGCGGAGCAGCCAGACCTACGCCGGGTGCGTCGTACATCGTATCGGCCAGATCCTGAACCAGTGCTTTGATGCTATCTGCCTTAGGGTCCTCGACCTTTGCAGCCACTTGCCGCAAACAATCATCGGGATAAATTAAAATCGTTTGAATCGCCATGGCGAAACCCTATATCGGTTTTTTCACGAAAACCATGCACAGTTAAGGTATGCTTTGTATCGTTTCCATCGGATTGTGAGCCCACCAAAAAGTTCAAACTTCTTGCATTTCATTCTGGAACATGCTGTCATATAAATATGGCAACTAAAAAAGTAAAAGATCACGCAAAAAAAATTCTAAAAGACATATTCGGTTATGATGTATTTCGCCCCATGCAGGAAGAGATTATCCACTCTCTGCTGGACGGCAAAGATGCATTCGTTTTAATGCCCACTGGTGGCGGCAAATCCATGTGCTACCAGATTCCGTCTATCATGCGAGAAGGTACGGGTATTATTGTTTCCCCGTTAATATCTCTGATGAAGGACCAGGTGGATGCATTAAAACGCTGCGGCGTTAATGCTGCTTATTATAATTCATCGCTAAAAATGGCCGAGTCCAAAGATATTCTGGATCGCTTTGAAGCCGGCGAACTTGATTTACTGTATGTGGCACCGGAACGCCTGCTTACCAAGGCCTTTTTAAAGCGGCTGGAAACCATCAAGGTCAGCCTGATTGCAGTTGACGAAGCCCACTGCGTTTCTCAATGGGGACACGATTTCAGACCGGAATACGTTCGACTGGGTGAGCTAAGAGATATCATGCCGGATGTTCCGATGATTGCTCTCACGGCAACCGCAGATGAACACACACGCGAAGATATTGCCGAGCGTTTAAAACTCACCAAAGCCAAACGTTTTATCTCCAGCTTTGACCGCCCGAATATTCGCTACCTGATTGCTGAAAAAAGACAGCCCTTAACTCAGGTTCTGCAGTTTCTGGAAGACTGGAAAGATTCCTCAGGCATCATTTACTGTCTCTCACGCAAGCGCGTGGAAGACATGGCTGTCAACCTGCAAAGGCATGGCATTCGCGCCGCTGCTTACCACGCCGGCATGCCCGGCCGATCACGCGACAGGGTGCAGGATGATTTTCTGCGTGACCGCGTGAAAGTGATCGTAGCCACCATCGCTTTTGGTATGGGCGTCGACAAACCCAATGTTCGCTTTGTTATTCATCATGACCTGCCGAAATCTATTGAATCCTACTATCAGGAAACCGGTCGTGCCGGACGTGATGGTCTGGAATCTGAAGCGCTCATGTTATATGGTTCGGGTGACGTTAATCTGGTTCGTCGCCTGATTGAAAATGTCGAAAACATTGAGCAGCGACGTGTTGAAGTACATAAACTCAACAGCATGGTCGCGCTGGCCGAAGCATTAACTTGCAGACGCCGCGTTCTGCTTGGATATTTCGGTGAAAATATGGAGGACGCCTGTGACAATTGTGATATCTGCCTTGATCCTCCGGAAACGTTTGATGCATCTGAACTGGCATCTTTAGCTGTGAAAACAGTGAAGTCTGTTAAAGGTGATTTCGGTGTGGGCTATGTCGTTGATGTGCTGCGCGGCTCTAAAAATGCCCGCATCAAAGAGCATCACCACGACCGGCTAAAAGTGCATGGTGCCGGTAAAGATATCAATGGTGATGAGTGGCTGTCTATCATGCGGCAGTTGATTCACCGGGGTTACTTTTCACAGGATATTTCTAAACGAGCCGCACTTAGAATGACCAAAAAGGCTACCGATCTCCTGAAAGGAGAAACGGTGATTCTTGCCAAATACAAACCCGGCATCAAACGCAAACTCCGTCGCTTCTCTCAAGCGCGGGATGCGGTGCTGCTCAAAAAGCTCGAAGCACTGCGTGAAAAACTGGCTGATAAAGAAGATGTCGCACCCTACTCACTGGTCAGTGATGTCGCCCTGACTGAAATGAGCGTATTGACCGGCAAGGTTGGATTGGATGACCTCGCCCTGATCAGCGGAATGGGCAAACATAAGCTGGACGAATATGGCGAAGCTTTTGTTGAAGTACTTAACGCACATGCCGATTCCAGCGCATCACAAAAACAGCAGGGCAGTAATATTCCTAAATTGATGGCTAAAGGTCCCGCCCCCAATGACTCGCAAAGTCACACATGGTCTTTATACAAACGTGGCCACACCGTTGTCGAAATAGCTGCGATGGAAGGTATTTCTGAAAAAACCGTGATGAATCATTTTATCGCACTTATTCGGGCTGCCATGCACATTGAAGTACCCAAGCTGATTGAAGATTTTGAACAGTTGATGCTTGAACTTGATGAGGCGGATCCATACGCCTCACTGACAGAAATCAAGCGTGACCTGAGTGTTCAATTAACCAATGAAGAATTCCGCCTTGTTCTGGCATGGCGGGAAGCCATTGGTGTGAATTGACATTGCTGATCTTCTTACTGTGATCAAACGGGAATCTCTTGGCATTCTTTAATTTTCGCCCGGCAAAAGACGAAAAGCCGATCGTGCTCAGCTGTCGGCTTTCGCCACCGGCTTATTCGTCCATTGATTTTGCTCATTTTCAGCGCGGCATTGATAATATCCGCATCGATGTACAAATCAGCGATATTTTTCAAACCACAGTACGTCGCATCAGTCGCAACACTGTTGAACTAGCCGTTGAACAATTCAAAGGCAAAAAGTCCTGGGAGCAACTGGCCCAGTCTTCCATGGGTCAGATCAAAAGATTCCAGAAAATTTATACTGACACCATGGAATCTGCCATTCACCAGTCCAAACAAACATCTGATCCGGCGCTGCTTTGGCTGGCCAGAATTGCTTCGATCGGCTTTATCCGAAAACATATCGGCGCTGAACTCGACAGAGCGGCCATTTTATTAAAGAATGAAGCTAAACGTGCTGTAGGCACCAATAAAGCAGGTCAAATTCAGGCGCAGTCCGTCTGGCTCATTCGGTATCGGCAACGGCTCTACTATTTCCTCATCAACATCTTCTTCAAACAAATGATGACAGCGGAATCCGGCACCATCTTAAAGCTCAACCGGGCAATTCTCGGTGATGGTGATATTGATGCAGTAAAAAACATCATGTTTAACCCCTTGCTAAAATCCGAATCGCCCAATCAGGATGAAATGTTACTGATGCAATACCTGCTGTTGCCATGGCCCCAACAGGATGATGATGCCTTTGTCGCACTCAATGAATTATTAGACAGTGTTTTTTCACAAATCCCGCAAAGCCTGATTCCTGATAATGCCATTTCAATTGATATCCCGTGTTACCTGGATGTTATCCATGATTTTATACCGGATCAGCAACAGGCCTCGTTACTTGACTGGCGTGACAACCCCGAAAACATGGAAAAGCTTTTTTCCTGGTTGAATAAAAAAGAACTTTCCGCCGAACTTGCAAAAGCCCCCGATTCACCTAAAAACGAACAGCTTGAGGCTGAAAACGGTAGTCGCAAAGCACTGTATGATCTTCTGACTGACCGCCTGAAACAGGCTGGCGTGATGTCTTCCATCGTTGCCAGCTATAATGTTAAGGATGCTTACCGCTCTTTATCGGGAAATTTACCGATTCGTCTTATTTTCTATTACCTGCTTGGTGGCGACAAAAGAAAACTGGCAATTCAGCGTATTCAAGGCATGGGTGCAACAGATATTGGCATGGCTCCCAAGGCCGTTTTTGCAATTCTGGATAAATGTATTCCTAAAGGTGTTGAAGAAAAAGAATGGGCGCTGCGCTTCATGCAGGATTTTATCGCCTATCGCCGTGATTTAAAATTATGGGCTCTCGTCCAATGCTGGATCGATCAGGTTCGCACCATTGATGATGAGAATGACATGAAACTGGCTTTGACCAATCGCTCCCTGTATATCTTTCTGCCAGCAAATGAATCCGATGATACTTCCGATGACATCGACGGCCATGTCATGATTAAAGCAGACGTTCGCGGATCCATTGGTATAACCTCCAGCCTGCGCGAACAAGGGCTGAATCCGGCCACCCATTTCAGCCGGACATTTTTTGACCCGATCACTGAACTTTTACCACAATTCGGTGCGGAAAAAGTGTTTGTGGAAGGTGACGCTGTCATTCTCAGCATCATGGAGCATAGCAATGAGCAGCAACGGACTGCCGTCTCACGCGCTTGCGGATTATGCAGAAAAATCATTCAGATTGTTGATCAGCAAAATCGTCATCATGCTGAAAGTGGCCTGCCTGTTCTGGAGTTGGGGATTGGCATTGTCTATGCCAGTGAATCACCGACTTTTCTTTTTGATGGCGATCATAAAATCACTATTTCTCCGGCCATTGGCCGCTCGGATCGTTTATCGTCATGTTCGAAGGTAGTAAGACCTATCCTTGAAACTGCCGATGATCATGACCCTTCTCATCATGTTGATATGTTTGCCATTTCAGAAGATGGCAAAATGAAGAATGATAAAGGTGAATCGCACCTTCGCTACAATGTGAACGGTATTGAACTGGATGCTAAAGCTTTCGCCAAACTGAAAAATGAGATTGGACTCCGAGCCTCGAATGTTCGTTTACCTGGCACCAAAATGACAGAGCGTTACATCATTGGTCAATTCCCTGATGTACAGGGGCACATTCATATTCTGGCGATTCGGCAGGGTATTGTCCGTCTTTGGCATCCGCAACGTGAGCAGCGCAAAGCCCTGAAACAATTCTATTTTGAAGTTATCGCTGATGATGAGCGCTATCTGTCTCTGGCCCAGATGATAAAATAACCCTGCCTGAGCTTTAACTGGCACTCTGCCTAGGAGGCTGTCCGAGAACAGGAACCGTCGCGAAGGAAAGCGGGATTGAGTCATTTTTTCCGCTCATGAGAGGCGAATGCTGCTTACATTTAACGAGAATGAACGGGGAAATAGCCAATGTCCGCTTTTTCGCAGTAGGTTCTTCTGTTCGCGGACATACTCCTAGCAGCGATCATGATGCAGGATAATGTAATAATTGATCAACCGGCTTAAAGCTTTGAATCTCAGCGGGCTCGGCAATTTGCAATCGCTGCTCCAGAAAATGCAGCGTTTCTGCATGCGGATGCGCAATGATAATACAACCGCTTTTCTGTTTTTTGGCACAAGCCAGCACGTGCTGCCAGGCTTTATCCATCTCGGCTGCTTCAGAACTATGATCCAGAAACACACTGCGCTTAGCCCATGGCAAACCATGACTTTCGGCGGTTTTATCGGCAATTGAAGTCGAGGCAGTTTTTGAATCCACAAAAAACAAGCCCCGTTGTTCACCGATCTGCATTATCCAGTCCATCGGTTGCTGCAATGTCGTCAGCATTGATCCCATGTGATTATTCATGCCACGAACATAAGGCACTTTTTCCAATGCCTTCAGATACATTGACTGAATCGTTTGCTGATCCATATCCGCGCGCAAAAATGTTGCATCCATTTTATCGCGATAATGCGGATTTGCCGGCTCCATCGGTAAATGCAACATCACGACCTGACCGGCGCTATGCGCCAACTCGGCTGCTTCACGTGCCTTGGGTGCATCAGGAAGAATTGAAATAGCAACAGGAATGGGAAGTGCCAGCACCCGCTTCAAAGCTGGCAAATCGTAGCCCACATCATCCATCACCAGCGCGATACCATGGCGGGATGTGGCTAATACCTGATGGGTTCCATAAGGATCAGCATCAATGATAACTTTTGCCGTCGAAGCGACATTTTTTTCCGCTTTGCCAGCATCATGGATCGCATCACTATCATGAAAATCCTCATAGACAACCGGCGGCATTTCGACCGTACTCACATTGATCACCGGTGTGCTGGTGCGTCTTGCTGAATCCTGCAAGACGACTACAACCAGCAACAACAGCAGCACCAGTAGCAATACCACGATGACCCATTGCGGCAATCTTTTCATGGGTGATGAAGCTCAGAAGCCTGAGCGAAAATAGCCCTGAGCATTCAGCACAAAATAATGACAGACAGATTCATTTCCCTATGCCGGCAAAGGTATCCTTCAGCGTTTAGAAAATACATGCATCGCCTTGAGCACATCCAGAGCCCGCTGTAACTGGTTGTCTCTGCCCAAACGCTGTTGCATGTCTTCAGTAACAAGTCCGGCTTCAGCAGAACCTTCTTTCACTTTACTGACCACCTTGCCATTACCATTTTCCAGATGCCCTTTCAGGTCTCTTTCCGAAATGCCTTTAAGCGCATCAGCTTCTTGCTTAACAGGCTCAATCTTCACCCATTCCACCGGCACATCCGGCTCAATACCGGTCGCCTGAATCGAACGTCCACTTGGGGTATAATACAATGAGGTAGTCAGCTTGAAAGCCGTACCATCGGGCATCGGAATAACGCGCTGAACAGATCCTTTACCGAAGCTCTTGGTACCCATCAGCAGGGCCCTTTTATTATCCTGAAGTGCGCCACTGACAATTTCAGATGCTGAAGCGGAACCATTATTGATCAAAACCACCAAAGGTAAGCCATTAAGAATATCACCCTTGCTGGCGTTAAAATCCAGATTTTCTCCCACCCTTGATTTTGTACTGACAATACCGCCGTCACTCAAAAACAAATCACTGATACCAACCGCCTGATCAAGCAAGCCACCCGGATTATTACGCAAATCAAGCACGGCTCCCATGATCTTTCCGTCCTGTTTTAAAGCCTCAACCTGTTTCGTTAATTCTTTGGTGGAATTTTCCTGAAACTGGGTCACGCGCAACCAGACATAACCCGGCGCGACCCAGCCGGATTTAACCGATTTCACATGAATGACATCCCGCACAATGTGGATAACAAGTGGTTTTTTCTCACCTTCACGGAAAACAGTTAAATCAATGCCGGTTCCAGGTTTACCGCGCATTTTTTTCACAGCTTCCGGCAATGACATGTCTTTAGCCAGTTCATCGTTAATTTTAACTATCAGATCACCCGCCTGAACGCCCGCCTTATCTGCCGGCGTATCTTCAATCGGGGTAACAATTTTTATACCACCCTCAGAGGCGGATATTTCTATTCCCAAACCGCCGAATTCACCGGAAGTATCCACCTGCATCTGTTTGAACATCTCTTTATCCAGGTAGGTGGAATGGGGATCAAGATTGGACATCATGCCGCTTAAAGCACCGTCGATGAGTTCTTCATCAGTAACTTCCCGGACATAGCTTTTTTTCACCGCATCCATCACCTGAGCAAACTTATCAAGCTGGCGATAATCGGTCGAAGCTGTCGCCAATTGATAGCCTTCTGATGGGTTCCATGCCATTACAGCAAACACCAATACCACCGATGTTCCAGTGGCCAGCACAGCTCGGCTCCATGTCTTATTCATCATCACAACTCCTTCAAACGCATGCAATCGTATTGCAGCAACTAATTTTTCATCCAAAGCTTGGGATTTACCGGTTCACCCTGATCCCTGAGTTCAAAATACAACTGTGTCGCATCCACCCAGCCGGTACTACCGGCTTCTGCCAGAATTTCGTTGGCATCCACCCAATCACCAACCTGCTTATACAAAGCGTCATTATGGGCATAAATAGTCATCATACCATCCCCATGTTCGACGATCATCATCAGGCCAAATCCACCAAACCAGTCTGCATAGCGAACCTGCCCATCAGCAACTGAACGAACCTGACGAAATGTCTTGCTTGAAGATAGGGGCGCAAGCAAAACGCCACGTATTCTGGAGCTTTGATAGCGCGTTTTAGAATCGTATAACGCAATTAACTTACCCTGAATCGGCCAGGAAAGTCGACCTTTCTTTGTTCGCAACGATGTATGCCTGACTTCTTTGTCTGTTTGCAACAATGAAAACTGAAGATCTTCCAGCATACGTTGCAGAGCTTTTTCCTGTTTTTCCAGCTCACGTTCACGTTGCTGTTGCTTTTGCTTGTCTGACTTCACCTCACCAAGGTGCTTTTTCTTCGCACTGAATTGCTCATCAAGTGCCAGTTCCGCACTCTTTTTGGCCTCCAGCCTGTCGGCCAGAACATCACGCTCAGCCTGCAATTGTTGTTGTGCTTCCTGCAATATCAGTATCGTCTGCTGCCACTGATCACGCGTTGAACCCTGCTGATCTAAAATGACTTTTGCCATATGTTTGCGATGCGGTATTTCGGTTACTGCAACCCCGGCAAACATATCCGGCCAACCGGGTTCCCTACCAGCCCTCATCCATGCCATACTAATCTCATGCCGCATTTTTCGTTCTAATACATCAATCTGATGCTTTAGTGCATTCACCTTTGCAGTGAGGCTACTGACCTTTTCATCGGATTTCTTAAAATTATCGGCTGCCTCTCTGCTTTGTTCTCTGGCTTGAAGTAATTTTTTATCCAGAACAAGCAATGACTTACCCAGCATATTCAACTGTGATTCCAGCTGTTGGCGTACGGTTAACAATTTTTGTTTTTCATGTTTGATCTGATCGATCTCACCCTGAATGTCACGCTTAGCGATAGCGCTTTGCGGTACACTGAGCAGCAACAACACGCTAAGCAATATGATTCCGGCACGTACTTTAGTCACGGTGATAAGGATGTCCTGCCGAAATGGTATAGGCCCGATAAAACTGTTCCACCACGAGCACACGTGCCAACTGGTGAGGCAATGTCAGCGGTGATAGAGACCAAATGTGTGCAGCCAACTGTCTGACGCGATCACTGACACCATCAGCCCCGCCGATCACCATATCCAATTGAGCGTTGCCTGGCTTTTGCTCAAAAAAGTTCGACCACTGCCTGCTAGTCAATGATTTCCCTCGCTCATCCAGCAGAATAAATTCTGGCCCTGCAACTTTAAGAATATTTTTCTCCTCATCCTGCATGCGCTGTGTGGATTGTTTGCCGCGACCTTCCGCCAATTCAACTACTTCCAGTTGCCAGCTTGCCGCTGTCAAACGTTTACTGATTCTGCTTTCAAAGCCAGCCAGCTCCGGAATCATCCGACCAACCACCAACAGCCTTAACTTCATACTTCGTCGGGGCGCTTCCACAAACGTTCCAGCTGAAACGATATCCTCACATCCGGCAAAAACAAATGAACAACAATATCGCCAAGATCAATCAACAACCATTCTGCTGCTTCAAGGCCTTCCACCTTTGCCGGTATTCCATAGCCATGGGCAATCTCGGCAACAGCTTGCGCCAAAGCTTTTAACTGGCGCTCTGTGCGACCTGTTGCGACAACAAAGCGATCCGCAAATGCACATGCACCCTGAACATTCAGCACGATGACATCCTGAGCCTTTTTATCTTCAATCGCTTCAACCACTTTCGCAGTCAATGTATTGAGCTGTTCGTCATTCATATTTAACTCCAGTTTCTTTGTTTTCATATACTGCCTGAATTTGACTTTCCATACCCGGACAGACCAATCCTTTTAATAGCTGACTCGAACCTTGCTGTATGGTCAGTATCCGGCTGCGAATATCAGTTGAAGACACCTCGGGAATATCCACGTCCACAAAAACCACCTGTCCCTTGTTCCGCAAGCTTACCTCAGCCCACTGTTGCCGGGAACTTGCTTGCCAACCCGCATAAAGCGGACAGTCACCGTCACCTCGTTTGAACACAGCCACCAGACAACGCTGCTGATGTTCCGGATAGCCTATCCAACCCTGTATATGTAACCATGCATCCAGTCCCATCAACCATACTGGAACAATAGTCGGCATGTCTTGGTTCAACCTGCGCAGGGTATCTATAGCCGGGACAGCTTTCTGCTGTATCTCCCAGGATTTTACCTCAACTTGTGGCAGACCCTCAAACGTACGTTCAACCCATGCTAATCGTTGTTCGACAGAGGCTTTACCGGATAATTCCCGATGCACCGGAATACCGGCCGGTATCACCCAAATTTTCTCCAGCCCCAGATACTCAACAGCAAGCTCAACCAATCGTCGATGACCCAGATGCGGCGGATCGAATGTTCCACCAAATATGCCAACATATTGCGGATTCAGAGGTTCTTCATCCGATCGAACATGCTCAACCCGTTCAGGAACGAATTTCACCTTGCCCCAATACAATCCATTTCTGTGTCGTCAGCCCTTCCAGCCCCACCGGGCCTCGCACGTGCAGGCGATCAGTGGAAATTCCGATTTCAGCGCCAAGTCCATATTCAAAACCATCGGCAAAACGTGTACTGGCATTCCACATCACAGATGATGAATCCACTTCTCTTAAAAATCGCTGACCCGCTGCGTAATCACCCGTCACGATGCTCTCGGTATGACCAGATCCATACATGGCTATATGCGCCATGGCTGCATCCAGCGTGTCCACCACACGAATCGACAACACTGCCGCCAGATATTCTGTCGCCCAGTCTGCATCTTCAGCCAGCTTAACATCCAACCCCTGACAGGCACTGATGGTTTGGCAACATCCGCGCACTTCCACCCCTTTTTCAAGCAAAGCCAGCACAATCGATGGCAGCATCGATTTGGCTGCTTCATGGATCAACAGTGTTTCCATGGCATTACATACGCCATAGCGATGTGTTTTGGCATTGAGTGCAATATTCAATGCCATTTCCGCATCAGCTGCCTTATCAATGTAAACATGACAAATACCATCAAGATGCTTGATTACTGGCACTTTCGACTCATCGGCTATGCGTTGCGTAAGCGACTTTCCGCCACGCGGGATAATAACATCCACGCAATGACTGCTTTGCAGCATGGCTCCGACCAGCGCACGATCTGTTTGCTGAATCAGTTGAACCGCATGTTCGGGTAAACCATTTTCACTTAATGCCTGCGCCAGCAATGCGGCAATGATCCGATTGGAATGAATCGCCTCTGAACCACCTCTTAATATTGCAGCGTTTCCGGATTTAAGACATAAGCCGGCTGCATCCGCTGTCACATTCGGTCTGGATTCATAAATAATACCAATGACACCAAGTGGCACTCGCATATGGCCAACCTGAATACCTGATGGCCGATAGCACATATTACTGATTGCGCCCACAGGATCTGCCAGCACGGCAATTTCTTCCAGACCCTGCGCCATTGCTTCAACCCGATCATGATTTAATTCCAGCCGATCGAGTAAAGCCGCATCAATGGCATGATCTCTGGCGGCTTGCATATCCAGTGCATTGGCAGCCAGAATATCCTGCATATGTATACGAAATAAGCCTGCGGCACATTTTAAGCTTGCATCTTTTTTCCGCGTCGAAGCTGAACGCATCAATTGTGCCGCTGCTTTCGCCTGAGCACCCAGGCCGTTCATAATCTCTTGCGCTTCAATCATACGAATCTCTCTTTCATGTTACTTTTTCTCAGGCTCTGTCAGCACCAGATTGTCCCGATGAATGACTGAGTTGAAATCAACGTATCCTAATATCGATTCAATAGCGTCACTCTTAACACCGATCAAACGGCGGAGTTCATCACTGCTGTAATTCACCAATCCACGTGCCACGACCATGCCTGCAGCGCCGACGAGCTCAACACATTCACCCTTATCAAAAACACCTTCCAACTCAGTCATACCGATGGGCAACAGGCTGCAACCATCGTTCAGAATAGCTTGCTCGGCACCGGCATCCATTGTTATCTGACCCGCAGGTTTTAAAATATCGGCAATCCATTGGTGGCGTCTTGTTTGCCTGTTTTCACCGCAAAGAAATACTGTTCCCACATCTTCTCCGGCAAATAAGCGTTCAAATGCCTGCGGGTCTTTTCCATGGATAATCGAAGCAGGCACGCCACCCCGCGTAGCCAGCTTTGCCGCGTTGAGCTTACTCTGCATGCCTCCCGTACCCACACTACTACCTGCGCCTTCTGCCAAACCCTGCATGGTATCGGTAATTTGCTTTACTACAGAGAAACGACGGGCATCCGCATTATTCACCGGATTTTTATCATAAAAACCGTCTACATCCGTCATCATAACCAACAATTCGGCATCAATAACTAATGACACCAGTGCGCTAAGTGTATCGTTGTCACCAAACTTAATCTCTTCCACCATCACGGTATCGTTCTCGTTAACGATGGGAACAATTCCGGCAGAAAAAAGAGTTTCACTGGTATTACTTGCGTTAAGATAGCGACGCCGATGGCGAAGATCGTCTTTGGTTAACAACATCTGAGCCACCTGGATGTCATATACGGCAAAAGCTTCGCGATAGACCTGCATCAACCAGGGTTGACCTACGGCTGCTGCGGCTTGTTTCTCATGGACGGTCAAACGTTTACCAATCCAGCCAAGATGCACACATCCCACGGCTACCGCCCCGGATGAAACCAGACACACCTGCACGCCCCGCGCATGCAAGGCGGCAATGCGCCGAGCCAGAGAGTCGACCATAGGTCGGCAAATACCTTGCTGATGATCAGTGAGCAATGAACTGCCAACTTTGACAACCACCCGACGGGCCATGGATAATTGCTGACGACTGTTAATCATTCTTCGTCTTCTTCTCCATCCTGAGTGTCGACTGCATTATTTACTTGCGCCCTGTGTGCTTTAACCAGCGCATAAACATCATACAACAACTGAGAAACACCTTCACCGCTGACAGCAGAGATTGGATAGCAAGGTAAATTCAAAGACTTCGCTTCTGCGAGTAAATCCGAACGCATCATCTCATCAATTGCATCCATTTTATTCAGCACCAGCAAGCGCTGCTTATTACAAACAGCCTCACCGTAACCTATCAGCTCTTCATTTACCTCGGTGAACTGGTCCGTAATACTGATACCTTCCGGATGCACCACATCCACAAGATGTAATAGAACGCCGGTGCGCTCAACGTGACGCAAGAAACGCTGTCCCAAGCCTTTACCTTCATGCGCTCCGGCAATGAGGCCGGGAATATCAGCCATGACAAATCCATCGCCATCTTCCATAAAAATCTGCCCCAGTGAGGGGGCCAGCGTAGTAAACGGGTAATCGGCGACTTTCGGTCTGGCATTGCTTACTTTTGAAATTAACGTGGATTTCCCAGCATTCGGCAAGCCTACCAGACCAACATCTGCCATCGATTTAAGCTCAAGGTATCGCAGATGCTCTTCACCCGACTTGCCCGGCTGTGCATATTTGGGAGCACGATTGGTGCTGCTGGCAAAATTAACGTTGCCCAGACCACCTTCGCCACCAAAAGCCATAATCTCTTGCTGTCCATCAACAGTGAGGTCAAAAATCACATCACCATTCTCATCTTTTATGAGTGTACCGAGGGGAACCTGAATATAGACATCTTTACCATTGCGGCCATGCATCTGTCTGCCATGACCGGATTTACCATGTTCGGCAAACACTCGCTTCTTTAAATACAATTCCTGCAAGGTATTACGATCCTTACTGGCGACCACAATCACATGACCGCCCCGACCACCATTGCCACCGTCGGGACCACCCTTAGGAACATATTTTTCACGGCGAAATGAAGCACTTCCGGCTCCACCGTTTCCGCCGCGCACTTCTATTTTGACTTCATCAATGAACCGCATGGGATAACCCTATCCTGATTTTAAATTCAGAAAACAAAAAAGGGTGCGAAAACGCACCCTTTTAAAATTTGAGTCAAATAGCTCAGCTGACAATTCGTACAGTTGTCCGACCTGCGCGTTTGAAAAATTCGACCTTACCTTCTGTCAGTGCAAACAGGGTGTAGTCACGACCACATCCAACGTTCTCACCCGGGCGAATTTTAGTGCCGCGTTGACGAACAAGAATGTTTCCCGCCAGCACAGTTTCACCACCATATTTTTTTACACCCAGACGTTTGGAAGTAGAATCGCGTCCGTTTCTGGATGAACCACCTGCTTTTTTATGTGCCATGGTTAACTCCTATTCAGCCGTAGCGTCTGCTTTCTGGGCAGTTGCGCTAGTATTGCTAATGCTTTCGATGCGTACAGCAGTAAAAGACTGACGATGACCCTTGGTCAAACGGTAGTTTTTACGACGACGTTTTTTGAAGATAACGACTTTCTTGCCGCGACCTTCTTCTGCCACAACAGCGCTAACCGTAGCTTTAGCCAAGTCAGCACCAACAAGAATTTTCTCACCTTCTCCAATGAGAAGAACATCTTCAAAGGAAACTTTATTTCCTACTTCGGCTTGCAGTTTTTCAACGCGCAGAACATCGCCTTCCTGAACGCGGTATTGTTTGCCACCGGTACGAATAATTGCGTACATTTATTATCTCCGCTAAATCAAGCAGCCGTAGCTGGCTTGCCGTATTTCTTGTAAAAACGCTCTACACGTCCCTCAGTATCCACAATTTTCTGCTTACCTGTATAGAATGGGTGGCAAGCCGAACAGATTTCGACATGAATGTCGCCCTTGGTTGAACGTGTTTCAAATGTATTGCCACAAGAGCAAGTCACCTTTACGGCGTTGTATTCTGGATGAATGCCTTCTTTCACGTTTACGATCTCCGTTACATATAAAAACTGCAGATTTCCGCAGGGGCGCGATTTCTACTTGTTAAGCCCTCAACAATCAAGACTTATTGTAGGATTTTCCTGATTTTTCTCTTCGGGTGTAGTGAGGGCCACCATTAAGCAACCCTCACAGCAGTAGAACTAGATTAAACCGACCAATGCATTCTTACAGATGGCGATGACCGGATCAGGATAGAGCCCAAGAACCACCACAGCAAGCGCACACACAACCACAGAGAAGCGCATGCCATTGTTTTCGATAAAGTTGAACGTCACACGCTCTTCATCGAAATACATATATTTAATCAGACGCAGGTAATAGAAGCTGCCTACAACCGAGAAAACGATAGCTAGCACACCCAAATACAAATGACCTGCTTTAATCACGGCAGCAATCACCAGCAACTTAGCCCAAAAGCCTGCCAAGAATGGAATACCTGCAAGTGAGAATAACAGCAGCCCCATGGCCAGCGCATATCCGGGTCGAACACGGGATAAACCGGCAAAATCATCAATGAGTTCTCCCTGAATGCCATCACGGCGCATCAGAATGATAATCGCAAACACGCCCATATTCATAAACAGATATATTGTCAGGTACATTAATGCACCCGTATACCCTTCCTGATTTGCTGCAATGAGACCCAACAGTACAAAACCAACATGACCAACCGTTGAGTAAGCCAGCATCCGTTTGATATTACGCTGTGCTATAGCAGCGACATTACCAACGATAATAGTTAGTCCGGCCAGCACGATGAGGACTTGCGTATAATCGTGCTGGATAGCCGGCATGGCATCAACAAGCACGCGCATAAACACAACAAAGCCTGCCACTTTCGGAGCTACGGACATAAATGCTGTCACCGGCGTTGGAGCACCTTCATAAGTATCAGGCGTCCACATGTGAAAAGGTGCAACGGAAACCTTGAAAGCCATTCCGGCTATGACAAACAACATCCCCAACATCACTGCGATGTGGGCTGATGCGTTGGTTGATGCCAGCGCCTGACCAATAGCGTTAAAATCAAAACTGGTTGTAACACCGTAAAGGAATGTGACACCGTAAAGCAGCATGCCTGATGAGAGAGAGCCCAGAATAAAGTATTTCAAGGCTGCCTCGGTTGAACGCAGTACGTCACGTTGATACGCAACCAGCACATAGATCGATAGCGCCATTAATTCAAGACCGAGATAAAACGTAATAAAGTTATTCGAAGAAGCCATCAACATCATGCCAAGCACGGCAAATAGAATCAGGCAATAATATTCACCAACATTTTCTTCATCCTTCATAAAATCAAGCGACAAAATGACAGTAAATACAGTTGCTACCAGAATCAGAATTTTAGCAAACACGGCAAATGGATCATACACAAAATAGCCATAGAACGTCATCAGCCCATCAGCTGACTGAATATTCAAAAGCGCCACGATAGCAAGTACACAGCTTGCAATCGTTGCATATGCAATCAGATACTTTTTATCTTTAGCTACAAACAAATCGACAAGGAGCAATGTCATAGCCATCACAGCTATAATCATCTCCGGAATCATAATCCAGAGATTCTCAGGAAAAGGGAATGTTGCATTCGCCATAATGTACCTCAGTGTCCTTTTGCATGTTGCATTGCTGCACCGGCATGTTCTGCCAATGCTGCCGCAGCATCGAGTTTACTTGCTGTTGACTGTTCGACCAGATGCAATGCCGAAGCATGCATAACATCAAGCACCGGCATTGGATAGAAACCCAGCCATACGACCAGAATAATTAATGGCACAAAGTAAGAAAATTCGCGCACATTCATATCCTGCATAGTTTTAACGCTATCCTTGGTCAGAGCCCCAAACACCACACGTTTATACATCCACAGTGTATAGCAAGCTGAGAGAACCACGCTTGAGGTTGCAGCAATTGCAATCCACTTGGTTGAAATAGAAAGATTAGCCTGTGCCACGTCTGATGGATTAAAAGTTCCAATAAGAACCATGATTTCACCGATAAAGGAAGAGGCACCTGGCAAGGCGACGTTAGCCATACAGAATAACATCATGACCGCTGCAAACACCGGCATGACGTTGACCACCCCTCCGTAATCACCGATTTCGCGGGTGTGCAAGCGATCGTACATCACGCCAACACAGAGGAATAATGCAGCAGCGACAAATCCGTGTGAAATCATGCCAAACAAAGCACCCTCAATGGCTTGCTGAGTAAACATGAATGTTCCCAGTGTCACAAACCCCATGTGTGCGATAGATGAATAAGCAATCAATCGTTTCATATCCTTTTGCATCATCGCAACCAGAGAAATGTAAATAATTGCAATCAGGCTGAGAGCAACCACAAAAGGAACGAAATATTGAGAAGCATCCGGCAACATCGGTAACGAGAAACGCAGGAAACCATAAGCACCCATTTTTAACAGAATACCCGCCAGAATGACTGAACCAGCTGTTGGAGCTTCTGTATGCGCATCCGGCAACCAGGTATGAACCGGCCACATTGGAACTTTTACGGCGAAAGCAATAAAAAACGCAATCCATATCCAGAACTGCCAGGTAAAATCAAACGGATAAGCCATAAAATCAAGCATACTGAACGTTTCGCCAGCTTTAAAATACATCGCCAACAGTGCGATAAGCATGAGTACCGAGCCTGCCAAAGTATAAAGGAAGAACTTGAGTGTCGCATAAACACGGTTCTTGCCACCCCAGATACCAATAATCAGGTACATCGGAATAAGCATGGCTTCCCAGAAAAAGTAAAACAAAACGGCATCTAGCGCACTGAACACGCCAATCAATGTCGTCTCAAGAATAAGGAATGCCAGCATGTATTCCTTAACTCGCACGGTGATACACTCCCATGCAGAGACAATACAAATCACGGTTAACAGACTGGTTAGCAGAATAAATGGCATAGAGATGCCATCCACACCCAATTGATAGTTAATATGATACGTTTCTATCCATGGATGCAGTTCTTCAAACTGCATGTGTGCCGTTGACGTATCGAACTTCAACCATAGTGGCAATGTAACCAGAAATGTTAGTATCGATACAATCAGAGATGACCAGCGAACAGCATTATCACCCTTTACAAAAAGCCAGATAAATATAGCCCCGATTGCCGGCAAAAAGATACTCAATGACAGAATTGGAAATTCCAGCACGTTATATGGTAATGACCCCATGTCCTCTCCCTTAAGCCTTCAACAGCAGCCAGGTCAACAAGCCGAAAACGCCGATGACCATCACGTACGCATAGTGGTATACCATGCCCGTCTGCATAGCACGGAATCGTAGCGCGCCCGAGGCAACCGAATCGACAATCATCCCGTGCAAAATACCTCGATCAATCATCGCCAAATCGGCTTTCTGCCATAACCAGTTACCCAGACACTGGGCAGGGCGCATAAATACTTTTGCATACAGCTCGTCCCAATACCACTTATTGAGCAGGAAGGTGTACAAAGGACCCGCCGCTTTGGCGAGACTCTTAGGCATCGATGTTTTTCTCAGATACATCAATACCGCCAAACCAATTCCTGACAATGCAAGCATAAGTGGGCCAAACTCGATCATCAAGCCAATCGATCCGGCATGCTCCATTTCTTCCAGACGCAACAGGGGATCATGCACTTCAAGAACAAAGATACTTGTACCAAAGAATCCCTGAACCTCATTACCAACCCCTGGCATATGTAGCACATTAGCGCCCCAATAACCCGCAGCCAGCGCGCCAACGGCAAGAATACACAGAGGCAGGGTAATAACCCATGGTGATTCATGTACATGCGGTTTGATCTCTTCTGGAACACGATCAGAATTGTGGAAGGTCAGGAAGAACATGCGGAAGGTATAGAATGCTGTCATGAAAACACCACTTAGCACTGCAAAATAAGCAAATTGACCAATCCAACCCATTTCCGTCACCGCAGCAGCTTCAATAATGAGATCCTTCGACCAGTAGCCAGCAAATGGAGGAATACCGGATAGCGCTAAAGCTGCAATCAGCATCGTGATGTAGGTGACTGGCATATATTTACGCAATTGCCCCATTTTACGAATATCCTGTTCAGCCATCACGGCATGAATCACAGAACCGGCCGCCAGGAACAGCAACGCTTTAAAGTAGGCATGGGTCATCAAGTGAAAGATGCCAACCGAATAGGCAGAGACACCACAGGCCACAAACATATATCCCAACTGTGAACAGGTAGAGTATGCAATAACCCGCTTGATGTCGTTCTGCACCAGGCCAATGGTCGCACACATCCAGGCCGTGATAGCACCCACCAGTGTCACCGCAGCCAGAGCCGTTTCAGAGAATTCGAACATCGGGGAACAACGCGCCACCATAAACACACCCGCAGTCACCATGGTTGCAGCGTGGATCAACGCTGAAATCGGCGTTGGGCCTTCCATCGAATCCGGAAGCCAGACATGCAGCGGCACCTGACCGGATTTACCCATTGCACCAACAAATAATGCCAGACAAATAAAGGTTATCGCATCCATCTGCCAGCCCATAAAGCTCAGCATATGCCCCTGAGCGACAAAGGTTTCTACGTGATCAAACACCTCGCGATAATCGATGGTGCCAAAGTAATACCAGATCGCCAAAATACCTACTGCAAAGCCAAAATCACCCACACGGTTAACAATGAAAGCTTTTAAAGAGGCAAAATTGGCACTTTCTCGCTTGAACCAGAAGCCAATCAATAGATACGAAACCAAACCAACCGCTTCCCAGCCAAAGAACAGCGTGAAAAAGTTATTACCCATCACCAGTACCAGCATCGAAAAAGTAAAGCCGGAAATATAGGCAAAAAAGCGCGAATATCCCGGATCGCCATGCATGTAACCAATGGTATAAATATGCACACAGGCAGATACGATGGTTACCGTGATCATCATGATTGCAGTCAATTGATCGATCATCATACCTACAGGCACTTTAAACGAACCGGAAATCATCCATTCCCAGAAGTTTCCGTAATAACTCGAACCATCCAGAACCTGCGTAAACACATGGATGGACAAGGCTGCAGAAGCAATAACGCTTGCGGTGGTAATGGTGTGCGACAATGTTTCTTTTAAAGCCCAGCCAAACAAGCCAACGATTAATGCGGCTATCAGTGGCAGTGCCGGAATTGCGAGCAATTCAGTTGTATTTAAGACCTCTTGCACGTCCTCTCCCCCTTATCCCTGCAACGTGTTGATATCATCAACATCAATCGAACGTCGTGTGCGATAAAATGCCACCAGAATTGCCAGACCCACCGCCACCTCGGAGGCCGCCACTGTCAGCACAAAAAACACAAAAATCTGACCTGCCAAATCATTCAGATAATGTGAAAAGGCCACAAAATTGAGGTTTACAGCCAACAGGATTAATTCAATACACATCAGAATGGTGATCACATTCCTGCGATTCAGGAACAATCCGATGACACCCAGAGAAAACAGACAGGCTGCAACGATCAGGTAATCCGATAAACCAATCATGATTCCAACCTCACTTTACGAACACGGTCTTCTCTGCGCGTTTTTACCTGTTTGGTCATGTTTTGATACTTGGCGTCTTTTCTCGTACGCAGGGTCAGCACAATGGCACCAACCAGAGCTACCAGTAATATTATCGCAGCAATTTCAAAACCTAAAAGATACTGGGTGTACAAAATTTTGCCGATTTCAACGGTATTGTTCACATCTTTACCCAGATGACCCACAGCGGCAATCGTCTCCGTATTAAACACACCACTGGCGGAAGCACCGATAAACTCAATCAACAATATAATCGCAATCATCGCACCGGCAGGTAAATACTGAAGTGACATTTCCTTGTACTTTTCCCTGTTCACTTCAAGCATCATGATGACAAACATGAACAGTACCATCACCGCGCCGACATAAATCAGAATCAGTACAATACCGATAAATTCTGCATCAAGCAGGAAGAACAAGCCCGCTGAATTGAAAAAGCAGAAAATCAGCCAAAGCACGGAATACATTGTATTCCGAACCAAAACAACGCCGGCACCACTAAGCACAGCCAGTCCGGCAAATAAATAAAAGAATCCTGCTTCGAGCATTCTCCCTCCCTATTGATTAACGGTAACGTTCATCGGCTTTAAGGTTCGCAGTAATTTGCGCCTCAAGTCGATCACCCACATCCAGCAACATCTCCTTGGTATAATACAAGGCATCACGTGTTTCAGTGGCATACTCAAATTCCTGCGTTTCCACAATAGCATCCACCGGGCATGCTTCCTGACACAGGCCACAATAAATACATTTGGTCAAATCAATATCATATCGAGTTGTCCGCCGGCTGCCGTCTTGACGCTCTTTAGATTCAATAACAATAGCCAGTGCCGGACAAACCACTTCGCATAATTTACAG
Source organism: Zetaproteobacteria bacterium CG_4_9_14_3_um_filter_49_83 (assembly GCA_002791545.1). GTDB lineage: Bacteria > Pseudomonadota > Zetaproteobacteria > Mariprofundales > Mariprofundaceae > CG1-02-49-23. The sequence continues at coordinate 101,221 of PFXG01000011.1, forward strand.
GCAATACAGCGTTCTTCTCCACTATCGTAGCGACGCAGGGCATGCAAACCACGGAAACGTGGCGATAACGGTGTTCTTTGTTCCGGATACTCAACCGTAATTTTTTTCCTGAACATATAGCGTCCCGTCAGTGATAAACCAATGACAAGCTCCCATAATAACCAGGTCTTAAAGGCACGTTTAATCATCTGCATTTAGGGCCTCCACGGCTGGTAGTAGCCGATAATGTCAGACAAAAATGGCGTATAGGTAAAGATACCCAACACTGCAATCCAGGCCAGTGTCCAGGGCAGAAATACTTTCCAGCCTAAACGCATCATCTGGTCGTATCGATAGCGCGGGAATGTCGCACGAATCCAAATAAACACAAAAATAAAGAATGATGTTTTTGCCAGAAGCCAGATAGTTCCCGGAATAAAATCAAGTGCAGGGATCGGAGCATTCCAACCACCCAGGAACAGAATCGACGTCATCAGGCTGATCAGAATCAATGCACCATACTCAGCCAGTGAGAACGTCGCGAACCACATACCTGAATACTCAACCATGTGACCAGCCACCAGTTCAGCCTCACCTTCAATCAAGTCAAACGGCGTACGCCCGGTTTCAGCACAACCCGAAATAAAGTAAACCAAAAACATCGGAAACAAAGGTATAATGTACCAGTGCCAGAAACCACCATCCTGAGCATGGACGATGGCGGATAAATTCATGCTACCTGAGAGCATCAGCACACACACCAGCGCAAAACCCATGGCAATTTCATACGAAATCATCTGGCATGTCGCTCGCACAGCACCAATAAGTGCATACTTTGAGTTTGATGCCCAACCACCGATCAGAATGCCATAAATAGACAAACTTGAGATCGCCATGATGTACAGTATTCCAACGTTCAGATCGGCAATCGCCATCGTATGTGTTGTTTCCCAAACATTAAAGAATGTCGTTTCGCCAAACGGTACGACAGCAAATGCAACCAAAGCCGGAATAAGTGCAATCACCGGCGCAGCAACAAACAACAACTTATTCGAATTTGTCGGAATGATCGTTTCTTTCAGAAACAGTTTCAATCCATCCGCCAGCGGTTGCAGTAACCCATGCGGGCCAACGCGATTACAGCCCTTTCTGACCTGTACCCAACCAATCACCCGGCGTTCCGCATAGGTAATATACGCCACAGATAATGCAACAGGGACTGCAATTGCCAGAATTTCCAGCACCCACAGCAACGTTGTTAATCCAACATCAGACCACGCCATGATTAAGCTCCCCCTTTGGACAGGTTGACCATTGTTTCGCTCGATAAATCTCCCGCAACACCACGTTTTGAAACAAACAGCACGCCTGGAGAAACGTCATCACGTGTGCCTGCGACAAATTGACAGGCCCCGTTGCTGGTTTGGAATGTACATTTATCATTCGCTTTCAAACCTAATGCAGCCAATGTGTCGGGGTGAACGATAACATCGTCAAGCGCATGTAATCGCCCAGCCTCTGCCAAAGATGCGGAGGCTCTCACCCAGGCACCTTCGCGATACATGGAATAACGGCTCACAACGTCCAATGCCATCGCCGGTTCGATATCATTGGGTAACATCTCAGCAATACGATTACGCTTCACTGGCACCTTCCAGCCACCATCGGCTTTACCGGCCCAGACATCTTTCAATTCAGGAATGTATTGTGCAATCGCCTCGCGAACGCCATCAAGAGATACTGCCGGCGCTTCAAAACCGAGATCCTGAGCCAGACGCATCATAATTTTCCATAGCGCCCGCTCTTCTCCCAATGATTTCAATGGCTGTGTAGCAACGCGAATCCGACCTTCCTGATTAATGAAAGTTCCCTCTACTTCAGAGTATGCCGCCGCAGGTAACTGTACATCTGCAAACACTGAAATCTGCCCGGCAATTGCTCCCACCTGCACCATAGGAACTTTGCCCATCGCACGTTTTGCTTCTACAGGGAACAAACCATCACCCAGCGGATCGCTGCCGATCAGCAGCAATGCTTCAATATCACCATCGTTGGCTGCATCAAGCAACTCACCCACACTGACGCGAACGTCACCAAACACAGCCGATAACAACTGCGCATTCATACCCTCAGGAATAAGGTTACGTCCGTCACGACCCACTTCGCCATGGCCTGAGGCACGCATCAACATATCCAGACCAAAAATCAACGATGCGGCATCAACGTGTGAACGAATTTCTTCACCTACCAGCAAACAGCAAGTATCAGCAAGCAATGCATCTGCCAGCACTTTACCTGCTTCATGTCGATCGGTGACCTTAGCCATCCATTCTTTCATGCCCGCTGCCGGTTTACCCTGATCGATCAATTGCTGCATAGCTCTGGCGATTACTGCATGCCAGTCGCGCGGGCGAATAATCTGATCATTACTCAACTCGCTATTGGTGCGGTAGTGCATAGCGCCAATACGAGAAACTGATTTACCTTCATTGGAGCGCTTACGTAACATTTGCATCAGAATAGGTAATCGCTGGCGCAAATCGGAACCCAGAATAACCACTTCATCAGCTTCAACAATATCCTCAGTCGATGAGCCGAAACCCTCTTCAAATGCAAACATACGCATATCACGCCGATGCAAATCAAAAGCAACTTTAGCATCTTTGAACGCAACATCTTTAAGCATCCTGATCGACGCCAGTCCTTCGACACTCCAGTAGGGAGAAAAAACTATGCCTACTTTTTTATCTTTCAGAATATTCACAGCATGAGCAAAGGCTTCATCCCAAGCTACGGCAACACTGCCATCGCCTTCCTTGATTGTTGGCTGACTGATTCTATGAACAGAACGAAATGCGTCATATACATAACGTCCACGGTCACAAATCCAGGATTCAACACCTTCATGGTCTGACTTGATACGAATCACTTCCTTACCACGGGATTCAATGACGATATCACAACCCTGCGGACATTGGGTGCAGGTACTTTTATGTCGCGTTACTTCCCATGGGCGTGACACATCGTGCGAAGGTTTATCCAGCAACGCACCAACCGGGCAAATCTCAGCCAGGTTGCCTGACAGTTCGGATTCTAAGGCTTCCTCAACAATACCATCAATTTTCATGTGATCCGAACGATTCAGAATGCCCATATCTCCGGTACCGGCAATTTCATCGGCAAAGCGAACACAGCGTGTGCAATGGATGCAACGAGTCATACAAGTGCTTACAAATGGACCAAGATCGTGATCAACCACCGCACGCTTCTCTTCGGCATAGCGGCCATGATTAGCACCATGGGTAATCGTGTAGTCCTGTAATTTACAGGCGCCGCCCTGATCACAAACCGGGCAATCAAGGGGATGATGAATCAGCAGGTACTCCATCACCATTTGACGATCTTTACTCAGACCTTCGCTCTGTGTGCGAACTTTCATTCCTTCCGAAACAGGTGTGCAGCAGGAAGCAGCCGGTTTTGCAAAACCCTCAACTTCAACCAGACACATTCGGCAGTTTGCTGCCACACTGAGTTCAGGGTGATAACAAAAATAGGGAACGTCAGCGCCATGCTTACGACATGCTTCCAGAATACTGGTGCCAGCGGTTACGGTTACTTCTTCATCATTAATGAATAACGTTGTCATGCAACCTTCTCCTTCAGATGACTGCGAACTTCATCAGGAAAATGCTTAAGCAGCGAAAGAACAGGAGCAGCCGCACCATCGGCCAAGGCACATATGGTACGTCCGGCCATATGCTCGGACGCTTCTTTCAGCACGGTAAGATCAGCTTCACAGCCTGAGCCATTTTCCACACGGGTCATCACACGTTCAACCCAGCCGGTACCTTCACGGCATGGCGTACATTGCCCACATGACTCATGGGCGTAGAAATGCGTCAGACGACGGGTTAATGCAACCATATCAGCGGTTTCATCCATGACGATAATTGCTCCGGAACCAAGGAAGGAGCCCGCCTTTACGATATCGTCATAGGTCAATGGAACATCATAATGCTCGGCCAGAATCCACGGCGTGGAAGACCCACCGGGGATAATTGCCTTGGGCACAGAACCATGCTGAAGGCCACCGCACTGATTTTCGATCAGCGAACGTAATGTTGTACCCAAAGGCACTTCATAGTTACCGGGTTTATTCACATGTCCGGACACAGAAAAAATCTTCATGCCGGTATTATTCGGCTTTCCTATAGCCGCATGCCAGGCCCCGCCGAACTCCAGAATGGCAGGAATTGTTGCCAGGGTTTCAACATTATTCACAACAGTGGGGCAAGCATAAAAGCCTTCGACGGCAGGAAAAGGCGGTTTAAAGCGTGGACGTCCGGGTTTGCCTTCGAGTGACTCAATCAGAGCCGTTTCTTCACCGCAAACATAAGCCCCTGCACCCCGATGAACCGTCAGATTTAATGAATAATTTGTTCCGAGAATATTTTCGCCAAGCAAGTTTGCCGCATAAGCCTCTTCAATGGCTGCATTCAAAACATTAGCCTCATGCAGGAATTCACCTCGGATATAGATATATGCATCATGTACGCCGAGCGCAAAACCGGCCATGATCATACCTTCAATCAGCAGGTGCGGATCAAAACGCATAATATCGCGATCCTTAAAAGTGCCCGGCTCGCCTTCATCGGCATTACATAAAAGATAAATTGGTTTGCCGGTATTGCGCGGTACAAACGACCACTTCAGGCCGGTTGGAAAGCCGGCTCCACCACGGCCACGCAGGCCTGAGGTTTTAACTTCACTGATAATTTTATCGCTATCGAATTCTTTTAACACGGTTGACAAAAACTTGTATGCACCGTTTTCACGCGCTACGGATAGCTTATTTTGATTCGGAATGTTAATCCGATCAAAACAAATCGCTGTAACCTTGGAAGGATCTGATGAAATGGTCATGCTACACCCTCCTGCGAACGGGCGCTCCTGATCAAGTCATCCATCGACTCCGGAGTTGCCTTTTCATGATAAATATTATTGACCTGAACAACCGGTGCACCAGCACAAGCTCCGGCGCATTCCACTTCGGTGACTGTAAACAATCCATCCGGGGTGGTTTCACCCACTTTGATATTCAACGTCTTGCACATATGAGCGACCAGTTCATTGGCACCATTTAGCATACAACCGGCATTGGTACATACTTCCAGCAGATATTTGCCGCATGGTTTTTCGCGAAACATGGTATAAAAGGTAACCACTTCCCGCACCACCATCAGCCTCAAGCCCAACAAATCGGCCACCAATTGTTGAACATCCATAGACAGGTAACCAAAATCTTCCTGCGCCATATGCAAAACCGGCAATAACGCTGACCTTGGAGCCGGATATCTTTTAACCAGCATCGCGATTTCTTTCAGGCGTTGATCGCTAAACTGAACCCTTTGTTCACTCATCGATCGACCTCCCCAAACACGATATCCTGTGTACCCAGAATGGTCACCACATCAGCAATCATGTGACCTCTACACATATAATCCAGCGCTTCGATATGAGCAAAGCCTGATGCACGCACCTTCATACGATAAGGTTTATTCGAACCATCTGATACAATATACACGCCAAATTCACCCTTTGGATGTTCAACCGCCTGATATATCTCACCTTCAGGCACGTGATAACCCTCTGAAAAATATTTAAAGTGATGAATTAATGCTTCCATATCGCCCTTCATCGCAGCGCGCGGGGGACTGGTAAGGCGATAATCATCTATCTTGATAGGGCCGGGATTATTCGCCAGCCACTCGATACATTGCTGAACAATCTTGTTTGACTCGCGCATTTCTTCCACGCGCACCAGATAACGATCATAACAATCGCCTGTCGCACCGATTGGTATTTCAAAATCCAGCTTATCATAGACATCATAAGGCTGCTTACGGCGAAGATCCCACTCGACACCGGAACCACGCAGCATCGGCCCCGAAAAGCCCCAGGCCAGTGCTGTTTCCGCATCAACTACACCGACATCAACATTACGCTGTTTCCATATGCGGTTTTCAGTCAGCAGTGTTTCATATTCATCCACATAACCGGGAAAACGCTCAGTAAACCCTTTGATTTTATCAAGCAAGCCATCCGGTAAATCTCTGGCTACACCACCCGGACGAAAATATGCCGCATGCATACGCGCACCGGATACTTCTTCATAAAAATCGAAAATATCTTCACGCTCACGGAAACAGTACAGGAACACGGTCATCGCACCGATATCAAGTCCAACTGCGCCCAGCCACAAACAGTGATTCAAAATACGCGTCAATTCAGCAAACATTACACGGATATACTGAGCCCGTTCCGGAGCCTCGATGCCGAGCATTTTTTCAACAGCCAGCGCATAAGCATGCTCATTAGCCATCATCGACACGTAATCAAAACGATCAAAGTACGGTACATTCTGCAAATAAGTTTTTTGCTCAAAAAGTTTTTCCGTACCACGATGCAGCAAGCCGATATGCGGTTCCGCGCGCTCAATCACCTCACCATCAAGCTCCAGCACCAAACGCAACACGCCGTGTGCCGATGGATGCTGTGGACCAAAGTTCAGCGTGTAATTCTTAATCTCAGCCACGATCTACCCCCGGCCACGTCTTGGGTATCAACACGCGATTCTCTACTTTATTGGGCTTGTACACACAGCGCCACTGGAGCTCATCAAAGAACAATTCAGCCCGACCGACAACAGGAAAGTCTTTGCGCAAAGGATGCCCTTCGAAGCCATAATCAGTAAGTATGCGACGCAAATCCGGATGATGATTAAAAATAATACCGACCAAATCGAACGCCTCGCGTTCAAACCAGTTAGCCGTCGGCCACACTTCCACCACAGAATCCACCAACTCCCGATCATGAACCCTTACTTTCATCCTAAAGCGCTTGTTAAATTTCACCGACAACATGTGATAGACAACTTCAAAACGCGGCTCACCTTGTACATACGCCGGATGCTCCAGCATATCCACACCACAAATATCAATCAGCTCATCGTACCCATGATCATCTCGTAAGCTGATACACGCCTCTACCAACACCGACTTATCCAGATATACAACGGAGCAATCCAGCCCCTCTTTTACATCCAGCACCGCATCTCCGAATTGACTTCTTAAAGCCTCAATTTCGGACGATATAGACTGACTTTTTCCCGTATCACTCATAGATCACCGCGCAATTGTATTTGTTCGCTTAATTTTTTCCTGAAGCTGAATAAAGCCATAGAGCAATGCCTCTGCTGTCGGCGGACAGCCCGGCACATATACATCGATCGGCACCACCCTGTCGCACCCGCGCACTACGGCGTAAGAATAGTGATAATAGCCACCGCCATTGGCACATGAACCCATCGAAATCACCCAACGTGGCTCTGCCATCTGGTCGTACACTTTACGCAAAGCCGGTGCCATCTTGTTACACAAAGTGCCTGCAACAATCATCAAATCCGATTGCCTTGGTGACGCCCGTGGAACAATGCCGAATCGATCCATATCGTAACGTGAGGCTCCCGCATGCATAAATTCAACCGCACAACAAGCCAGACCGAACGTCATCGGCCAGATCGACCCCGCACGCGCCGCATTGATAACCTTATCGAGATTTGTAGTAACAAACCCTTTATCAAGAAGACCTTCTATTCCCATTGCAAGGCTCCTTTTTTCCAAGCATAAATATAACCAACCAGGAGAATAACCAGAAACAGCATCATTTCGACAAAGCCGAAGAAGCCGATCTCATTTAACACAACGGACCACGGAAACAAAAATGCTGTTTCAAGATCGAATATAACGAAAAGAATCGCAATCAGGTAGAAGCGAACATCGAAGTGCATACGCGCATCTTCAAATGCCTCGAAACCGCACTCGTAAGCCGAAAGCTTTTCGTCATCCGGATTTTGCTCAGCAACCAGCATGGTCAACACCAGCGGTGCTGCGCCCATTCCCAAAGCGATTAATATAAAGATAAAAATGGGTGCATATTCATTTGCTAGGTATGCCGATCCCATAAACCCCTCCCTGAAACGAAAAACAATCTAGGATAATACAAAAGCCCGCTCTGTCATTCCCGATTTCAACAGAGCCTACTCATTTTCGCAGCCGGAGTTCTATCATCAACCCCCCTGCACTTCAACCATGAAGAGGCTGTTAAGCTATACTTAAACCCTAGTTCACATAGGGAATTACACTTCAGCCTACCGCCCTTCTATCTTCCCATGAGACTGTTTGAGAACATAAAGCATCGTGAGTGAAAGCGGGATTGAGTCAGTTTTTCAATTCATTTGAGACGAATGCTGCTTGCATTTTCCGCAGCAGGTCCTTCCATTCTCGGACGGTCTCCCAGTTCATTGTTAAACTCAGTAAGCTGCAATTTATTGAATTCCCCATTGGATCAAGTGGGCGTCTTAAATTTCCTGCTATAAACCGGATTGATCCAACGTTGATATCCTCTGGCGATTCATTAACAGAGAATAAATGCTTTATTACCTGTTGATTATTGTAAACTATTACACGGGCATAATTGTCATTTTCACCTATGGTATTGGTATGAAACTGTACAATTCACATTTCATACTTGGACTAACAGCCTTGTTTTTCACCAATAGCGCGCACGCTATTGTTGTACAGGACATGGTGACAGGCGGCGTCACTACTGCATCCATTCAAGCAGCTCTGCAAGGGTCTGGCGTCACCATTTCCAACCTCGTTATCGTGAATAATGGCTGTAATGTAAGTCCGGCGATTGGCCTGTTCAGCCAGGGCACAACAGCCACCGGTCCCGGCCCGGTACTCGGCGATACGGATGGCGTAGTCCTGGGAAGCGGCGCTTTCAATGCTGCTGCCAATCCCATTATTTCTCCAAACAATGCATCAAACTGGACCAATACACTTTGCCCTGCGCCTGTCAGCGATGCGGATATGGTGGCACTTGAGCCACAAACAGCCAATGGCGAATACGTGGCCATTGAGTTCGATATTGTCCCCAGCAAGCCCATCATGGCCATTCCTTTTCAGTTTGGTTCTGATGAATTCCCGGAATATGTCTGCTCCCCATTCAATGATACCGTCGGTATTTTTGTCAGTGGTCCTGGCATTGCCGGAGCCTACACATTAGGAGCCGACAACTTCGCAAAAACAGCGGCAGGCGACCTCACCACGATCAACTGGGTCAATACCGGAGTTGTTGGTATAAATGGCAACATCGGCAATTGCGGCAGCCTGACCAACACCGCCTATTATACAGATAACAGTAACGGCAACACTTCTGGCGGCAATGCCACTGTTGCTACCACAAATACCAATCTGGAACTGGATGGATGGACCAACTACCTCTACAAGCCAATCAATGTAACTCCGGGCGCAACTTATCATGTCAAAGCGGCAGTAGCAGATGCAGGAGATCGCCAGTGGGACTCTGCCGTATTTTTTCATTTGATTTTCAGCACCAACACCTTCGCAGGTTTTGACTTCGGTGATGCGCCAGACACCTACCGCACACTCACTTCAAATGGCGGCCCCAGCCATGGCATCGATACAACTATCTTTCTGGGCACAACCATGCCGGATAATGAGATCACTGGTACCCCCAGCATAGCCGCTGATGCAGATGACATATCGGGCGTTCCCGATGATGAAGATGGCATTGCCTTATTTCCTGTATTATCGGCCTCAGCAACCAGCTATAACGTGACACTTGTTGCCAACAACACCTCCGGTGTAGCCGCAATATTGACCGGATGGATTGATTTCAATGGCAACGGACAGTTCGATGCAACTGAAGGTGCAACAGCATCTGTCCCAACCGGCACAGTGAATGGAAATATCATTCTGAACTGGTCCGGGCTTAGTGGCCTTGTCGGCGGCAACACCTATGCCCGCTTTCGTCTTACCACCGACATCGGCATCACCGTTTCAACGCCTGGAGGCAATGCTGTTGATGGCGAAGTCGAGGACTACGCTTTATCCATCAGCCCTGCACCGGATTATGGCGATGCTCCCAATAGTTATAAAACGCTCGCTGCCAGTGGCGGCCCCAGTCATCTTGTGTACAACACGTTGTTTATGGGTGCCGGTGCAGCGGATGCCGAATCAAACGGCGTTCCCGGTCCCGGCGCAAATGGTGACGATCTTGCGGGAATAGATGATGAAGATGGCGTAGCTGGTTTCGGAACACTGACCACGTCTTCCACAGCCTACAACGTGACTGTATCCACCACCAACACCACCGGCAGCCCGGCAAAGCTGATCGGTTGGATCGATTTCAATAAAAATGGTTTCTTTGAAGCGACAGAGGCTGCCACAGCCACCATCCCGACCGGAACCGTTGCTGGCGCAACTGTACTGAACTGGACCGGTCTCGCCGGACTAACTGTCGGCAACACCTATGTCCGCTTACGACTTTCCACTGATGCAGGCATGACCACAGCCACACCGGGAGGAGCAGCAAGCGATGGTGAAGTCGAGGATTATTCAATACCTATCATCGCATCACCTGATTATGGCGATGCGCCTGACACGTATCAGACACTTTCCGCCAGTGGTGGTGCCAGTCACGGCATCAGCGCCAACATCTTCATGGGTTTATTACAACCCGACACCGAGGCGGACGGAGTTCCGGGTGTAAATGCCGATGGCGATGATCTGGCAGGCTCAGCTGATGAAGATGGCGTGGTAATCTTCTCCCCGTTAACACTTGCTTCCGGCAGTTATGCTATTGATGTGTACGTTACCAACAACACCGGCAGCACCGCTTCCCTGATCGGCTGGATAGATTTAAATGGCAATGGCAGCTTTGAAGCGGGCGAGGCGGCAAGCACTTCAGTCGCAACAGGTATAACCAACGGTATCGCCACCCTGAACTGGACAGGACTCAGCGGACTGGTGGCCGGTCAAAGCTATGCCAGACTCCGCATTACCCCTGGGATGGCAACACCAATGATGCCGGAGGACTTTACAATCTTCATGCCGGTACAGTGACATTTAACACGCTTGATTATATTTCCGCACAAGCCGCATCGTTTAATGGCACCACCAACCTGCTGCAGTACAGCACCAATACCGGCTTCATGACCAATGCCTTCATCAATCTGTCGATCATGTTATGGGTAAAACCAACGTCTCTGACAGGTATCCAGACCATCTACGAGGAAGGCGGTGATGACAACAATCGCAACAGACGAATGGGCATTATCCTTCGTCTCAATGGCACCAATCTGGAAGCATCCATGCGTGACCGGGGTGCTGCGGCTTCGACATTCTCGGCTCCATATCCAACCGATAGCAAGTGGCATTTCATTGCTTTCACCTACGCCAATGGCAATGCCATATTATACATTGACGGAGTTTCCGTGGGCACACTGGCAACCGGCCTGGGAGATATCCGGCGGCATCGAGATCCTGGTGCTTTCGGTGCCAGCAATACCAGAGATATTTTCAACAACAACGCCACCAATAGCTACTATGCCGGCCTGATGGATGAAGCAGCCTATTATTATTCAGTTTTGACCCCAGCCAACATACTTGATGCCTACAAGTGTATGAAACCCGGATACGACTTCGGAGATGCGCCAGTCAGCTATGGCGCAACCGATCACAAAATGGTCAACAACCTTTTCCTCGGCACCACCACCGATGACGACACAGGCAACTGGGGCGACGGTGTCGATGCCAATGGCAATGCTACCGATGATGATACACCCGGCGATCCGGCAGGCGGCATCGACGATGAGGACAGTGCGCCGGGACTCACCTTTATATCCGATACAGCCGCTTCTTTTAGTGTTGATGTCTACACCACGAATACAACAACAGCTGCCGCCACCCTGTTCGGATGGATCGATTTCAATAAAAATGGCACCTTTGAAACTAGCGAATCAGCTTCAATCGCTGTACCCATGGGAAGCAATAACACTGTTGTAACGCTTAACTGGACAGGCCTCTCAGGTCTCACCCCGGGAACTGCTTATTTACGCCTGAGACTGACAACAGATACAGCTGTCACCACGGCAACGCCAACAGGTTCAGCGATCAATGGTGAGGCCGAAGACTATCAATTACCAATTGCGGGACTACCTCAACTGACCGTCCTTAAACTGGCAAATGCATCAACAGCCAAGCCGGGAAGCACATTGACATACTCTGTAACAGTCGTAAATACTGGTAGTGGCGTTGCAACAAATGTGATCATTACAGATCTGCTCAGTCAGTTTACCAGCCTCGCTCTTGATCCCTTTGGTAATGGTAACATCTTTCAATTTTCAGATGGTGCAAACCCGTCAGGAATGCCTGGAACGGCTGCTTCTGTCACTTATTCCAACACGGGAAGTGCACCTTTCTCGCATATAGCTGTTGATGACGGATCTGGACATGACCCCAACATCAAGGCTTTTAAAATCATACTGGATGGCACCATGAACGCAAACACAGGCAGCAATCCCAGCTTTACTGTCCAGTATAAAGTGCTGATCAAATAAACAAAAAAAGCTCCTGATAAATCAGGAGCTTTATACTGGTGGAAGCGGTGGGATTCGAACCCACGTCCGAAAACCATCAGCCAATGGATCTACATGTTTAGTCTGTTAATTCAGCACTCTTCGGAAACTTAACAGACAAAGTACCCGGAGAGTCGATCCGTTGCTTTTTAACCCACATGATCACGAGTCAACAACCCTGTGTGGCGATTCCATTTAATTGGCCCCGGATTCGAAATGAATGGACACATCGCGAGCGGGGTAACTTACGCAGCGTAAGCTAGTTCTACGTCGTCGTTTGCAATTATTGCAAATGGCCTGGGTAACGGGCGTGCCTGCCCGACATGCACCAAAGGGTTCAGTATCTTCGTCGAAACCAGTCGCCCCCTTAAGTCGGGCTGAGCCTAGCCCTTAAAGATAAAGCTTCAATGAAAATTAGTGCCAAGGTGAAAATCAGCGGCGGCTGCGCAATAAATCCAGTCGCTGCCAGATTTCATCGCGAAACACTTCAACAACCAGCGCCCGCGTACCGGATTCAGATCGAAGCACTGATCTTCTGGCCCAGCAACCGGCATGCGCATGCCCCTCGGAAATCCGCATAATGCTCAAATCAGAGCGTGACAGGAACAAGCCGCGATCCAGCAGAAGATTGCCCAACGGCCTCTTGCCTGCTTCCAGATCATCAATCAAATCAGCAGGCAGTGTATCCAGAGGTAAAACAGACTCTGCATCAAACATCACCGAATCCCGATGCATAAGCGAGACACGCCGACGCATAGCCGGTTCATAGGGCTGCGCTCCGAGAAGCATTGCTTCACCTGCTTCCATCTGATCGACAAACTGATCATGCAAGCGAACCTTCACCACCATACGGTAGTGCCGCTCAAGAAAGCGGGTCAATGAAGATGTGACGGTCAAAATAGCCGCCATATCCCTTGGCACGCCGACTTTATCCGCTTGCCACTCCCGAACCGGCGTCCATGATTCCTGATCTATCCCTGTCAAAAACATACGCGCATCATGCGTAGAACCTGTAACCGGTCAAGCGTATTCCCGCAATTTCACCCCCGGCCAAGATGAAAATAGCCGCAAGCGATGCGTCAGGTTACTATCGCGGCCACATCGTCAGGAGGTCACCCATGAGCGAGTTATCCAGAGAAGACGCTTTGGAAAAAATTAAACGTATTCAGGAAAATATCGCCGTTGTGATCGGCACCACCTTCACCATCACACTTTGCGTTTATTTCTTCACTTACGCCATGCTGGTCGACAAGGGATTGTCCGGCGGCCTGTGGGCTATGGGCATTTCCAGCCTAATCATGCTATTGATGCTGATTAAATTAAAACATGTGTCTTTTTTCCTTACCCGCCTGCTTTATGCTCGCAACCAGAGCTTGCACGGTGTTTTGACCAGCATCAGCGTTTCTGATCTGTAATCGCAGAGCATACCGGCCAAGCCTGATGTCTCATCAACCATCACGTCCTTATGATGCCATCATCATCGGCGCCGGCGCTGCCGGACTGATGTGTGCCGCCATCGCGGGAAAACGGGGGCTGCGAATTCTGTTGCTGGATCATGCAGAAAAAGCAGGAAAGAAAATCCTGATTTCCGGTGGTGGGCGCTGTAATTTCACCAACCACTTCGCTGGCCCGGAGCATTTCATCTCTACCAACCCGCACTTTTGCAAATCCGCTTTGGCTCGTTTTTCTTCAGCCGATTTCCTTGATTTGGTGGAAGCGCACGGCATTGCATGGCATGAACGGGAGCATGGTCAATTGTTTTGCGACAATTCTGCCCGTGATATCCTCGACATGTTAATCACCCAGTGCCGCGCTGGTGATGTCACCATTCAAACTCAAACCAGCATCGACAAGATTGATCATGCGCAGGCATTTAACATTCACACCAATCGGGGACTATTCTCCGGCAGACAGCTGGTCATCGCCAGCGGCGGTTTATCCATCCCCAAAATGGGTGCCACACCGTTCGGTCTGAAACTGGCCGAACAATTCGGACTGCGCATCATTACGCCGCGTGCCGGACTGGTACCGCTCACCTTCACCGGCGAAGAAAAATCCGCCCTGCACGAGCTGGCCGGCATTTCTCTGGATGTCAGAGCGTCGTGTGGCACATACAGCTTCAAAGAAGCCATGTTGTTCACCCATCGCGGCCTGTCCGGTCCGGCAATTTTACAAATCTCCTCCTACTGGCAACCGGGAGAGTCCATTACTATTGATTTATTGCCCGAACTTAACATCGAAGATGAACTCAAAGCATGTCAAAGCCAGCGCCCGCAAGCACAACTTTCGACCGCATTATCTTCTCTCATCAGTCAGCCCCTGGCCAAACGACTGGTTCGCCTGCTCTGCAACAGCGTCATCACCGACATGAAGCTGGAGCAATTACGCAGCACTGATATTGACAAGACAAGCAATGCCTTACACCACTGGCATCTCAAACCGGCTGCCAGCGAAGGCTACCGAACGGCAGAAGTCACACTCGGCGGCATCGACACAAATGAGTTATCCTCCACCACGATGGGAGCGAAAAGAGTTGCAGGATTGCATTTCATTGGCGAGGTCGTAGACGTCACTGGCCACCTGGGTGGCTTCAACTTTCAATGGGCCTGGTCTTCCGGTCACGCCTGTGGTTCTGCTTTACAGCCCTTTCAACAATAAAAAGTAACAAGTGCCGAAAACAGCACGAGCGAATCAACATTATCCCTGACGGGCATTATAAATCACCCCATTTGACCGGTGATATTCCGATAACACGTCCCGCGCTTCATCCCTGCATATACCCGTTTTGACGGTAATATTGCGACGTAACATCTCTTCGATCCACGCCGGGTGTCTCGGCCCTTCATCAAAGCCAATCGCACGCGCATCTTCCGCGAATGCGCCACATACCAAATGCCGGATGCCGGACCACGCCAAAGCACCAAAACACATGGCGCACGGCTCACAACTGGAAATCAGTTCAAGACGCGGAAGTCCGGATGCACCAAGATCGAAACTTCCCAGTTGTTGTTGGGCCCGACTGATGGCCACCATCTCCGCATGTGCCATTGAACAGTTGTTTGCCACCACCAGATTAACACCGGTTGAAATCAGCGCATGTGAATCCATATCAAAAACAGCAGCTCCAAAGGGCCCGCCTGTTCCATATTTAATATTGAGACGAGATAAGCTAATTGCAAGCTGCATACGCATATCAACGCTTTCAAATATCGAGCGTTCATCGTCTGGAAAATGTTTCAGCCAATCAGGAATCTGAATTCGCACATCCGAACTATCCAAGCTTCACCCCGCCTCTTCATGTAAAATAGGAAGTACACATTAAACCACCCGACCATCCGCAACTCCAGACTAAAATAGCGCACATTAAGCATTCGGGAATCAGCAACATCCCTTACATCCGAGCCTTCAGAGATACGGATTATCAATTAACAGTCTGGAAAACGTTTAAGCCAGACTCTATTACAAAAAAATCCACAACCGTCATAAAATCCGTTAATATTGAACGCTAGGAGCCTGTCGGACTTAGCTCAACTTACTGCGAAAAAGCAGATATTGGCCGGTTTTCGCCTTGATTCTCGTTAAATAGACCCGTTATTCGCCTCGAATCAATGCTAAAACCAACTCAATCCCGCTATTTCTCGCTACAGCTGCCTAAGTCCGACAGACTCCTAGCCACACGAAAAAGGAGAGTTTTCATGCAATCTAATGACATTATTGATGCATTATCTTCACTGAGCAATGGCCTTCCGAAGGAAGCGATGACCGCAGCAATTAAACAGTGGGATGAAGTTTCTCCCGAATTGCTGAAGGCTTTGTCTTTCCCACCAGATTTACTGGAGAATGAACAGTCTGACCTGATATTTCTTGCCATGTATCTGGTTGGTGAGGCTCGAGAAAAAGCAGCTTTTCCGCTGCTAATCAACTATTTCTCATCACCAGGGGATGATGCAGTTGATTCAATGGGGGATTTGGTTACAGAAGGGCTGGATCGCATTCTGGCTTCCACTTTTGATGGTAATCTGCCATTACTGAAGTCACTCATCGATAACCGTAATCTTAACGTCTACTGTCGTCTGGCGGGATTAAATGCAGCTATTATCCTGATGCTTGAGGGCGAGCTAAACAGAGCAGAAGTTATTGACTATTTTAGAGCCCTGACGCGTGCCGATGGAGAAGACCTGGTGTTTAACTCATCTCTCATTTGCAGCTGTCAAGAGGCCGGATTAAACGAACTGGCTGAAGATGTGCGCAGCATTGCTGATAGACGAGCGTATGACCCTGGCTACGTGGATGCTTGCGAGCTAGCAAAAGAAATGCTCGCCACCGACAATTTCGAGCCAAATCGAAATGGATATGGAGCGAAATTTACCCTGATCGGCAAAGCAGTGGATGAACTGAAAAACTGGGCTTCTTTTTCTGAGGCTACTCCCACAAGTTTAGAGCGGGAAGAGATGATAAGGCAATATTCGCAATTACATACTGTAGCCAGAAAAACACCCAAGATTGGCCGAAATGATCCTTGTCCATGTGGATCTGGTAAAAAATTCAAAAAGTGCTGCCTGAATAAACAATAATGAAACTACAGGGAAGAAACCTAAGCAAGCAGATAGCGAACACATACAGCGAAAGCCAGAATCTTATAGTCTCCATTTCAGTGTCGAAAAGTTAGGTTGCGTAGAACACAATCATTATTGCGCTGATTAAATCAATCGGGCAATTCATTCCGCAACATTCGGTGCAATGCGCTTCGCTTATTGACACCCTGCCAACCCTAGCCTGTGCAAGGAAAGGCATGACACTGTTCTCAGTAGTGGGCAGAAGTAACAACATATTAGAAAAGGAGCTCTGCACATGGCTCGCATCTCGTTTGGCAATACATGGTGGGGAAAAAAGTGGCTCGATGCGCTGGCGCGGACAGACTATAGCAACCGCCTGCCACGCGGCATGAGTTATGCCCGCAAAGGTTCGGTTAAACAGCTCTCCATTCTCGGCAACCGGGTTGAGGCGAGCGTGCAGGGCTCGCGTCGTACCCCGTATAAAGTTGAAATCTCACTGACAGCATTTAATGCAACGCAGCAAAAGGCTGTTGTAGAAAGTATTGCTGGCAACCCGCTTCTTCTTTCGCACCTTCTGATTCGCAAGCTGCCACCGGCACTACTGGATGAATTTGAGGCCCGCAAGGTTCCGCTTTTCCCGAAAAGTTGGGGCGATATTGGCGCCCAATGCTCTTGCCCCGACTGGGCAGCTTGCTGCAAACATATCGCGGCTGTAATTTATATGATTGCCAATGAGATTGATAAGAATCCGTTTATCCTCTTCGATCTGCATGAATTTGATCTCTTTAAGGCACTTGAAAAGAAGGGCTTTAAGACAGAGAAACAGGCGGCGCTGATTCCCGATGTGAAGGATTTCCTTTTGAAAACGCACCCTGAAAAACACGCGGGCGCGATAGACATAGATCTGGCATCCCTTGATTTCACTACGCTTGAGAAGACCCCTGGTGCATTGGCGGGCTTGCTTCCTGAATCACCACTGTTTTACCCGGAGAAGGACTTTCGACTTATCCTTGAGAGATTTCTGAACACCGCCGCAAAAGAGACGACCCGCCTACTTGCAAGCTGGGATGGGCTGGAAGCGCCACTTGATCTATTTACAGCTCTGGATGTATCGCTTGGTGCAGATCTTCATGTCGAATCCATTGACCTTACCACCATTGATAAACAGTTCTCCTACAGCTCTGATGAGACGTTGTTGGAGCTTTTATCCATGCTCTACAGACTTCCGCGCAAGCAACTTCACTCCCATCATCGGGGTGCGCTTGTGCTCTCACTTGCAGCGCATCTTGTACTGACCTCGTTGAAGAATGGGGCTATTTTGCCGGAGATGCTGGCCGTTAAAGACGGCTATCGTATGCGCTGGCTTCCGGCCATGCTTACACCGGAAATACGCACTCTTTTCGAGGCGATATGTGTACTGACTCCGGCAGATCTGATCCGCAAACCGCAACTTTCAATCGAAGAACAGGTGAAGGCGCTCTGTGCAGTATTTCTGGATACACTTATCCGGAGATTTTCTGCGGGCAAAGCAGAGTTGAATACGGACCATATCACGGAACTTTTCTTTTGTGGCAGCACCTGGAAACCATCCGGCGCCTTTAATGAGAAAGAGACGCCTGGCAATATTGCCCTCTGGTTGAGTCGTCTGCATATCTCCCGCAAGTCTGTCGTGCCGTTATTGAAGATTGAAGAGGAGAGTGAGGGTTTCTCCCTACATCTTTTTGCCGAAGATCGAGCCGATGAGTTTTCCCCGCCAGTTCCCTTCAAAACGATCCTCAGCGATAAGAAATACGACGATGTGCGACTGCCACTACTTAAGGATGTTGCCCTTCTCACCGATTATGTTCCGCATATCGCAACGCTTCTCGCGGCATCGGGCGATAAAACAGCATTTTTTGATGGCGAGGATTTTGTAGCACTATTTTTTCAACAACTGCCACTGCTTCGACTTCTTGATATTCCCCTGCTGTTGCCAAAGGGACTGAATAAGCTGATTCGCCCCGGAATTAGTGCCCATGTAAAAAAATCTGCCACGGCCACATCGGCAAAGAGCTATCTGTCGCTTGATGCGATGCTCAATTTTGAATGGCGCATCGCCCTTGGTGATGAGCTTCTAAGCGCCGATGAGTTCCGTAAGCTGACGATGGGAGCCAGGGGCATTGTCAAAATCAAGGATAGTTTTGTCTATCTGGATGATAAAGCGCTTCAGAAGCTCTGGAAGGGTCTGGAAAAAGAGCCGCATCTTTCAGCGCAAGACAGGCTCCGCATTGTGCTTTCCGGCGAGTATGAAGGGGCGGCACTGCATCTTGATGATAAAGTTCGCAGACTCATTGATGAGCTCCTGCATGTGCGCACGATCGCGGTACCGAAGGCACTGCAAGCCGATCTTCGCGGTTACCAGCAGCGGGGCTTTGAGTGGCTCGCAAAAAATCTGCAGATCGGTTTTGGCAGCCTTATTGCCGATGATATGGGGCTCGGAAAGACGATCCAGATCATCACCTTAATGTTGAAAATGAAAGAGGATGGCATGCTGGAGAAAGAGCCTGCCCTTGTGGTGGTACCGACAACCCTGCTTACCAACTGGAACAGGGAGATAGAAAAGTTCGCTCCGAAGCTGCAGGTTCTTACCTATCACGGCAGTGATAGGAAACTGGAGGTCAAAGGCAAAGATCTTATTCTGACCAGTTATGGTTTGGTACGCCGTGATGAAGCAACATTTCAGAAACAGCGGTGGGCGATTGCCATTCTTGATGAAGCGCAAAACATTAAAAACCCCAGTACAGCGCAAACCAGAGCGATTAAAAAGATTAAAAGCGACCTCCGCATCGCCATGACAGGTACGCCGGTAGAAAATCGTCTCAGTGAATATTGGAGCATCTTTGATTTCCTGAATAAGGGTTACCTTAAAGGGGAGCAGGCATTTAAGAAGGAGTTTGCTCTGCCCATTGAGCGAAACCGGAGCCTGGTGGCATTAGAGCGCTTTCAGAAGATCACCAGCCCCTTCATTATCCGCAGGCTCAAGAGCGACAAAAGCATTATCAGTGATCTGCCCGATAAAATGGAGATGGATCAGTACTGTTGCCTGAGCACTGATCAGGCGGCTCTCTATCAGAATGTGCTTGATCAGGCGCTGGAGAAAATCAAAACGCTGACTGGCATTGAACGAAGAGGACTGGTGTTGCAGTTGATCACCAGCCTCAAACAGGTATGCAATCACCCCTCCCACTACCTCAAAAAATCCGAAGCAACACCGGATTTATCCGGCAAGGCGGCGCTGTTGATGGAGCTGCTTTCCACGATGGAAGAGAATGGGGAGAAGGTAATTATCTTTACGCAATACAGGGAGATGGGCGAGCTGTTAAAGACGATGATCAGGGAACATTTCTCAAGCGAAGCACTGTTCCTGCATGGCGGCGTATCACGCAAAAACCGCGATACGATGGTCGATCGCTTTCAGAGTGAGCCCTACACCAAGATCATGCTTCTCTCCCTGAAAGCCGGTGGTACAGGTTTAAATCTTACCGCTGCACAAAACGTCATTCATTTTGATCTATGGTGGAATCCTGCCGTAGAAGCGCAAGCCACTGATCGCGCCTACCGTATCGGCCAGAGCAAAAATGTGATGGTTCACCGACTCATCACGAAAGGAACATTTGAAGAAAAAATTGACCGAATGATCAAAGACAAAAAAGAGCTGGCTGAGCTTGCAGTACTCAGTGGTGAGAAATGGATAGGCGAGCTAGGGGATCACGAACTAAGAGATATCTTCTCACTCGGCGAATGATGGACTTCTCCCCCCAACAGAAACTGGCAAGTAAGGAGCTATACCTCAGGCTGGTTCAATGGACAGCCACTTACATATGATCAAATAATTAAGTAGGGGGCGGGATCACTCCCGCCGCCCTCTCACAGAACCGTACGTACGGGCCTCGTATACGGCTCCTGCAAATACTTGCCTCATAGTCCGGGTCAGCTTTGACATTTACACATTATCTGTAGTCCGGGTCAGCTTTGACATTTAGTCCGGGTCAGCTTTGACATTTACACATTCTCTTAGTCCGGGTCAGCTTTGACATTTACACATTCTCTGTTTGATTTTGCCTGATGGCACGAGGTTTGGATCAGTGCTGACATTTGGGTGTTTAAGCAGA
>PFXG01000011.1:122420-147013 GCA_002791545.1 Zetaproteobacteria bacterium CG_4_9_14_3_um_filter_49_83
TTTTTGTCTGCCCGTCTTTTCAGCTCGCAGGTTTGCACTCAGGCTTCTTTCAGATGATCGGTCGCCCTTACACCCTTGCCGTCGGCTAGTACTTTTAAAAGTTATCAATATCGATAACCTCCCGGAATATGTACAGAGGACTTTCACCTCATAAGATCATGCCCATGCCGGGCACACACCCTGCGGTCCACCGGACGCTGCGCGATAAAGCCGCGCCGCGCCGGTGACCTCCACGTTAGCAGCCCGAATGACTGATAAGCACAGGTTGACAGTGGTTGATGACCAAGGAAACCATATAATGGCAAGCTATGTTACCACCTTGGGGACAGACTACGAAAAAGCAGATCTCAGCGGGCTTTCATTTGTAGGCCAGCATAGCTTAAGAGGCAAATGTTTTCGGCAAGCGGTCCTCTACTGGGCAGACCTCTCGGAGTCAGACTTTGACTCTTGTGATTTTTTTGAGGCAGACTTACGTAGTGCGGTCCTTTGTTGCACTTCACTTCGAGGCGCTGATCTGCGAGGGGCCGATCTAGGAACTGACAACTTGGGATGTTCTACGGACCTTCACGGCGCAGATCT
Source organism: Zetaproteobacteria bacterium CG_4_9_14_3_um_filter_49_83 (assembly GCA_002791545.1). Taxonomy (GTDB): domain Bacteria; phylum Pseudomonadota; class Zetaproteobacteria; order Mariprofundales; family Mariprofundaceae; genus CG1-02-49-23. The sequence continues at coordinate 123,000 of PFXG01000011.1, forward strand.
ATCAGGAGCGCTGCTAGAAGGGACAAAGTTTGGAGGAGCAGTTTATGATTCGCAAACACAGTTCCCCAAAGATTTTGACCCAAATGAAACAGGGATGGTCTTTGATGAGGACTGCTAACAAAAAAGTCCGGGGTGAAAGCGGGGGTCAGGGTTTGATTCGCGGATCCCGAGCCTTTTACTCATTGCATATATTGGAAATTTAAATCACTGTGCTGCATGTTATTAATGGATATGGGAGGGGTAAAATCCGCGAATCAAGCCCTGACCCCTCGCCTCCCGGCGAACGCCACGCTGCGTTACATGATGGGGAATCCCCGGTACAACCACTCTCGCCATTCTTGCCATTGCAAAAAAATGATCACAAACGACTCAATCGTCAATAATTAAGTTTATGTCCCCAGAATTTCCTATATATTTAATGAATTCGATCTCAAAATCGACATCACTGTTGCACTACCAGCAAGTAACTTCACTGCAAGCGATGATAAATCTCAGTACCCAGGTTTTGCAATCGTAGTCGGAACTGGGTCATACACAGTAGATGGTACGCCACATACATTTCAAATAGCACCTCAGAGCCTGACTTTCTATAATGTGTTATGGGCAAACAACAGTGATGGCATCGGCGGAAGCGAGAATGGCATTGATACAAACGGGATAACCATCAAGGGTGATATGGGAACCTTATACTGGAGTGGAAACCAAGGTATTTTTGGTATTCAGGAAGGGGCAATCCCGCCTGGAGCGCAGTTAACGCTTCAGGATGTCTATAACTGGCCACCGACCGCCTGATTATGACTCTCGAATCCTGCAGTGTTGCGAGGAATCAATTAAAACGGGGACAACTGTCCCCGTTTTAATGCAATCATCTCAACCGCTGAATCAGGGGGCCAGCTCTGAGCATGGATCAGACGGGTTTGCATCCAAACCCTTGATAGCGCGAATCCAAGTGCAGGCCATTCTCTCATAACCAGTACTGTTTGGGTGCACTCCATCCCAATAATAATTGGCACCATTTAGTGCACTATACATATCCACAACCGTTACACTTTGGTTTTATCCATTTCCGTAAGCATTTTGAATCATATTGTTATAATCTGTCACAGTTGTATTCCACGTATCTACTTTTTCCTGTTTATTATATTGATTGGGGTAGAACCGAATTATTTTTGCAACAAACAGGTGTGCCTTTTCATTTGCCGCCAACAAATTATCGATGATAGTCGTTAAACCCGTATAGGTGTCCTCAGCACTCCTTCCAACGAGAATATCATTGGTGCCTGCATGCACTAGTGTAATATCAGAAAAACTTAGCCATACTGATGGTTTTTCTAGGTAGTCTTCATTACATCGATTTATGGAACTGACAGTTTTCGTCGTGCAGAAGCCTGGATAGCCGTCATGCGCCTGCGTTGCAGTATACCATTGCTGAAGAGTTGAGCCTCCGTTCTGATAGCCTTCAGTCTTGAACAATAACAGTTGAAATTGGAGGGATTTCTCAGTCAACCACCCCCGATATCCTCCACCATCTGATGCCTTTGGTTGTGTACACCAATTCCGTGCAAACAGATTATTCTTATCAATATATGTAGGGCAATATTTATAGTCTGTAAAGCCAAATCCATAAGTAATTGAGTCCCCAAACGGACGAATCAAAACAGGTGGCTGGTAGCTGAACTTAGAAATCGTCAGTGTGGTTTCGATCCCGGCAGGATTTGAGCATCCGAAATCATTCGGTTCATCCTTGCCGTTGAGTGCAAATCTGATTTGTGTGTAAGGGTCTGTAATATAAAATGACTTGTAACCACTGGAGCTATCAAGTGTGGTTCTAACCGCCTGATTACCCTCATCATTACTTTTCGTAAAAACGAATGGGCATTCTGAAGGGTTCTGACCTGTATAGCTATATTGGAAGCTGACTACCCCAGGGCCTGGCACTTTAATTCCCATAGTTGCACCACTTGTTGCCCACGCTGCATAATTTTTCATGACCACGTATTCAGGAGCATGTGATAGATCCACCAGTGACGGTGAGGGGGAGTTACTTCCTGTCGTCCACTTTGAGACACCAAATGAACCAGAGAACCCCAGTATTCCCCCATATGTATTCGAGGATTCCGATGCTACCCCTGAAGAAGTCGCTGCAAAAAGAGCCCCGCTCCAACAAAGGCAAACAAATAAACTCGACAAACGTATTACTTTTAATATTCCCATTTTTTTTCCTTGAAATTCGGGCAGCAACAAATTTGCCTCCACCCATCATCGGATATTTCCTGGAGATACGTGTTTAAAATTGGAACTTTAGACAGATATCACCCCCCATTCTCCATAAACAAGCATAATCGCTTTCTCTCTAAACAACAACTTTAATGAAAAAGAATGACTATGGTTTCAGCGAATTTCGGTGACAGTTTACTAAATACACTTAACTTCCCTCTCCCTTAGCGGTCTAGCTAATTACGGAGACACAATACTTAATTTCCATCTTTGAGCAAGAGCTTGATGAGATTGCTTGGAAGTTAAACACACGGCCACGAAAATCCTTGAACTTTAGATGCCCTGCTGAAATATTCATGCCTGAGTCCTTCGACTTTCACAAACATTTTGCGCGTGTTGCACTTAGAGCTTGAAACCGCTCTTACATATTGCTTACACGAAAAAACAAAAAAGGACCTGCATTTCTGCAAGTCCTTGAATATTAGTGGTGGGCAGGGAGGGAATCGAACCCCCGACACGAGGATTTTCAGTCCTCTGCTCTACCGACTGAGCTACCTGCCCCCATGTAAAACTTCACCAAAGTGAAGCGTTTGTCGGATCCAACCTTTGGCTGGGAGCGCGATTTCTAGTGGCAACGAAGCAAGGATGCAAGCATCAGTTTTACCTTGCCTGCATCTGTCGCTATGCTCCGCCCTGATTTTGAACCAACAGGAGAACTTCATGTCAATAAAATCAGACCGGTGGATCCGCCGAATGGCTAAAGAAAACTGCATGATAGAGCCATTTGTCGATGGTCAGGTCAAGATCAACGAAGCTGGCGGCGGCATGGTCTCCTATGGCCTGTCCTCTTATGGTTATGATGTCCGCTGCGCCGACGAATTTAAAATTTTCACTAACATCAACTCTGCTATCGTTGATCCGAAGAACTTCGATGCCAACAGCTTTGTCGATGTAAAGGCCGATGTCTGCATCATTCCACCCAACTCATTTGCTCTGGCGCGCACTGTTGAATATCTGCGCATTCCGCGCTCAGTGCTGACCATATGTCTGGGTAAATCCACCTACGCCCGTTGCGGCATTATCGTCAATGTGACACCTCTCGAACCTGAATGGGAAGGTCACGTTACGCTTGAGTTTTCCAACACTACGCCGCTGCCGGCCAAAATTTATGCCGGCGAAGGTGTGGCACAGTTCCTGTTTTTCGAGTCTGATGAAGAATGTGAAACATCCTACAAAGACAAATCAGGCAAATATCAGGGGCAGACGGGTGTCACCGTTCCGAGGCTGTAAATGAAACTACGGGACATCTTTTCTAAAGCTGAAAAACCTTTGTTATCGGTCGAATTTTTCCCACCCAAGACTGATAAAGGCGAAGAGAATCTCTGGACATGTATTCAGGAACTCAAACCTATGCATCCTGCCTATGTCTCTGTCACCTATGGGGCAGGCGGCACGACGCAAGACAGAACGCGCAACATTGTTTTGCGCATCAAAGAGCAAACCGGACTTGAACCTGTAGCACACCTGACCTGTGTGGGCGCAACACAAGCCCAACTCAATGCTCTGCTGGAAGATTACAGAACACATGGCCTGGACAATATTCTGGCCCTGCGTGGTGATCCACCGGAAGGAATGGACAAGTTCGAGGCCACATCCGGCGGCTTATCCCATGCAACTGATTTAATCGAGTTTATCCACCAGCGCAATCATTTTTCGATTGCCTGTGCCACATATCCGGAAGGTCATCCGGAAAGCACCCATGGTGTTGCTGATGACATTCAATATCTGAAGCTTAAACAAGACAATGGCGCTGATATGGCTGTGACTCAATATTTCTTCGACAACGATACCTTTTTCAGATTCCGCGATGCCGCGCATGCCGCTGGTGTCACCTTGCCAATCGTGCCAGGCATTATGCCCATAACCAATTTCGAACAAATTGTCCGTTTCTCGGGCATGTGCGGGGCATCAATCCCCGAAAAGATTCATCAGCAAATGTCACCCATCCAGCAAAATCTGGATGACGTGAAAAAACTCGGCATCGATATAGCTATATCCCAATGCCAGGCATTATTGTCAAACGGCGTGCCCGGCCTCCACTTTTACACATTGAATAAATCCGAAGCGACACTGGCCATCAACCGGGAACTTTAAGCTAGGCTTTTTTCACCTTAAATGAACTGAAAAGCTTTCAATGCCTTGGGAATCATTGCTATTTCCATGTCTGCCGCTATAGTCGCGGCCCGCTTCAGTAGACTGGTTCAAGCTAGGGATACTCAAGCAAATAAAAACTTGCTCCGGATGCGCATAAAACATTCCGGGGCGTGCAATGATCTTGCACACCGAAAGGAGCGCCGTTTGTATTACGAAACTATTTTTATCGTAAACCCTGATGTATCTCAGGAAAATACCGAAGCACTAACCGATGGTCTGATCCAGCGTGTTGAAAAAGCCGGTGGTCGCATTGTAAAACGCGAATACTGGGGTTCACGCCCTCTTGCTTACGCCATCAACAAGCGCAAACGTGGACATTACACGCTGCTTGTTACCGATGGTGAACCTCAAGCCATTAAAGCCCTGGAAGAAGGCATTCGTCTTGAAGAACGCATTATGCGTTTCCTGACCACATCAATCACCAAGCTTTCCGATGATCCATCACCGCTGATGCGTCGCAGAAGCAGCACAGCTGAAACGCAGGAAACCAAGAGCGAAGCTCAGGATGAAGCGCCAGCAGAAGCAAGCGCTGACGTTGCCCAAAGCAGCGAAGAAACTGTGAGCGAGGCCAGTGCCTGAGCATCAGCAAGTCCGGCTAAAAGGTCGGATTAAAGATGTTCGTGATCGCTGGACCCCCGATGGCAGCTTTGCCGTTATAGCCTCACTTGTTATAACCCGCCCCGCTCTGGGCCCAGTACGCGCCAACGTGATCGATGAACAGCCGATTCCGCTTCGCGCCAATAATGAAGCAGCACGTACGATTGTGGCACAGCACGGAAACATGGTTCAAATTGAAGGTGTTTTACGCCGGAGATATTACAGCCAGCATGGTGAAAAACGGTGGGGACAAGTGGAAGTTTGGGTGGATTTATGCCGCCCGCTAAACCAACATTCTCAGGAGAATTTAAATGAGTGAAGAAACAAAATCAGAAGCAAGACCAAGTAACAATGACGCTGGCGGAGATCGTCGTCCGGCGCGTCGCCCTGCAGCTGCGGCTGCCGGCCGTCGTTTTCAACGCAGACGTAAATTCTGCAAATACTGTGCAGATGTAAGCCTGAAAATCGACCATAAAGATCCAGGTATGTTGGGTCAGTTCATTACAGAACGCTGCAAAATTCTGCCTTCACGTGTGACAGGCACTTGTGCCAAGCATCAGCGTCAGATTACCACGGCCATCAAACGTGCACGTGTTCTGGCTCTGCTGGCATTTACACCGCTGCATCACGATTAAGAACACTTGCACCGCTAAGAGTACACAAAGCAGTGAATGAAAATCAGCCAACGATGCCACCGCTAGCCGAGTTCTTCCTGACCAGGAAAGTGCCTTGTGCATTTCTGGCAGTAATATTGTTAACAACATTATTCTGGATCCCCGGCCTGTTTGCATCGTTACCACCGCTGGCTTTTATGGTGAGCTTTGGCAGTAGCATTTTACATATGCTGACGCCCGGCTTGTTTGCCATTATTTCCATTGGTGGCGGCCTGGCTTTTACACTGCACACAGCTGTTATTTCTGCATTTCTGGTCTGGTTGTTATCGGGCTTTGCTGTTTGGCCCGCCATTATGGTCATGGTGTTTTATGCCGTTGTACCAATGCTGGCCGGTCAGATCCTCAGAAAGCCGGGTGGCTTTCAGCTTTGCATGAGCTGGTTGCTCATTGCCATGCTTGTCGCCACGCTCGTTTTTCTGGCCGCCGGCGCATGGATGCAGGATAGCTCAAGCATTCAGGCATTTGTTCGGTCACTGATTGAACCGGTGTTGGCTGCGGTACCGAACCCTGAGAAACAGTTGACTGACGACATGGTTGAACAAGCCACACAGTTCCTTGTGTGGGTTCTCCCCGGCAGCCTTGCGCTGAGCTTCTGGTCTATCTGGTCTCTGAATGTCCTGTTTGCCAGACAAATATCTGTACGTTATGGCTTTTTCAGTGGTGATCAAACACCGATGCTGGAGCTGCGCTTTAACAAATCGGTGGCTTATGCCTTTGTCGTCATGTTGTTACTGGCGAACTTTACAGAAGGTTCGGTGCAATATATTGCTGTGTGTGCGGCTTTTTTATTTGGTGGTGCTTTGTCTGTTCAGGGTGTTTTTGTCACCCATTTGTGGCTGAGGGCACGTGATATGCAGCTTTTTATCGCTGTGATGTATGTGCTTCTTTTGATGTGGTCCCTGATCGTGATACCGTTTATGGTCCTGGGACTACTGGATATTTGGTACGATTTTCGCCGGAAATTTGGTCCGGCCATTGGAGGAAAGTAATGCAATTAATTTTATTGGAGCGCGTTGAAGGGCTCGGCAATGTTGGTGACGAAGTTTCAGTTAAGAATGGTTTCGGACGGAACTTTCTGCTGCCTCAGCAAAAAGCAACTATTGCTAATGAAGCCAACCGCAAGCTTTTTGAACGTCGCAGAAAAATTCTGGAAGAAAAACAAAAAGATGAACTTGAGAAAGCCAAAGCGATCTCTAAAAACATGGCTACACTTGAATTGTCTATCACACGTGCAACATCTGATAACAAACATCTTTACGGTTCAGTATCGACCAACGATATTGCTGAGCTGTTGAAGGGTGCTGGTTATTCTGTTGAGCGTCGTTTTATTCTGCTTGATGAGCATATCAAATCCGTCGGTGAACATACCGTTCGCGTCCGTTTGCATCCTGATGTGATCGCTGAGATCAAACTTCAGGTTCAAGCCGAAGCAATTTGACAACATCTGCCCCCCTACGGCCATCTTCAGCCAATTTGCGTGAGCGCATTCCGCCTCATTCATTTGATGCTGAGTGTGCCGTATTGGGGGGTATCATGCTGGACCCTGAAGCGCTCGAACGACTCGAAGGATCGCTGCTTGCAGAACATTTCTATGTCGATGCCAACCGCATCATATTTGCTTCGATTCTTAACCTTAACAGTCGCAATCAACCGATTGATGCACTTACGGTTAAAGATCACTTGCTGCGTACGGGCGAACTCGAAGGCAGTGGCGGGGAAGAATACCTTAGCCAGCTGGTGACTGTAGTTCCTACAGCTGCCAATGTCAGACACTATGCCAATATCGTTCGTGAACGGGCTGTCATGCGTGACCTGCTCAGTGTCTGTGGCACCATTTCTCAGAATGTTTTTGAGGATGCAACACTTGATGTAAACAGCCATCTGGATGAAGCTGAACGTAAAGTTCTTGCCGTCTCAGAAAACTTCAACCGCAGCCGCCCGACCTTCAGTAAAATCGGCTCATTGATGGCCGATGCTTACAACGAGCTTAAAAAACGCTACAACGAAAAGAAAACCATCACTGGCATCACAACTGGCTTCAAACAGCTGGATGATATGACTGCCGGCATGCAGCGCGGTGATTTAATCGTTGTTGCCGGGCGCCCCAGTATGGGTAAAACAGCTTTCTCCATGAATCTGGCGCAGAATGCCGCCATACGTGGCAAAAATGACGACGATCAACCTTATGTTGCAGCTATTTTTTCTTTGGAAATGTCATCTGAACAAATTGCCATGCGTATGCTGGCATGTGAGGCCAGAGTTGACATGAAGCATTTACGCACGGGTAATTTCTCATCCGAAGACTGGCGTAAGCTTGCCACGGCCAGCGGATCACTTGCAGAAGCGCAAATATTTGTTGATGACACTCCTGCCATCTCTGTCATGGAACTGCGCTCTAAATGCCGTCGACTGAAGCGCGAAGCAAAGGGCCTGGATCTGATTCTGATTGACTACCTTCAATTGATGAGCGGGCGGGCTGATTCAGAGCGCAGAGAGCAGGAAATTTCTGAGATCACCCGATCACTCAAAGGGCTTGCGCGTGACTTGAATGTGCCGGTTATTATTCTGTCTCAGCTCAACCGCTCACTTGAATCTCGTGCTGACAAGCGCCCGATGATGTCTGACCTGCGTGAATCCGGAGCTATTGAGCAGGATGCGGATATTATCATGTTTATTTACCGTGATGAGGTTTACAACAAAAAGCCGGAAAATGAAGGCATTGCTGAAATCATTGTTGCCAAGCAACGTAACGGACCAACTGGCACAGCCAAACTGACATTCCTCAATCAATATACGCGCTTTGAGAATCACGCGCATTCAGACGATTTCGATACCTAAGATCGCGTCCGCGATTATTAATAATTTGCGTGGCTGATGATATCAATAAGGTCTTGATGCCGAAAAATCTGCTAACGCCTTTAGCAGCTGTAGAACCTCCGCATTTACACCGTGCTCAGGCAACAGTGCTTTTGCACGTGAAGCGTATTCCTGAGCCATTCTGATCGTCTTCCCTGCCCCATCCTGAAGATGGACACGATCACGAACCCATTCACGCTCACCGTCCAGATAAACACCATCACGCTCCGCAATATCAGCAACACGTTGTTGCAAATCAGCATCACCATGCATGGCATAAATAAGCGGCAGCGTGATCTTTCCCTCTTCGAGGTCATGGCCAACAGGCTTACCTGCAGAAGCTTCATCGGATGTATAATCCAGAGCATCATCCATCAATTGAAAAGCAACTCCCAGGCACATACCGTACTCAGCCATATTAGCCACCACAGCTTCTGACTGACTGGAGACATGTGCGCCAACTTTAGCCGCTGCTGAAAACAATACGGCTGTTTTACGCTCAATCACTTCAAGACACTCATCCTGGTTCATTTCCAGATGAAACGTACGTGAGAGCTGTAACACCTCTCCTTCAGCCAGCGCATTAGTGACATCAGCCATGAGTGATAACATGGTCATATCACCGTCAGCCACCATCATCTGGAAAGATCTTGAAAATAAATAGTCGCCAACAAGCACGCTTGCCTGATCACCCCAAACACCATTGGCTGATGGGTTTCCCCGACGTTGACTTGAAGAATCGACCACATCGTCATGCAACAAAGATGCCGTATGAATAAATTCGACAACTACCGATAGCGGGATGTGACGATCTCCCTGATAAGCAAACAGTTTTGCCACCAGAAGACACATTAGTGGCCGCATTCGTTTTCCGCCGCTATTAATGATGTAATGACCGATGGCCGGAATCATCATAATATCCGACTTAAGATTGGCGTGGATACACTGATTCACTGCCTGCATATCATGCAGGCAAAGATCAATCGCAGCGTTGAGAGGGTTCATTGATAGTGTATCAGTCACTTTTCGTATCGTAGATGCAAACATTCACAGGTCAAGAATTTGTGAATGCGCATAAAAAAGGGCTGAAATAAATTCCAGCCCTTTGATTTGAGAGAAAGTTTTGTTACTGGTCTTTTGCAACGGGCTTATCGACCAGCTCAATGACAGCCATATTGGCAGCATCACCGGCACGAAAACCGGTTTTAATGATGCGAGTGTATCCACCCGGACGTGCTTCAAATACAGGAGCGATGTCACAAAACAAACGATCTACCACATTACGATGCCGAAGTTTAGACAAAGCCTGACGACGGGCATGTAAACTACCGTTTTTACCCAGCGTAATAAGCTTCTCAACATAAGGACGCAATGCATGTGCCTTAGCCTGAGTTGTCTCGATACGGCCATGAGTAATCAATGCTGTGGCAAGATTGGCCATCAGAGCTCTACGGTGACCCGTAGGACGATTTAATCCGCCTGAATGTTTACGATGTCTCACAATGATACCTCTTCTATATTTACTTAGCTGTTAGTCGTCAAAGGAATCAACTGATTCAGCTGGTGGCCAGTTCTCAAGTTCCATACTTAAGCTCAAGCCCATGTTTTCCAGTACTTCTTTGATTTCGTTCAAGGATTTACGACCAAAGTTAGGTGTCCTGAGCATTTCCTGCTCTGAACGCTGAACCAGATCGCCGACTTTAAAGATGTCGTCACTCTTCAAACAGTTCATAGAACGAACTGATAAATCTAAATGATCAATGGGTTGTGCCAGAATTTCTTCCAGCCCTTCATCACACGCATCATCTTCAACATCATGCACTACGTTGTTGAAGTCGGTAAAAATTGCCAATTGATTAAAAATAATCTGAGCAGCCTGATTGATAGCCTCTTCAGGAGTAATGGAACCATTGGTATCCACTTCCATAATAAGTTTATCATAATTGGTCTTTTGACCAACACGCGCTGCTTCTACGCGTGAAGAAACGCGACGAATAGGTGAAAATGAAGCATCCAGCATCAAATGACCCAATGGACGATCATCATCTTCACGTTCCTGCGCCGGGTCATATCCACGACCCTTCTTGACCGTTGCTTCAAATGATAATACGCCGTCTTCGTTCAGGTGAACCAGAACAAGTTCCGGATTCATGATACTGACACCCGTAGAACATTTAATATCAGCAGCAGTTACAACAGATGGGCCTTTTACGTTCAAAGTTATGGATGATTCCTGCAGGTTTGACTCCATCCGCAGATCGAGTTCCTTCAGTGTCAACATGATATCCATGACGTCTTCTCTGACGCCTTTGATGGTATCAAACTCATGCATAACGCCATCAAATTTGACTGACGTGACAGCAACACCTTGCATAGAAGACAATAATACACGTCTAAGGCTGTTGCCGAAGGTTGTACCATATCCACGTTCGAGCGGCTCAAAAATAATTTTAGCAGAACGTCCGGCAACGATATCTTCAACAACAACTGAACGTGGTTTAATCAAATCCATAATCTTAACCTCTGAGATTACTTAGAATACAGTTCGACAATCAGTTGTTCGCGAATACTAGGATCCAACTGGTCACGAACTGGCAATTCACGAAATACACCTTTTTGCGATGTAAGATCAACATCAAGCCACTCTGCAATACCACGTTGTCCGGCCGCTTCCAGAGATGCCTTAACACGCAATTGTTCTGCGGCACTATCAACCAACTCTACCAGTGCGCCGACTTTAACGTTATAAGATGGAATATTAACAATATGGCCATCGACTTTAATCAATTTATGGCGAACAACCTGTCTTGCTTCAGTTCTTGAAGAAGCAAAACCCATGCGGAAAACCACATTATCAAGACGCGACTCAAGACGCTGCAATAGGTTCAGACCTGTTACACCATCGGTATTGTCGGCAATCTGGAAACAACGCAGGAACTGTTTTTCCTGAAGGCCATAAATTCGCTTGACCTTCTGCTTTTCACGCAGCTGAGTTCCATAGTCGGAAACTTTTGCACGACGACCCTGACCGTGCATACCAGGTGGGTAAGGACGTGTCTCAATCGGACATTTATCTGAATAGCATTTACCGCCTTTCAGAAATAACTTCTCACCTTCACGGCGACATAAGCGACATTTAGCTTCTAAATAACGAGCCATTTCAAATACTCCTAGACACGACGCCGCTTAGGCGGGCGACAACCATTATGTGGGATCGGGGTAACATCACGAATTGCGGTCACGTTAAGACCGACGGCAGCGATCGCACGAAGTGCTGACTCACGTCCTGAACCAGGACCTTTAACCAGTACGGATACGTTTTTAACGCCATGTTCCATTGCCTTGCGAGCAGCATCTTCTGCTGCAACCTGTGCAGCAAATGGCGTTGATTTACGTGAACCGCGAAAGCCGGAACCGCCACTGGTAGCCCAGCTGATCGCGTTACCTGATTCGTCAGTAAAGGTAATGATTGTGTTGTTAAAAGATGCCTTCACATGAGCTACTGCATTAGCAATATTCTTACGTGTGCGCTTCTTAGTGGGTTTTGGTGGTGCCATATATATTCTTCCCTAAAACTTACTTTTTCTTGTTAGCCACAGTGCGGCGGGGACCTTTACGAGTACGGGCGTTCGTTTTACTGCTTTGTCCGCGCACAGGCAATCCCTTACGATGACGCAATCCACGGTAGCAACCCAGATCGGTCAAACGCTTGATGTTTAATGTTACAGTTCTTCTTAAGTCACCTTCAACCTTAAAGGATTCATCGATAACTAAACGAATCTTTGCAACATCATCATCGTTTAAGTCTTTTACTCTCGTGTTCGGATCGATTCCGGTTTCTGCCAGAATTTTCTTCGAACTGGAAAGTCCAATTCCATAAACGTATGTTAATGCTACCTCGACACGCTTTTGTGTTGGGATATTAACACCTGATATACGAGCCACTGAAGCCTCCTACCTTATATTCGCAATTAACCCTGACGTTGTTTATGACGCGGGTTCTGACAGATAATGCGAATCACTCCACTTCTGCGGATGACTTGACACTTACTGCACATTTTCTTTACTGACGCACGGACCTTCATTGATCACTCCTTCGTCAAAATTATTTGTAAAAAAACCATCTTACTTTTCACGGTAGCTAATGCGACCACGGTTTAAATCGTAAGGTGATATTTCTACCGTAACTTTGTCTCCGGGAAGGATGCGGATATAATACTTACGCATCTTTCCTGAAATTGTACACAACAGCTCATGACCATTTTCCAGCTTAACCTGAAACATCGCATTGGGAAGCTTTTCGACAACTTCGCCTGACATCTCAATAATATCTTCTTTAGCCATGAACTCCGTATTCCTTATTGCACTTTATCCAGAATTAACTGGTAAACAGACTTGATGTCACCACTCGCATCGACTTGATGAAATGCATCCAGAGTCGAATAGAATTGCAACAAGGGTTGTGTCTGTTCTTTGTAAATTTCTAACCGGTGAGCGATAACGTCTTCTTTGTCATCATCTCTCTGGTATAACTCCCCGCCGCACTGGTCACACAGACCGGCTTCACGGGGTGGCGAATAATGCCGATGAAATCCAAAACCGCAAGCTTTACAAATCAATCTTCCACCAAGTCTTTCAAGCAGCAGTGAATCAGCAGCGTCAAGAAAGATTACGCGGTCAATCAGCATCGCGTGTTTAGCAAGCATTTCATCCAATGCCAGCGCTTGTGCAACATTTCTTGGAAAGCCATCAAGCAGGAAGCCTTTAGCAGCGTCCACACAGGTTATACGCTCTTCAATCAAACCTATCACAAGCGTATCTGGCACAAGTTTACCGGCATCCATGTAAGATTGTGCTTCCTGACCTAATGCTGTTCGATTCTTGACTGCTGCACGTAGCAGATCACCCATTGCAATGTGCACAATATCGATTTCATTTGCTAATGTTATGCCCTGAGTGCCTTTTCCGACACCCGGAGGCCCGAATAGAATGATGTTCACGTACGTTTTGTCTTCAAACGAGCTTTCTTCATCAAACCTTCGTATTGATGTGACATCAGATGAGATTGAATCTGAGACATGGTATCCATGCTAACTACAACAACAATTAACAAACTTGTACCACCAAAATAGAACGGTACAGACAACTCACTGATCAGATATTGTGGCAACAAACAAACCAACGCCACATATGCTGCTCCTATTACGGTAATGCGCGTTAAAACAGTATCGATATATTCAGCTGTCTTAATGCCTGGCTTAATACCTGGTATAAAGCCACCATTTTTCTTCAGATTATCAGCAGTATCTTTAGGGTTAAAGACAATCGCTGTATAAAAGAAACAGAAGAAAACAATTAAAAATGTAAACAAGCTCATGTATAGCCAGGCACCGGGGGTAAGCGCTGCACTGACATCACCCAGCCACGCCATACTATCAACACCTTTGGTAAACTGGGCAAAGGTTGCAGGTAACAGAATAAGCGATGAAGCAAAAATAGGTGGAATCACACCGGCTGTATTAACCTTTAATGGCAGAAAAGATGCCTGACCACCATACAAACGGTTGCCTACCTGACGCTTTGCATATTGCACTGCAATACGGCGCTGGGCTCGTTCAAACCATACAACCACACCAGTTACAGCTATCGCCATCGCAAATAGTCCAATGACAGTAAATGGTGAAAATTCGCCAGTTCTGGCCAATTCGAGCGTACCACCGATAGCTGAAGGCAGACCCGCAACAATACCGGCAAAAATAATCAGCGAAATACCATTACCAATTCCACGCTCGGTAATTTGCTCACCTAACCACATCAGAAACATCGTACCCGAAACAAGTGTAATTACAGTCATGGCACGGAATTCCCATCCCGCATCAACTACAACAGACTGACCACCCACAGAAAATGATTCCAAGCCGATTGACATGCCTATGGCTTGAAAAATTGCCAGGCCCAGCGTGCCATAACGTGTGTACTGGGTAATCTTACGACGTCCGGACTCACCCTCTTTTTTCAGCTGTTCAAGTCTGGGTGAAACCACCGTCATCAGCTGAATAATAATAGCAGCTGAGATATATGGCATGATACCCAAAGCAAAAATAGTCAGCCTGGACAGCGCTCCACCGGAGAACATATCAAACATACCAAGTAAACTACCCTGAGCCTGATTAAAAAACTGAGCCAGAACAACCGCATCAATTCCCGGCACCGGGATATGAGCACCCAGACGGTAAACAATCAACATCCCTAAAGCAAACAGGATACGACTTTTTAATTCCGGAATATTGGCAATATTTCCAAATCCACCCAAAGCAGATGACTGAGTCATTGTTATTTAGACTCCACCAAAGATACTTTACCACCAGCAGATTCAATCTTCTTGATCGCTGAAGCAGATGCTGCTGTAACAGCAAGTGTAATCTTTTTAGTAAGTTCGCCTGCAGCCAATACTTTGATGTCATCAACAGCATTACGAACAAGGCCTGATTCAAACAGCAATGCCGCATCGACAGTAACACCTTCATCAAAAGCATTAAGCTGAGCAATATTGACCAACTGATATGACTTCTTGTTCATTTGTGTAAAGCCGCGCTTTGGCAAACGACGAATCAAAGGCATCTGACCACCTTCAAATCCGCGCATGACCTTACCACCGGACCTTGATTTCTGGCCTTTGTGACCACGACCGGCAGTCTTTCCATGACCCGATCCGATACCGCAACCAACACGTCTGCGAGCTTTTCTGGATCCGTCTTTAGCCTGAATAGTATTCAGTTTCATCTGTGTGTCTCCTTCCTATCCAATCAAGCCGTTTCAATCTGAACAAGGTGACGAACCTTATTTACCATGCCACGAACCGCAGGGGTGTCTTCTAATTCCACCACCTGATTCATACGACGAAAACCAAGACCAATCAAAGTTGCCTTTTGATCTTTCGCGTAGCCGATTCCGCTTTTAACCTGACGAATCTGAATTGTTTTTTTCTTTACCATGACCAGCTCCTGATAGCTTTAAGTAATTAAATTAAGCTTTACCGCGACGAGCTGATACTTGCTCCGGGCTTTCGAGTTCTCTAAGACCATTGATCGTAGCACGAACCACATTGACAGGATTTCTTGAACCATGGGTTTTAGTCAGAACGTCACGAATTCCTACCGCATCCATAATGGCACGCACTGCAGAACCAGCAATCACGCCTGTACCTTCAACGGCTGGCTTAAGTAAAACGCGTGAGGCGTCTTGTCTGCCAGTAGTCGCATAATGAATGGTTCCATTTTTACGCGGAACATACATTAAAGACTTACGTGCAATTTCATTGGCTTTACGAATTGCTTCGGGTACTTCTTTTGCCTTCGCATGGCCAAACCCAACGTGACCATTTCCGTCACCAACAACCATTAGGGCAGAAAAGCTCATGCGGCGTCCACCAGAAACCGTCTTGGCAATTCGATTGATATCAATAAGCTTTTCTGTCAATTCCAGTTCATCAGCATTGATCATTCTATTATCTCCTAAAACTTCAAGCCGGCGTTACGAGCGCCTTCGGCAAGTGCTTTAACACGACCATGGTATAAATAGCGACCACGGTCAAATGCAACCTCATTAATACCTGCCTTACCAGCACGTTCACCAAGCAACTTGCCAACTTCTGTAGCTGATTCAATATTAGAACCATTTTTGATCTCAGCATCCAGGCTTGATGCAGCCACAAGTGTTCTGCCTTCGGCATCATCGATAATCTGTGCATAAATATGACGTGCTGAGCGAAATACAGTCAGGCGAATTTTTCCTGATGCTTTAACTCTTGCACGTACACGCCGAGCACGACGAATACCGGCATTGTTTTCATAGCGTTTTGCAGCCATCGTTTAATTCTCCTACCTATATTCCGAAAACAGTCTTTAAGCTTTCTTGCCTTCTTTCATTGCTACATACTCATCCACATAACGAACACCCTTGCCTTTATATGGCTCTGGTGGTCTGAATGCGCGAACTTCTGCTGCAACCTGGCCAACTTTCTGCTTGTCATAACCACTGATAATAATTTTACTTTGTTCAACCCTGACATCAACACCTTCAGGCATGTCATATTCAATCGGATGGGAGAAACCAAGGGCCAAATTTAACTTACTACCCTGCGCCTGAGCACGATAACCTACACCACGCAATTCCAGGACTTTTTCAAAACCTTTACTTACACCTTCAATGTTTGCAGCTAACAGTGCTCTGGCCAGACCAAAAAATGATTTAGTCTTCTTGTCATCGAGATTGGAACACTCCAAAACAAGTGTGTTTTCTTCCTGTTGAACCGTAACACCTTTAAACAAGGCGGAAGTCATTTCACCCTTTGGCCCTTTCACAAAAACGTGATCAGGTTGAATTTTAACTTCAACACCAGCTGGGATTGAAATTGGCTGTTTACCTACTCTGGACATATGTGCCTACCTTAAAATACGGTGCAAAGCACTTCACCGCCGATGTGTTCGGCGCGTGCTTTTTTATCAGTCATGATGCCTTTCGATGTACTCACCAGGGCAACACCATACCCGTTACGAACCCGTGGAAGCTCTTCAACAGAGCTGTAAACGCGACGGCCGGGCTTGGAAATACGTGTTATTTCGCGAATAATCGCACGACCATCTTCATCATAACGCAATGTTAAACGAAGATGACGGTGTCCTTTGAAGTTATAAGGCTTTGCAGCGGCAATATAACCTTCATCCACAAGAATATCTGCCATTGCAATCAGCTTATTACTTGCAGGTAATTCAACTTTTTCGATACCAGCTTGCTGAGCGTTACGAATACGCGTCAACATATCGGCAATACGGTCTGACATCATAAGAACAAATCTCCTTCTTACCAGCTGGACTTAACCATGCCCGGAATTTCTCCGGCCAAGGCATGTTTACGTAAACAAATTCGGCACATACCAAGCTGGCGGTATACCGAGTGTGGACGACCACACAACTGGCAACGTGTGTACGCACGGACTTTAAATTTAGGTTTGCGGTTGCATTTAGCAATCAATGCTTTTGTAGCCATTTTTGGATCCCCTAGTTACGGAACGGCATATTGAAAAGTTTCAACAATGCGCGTCCTTCTTCATTGGTTTTGGCTGAAGTGCAAATGGTGATATCCATACCGCGAACTTTATCAACCTTATCGTAATCGATCTCAGGGAAAATTATCTGTTCTTTAATCCCCAGAGTGTAGTTGCCACGACCATCAAATGATTTCGGCGAAACACCACGGAAGTCACGAATACGAGGCAATGCAACATTCACTAAACGATCCAGAAATTCCCACATACGGTCGCCACGTAGTGTGGTTTTACAACCCACAGCCATGCCCTCACGCAGTTTGAAGTTCGCTACCGATTTACGTGATAGTGCAACCAGAGGCTTTTGGCCTGTAATTGTCGTCATATCAGTTAACGCGCCATCCATCAGTTTTGAATTGGTGGCAGCTTCACCTACACCCATATTCACAACGATCTTTGTGATGGTTGGTGTTTCCATCGTGTTTTTATATGCAAATTGCTCACGTAATGCCGGAGCTACACGTACTTTATAGTCTTCTCTAAGACGAGCCATCATTATACTCCTAACTATCCAACACTTCGCCACATTTGCGACAGGTCCGTACTTTGCTGCCATTATCAAGGGCTTTCATACCAATACGCACACCGGTCTTGCAATTCGGGCAAAAGAATTGCACGTTGGAAAGCGCAATGGGTGCTTCCTTTTCAATAATGCCACCAGAATTACTAGCAGTAGCACGGGTGTGGCGTTTCACCATATTAACTTTTGATACCAATACAGTGCCACGCTTATTGATCAGTCGAATCACCTTACCACGCATACCCTTATCACGGCCGGCGGTAACCACGACTTCATCGTCACGATGGATGCGGGTTTTTGTTTCAGTCGTCATTCCTTGCCTCACTCGTCTCGACTACAGTACTTCTGGAGCCAGCGAAATAATTTTCATATAACCCTTACCACGCAGTTCACGTGTCACAGGGCCAAAAATACGTGTGCCAATTGGCTCACCCTGTTTGGTCAGTAATACCGCAGCATTCTCATCAAAACGGATAGAGCTACCATCTTTACGGCGGAATTCTTTGGCGGTACGTACAACTACTGCACGTTGAACATCGCCCTTCTTCACCTTGCCACCGGGTGACGCTTCTTTTACAGCCACCACAATCACATCACCCACGCGTGCATAACGACGCTTGGAGCCACCTAAGACTTTGATACACTGAACTCGACGTGCGCCGGAGTTGTCGGCTACTTCAAGTACGGATTCTGTTTGAATCATAATTTACTCCGTTTACAGCTGTTCTGCACGGTTGATGATCTCTTCCATCACCCAGCATTTACGGCGGGAGATAGGTTGAGATTCAACAATACGAACAGTATCACCGATATTGCAAGTATTATACGCGTCATGAGCCATATATTTCTTATGTGAACGGACGGTTTTTCTATAGCGGTCATGCAAGAAACGGCGCTCTACCTGTACTACAACGGTTTTGTCACCTTTGTTACTTACTACAACGCCTTCGAGCGTGCGCTTGTTACTTGTGCCTTCAGACATTTAATCTATCCCCTTCAGCGCTCAGCTAAAATTGTCTGGATGCGTGCAATTTCTTTGCGCACCTGACCAATTCTCGCTGTATTCGTTAATTGCATGGTTGCTTTCTGAAAACGCAATTTCATATGCTCAGCAGCCAGTTCTTCCATACGTGATGTTAATTCAGCTTCTTCAAGCTTTCGCAAATCCACAGCTTTCATCGGCCAGCTCCACGGACAACAATTTTCGTTCGGATCGGTAATTTAGCAGCCGCACGTGTTAATGCTTCACGCGCCAACTCTTCATTCACACCGTCCATTTCGTATAAAATACGACCTGCGCGAATTGCAGCAACCCAAAATTCCGGTGATCCTTTACCCTTACCCATACGTACTTCGGCAGGCTTCTTGGATACTGGAAGATCTGGAAACATACGAATCCAAACTCGACCTTGACGTTTAATGTGACGCGTCATCGTAATACGTGCTGCTTCAATTTGACGCGCGGTAATGCGGCCAGGCTCCATAGCCTTGAGACCGATGTCACCAAAATTCAGTGAAGAACCACGCGTTGCTTTACCGCGAATACGCTGTAATTCCTTATGATGTTTGCGCCAACGGATTTTCTTTGGTTGTAACATAACTCAAATTCCCCGTTCTTATGCTTTCTGTTCTTCGGTGTCGCCAAGGTTTTCACCGTTGAACACCCAAACTTTTACGCCAATAATACCATATGTGGTTTTAGCTTCTGCAAAACCGTAGTCAACGTTTGCACGCAACGTATGCAGTGGAACACGACCTTCACGATACCATTCCATACGTGCAATGTCTGCTCCACCCAAACGACCTGAACAGTTAATCCGTACACCTTTAGCACCCATTCTCAATGCACTTTGCACTGAACGTTTCATGGCGCGACGGAAAGCCACACGGCGTTCAAGTTGCATAGAAATATTTTCTGCCACCAATTGAGCTTCAGCTTCAGGACGACGAATCTCGACAATGTAAACCTGCACATCAGCATTAAATTCTTTTTTAAGAACCATACGCAATGCATCGATTTCCGAACCCTTCTTGCCAATAACCACACCAGGACGAGCTGTATGAACGGTGACTTTAATTTTGTCAGCCGGACGCTCAATCACGATGCGTGAAACATGGGCATGTGCCAAACGCTTTTTGATAAAGCGACGTAATTGGATGTCCTGACGCAGCTGAGCACCAAAAGACTTGTCAGCGTACCAGATTGATTCCCAACCGCGATTTATACCTACCCGAAAACCAATCGGATTAACTTTCTGTCCCATTAATGAACTCCTTTATCCACGTTCGCTAACAGCGACAGTGATATGACTGCGTCTGTGAAAACGCTTGCGCATACGCCCCATACCTTTAGGGCGGAAACGCTTCAATGTCACACCTTCATTAACAAACGCTGATGACACAAACAAATCATCCACATCCATACCGTTGTTTTGTTCTGCATTGGCAATAGCCGACTTAAGAACTTTTTCAAACAATCGTGCAGACTTTTTAGGTGACAAAGCTAACACAGCAATGGCACGTCCAACTTCTAAACCACGGATCGCATCGGCCATCAAACGAGCCTTCTGCGGACTGATCTGCGCTTCTTTGTGCAGTGCGCGTACTTCTTCGCTCATTGATCCCTACCTCTTCTTAGCTTTTTTGTCAGCGCCGTGACCATAATAGGTTCTGGTCGGAGCAAACTCGCCCAACTTATGACCCACCATATTTTCAGTCACAAACACGGGAATAAATTTATTACCGTTATGCACCACAAAATTCAGGCCAACAAATTCCGGTGAAATCGTTGAACGACGTGACCAGGTCTTGATTGCAGTCTTTTTGCTTGACTCATTAGCTTTCTCAACTTTCTTCTGCAGAGACAACTCAATGTATGGGCCTTTCTTTAATGAACGCGCCATGATTTACCTCATTTCTGCTTACGACGGCGAATAATATCACGCGTCGAAGCCTTGTTCTTATTACGGGTCTTATGACCTTTCGTTGGTACACCCCAAGGCGTAACCGGATGACGACCACCGGAAGTACGACCTTCACCACCACCATGCGGGTGATCAATCGGGTTCATTGCAACACCACGTACATGTGGACGGATTCCCATCCAGCGTGAACGACCAGCCTTACCAACCTTGGTGTTACCATGATCTGCATTTCCAATAACGCCGATACTTGCCATACAACGAATATCTACGCGACGAAACTCACCGGAAGGTAATTTCAAAACAGCACGGTCACTTTCCTTACCCATCAACTGAATGGATACACCGGCACTTCGTGCCATCTGACCGCCCTTACCCGGCTTCATTTCTACATTGTGTAACATTGTACCAACACGAATCTTACCTAAAGGCAGGGCATTACCTGGACGAACCTCGGCATTTTCACCTGACATTACGGAATCACCCGGGCGAAGACCCTGAGGTGCTAAGATATAACGCTTGTCACCATTCGAATATGATACCAGTGCAATGTGTGCTGTGCGGTTGGGGTCATATTCAATGCGCGCAACTGTACCTTCAACATCGTAATTGTCACGCTTGAAATCAACCATACGGAATAAACGTTTATGTCCACCACCACGATGACGCGATGTAATGCGTCCATTATTGTTGCGACCGCCGCTTTTTTTAGCCAGGCCTTTGGTAAGACTACGTTCTGGTGAACCTTTATGAAGCTCACTGTCAACCGTAGAGATACGACCACGCGAGCCGTTGGTCATGGGTCTAAGAATTTTCAGTGCCATCGTTTATGCCTCTTCTTCAGGGTCAATAGACTGGCCGTCGACCAATTTAACGACAGCCTTACGATAACCCGGACGACGTCCGACATGCATGCCGCGTCTCTTCTCTTTACCAGGTACGTTTATCACTTGAACCTTATCTACGTCTACTTCAAAAATTGCTTCAACAGCTTCTTTCACCTGTTGTTTAGTCGCATCAGTAGCTACTTTAAAAATATACTGGTTCGCTTCACTGCGCGCCGTATAACTCTTTTCAGTAATCACAGGGACACGGAGTGTGTTCATATGCTTAAATGTTGCGCTCATGAAAGACTCCCTTCGATTTTATCCAATGCCGCCTCTGTCAATACAACGAAATCATGCTTCATGACATCATGCATATTCATCTGGCGATCAAGTACAACCTTGGTATGTGGAATATTACGGGCAGACAGCTCAACCTGTGAGTTCTTTTCACCCAATACATACAAAGCGGAATTTGCAGACAAAGCTGATGCAATTTCAATGAAATTCTTCGTTTTAATCTCTGCCAGTTCAAGCTTATCAACCACAATCAATTTGTTATTACGAACCGCTTCAGACAAAAGAATGCGCATCGCTTTCTGGCGTTCTTTACGATTAATACGTGTTGTGTACTCAACTGCCTTAGGACCATGTGCAATACCGCCATGACGCATTTGCGTTGCACGAGTTGATCCCTGACGGGCACGGCCTGTTCCTTTCTGTTTAAATGGCTTCTTACCACCACCGGAAACAGCCGCACGAGTTTTAACACCCCGCGTACCGGCACGCTGAGCCAAAGCCAGAGCAGAATAAACGCGATGTACTAAAGATGCATCAGCATCGACTGCAAACACTTCGTCCTTAAGAACACGTGTATGGACTACATTATTGGACTGATCAACGACATTAATTTCTGCCATTTCATGCTCCCTTCACAGCTGAGCGTAGCTCAACAATACCGTTCTTTGAGCCCGGTACAGCACCTTTAACCAGGATGCGGTTTTGTTCCTGATCAATACGCACCACAACCAGATTCTGTACGTTAACTCGCTCTGAGCCGTAATGGCCCGGCATTTTCTTACCAGGAAACACACGACCAGGCCACTGACATTGACCGGTTGACCCCATTTGGCGATGAACTTTTTCAGCACCATGAGTTGCACGGCCGCCGCCAAAGTTATAACGCTTCATAACACCGGCAAAACCGCGACCTTTAGAAATACCGGCCACATCGATCTTCTGACCAATTTCAAACATTGCAGCGTTTAATTCCTGACCGGCTTCAAATTCAGCGTCAGAAGCAACACGGAACTCCAACAGGCCACGCATAACTTCCTGACCCTGTTTAGCATAATGGCCCTGAACAGCACGCGTTGTTTCTTTCTTAGCTTTACCATAACCTACCTGGATGGCGTCATAACCATCCTTTTCAGCCGTCTTACGCAGCACAACCTTGCACGCTTCGACATTCAAAACTGTTACAGGTATGGATGCACCATGTTCGTCAAATATCTGAGTCATTCCCGCTTTGCGGGCAATCAATCCACTCATTACAATCCCCTTACAGCTTGATTTCGACATCAACACCGGATGGCAGGTTGAGCTTCATCAGCTCATCAACTGTTTGTGGTGTTGGTTTATCGATGTCCAGAAGACGCTTGTGGGTGCGGATTTCGAACTGCTCACGCGAATCCTTGTATTTGTGCGGTGAACGGATCACACAAAACTTGCGGATTTTTGTCGGAATCGGAATCGGCCCACGAACTTCTGCACCTGTCCGCTTTGCGGTTGCCACGATATCCTGGGCACTCTTATCCAGGATGCGGTGGTCAAATGCTTTTAGGCGAATACGTATACTTTGAGTTGCCACAGACGGCCCCCTTTAAATCTATTTACTTAACAATCTCGGTAACAACGCCGGCACCAACCGTACGTCCACCTTCACGAATGGCGAAACGAAGCTCTCTATCCATGGCGATCGGTGTGATCAGCTCAACATCCATAGAGATGTTATCGCCAGGCATCACCATTTCTGTTCCTTCAGGCAACGTAACAGAACCGGTCACGTCAGTGGTACGGAAGTAG
>PFXG01000050.1:0-856 GCA_002791545.1 Zetaproteobacteria bacterium CG_4_9_14_3_um_filter_49_83
TCAATAATCAACATGAGAAACTGTTGCGCCTAATGGGAACTCGCTATCTCAGGTGTTATTCCTGAAATTAAAAATTATGGGTGCGGAATGTCGGCTAGTGGCATGAGCTCTGCGAACCGCCGATTTATGCGCTTAATTGTCTTTTTTGACTTGCCTACCAAAACCAAACAGGAAAAACGGGCATATACACTGTTCCGCCGTTTTCTACTGAATGATGGCTACGACATGTTGCAATGGTCTGTGTATGGTCGCGTGGTCAATGGTATGGATGCTGAAGAGAAACATCTTCAGCGATTAATAGCCAATCTCCCCCCTGCCGGTTCTGTGCGGAGCCTGTCGATCACGGAAAAGCAATTTGCCAGCATGAAGATGCTTGTTGGCAAACAAAACTTTCAGGAAAAAAAGCTAAACACGGATCAAATGCTGCTTTTTTAAAAGCTTTTTCAGACATTCACCCTTGCCCCAAGTCAAGCAGGGCAAGGGTTTCCGGTCAGTGTATTGTAGCTATCCGGGGTGAGAACGGGAACTACAACTGCGGCCGATACAGCTGTGCCGGGCGTGGAATTGTAGCTATCCGGGGTGAGAACGGGAACTACAACAAAACGATCGCGCGGCTGTGTGTAAGTCAAATTGTAGCTATCCGGGGTGAGAACGGGAACTACAACGCGATCCACAACGCCATGCAGATGTTTCCCATTGTAGCTATCCGGGGTGAGAACGGGAACTACAACTTGAAGTTGCACATCGTTTAAGTAGTTCAGATTGTAGCTATCCGGGGTGAGAACGGGAACTACAACCATGAAAAGCGGTATTATTGCTGGCATTGTATTGTAGCTATCCGGGGTGAGAACGGGAA
>PFXG01000050.1:867-26483 GCA_002791545.1 Zetaproteobacteria bacterium CG_4_9_14_3_um_filter_49_83
GGGGTGAGAACGGGAACTACAACGGCTGGATAGCAACTGCTTCGGCAGTATTGATTGTAGCTATCCGGGGTGAGAACGGGAACTACAACGGAAATGCTCACACCCACAACACAGAAACAATTGTAGCTATCCGGGGTGAGAACGGGAACTACAACCATTCAGCTTGTGGAACGTGAAGCCAATAGATTGTAGCTATCCGGGGTGAGAACGGGAACTACAACACGAACACGGTAACGATTTCAGCGCAATGAATTGTAGCTATCCGGGGTGAGAACGGGAACTACAACGGATATTGAGCATCTCCTCCCATGAGTTTCATTGTAGCTATCCGGGGTGAGAACGGGAACTACAACATCCGGCAATGACACAATAACGACTTTGGAATTGTAGCTATCCGGGGTGAGAACGGGAACTACAACTAATTGTTATCTGCATTAAATTCTCCAATTATTGTAGCTATCCGGGGTGAGAACGGGAATTACATCAACGCAATCAAATGCCCTTCAGGTAATTTTTTGTGGCGGATCGAACAGATCAGTCTCCATATAGATAGAGGCCGGATATACAGGGCCGATATCGACAATAATCCATTGATCACCGCGAAAGCCCAATTCAATATCAAGCACATCTCCGGCAAGCAGATAATCTTTCATGTTCCGATGTAAACGAATCGGACCTATCGTTGGCGAGTCGGCAGTGGTTTTACCTTCGAAATTATTATCAAACTCCAGCCACAACACACAGCAATCCTGCATTTTTTCCAAACGAACAATACGCGCATGGCCTTCAATAAAATTACTGAAGGTTTTTCCTCTCAAGCGTGGAGAAACACCTCCACCCATACGCACATAGTGCAATAGCAAATGCGCGGCTTTGGTCACACGTACCGCTTCACTCTGCATCTCATCGAGCACCTCAAGAAAATCCGCATGCTGTTCTGCATCGATGTATTTTTTCTCAAACACATAATCATTCCAATCTCTTAAAATACTGCCAAAGGCTTCCACCTCAAGGCTATCCATACCCGGAATGCGCAATAAAAACCAGCCAAGAAAGTCTCTCAAATGCTCAGCATCCAGCACGTCCAGAGGCATTGAACCCAAGTCAGGCACATGTTCGGTATCGCCATCAAACAAGTGCTCAACGTAGGATTCAAGCGCGGCTTCCCACTCATCCATCGAACCTTCTTCGTATTCTTCAGATTCCTGAAACAAGTCGGAAAAGTGCAGTAAATACTCAGAAAAAAGTTCAATGCACTCTTCGACCTGCTCGCTGGAGACATCAATCTGGCGATGCTCGCCATCAAATGCGGCCTGATATTGATCCATAGTCTGTTGAAGTGTCGTACTCATGTGGATGATCATCCTTGATTTGCCGAAGTGGGTCAACCTTGCCGATTAAAGCCTTAAAGGCTAAGGTCGCGTTCTCAAAAAACCAAGAAGATCAAGCAACACTCAGCAAAAACAGTATCGCTTTAACGTTTACCTTTCTTCTGGATTGCTTAATTATGGAGTGAACACATGCAAATCAATGCCACATCTATCAGACCGGGAAACATTCTCGAAGTTGAAAATGCGCTTTGGCGTGTCATGAAGACCCAGCACGTTACCCCGGGCAAAGGTGTTGCCTGTATGCAGGTCGAAATGCGCAATATCGAGACCGGCAATAAAACCAACAAACGCTTTAATTCCACCGAACGTGTAGAGCGCGTGGTGCTAACGCAGAAAACCATGCAATTCCTGTATCAGGAAGGCGACCAGTATCATTTAATGGATATGGAAACTTACGATCAGCTTTCGCTCGGTGAAGATATGCTGGAGCAGGCCAAAGCTTATCTATTGCCTGAAGCCGAAGTCACCGTTGAATTCCACGAAGATCGTCCGTTAAACGTATCCTTGCCGCAAAGTGTGGTACTGACTGTGGTTGAATGTGATGCCGTAGTCAAAGGCCAAACGGCTACCGGTTCTTACAAACCCGGCATGCTGGAAACCGGCGCTTCTATTCTGGTACCACCTTACCTTGAGCCCGGCACAAAAGTTCGCGTCAATACCGAAAGCGGTGAATTCATGGAGCGCGCCTGATTTAAGACTTTTGCGGTGTTGTCTGTGACTGGCTGGAGAGATTGCCGATCATCTGACGTAACACCTGCTCCATTGTTTCAATCTGTTCTTTGGGAATATGCTGAAAAGCAATGGAGCTAATCGACCTGAGGGCCGGGAAAATATCAATAAACGCCTGTTTCCCGGCCTCAGTTACAAATGCACGTACCACACGCCGATCCGTAGCATCCTGAACCCGACCCACCAGCCCTCTTTTCACCAGAGCATTCATCAAGCGGGTCACCGATGCCTTATCTTTATCCAGAATATGTGCCAACTGTGATTGCGGTAATCCATCAAAGTGATGCAACACCATAAAGGCACTGGTTTCTTCATGCGTCAGTGGGTAGCCAGCTTTATGGCAGGCTTCACTCACCTGACAGCGAACCAGACAGGAAAGCTGCCCCACCAATGGCATCACCCTGCCCAAACCCTGTTTTGTCTTCAATTCATCCATGTGGAAACACTATGTGGTTTTGTTAACATGATCAATAGTTGACTTTATCAACCTTTATTTTATCGTTTGCCTCATGATGCAACTGACTTCTCCTTACGACACTGCAACTCGACCAACCTTATGGCTGACAGCCATGAGTATTTCACTTTGCCTGCTATGCTCAAGCCAGAGCATGGCCACAGAAACCAGTGCTTCATCAACGCCGATGACACTCGATCAGACACTGCGCCGGGTACTGAGCATTCACCCCGATGTTGCCCTGAGTGCAATCAGGGAAGATATATCCAAAAGTAATCGAAATAAAATTGAAGGTATGCTTGACCCCTCATTTTCCGTCACCAGCGGTCTCTCCGATGAGAAAAAACCAACAACCTCACTTTTTGCCGCATCAGGCAGCAATACGGCACGCATTCAGGGGCAAATAAACCAACCATTAAAAGACGGCTCTTTACTGAGCGGCCAATGGAGCTACACACGAGCACGACAGAGCTACCCGGCCACCATGCCAACTGCATTTCTACCGACTATCAACCCCACCTATTCCAGTCAGATTGATCTGATGTACCGATATCCGATTCTTCAGGGGCATGATAACCCTGCTTACAACTTTCAGGCCGAAGCACTGGATGCAGAAGTCGAACTTTCCCGCGCCTCACTGGAGCTGCAAAAGGAAACACTTATCAACCAGACTATTCAGGCATTTTTCCAGGTTTCGATTGACCAGATTAATGTAGGCATTGCTAAAGAGGCATTAAAACGGACCGATAAACTGCTTTCATATCAGAAAAAACGCGAAGTATTTGGCCTGATCGAAGAGGCCGACCTGCTGCAAACACAGGCATTAAAAGAGAAAAGCCGTTTCAACTTGCAACAGGCTTCAAGCACCCTGAGCAACGATTACGCTTTCCTGAACCGTTTGATGATCCGCGACATCGATACACCACTGAGCATTGAAGCGCCTCGGGATATTGAAAAACGCCTGAATGACAGCTCTCTGAATATGTTACTACGCAACGGCAGCGAAAAACGAGCCATTTTCAAATCATTACAGGCCCGCATGAAATCAGCTGAAGCCAGATTAAGTATTGCCGAGGACAGCGATAAAATGAAACTGGACGTTACCGGTCAGGCAGGAACACGTGCGCTTGAAGCAGGTCGCGGACAGGCTTTTGCCAACGGCTTCCGCATTCAGGACAGGTTTATCGGCATTAATCTGGAGCTTTCCGACACGATTGTTGATCATGCAGGAAAAGCCGGCATTCAAAAAGCCATTCTCGATTTGGAAGAGTTGAAGCTGGCGCAGATTCAGGCGCATGAAAATATCAAAACAGAAATTTCAACATCCTTCAATGCCCTGGAGAACGACAGAAAAAAACTGTCCGCAGCTTACCGTCAGGCTAAAGCAGAAAAGCGTAAATACGATGCCGAACTGGAACGCTATCAGCAGGGGCGTACGGATCTGGCTACTGTCCTGCAATTTGAAAGCGACCTGAACAATGCCAACCTGATGGCAGCGTTACAGCGTATCCAGATTCAAATGTCGGCTGTTCACCTGCTGTTTACGGCAGGTCTGATTTCCGCTGAAACGCTCGGAAAATAATTCCATGAAGCGCAGCATTGCTTTTTTTGTCAAACACGGTGTTACGGTCAATCTGATTTCCATCATGATGCTGCTCGGCGGTTTATATGCCGCCCTGTCTATTCAGCGCGAAGCATTCCCCAGCGTGAATTTCGACATCATTGTCGTTTCAGCCTTTTACCCCGGAACATCGCCAAAGGAAGTCGAAAACCTGTTACTCACGCCACTGGAACGGGAAATCAAGAGCATCGATGGCATCGACAAAACCTATGCCACGGCCTACGCCGGAACGACGCAGATTACCATCCAGGTCGATCCGAATTATAAAGATCGCTCTCGTCTGGTTTCCGATATCCAGCAAGCGATAAACCGTGCCGATCTGCCGGTCGATTTGCCGGCAGCCCCCGTCATCAGTGAGATAAAATCCGAACAGGCACCCGTGCTTTCAGTCACCCTGTTTGGCGATATGGATCCGCTAACCCTGAAGCGAACCACCACGCTCATCAAAGATGACATCCTCAATCTTCCCGGTGTATCGCATGTTTTCATGCAAGGTGACCGAAAAGAGGAAATCCGTATCGAGCTGGATCCTGATCGTTTGCGCCAGCACCGGGTTTCGATTAACGATGTACTGGCACTGATCCGCAACTGGAACATCAATGCGCCCGGCGGACGTCTGAAAGACCCGCAAGGTCAACGCATCATTCGCATTACCGGTGAATTTACTTCGGCCGAAGATGCTGCCGGACTCGTGTTGCGTGCTAATGATCGCGGTGAGGCGCTTTATCTGGGTGATGTCGCCACCATTACCGACACGCTGGAGCGTCCAAGCCGTCTGGTGGCTGCCATGGGGCAACCTGCCGTCAACTTTATCGTCATGAAAAAAGGTGATGCAGACATTATTCAACTGGTTGATAACGTCAAAAGCTATCTGGACACGGTGCCTGAAAATTACCACGTGAGTGTTCGCACTTATTCAGATTTATCACTGGTCACCCGCCTGCGTCTGTGCGTATTAAGCAACAACGGCATCATCGGACTCGGACTGGTGATTCTCGTGCTGCTTTTATTCCTGCGTCCGGCTGTGGCATTCACCACAGCATGGGGCTTACCGATTATCTTTTTTGCCGGACTCGGCTTTCTTTATATTTCCGGTGTGACGCTCAACTTACTAACCATGTTCGGCTTTATCATAGTGCTGGGCCTGATGGTCGATGATGCTATCATTATCGGTGAAAATGCCACCTGGCATATGGAGCGCGGTGTCTCACCCGAAAAAGCTGCTATTTTCGGCACGACAGAATTGCTCGGACCGGTAACAGCTACGGTGCTGACCACTATTGTCGCTTTTTTACCGCTGATGAATATGGATGGCATTATCGGAAAATTCGTCTTCTCTATTCCTGTTGTTGTGGTCGTGCTGCTGGCTTTTTCATGGGTAGAAGCGATTTTCATTTTGCCCAACCATATCCGCGACGTCGCCCGCGCCGATATTCATCCTAAGGAGCGCTGGCTGTTCCGAATACTCAGTCATAGCTACACCAGAGTGTTGACCTATGCAGTACGCATGCGTTATCTCACCGTTGCATTGACCCTGTTGGTCCTGATCGCCACAGGTATGCTGGCCAGCACCATGAAATTCCAACTGTTTCCAGCCGGGGCGGAAAGTGAATTCTACCTGCGTGTGAATGCGCCGGTGGGCACCACGCTGGAAGAAATGTTTGCTCGCCTGCAGGCCATCGATCAGGAAGTACGTGCCAAAATTGACCCTGACATTCTTGAAACCACTACCATCGTAGCGGGTGAAAACAGTGCTGATCAACGTGAATCGCTGAAACAGATCGGTGATCGTTTCGGTTTCGTACGTGTGATCCTGACACCATTCACTGTACGTACTGTTTCAGCTTTCGATGTCATGGATGCGGTAGAAAAAGGGCTGTCCGAAAAATTCCCCGATTTACAAATCAGCTTTGCCATGCAAAAAAACGGGCCGCCGGTAGGTCGTGCGCTGCAAGTTGAAATCAACGGCTCCGGCATGGACGACAAGCGTCAGGCTGCCCAGCGTTTAATTGATGTACTTGCAGGCATCAAAGGTGTGTATGCTATCGAAAGCGATCTGGAACCGGGTGAAACAGAAATGCATATCGTACTGGATCGGGCCCGGGCAGCCTACGCCGGCATTGACCTGAAAACAGCCTCACAGCATATCAAGGCCGCTTTTGACGGCATTCGAGTCTCCACCCTCAAACAAGGCAAGGAAGAAGTCGATGTGACCGTGCGCTATCCCGAATTATCGCAGCGTAATATTGCCACATTGATGCAACTGGAAATCCCCAATCTGCGTGGTGGCCTGATACCTCTCTCCCGCGTGGCGCATATTGAAGAAACACCGGGTAGCAGCAGTATCCGACATAAAGACGGCAATGCCATTATCAATGTATCGGCTGAGATTGATAATAAAATTATCACCTCGGCCGAGCTCAATAAGATTGTCAAAGCCAGATCAGCAGAATGGCTTGGCGATAATCCACACCTTTCATTCTATCTGGGCGGCGAACAGGAGCGCAGTGAGGAATCGGTTCGCGGCCTGATATTCAGCTTCATTTTTGCTCTGATTGGCATTTTTGTCATTCTGGCCATTCAATTTAACAGCATCAGTTATCCTCTGCTGGTGATGCTGGCAATTCCTTTTGGCGCCATCGGTATCGTCGTCGGTTTCTTTTTACACGGCCAGCCACTTTCATTTATGGCTATGATGGGATTTGTTGCCTTAACCGGCGTAGTGGTTAATGCATCACTGGTGCTGGCTGTATTTATTCAGCGACAATTAAAAGATGGCGTGGACTGGTTTGAGGCAATTATCGAAAGTGGCAAACGCCGCTTACGTGCCGTACTGCTGACAGCCATCACCACCGTGGTCGGACTCCTGCCCACGGCCTATGGCTGGGGCGGCTTTGATCCGTTCGTGGCCCCGATGGCTCTGGCATTGTCCTGGGGACTGATGTTTTCAACTTTCATCACGCTGTTTTCCATCCCGGCATCGCTGGCGGTTGGACTGGATATTCAACGTGTATTGCACCGGCACTTCAAAACACGCAAGCCAGCAACCCCATAAGATACTCATCTATTTAGAATATCCTCTTTTCAACAGTAGATTTTTCTACTTTAGGAGGGTCTCCTGGCTGTTAGATAAGCATATGGAGAATTATTGTTTTTTAATCTTTATTTCACCGCGACATCATTGCTCACAACTATGGTTTGAACATCTGATGCCGCTCCCTCCCCCCTCCCTTTAATGGCATCAGACTTATTCCCAAAAGCCCCGCAATGCGGGGCTTTTTTTTATTACCTGATGAAAGCACTTAATCCAGTTAACCTAGAAACCTCAGTTGGACGTGCGTGCAGGGTGTAAGATATGGATTTGAAGGGAGTAACGGGGGAAATCGCCGCCACCTTATTGGTGATAAGAGTTTTTCCCGTATAGCAAAGCAAATTCAGAGCTTGCGCCATGTGGGTGCTTCCAACTGAGGTTTCTAGGGTTAATAACCATAGGTAGAGCAGCTGCGTTTACGCTATACTACAGATCATGAAAACACCGGACTCCTCTCCACCGGATATCAGCAAAACAGCAGCCTGGCATGCTATTGATGCGGATAGCGCATTAAACTCAACCGATTCAACTCCGGATGGGCTCTCTACCCCTGAAGTTGAAAAACGATTGCACCAATTCGGACCGAATATCCTGAAACCTCAGGAAAAGCAGAGTCCATTCATGCGCTTTCTGATGCAGTTTCACAATGTTCTGATTTACGTGCTACTCGGTGCAGGCCTTGTGACATTATCTCTGAGCCACTGGGTTGATAGTGGCGTCATCTTCGGGGTGGTCATCATCAATGCGATCATCGGTTACTTGCAGGAAGGCAAGGCAGAAAAAGCTCTCGATGCCATCCGCAACCTTCTTTCACAGCAAGCCATGGTTAAACGAGACGGCCATTTTGTCAGCCTGCCAGCAGAATCATTGGTGCCAGGCGATATTGTTTCGTTGCAATCGGGTGATAAGGTTCCTGCCGACCTGAGGTTGTTCAAAATCCATGATTTACGCATTGAAGAAGCCATGCTTACCGGCGAATCGGTACCGGCAGAAAAAATAACACAAGCCGTTGCAGCCAGCGCCACCATCGGTGACCGAAAAAACCTTGCGTACTCCGGCACTCTCGTCACCTACGGACAAGGACAGGGAGTGGTGATTGCCACCGGCGATCTCACAGAAATCGGACGCATCAGCAACCTGATCAGCCAGGTTCAGATGTTAACCACCCCGCTTCTCAAACAAATGGCGCTGTTCAGTCAATGGTTAACCCTCGCCATCGGTGGCCTAGCTGCTCTGACATTCGCCTATGGCGTGATATTCAAAGGCTACTCCGCCAGCGATATGTTTCTGGCAGCAGTCGGGCTGGCCGTGGCAGGTATCCCTGAAGGTCTGCCTGCCATTATGACCATCACGCTGGCCATCGGGGTACAACGCATGGCGGGTAAACATGCAATTATCCGGCGCTTGCCAGCCGTTGAAACCCTTGGTTCAGTGACCGTGATATGCTCGGATAAAACGGGCACATTAACCCGCAATGAAATGACCGTCACCTCTGTCACCACAGCCAATGGCATCATTGAAGTCACCGGTTCGGGTTATGACCCACATGGCACATTTTTAATCGATGATAAGGAAATCAGTCTCAATCATCATCCGCAATTACAAGAGATGGCTCGGGCTGCCATGCTGTGCAACGATGCCCGCTTATCTGAACTACAAGGTCAGTGGCATATGCAGGGCGACCCGACTGAAGGTGCGTTGGTCACACTCGCCATCAAAGCCGGATTTCAGCAGGATCTGCTTCATACCCGATTCCCCCGCTCCGACATCATTCCGTTTGAATCTGAACATCGTTTTATGGCCACACTCCACCACGATCACAACGGGCACGGGTTCATCTACCTCAAAGGTGCACCGGAACGCGTGATGGAAATGTGCCATTACCAGCGACAGGGCGGGATCGATCTCCCGCTGAATAAGGCACATTGGGAATCATGCATACACAAAATCGCATCGCAGGGTCAACGGCTGCTGGCGATCGCCTTTAAAACAGCCCATGATAATCAACAACACCTCACCTATCAGGATGTTTCAAGTGGACTGACATTACTGGGCATGGTCGGCATTATCGACCCGCCGCGCAATGAAGCCATTGAAGCTGTCCGAGCCTGCCAGCAGGCTGGCATCCGTGTTAAAATGATTACCGGTGACCATGCCATCACAGCCAGTGCCATTGGAGCCAAAATGGGCATTGGTGATGCTTCCTCCGTCATGACGGGCATGGAAATGGACAAGCTTAGCCTGCAAGAACTGCAACAGGTTGCCGAGCGCACCAGCATTTTTGCCCGCGTGTCTCCCGAACAGAAACTCCAGCTGGTCACCGCACTTCAAGCAAGTGGTGAAGTCGTCGCTATGACTGGCGATGGCGTCAATGATGCGCCAGCCCTTAAACGAGCCGATGTCGGAATCGCCATGGGTATCAACGGCACCGAAGTTGCAAAGGAAGCAGCCGAAATGGTGCTCACGGATGATAATTTCGCCTCTATTGCCCGCGCTGTCGAAGAAGGCAGAACCGTTTACGACAACCTGAAAAAATCAATCATGTTCATTCTGCCAACCAATGGTGGTGAAGCCTTCATCATTATTGCCGCCATAGTCATGGGTAAAATGCTACCGATCACCCCGGCCCAAATTCTCTGGGTGAATATGATAACGGCGGTTACGCTGGCTCTGACTCTGGCCTTTGAGCCATCGGAACGTCTGGTCATGCAACGACCACCACGAGACCCTGCAGAACCTATTCTCTCTGCCTTCCTGATCTGGCGAATTTTATTTGTCTCGGCAATTATTGTCACCGGCACTTTCGGCCTGTTTCTATGGGAGCGTATGCACGATGCGCCGCTTGATGTAGCACGCAGCATCGCCGTCAACACGCTGGTGATGTTTGAAATATTCTATCTGTTCAGCGCCCGCTACCTGCTTGCCCCATGCCTGACCCGGGAAGGATTAACCGGCAATCGGTATGTACTGTACGCCATTGTGCTGTTGATCGTGTTCCAGCTGGCTTTTACCTACCTGCCACCCATGCAACTGATGTTCGGCACAGCCAACATGAGCCCGGAGGCATGGATAAGAGTTGTTGCCGTTGCCAGCTCCGTTCTTTTCCTCGTCGAGCTCGAAAAGTGGATATTAAGAATACATGGAAGAAATTCATGATGCTTTTCACGTGGCCTGACATGATCCGAATAGCCAGTGTAAGCGATTCTACTTATGCAATATGCAGTAGCACTTTCGCACCCAGCCTTTAACCTGTTCTTGAAACAAGAGAGAGGCAGGGAGAGTAACCATGACTGCTCCAGTTATTATTTGCCACAGAACAACACCCCTAATGAATAAACATTAATACTTCGTTCATATGGATATCACAGTGAATTACTATGGTTTTGCCATCTGGCGCTGACACCCTCCCTCCCCTCCTTAGTCGGTGCCAGAGGATTTCCCAAGAGGCTGACCTGATGGTTGGCCTCTTTTTCTTTGGGCAGCAGACATTTTCGACAACTCATGGCAAAAACAGACACAAAAAAAGCCTGCCAGACTAAGGTCTGACAGGCTTTGAATCTTGTTAAATCAGAAAAACTTAAGCGATTGCTTTAACAGTAGCATTCAAACGCGAAGTTTTACGCGATGCCTGCGCAGGATGGATAATGCGCTTGGAACCAGCGCGAGCCAGCAATGATTTAGCAACATTCATTGCTTCATTGGCTGCTGCTTTATCGCCACTTGCAACTGCTGCTTCAACTTTCTTGATAGCAGTGCGCATAGCAGATTTCTGCGAGCGGTTCGCGATTCGTTTCTTGGCATCCTGACGGGCGCGCTTTAATGATGATACGTGGTTTGCCACAGATAAAACTCCTTACTTTGCAATATGCATCATCTGACCATCAGTCATGCACTTGCACATAAACCTTAAATGTGGTGCGAAACATATCACCAAGTGCCCGACTGTCAACACAAAATACAATATTACCCTCTTTGAGCTCACGA
Organism: Zetaproteobacteria bacterium CG_4_9_14_3_um_filter_49_83; assembly: GCA_002791545.1. Classification (GTDB taxonomy): domain Bacteria; phylum Pseudomonadota; class Zetaproteobacteria; order Mariprofundales; family Mariprofundaceae; genus CG1-02-49-23. The sequence continues at coordinate 12,138 of PFXG01000050.1, forward strand.
AATCTGCGCACCCATCCATGCATCCATGCGCCAGCCATGCTAGGATTCGTGTCGGTTAATCTTTGTCGGAGTCTCCGACAGTATAGAAAAATGAGGATTCAAGCATGTCAGGTCACAGTAAATGGTCCACCATTAAGCACAAAAAAGCCGCAACTGATGCCAAACGCGGCAAAATATTTACCCGTTACATTCGTGAAATCACCATTGCTGCCCGCGCCGGTGGTGAAGACCCGGATGCCAACCCCAGACTACGCGCTGCAATTTCTGCTGCTAAAGGCGTCAACATGCCCAAAGACAACATCGAACGGGCCATCGCCCGTGGTGCAGGCGGTGATGATGGTGCCAATATCGAAGAAATTCGCTATGAGGGCTACGGCCAGGCTGGTGTAGCTATTCTGGTTGATGCCATGACAGACAACCGCAATCGAACCGTCTCCGATGTCCGCTCGGCTTTTAACAAGGGTGGTGGAAATATGGGAGAATCCGGCTGCGTGGCGTGGATGTTTCATCAGAAAGGTCAGCTGATGTTTGATCGACTGAACTACAATGAAGACGCCATCATGGAAATCGCTATGGAAGCCGGTGCTGAAGATATTCAGGACAAAGCCGATGAAGGCTATATCGAAGTACTGACAGACCTGGCCGGTTTCCCTTCAGTCTGCGAGGCCTTTGAAACGGCCGGTGTAGAAGCGCAAGTCGCTGAAATCACCTGGATTCCTGAAAACACCATCGATGTCGAAGGTGAAACCGCAGAAAAATTACTGGCATTGATTGAAAGACTGGAAGACCTGGACGATGTACAAAATGTCTACACCAACCTCAACATTTCCGAGGAAGAAATGGCGCGGATAAATGGTTAAGGAAACGCTGAAGCAGACTTTGCGACGTAAACATTGAAAACATTACGCATATTGGGCGTTGATCCGGGCTCGCAGAAAACAGGTGTTGCTGTTCTGGATGTCCGGGGCAATCAACTGAAACATGTTTATCATGGACTGATCCGGGTACAGAAACTTGAATTCGATCAGCGCCTCTACCATTTGTTTTCCGGCCTGGGTGAAGTAATCCGCGAATTCAAACCCGACACCGCCGCTATTGAAGATGTATTTGTTTCCAACAATGTATCTTCAGCGCTGAAGCTGGGGCAGGCACGCGGCTCGCTGGTGACTGCCTGTGGCCATCATGGTCTCAGAGTTCAGGCCTATTCGCCGACGCAAATCAAGCAGGCTGTAACGGGCTTTGGGCGGGCGGATAAACTGCAAATTCAACACATGGTCAAAATCTTACTGCGTCCACCTGAACCGCTTCAGGAAGATGCCGCAGATGCACTTGCTGTCTGCATCTGCCATGCGCATCATGTGCCCATGCAAAAAATACTCAAACAGGATATCCGATGATTGGTTGGTTAAGTGGAAACATTCGAGATATTCAGTCGGACGGCCATATCGTCGTCGAAACCCATGGCGTCGGCTATGATGTTGTAGTCAGCCTGCAAACGCTTTGCAATTTACACATGGGAAAAAATGCTGAACTGCATATTCATACCCATGTCCGTGAGGATCAATTCATCTTGTTCGGCTTTTCCACTACGGATGAGCGCGAAATGTTTCGCAAACTTAATACTGTCTCCGGCATCGGCGCTCGTATGGCACTCAATTTAATGTCCGGCATGTCGTGTATTGAACTTGCTGCAGCTATTGAGCAGGCCGATGATCTGGCCATTGCACGTACACCTGGCATCGGCAAAAAAATAGCTCAGAGGCTCATCCTTGAATTACAGGGCAAACTGCAACTGGATACCCCTGTATCGGCCGGTGATGGAAATCTGCGCGATGTTCGCTCGGCTCTGGTTAACCTCGGCTACAAACCGCCTCAAATTGATAAAGCACTCAAACAAGTGCAGCCATCGCAGGACTTTGAAGATGCCTTCAAACAGGCGCTTAAGGCACTGAACTGATGATGGACATGGAGACTGACAATCCGCTTGTTCGCGCCACTCCGATGTTGGATGACGTAGATGCAGCGCTGCGACCCAAGCGTCTGGATGAATATATCGGCCAGCAACAGATTCGCGATAATTTGAATGTTTTCATCAAAGCTGCGCAGGCCAGACAGGAATCACTGGACCATGTACTGCTGTATGGCCCGCCGGGACTCGGAAAAACCACACTGGCCAACATTGTCGCATACGAAATGGGCGTGAATATCCGCTCCACATCCGGCCCGGTAATTGAAAAGCCGGGAGATCTGGCTGCTATCCTGACCAATCTGGAAGAAGGCGATATCCTGTTTATCGATGAAATCCATCGCCTCAGCCCACAGGTGGAAGAAATTCTCTACCCGGCGATGGAAGATTTTCAGCTCGACATCATTATCGGACAAGGCCCGGCCGCGCGCTCTATTAAAATGGACTTACCTCGCTTTACTCTGCTCGGCGCAACCACCCGTGCAGGCTTGCTGACCAATCCGCTGCGGGATCGTTTTGGTGTCATTTTACGCCTTGAATTTTATTCCCATGCTGAGCTGGCCCAGATCGTGCAACGATCATCACGTTTGTTAAACATGCAAACCGAAGCCAGAGGCTGCCTTGAAATCGCCAAACGATCACGCGGCACACCGCGCATTGCCAATCGTTTATTACGCCGGGTTCGTGATTTCGCCGAGGTCGAACATGATGGCGTGGTCACCCAGAGGGTCGCCGACATGGCCTTGATACGACTTGAAATCGATGCACTGGGACTGGACCAGATGGATCGGAAACTGCTGATTTCGCTGATTGACCAATACAATGGAGGACCGGCCGGATTGGATACACTGGCGGCATCCATCGCTGAAGAGCGTGATACTATCGAAGATGTACTGGAACCTTACCTGATGCAGGAAGGCCTGATCTCCCGCACACCGCGTGGCCGCATCGCCACCCCCACAGCGTACGCACATCTGGACCGCGAATTACCGCATGAGTCCGGCTCGCGAAAAAGGCCGTACAGCGCACAGGGAACACTGCTCGAATGATGCCTGCACATCAGTTTCCGGTACGCGTGTATTATGAGGACACCGATCACGGTGGCGTTGTCTATCATGCCAATTACCTTAAATTTATGGAGCGTGCGCGCACGGAATTCATGCGTTCACGTGGCGTGGAACTGGATCAGTGTGAAGCACAATTCGATGTGATTTTTGCTGTCACCACAGCCCATGTGCATTTCATTAAACCAGCTCGCTTCAACGAATTACTTACAGTACACACAAGCATCAAAAAATGTGCAGGCGCACGCATTTATTTTGAACAACGTATCAGTCGCCAGCATGCTGATGAACCGCCTTGTGAACTTATCCATGCAGATATCACTGTAGCCAGCATCAGTCGGCATGGCGCAGTCAGGCGGATTCCGCAACAACTTCAGCAATGTCTGACTACTTAAATATACAACCCGCATCACTTGAAAAGAGGATAAATAATGAATGAGCAATTAAATATTATCACACTGATTATTCAGGCTGGCCCTGTTGTTAAAGGCGTGCTTATTTTACTGGCCCTGCTCTCGATTGCTTCATGGGGCGTTATTTTCAACAAGCTGCGCACCTATCAATCAGCCAAAAGCAAAGCCGCTGCATTTTCAGAAACTTTCTGGAGCGGTGCCGACATGGACAGCATTCTGGCCGGGATTCCGAGTCGCTACCCGAACAGCCCGCTACCCAATATTTTTCAGGCCGGTTATCGCGAATATATGCGCCAGCGTCGGGAAACCGATGAAAACAACCCCGGTAAAATCGTTGCAGGCGGTGGCCTGGATGGTATTCGCCGCGCTCTGGATGCCGCCCTTTCACGCGAAATGGATGGTCTGTCGCGCAACCTGTCGTTTTTAGCAACCGTTGGCTCCACCTCCCCTTTCATCGGCCTGTTCGGCACCGTATGGGGCATCGTCAACGCATTTCAGGGCATTGCCATGACGCAAAACACCTCGCTGACAGCTGTCGCACCGGGTATCGCCGAGGCTCTGGTTGCGACTGCTTTTGGCCTTGTTGCGGCTATTCCAGCTGTCGTCGCTTACAACAAGTTCACCTCAGATCTCAAGCAGATCAGCTCCCAGATGGATCAATTTTCAGCCGAGTTCCTGAACATCATGTCCCGGCATATCAGGAACTGATATGTGGGCCGGACAAAGCAAATGGAGTCAGGACAAAGAGCCGATGGGCGAAATCAATGTCACACCACTGGTCGATGTGATGCTGGTGTTGCTGATTATTTTCATGGTAACAGCCCCGCTGCTCACGCAGGGTGTGAATATTGACTTACCCGATGCTGATGCACCGGCTATGCAGCAAAATATTGCCCCGGTGGTGATCAGTATCCGTGCCGATGGCTCCACCTTCATTCAGGAGCATAGTATCAAACGCGATCAACTGGCCGCTCGTATTCAAGCCATGCGCAAAGCCAATCCCAAGTTACCGGTGTTTATCCGTGGTGATGCAAAAACGCCCTATGAACATATTGCGCAGATCATGAGTCTACTTGAACAGGCAGGAATTAAACAAATTGGCCTCGTCACAGAACCGTCGCACGCATCTTAGTCATGCTTCATCGTCACACCCGCTCAGTGGACTGGATTTCCTGTTCGCTGTGTTGGTGCATGTCTGCGTCATCACCCTTGTCGCTGCACTCAGCTGGTGGCATCAACAAAAACAACCCGAGCCATTGAAGCGAATTACTGTATCGATGATTTCAGCTCAGGAGCTGGCAAAGATGCAACACCAGCAAAGCAAAAAGAACATCCCACCCGCACCCGTGAAGACAAAAAAGCCGGGCATCAAACCAGAACCTCCCAAACCGGCCATTAAACCCAAGCCCATCGATAAACCAAAACCCGTACCGACGGTCAAAGCTGAGCCCAAACCTGCGGTTAAACCAACGCCGGCCAAAACCGCACCCAAGAAAAAGATTGATGAGAACTATGATCCGTTTGCGCCCATTGCATCGAGTGGCAATCAAAAAACTGTAAAGAAACCATCGGGCAACACAACGACCCAAAACGATATGAGTACGATCATCAGCAAACAATTATCGTCCAAAGAACTCGACCGCTACATTGCCATGATGCAAGCCGCTGTGCAGCAACAGTGGAAAGTTCCGGCCAGCATTTCAAATTCCACGCCGGACCCGTTGGTGGAGCTTCATTTATCACGCAATGGGCATGTTCAAAGTATCCGCATTCTGGAATCTTCCGGCAATACAGCACTGGATGAATCACTGATCGCAGCCATTCGTGCAGCGGCACCTTTTGAACTGCCTGAGATGCAATATCAGGCATTTATGAGCAACAAGCTTCGCTTCCACCCGCTCAAATAGCACGGCCTGTTACCCGGCAATCAAACCGACAATCAATAAAGCAACGATATTGACGATTTTAATCATCGGGTTCACAGCCGGTCCGGCAGTATCTTTATAAGGGTCTCCGACCGTGTCGCCCGTTACCGAAGCCTTATGCGCTTCCGAGCCTTTGCCGCCGTTATGACCGTCTTCAATATATTTCTTGGCATTATCCCATGCACCGCCACCCACCGTCATTGAGATTGCCACGAATATCCCCGTGATAATACAACCGACAAGCATACCGCCGAGTGCTTTGGGCCCTAACAGAAAACCCACCGCAAGAGGCACCAGCACCGGAATTAATGACGGAACTATCATTTCTTTTAAAGCTGACCTGGTAAGAATATCCACTGCCGTCGAATAATCCGGGCACGCAGTCTTTGCCATAATGCCGGGGATTTCTCTGAACTGCCGACGCACCTCGATGACGATACTCTGAGCCGCATTACCTACGGCCTCGATTGCCAGCGCACTGAACAGATAAGGCAATAAACCACCGATAAACAGGCCGATAATAATTTGATGATCAGACAGATCAAATGCTACATCGCCCATATATCGAGACAATTCGTGTGTGTAATCCTGAAAAAGCACCAGCGCTGCCAGCCCCGCCGAACCAATGGCATAACCCTTGGTCACGGCCTTGGTGGTATTGCCTACCGCATCCAGAGGATCGGTCACCGCCCGTACTTCTGCAGGCAGTTCAGCCATCTCGGCAATACCACCGGCATTGTCGGTAATCGGCCCATATGCATCCAGCGCTACGATCATTCCCGCCATCGAAAGCATGGATGTAGCTGCAATAGCAATACCGTAAAGACCAGCCAGAGAGAAAGAGACGTAAATACTCAGGCACACCACCAGCACAGGCCACGCTGTCGATTTCATAGATAAGCCGAGGCCAGCAATAATATTGGTGGCATGACCAGTTTCAGATGCTTTGGCGATTTTATGCACCGGTGAAAACAAACGGCTGGTGTAATATTCAGTAATCACCACCACTGCGGCTGTCAAAGCAAGACCAACCAGCGTGCTGCCATACAATGCCATCACCGAATACATACCGTTACCGTTCATCAACCATGCCGTAATCGGCAGGAAAAGAGCTGCGGAAATAGCGCCGGATACAATCAGGCCGCGATATAGCGCCTTCATCACTTTATTATCCGGTCCGATTTTCACAAAGCGAATGCCGACAACCGTTGCCACAATCGATGCCCCACCCAGCAGTAAGGGATAAACCATTGAATTGGCAAACTCGGCAAAAGTCAGTGAAGCCAGCAACATGGTAGCAATCATCGTCACGGCATAGGTCTCAAACAAATCAGCCGCCATACCGGCACAGTCGCCGACATTATCGCCGACATTATCGGCAATAACTGCCGGATTACGCGGATCATCCTCGGGGATACCTGCCTCTACTTTACCCACCAGATCAGCACCCACATCCGCGCCCTTGGTAAAAATACCTCCGCCCACGCGAGCGAATATCGAGATCAGTGATGCCCCAAAGGCTACACCGAGAAGCGGCTGCAACATTCGCGATGGCTCACCACTGCCAAAGATCAGTAGCGCAATAAAGAACAAAACCACAGCCAGCAAGCCCAGACCAACCACCATCAGGCCGGTCACCGCCCCACCGCGAAAAGCGACCTGTAATGCGGCATTACGTCCGAAAGCGGCAGCCGCTGCAGTACGCACATTGGCTTTGACCGAAATATTCATACCAACAAATCCGGCAGCCCCCGAAAGCACGGCACCAAGCACAAATCCGACAGCTGTAGCAAACCCGATAAATATCAGCAGCAGTAATGCAAAAACCACACCTACGATCAAAATAGTTCGGTATTGCCTTCTCAGATAGGCACGAGCTCCTACCTCAATGGTGCTGGCAATCTCCTGCATTCTGGCATTGCCAGGGTCCTTTGCGATAACCCACCGAATAGACTGACGCGCGTAAAAAACCGCTCCTGCACCACAAACCACGGTGAGAAGCAAAGCTGACACTGATATATTGCCCATGATGAAGTCTCCTTGACCGGAAAGTATTGTATGCCTGATACGGCACACATATAACCACCAGTTTTGATCAATTAAACATGGAAAATCGGACTATCAGAATACCAGGCGGACGCATCAAAACAGGGATTGATGCAATCAAATCAAGCGTATTGAAGCGGATCTTTTATACCTGTCTTGGCAAAGCCGGCCAGCCGGTAAGTACAGGAATCACAATGACCACAGGGCCTGCCCTGTGCATCCGGATCATAGCAAGAATGCGTCAGACTGTAGTCAGTTCCCAGACTCAGTCCAAGCTCGATAATTTCTGCTTTATCAAGCTCAATTAAGGGTGCCACAACTTCCAGTTTACATCCTTGTACTCCGGCCTTGGTGCCCAGCCGGGCTGTGACCTGAAAGGCATCAAGAAAGTTCTGTCGGCAATCAGGATAGCCGGAATAATCAACGACATTCGCGCCGATGACGATTTTTTCTGCTCCCACCGTTTCAGCCAAACCGGCTGCCAACGATAAAAAAACAAGATTCCGGGCTGGAACGTAAGTTATCGGAATGCAATGAGAACCGGCCTCATCTTTCGGTACAGCCATATCGGAGGTCAACGCCGAACCGCCAATCACCGACAAATCGACGGCAATGATACGGTGATCTTCAACGCCAAAAAATTGAGCAATTCTGGCTGATGCGGCCAATTCAACTTTATGCCGCTGACCATAATCAAAAGCCAATGTATGACATTGCCAACCCTGCTGTTTGCTCGCCCATGCCAGTGCCGTAGCTGAATCCAGCCCGCCGGAGAGCAATACCACCGCATGCGTCTGACCGGACGACTCACACACCGGTTTTCTCCGCTCCCCAAATCACCTTATGCATTTGCAACTGCATCCGCACATTCAAAGCATCTTCCAATATCCATGCCACCAGATCCTGCGGATTCAGTGAATCCCAACAAGGAGAAAAGAGAATACTGGCGGCTGTATCTGATAATTGTTCAGCCAGCAAATCACGCGCCCATTCGTAATCATGACGATTTGTCAGCACAATTTTTATTTCATCCCCCGCTTTTAACAAAGAGAGGTTGCGCCAGTCATTGGATATTTCTTCGCCACTGCCTGGGGTTTTGATATCGAGAATATTGCACACGCTGGACGGTACTTGTTTCAGACTGATCGAACCGGATGTCTCCAGTTGCACGATTTCTTTCACTGCTGTCAAAGCCTGCAACAACTCAGGTGTACCACGTTGAGCCAATGGCTCTCCTCCGGTTACCAACACCAGATTCGGCGACAAGGTTTTAATGTGTTCAACAATGGCTTTCACCGACATCTCTTCTCCGGCAGAAAAGTCCAGAGCCTGAGGCGTATCGCAATACACACAGCGTAGCGGACAACCAGCCAGCCGGATGAAAATACAGGGCAATCCAACCAGAGAACTTTCACCCTGAACACTGGTGTATATCTCATGCACGCGAAGCTTAGTCATGCGTAAAAAATTATCGATTAACGGGTTGCGTAGATGCAGGCGCAGGTGTGGATGTTGACGGCGCAGTCGTTGACGGCGCGGGCGCTACGGGGCTATTCATCTGTTTGAATTGTTCCTTGGCCTGACTTGCAGCCAGAGATTCAGGATAGGCTTCGACAAGATTCTTCAGTGTTTCTTTCGCTTCTGCTGTTTTATTCAACAGCATTTGCACCTTGGCCAAATCAAGCAAGGCCGCTGAGCGCTTACCACTTTCCAGATCAGAACTCGTCAGCCCTTTCAATATCAACTCAGCTTCCTGATACCGTTTTTCAGCCAGCAAACTTTCACCCAGCCAATATTTTGCCTGCCCGGTATATTCCCCTGCCGGATAATTTTTGATAAACGCATCAAACAAGGCTGATGCTTCAATGAATCGGTCACTCTTGAATGCCAGGTAAGCTGCGGAATATGCATTTCTTTCATTAGGATTTTCATTCACAACTGAAGTCCGCGCAGCAGAAGTCTTTTCATTGGCTTGTGAAAGATTCTGTTGAGAATCAGCACTCTGAGTTTGAGTAACATTGGCCTGATGGGTGGCATCTTTCTTTAAGGCCTGAATTTCTTTGCGTGCGACGGTCCGGTCGTGCTTAACGGTTTTATTGATAACACGAAAGCTGGCCATCATGGCATCAAGATCTTGCTGCTGGCGACGCGCCAGCATCTTTGATTCAGCCAGTGATTCATTGAGCACTTCAATTTGTTGCTCAAGCTCAAGCACTTTAAATTTTGTACGTGCCAGTTCCTGCAACATCTGTGGTTTATCCAGCACCCATTGCTCAGTTTTAACAGGCTCCGGCTTGGCGCAACCAGCCAGAACAACAAGCACCAAGACAACGGCCATCGGTAAAACCGATGGCCGCCTGATCAAACAAAACGATGTCTTATTAACGACTAACAATGTCCGCACGACGGTTCTGTGCCCAACATGCTTCACCACTGCCCTTACATGCAGGACGCTCTTCACCAAAAGATACTGTGTCGATACGATTGTCGTTCACACCATGTGCAACCAGATAAGACTTTACACTGTCAGCACGCTTCTGACCCAATGCCAGGTTATACTCACGGCTTCCGCGCTCATCACAGTTGCCTTCAATCGTTACTGATACGCCAGCATGGTCATTCAACCAGGCCACATAGCCATCAAGCGTAGTCTTACCTGAAGCATCCAGACCAGCACTGTCAAAGGCAAAATACAGTGCGCTTGAAACAGGCTTAACTGTTGAGTGCTGAACTGGCTTCACAGTCGGAGATCCTGGTGATGTGTTTGATGATGAAGCACCATGACTGCTGGTGGAGTCTGTTGTATCGTGCTTGGCACAACCCGCAAACATTAAGCCGGTTGCAGCTGCCGCGATGATTAAAAATTTATTGATTGCTGTTTTATTCATGTCTCTCTCCCTACAAAGCTCATAACATCTAGTTTTTCTTTCAAAAATAACAAATGTTTGAAGGCCAGCATTGAACCCCAATCCATAGCCGATGTCCAGAAAAAAACACGTCTGCCTGTGTCAGATTACTGCTTCGACCAGGCAGGATCAGACGCATCATTTTGGGGCGAGGTCACGCTTTCCGAATGACCACCCCAGGATGGAATACGATAAAGCTGACGGACACCATGATCTTCAGCCGAATACAGCAACATTTGCCCATTCGGGTTCCATGCCGGTGATTCAACACGATTACCAGTCACCAGATAACGCATGTCAGAACCATCAACACGCACTGTTGCCAGCGCATATTCCCATTTTTTACGCGTAATCAGAGCGATTCTGTCACCCTTTGGCGACCACGACGGCGATGTGTTGTAATTGGAGTCAAACGTAACACGTTGCGCCTTGCCTCCGGATACAGCCTGACGATATACCTGTGGCGAGCCGCTACGATTGCTGGTGAAGGCAATCCACTTTCCATCCGGTGACCAGGTCGGCGTGGTGTCTATGGCCGGATTATCGGTAAACTGTTTCCATGTCTGGGTTTTCAGATCATAAATGTGAATTTCTGTATTGCCCGTATACGACAGTGCAGCGGCAATGTAACGACCATCCGGTGAATATTCGGGCGTACTGTTCAAGCCACTGAAACGCCCGAACGGAAGACGCTTGCCTTCATTCAAATCAAACAACTCAAGCCTCGGCCGATTACCCACATAGGTATTGAGCGCAATAAACCGACCATCCGGCGACCAGTCTGGCGAAAGTAGCAACGTAAAATTCCTGCCTATTGTTTGCAGATTAAAAGTGTCCTGATCCATGTACATCAGATCGGACTGATCCCCCACCTTTTTCACATAAACAATGTGCGTATTAAAATATCCGGGAATGCCCAATGCAGATTCATAAACCAGATCAGATACCTGATGTGCCAGAGCTCTTAATCCATCTTTCTGGATCTCGTAACTGCGCATCGCCAGCCTCTCCCCCTGAAACGGCCGATATACACTGACATCCACATACCAGAGTGAATCATGCTCAGTCAGCTTTGTAGCCACCAGCACATCCGTCCCAATAAGTTTCCAGTCATCATAAACAATGCCCTGCATGCTTTCTTCAGCCGAAACAAGAAAAGCCGCCGAATCAAGGGCTTTGAATGACTGACTGGACTCAAGATCTTTCTCGATAATCGCTTGAAGCAAGCGCTGTTCAGAACTGTTTTCCGGCTCCGCATCCACCAGCACGGCAAGATTCAAAGGCTGATAATCCGATTGAAAGATATCAAATTCAACAGCTTGCGCAGACCCGATATACATGCCCAGAAAACATACCAGAGCACGGGATAAACATTGTATTTTCATACAGAGCTTTCTATCGCCTCAACAACGAATTGCAAGCATGAATCATGCCGAAAACATCCACCAAATCTTCAGCCAGACAGAAATTACATATGTTTTCATGTAAAGACTTTTTTGCGTACTTTATTGGAATTAACGCCATAATCATCACTATCCCTTCAAAAACGCCCTTCTCCTGCGTTACCCTGCCATATTGAGTCTCTGGTCATATGAAAAATACGGGTTATCCTACCAGCTATGAGCAAAGATAATTTTACCTATGTAGACACTCAAAACAGCCTTGAAACAGCATGCAAGGAACTAAGCGCCGAACGCGTATTGTGCGTGGATACCGAATTTCACCGCGAATCCACTTATTACCCGGAATTTGCCCTGATGCAGATATATGGTGGCAAACGTTGCTGGCTTATCGACCCGCTGGCCATCAAAGACTTATCACCGCTTTGGGAGATTCTGACCAATCCCGAGATACTTAAAGTGTTTCATGCCGGCTTTCAGGATATTGAAATCATCTTTCAGGAATCCGGAAAATTACCTACTCCGATGTTTGATACCCAGATCGCTGCTGCATTATTGGGTTACGGGCAACAGGTTGGGTTTGGCAATCTTGTACAGCGAATCCTGAAAAAAGAACTTGCCAAGGGTGAGTCGTTCAGTGACTGGCTTGCACGCCCGCTGAACAGCAAACAACTGCAATATGCCGCCGATGATGTGATCTGGCTGATGCCGATCTTTCAGCATCTGCGTGATCAGCTCAAAATAAGAAAACGCGAATCTTGGTTGCATGAGGAACAATCCAACCTCTGCAATCTTCAGAGCTTCGAACAGAATGTTGATGAATTCTTCTGGCGTGTCAAAGGGGTCAACAAGCTCAAAGGCGCTTCACTCTCTGCCTTGCGCGCATTGGCGGCATGGCGCGAAACCGAAGCCCGCAAACGCAACCTGCCCCGCCGTCGATTAATATCGGATGAGGTACTTGTCGATATCGCCAAGCGCTCATCACTGGATGAAGAAACACTCTCAAGAATGCGCGGCTTATCGCAGGGAACGGTCAAGCGATTCGGTGAACATCTCATTGAAGCCTGGCATAAAGGCGTGCACGCACCCTCTGAAAGCTGGCCGAAACTACCAAGCCGTTCCAGCAATACCCGAGGCACTGAAATGCGCCTTGAGTTGCTATCGACCCTGCTGCGTCTCAAAGCCGAAGATGGCGAAATCGCTTCATGCATTCTGTCGAGTAAATCCGAATTATCCGCTCTGGCATCGTGGGGACTTCACCGGAAAAACAACCCTCCAAAATTACCCTGCCTGGAAGGATGGCGTTATGAGCTGGTTGGGCACGATCTGCTCCGCTTGCTAAACGGTGAAATTTGTCTGCATCTAAATCCTGAAACAGGCCTGCCCGAAATCACTGACATCAACGGTCTTCGCCAATGAACTTTGGTTTCTCGATTGATGCACTCAATGGCAGCGGCAGCAAAGCGTGGCGCTTGCAGCGGGATCTTAAACACTGGCGCAGTTGCACTTATGCAGAATCACTTCAATCGAACGACGCCTTACTTACAGATGCAGCACAAGCTGAAACGTGGGTGCTGCGACGCATGGCACAGGATAAGGATTTTCAGCTGGCTGCCAAAACCAAAGCGGGCATGTTTGATTTTCTAATGCGTGGCATCTTTGCCCATGCCGTGCTGCACCGCCTCACAACAGCCCCCATTCCTGACAAGCAACAGATGATTCAAACCATCAGGAATTCATTACCGGGTACACCATGGTTACTTTACCTGAATATTTCCGGTCATTTTCGAGCTATTGATACGCAGTCGAGCCGCATCATCGGAAATCTCGACATCGCCGTGCGTGGCGAAATCGCTTCCAGCCCTGATTATATTGGGCCGCTGGCCAGCGACAACGATCCTATGATGGGTGAGCTCTATCACCAATTTTTAGCCGGTTGGCTGGAGCATCTGACCACCTCCAACATGGCCGTATTTGTGCCCGATGCTGAAAAACTGAAAGAGGAATCCTTCTATCTTGAGGCCATCGACCGCTGGCAGCCAGAGCCGACATAACCCCCCTAAACTTGGCGACTTATGGCAAAGCAAGGTTCTGCAAAGACTGTTGAACCAATCAAGAAGCTGAAATGATGTTATTCATTTATCAGATTCACGCCCTGTACCCCATGTCGAGCACCTGCATTTACTGGATGAGCATGGCGTCATCATCACCGCAGCTTCAATGCAATATGATTTCATCAGTCGCTTCTTTGCCCCGAAATCCGGTATTGATGAAAACCCGGTGACCGGCTCATCATTTACCCGACTGGTTCCATATTTGGCTGAACAATCGGGCAGAGATCAACATTGGCGATATCACTTCCTGAATGATTGGCCATAAGTGGAGGAAATGATGCGTAATACATTCAATGGGGCTGATGGAAAACCACGTTTTTATTCATAAGTGGGACAGCAGTGAGTCTGACTCGATTAATTTCGCACTGCAAGCCTTCAAGTATTTATCTATTGAGGTTTCATTAGTTGTCATTATTAAACTGAAGTTTCACCGTTTTTTTAAGGGGCGGCTATTTTAGTCAAGTTGGCATGAAAATTTCTTCGCAATTTTGATGCCAAAAACAATCGTTATA
>PFXG01000087.1 GCA_002791545.1 Zetaproteobacteria bacterium CG_4_9_14_3_um_filter_49_83
CACGCATGGCAGACCTCCTGTGAAACCATTTACCCGATAGTTAGAAGGTATGCCTGTTATTTGTAATGCTTATGCCCGTTTTGTGTAAAATTGTGTAAAAGCTTTTATTGAAGCTCGAAGGAAACGTGTACGCAGATCGTCAGGCAGAACGGAATGCTGATAAGCACTTGGTAGAACCCAGGCTATCCAGTAGTGTCACGTTGAGATTGACAAAAAGGGGTGGTTGTATCCGTTCAGCAAAAGGCATTCTTCAGCAAACGTTTGGTTATGGCACATTCCGACCCAATCAGCAGGCGATTATCGATGACCTGATTGCCGGTCGCGATGCCTTTGTGCTGATGCCGACGGGTGGTGGTAAATCACTTTGCTATCAGATCCCGGCAATGGTCCGATCCGGTGTGGCTATTGTGGTTTCACCGCTGATTTCGCTGATGAAAGATCAGGTGGATGCGCTGAAAGCGAATGGAGTTGCTGCAGAATTTTACAATTCATCTCTCGGCTCACAGGTATCGCGTGAAGTGTTGGCGAAGTTACATGGCCATGCAATTGATATGTTGTATATCGCTCCTGAACGATTGATGTCTGAAGAATTTCTGGCGCGACTGGCTGATATTGAGATTAATTTATTTGCCATCGATGAAGCGCATTGTGTGTCGCAATGGGGCCATGATTTCAGGCCGGAATATCAGCGTTTGTCAGCGTTACGTAGTCACTTTCCGAATGTACCACTGATTGCCCTGACGGCCACAGCCGATACTCAGACCCGGCAGGATATTATCCAGGTGCTGGGGCTGGAGATGGCACGCCACCATATTGCCAGTTTTGACCGCCCCAATATTCGCTACGCCGTGCTGGAAAAACATCAACCCTTGCAACAACTCATGGCATTTATGCAAAAACACAAGGGTGAATCAGGTATCGTGTATGCGCTCAGTCGCAAACGTGTGGAACAGGTTGCGGAAAAACTGAAGCTACATGGCATCAGGGCAGAGGCTTATCATGCAGGGCTGGCGGCATCTGAGCGGGTGCGGGTGCAAGAAGCTTTTCTCAGAGATGAAGCGGAAGTGGTGGTTGCCACCGTGGCCTTCGGAATGGGTATTGATAAGCCCAATGTCCGTTTTGTCGTGCACTATGATCTGCCAAAAAATATTGAAGGTTATTATCAGGAAACCGGCCGTGCCGGACGTGATGGTTTGCCTTCCGAAGCGCTGTTGCTATCGGGTACGCAGGATATGGTGGCGGCGCGCCGACTTATTGAGCAGAGCGAAAACGAGAAACAGAAGCGTATCGAAATTCATAAACTCAATGCCATGATCAGCTTTTCAGAGGCGACGATGTGTCGGCGTCGCGTCTTGCTCAATTATTTCGATGAGGCGATGAATGCGAATTGTGGCAACTGCGATATCTGCCTGGACCCACCCGAAACCTTTGATGCCAGGGAGGATGCGCAAAAGGCCTTGTCGTGTGTGTACCGGCTGAATCAGGGCTTCGGAATGAAATACGTGATTGATGTGCTGCGGGGCTCAGAAAATCAGCGAATTATGGAGCGGCGGCATGACCAGCTTTCGACGTTCGGTATCGGCAAGGAACGCAGCGAGGAGGAATGGACTGCCATTTTCAGGCAACTGATTCATCGTGGCTTTTTGCTGCAGGATGTGGCCAGTTATTCGGTGTTGAAATTGACAGCTGCGGCAAAACCGCTACTGCGCGGTGAAATAGCACTTGAACTGTCTAAACCGCGAATCAGGGCGAAGCAAAAGAAAACAGACAAGGGTAAACCACGCATGGACTCACCGCACGATGCGGCATTGTTCGAAGCGCTGCGTAAGTTGCGCAAGCGTCTGGCTGATGAGATGGATGTACCACCGTATATTGTCTTTGGAGATGCTACGCTAATTCATATGGCACAACTAAAACCTGAAAATGATATGCAGATGTTGCAGGTCAACGGCGTCGGACAAAATAAACTGCAACGTTTCGGCAAGGCTTTTCTGGCTTGTATCAGAGAGAACACATGAATCATTCACCTGAAGATTCTCAGTGTGAATTGCCAGAAAAGACCTGCGATATTGATCGGCTCGTACGGCATCCGAAACTGATGCAAAGACCGAGTAACGGCGTGATGGTGCCTGCCCTGTTCCGGTGAAAAGTTCGAGCTTGATGGAATCATATTGCACGCGTTTGTGTCCACAGTTTTGAACACCGGCCATCCGGGTGATGGGGGCGGGTGATGTGGGGCTTTCATAATCGCTTGGCGGGCACTAAGCTGCGCGCATTTCAGAAATGCTGAACACAAGCATTGCTTCACAGGGGCGTAGATTTTGATTTCAACATCCGGCATTACCATGCAGTTCGGGGATAAGCCCCTGTTCGAAAATATCTCGGTTAAATTTGGCGATGGCAACCGTTATGGCTTGATTGGAGCCAATGGCTGCGGCAAATCGACGCTAATGAAAATCCTCGGTGGTGATCTGGTGCCAACGGCAGGAACGGTCAGTGTCGGGCAGAAAGAACGGTTGGGGAAACTGCGGCAGGATCATTTTGCTTTCGAAGATTGCACGGTGCTCGATACGGTGATGATGGGCTATGAACGCTTGTGGCAGATCAAGGAAGAACGCGACCGGATTTACTCGCAGAGCGAACTGACGGAAGAAGACGGTATGCGCGCTGGCGAACTGGAATGCGAGTTTGCTGATATGGACGGTTACAGTGCCGAATCCATTGCGGGCGAGTTATTGTTGAGCATGGGGATTCCGCTGGCGGCGCATGATGGCCTGATGAAATCCATTGCGCCCGGCTGGAAGCTGCGCGTGTTGCTGGCGCAAGCGCTGTTCGGTAATCCGGAAGTAATTCTGCTGGATGAGCCGACCAACAACCTTGATATCAATGCGATTCGCTGGCTGGAAGGCGTGATCAACGAGCGCGAAGCCACTATGATCATCATTTCGCATGACCGGCATTTTCTCAACAGTGTATGCACGCACATGGCTGATCTGGATTATGGTGAATTACGTATTTATCCAGGAAATTATGACGAATACATGGTCGCGGCCTCGCAGGTGCAACAGCGTTTGTTATCTGAAAATGCCAAGAAAAAAGCGCAGATTGCCGAGCTGCAAACCTTTGTCAGTCGCTTCTCAGCCAATGCTTCCAAGTCCAGTCAGGCCACTTCACGCGCCAAACAAATCGATAAAATAAAGCTTGAAGAGGTCAAACCATCCAGTCGTGTGAGCCCTTATATGCGTTTTACGCAGGAGAAAAAGCTGTATCGCGTAGCGCTGGAGTTGAAAGGGCTGAGTAAAGCCTTTGATGAAAAGCCACTATTTGAAAATTTCGATCTGATGGTGCCGGTGGGCGAACGGGTGGCGGTGATTGGCCCGAACGGTATTGGTAAAACCACACTGCTACGCTGCCTGGCAGGTGATCTTGAGCCGAGCAGTGGTATGATCAAATGGTCGGAAAATGCCAATGTGGGTTATTATGCACAGGATCATTCGGCTGATTTTGCCGAAGAAATCAGCCTGTTTGACTGGATGGCTCAGTGGAAGAAAAAAGAGTTCGGCGAGCAGGAAGTGCGTGGCAATCTCGGACGTATGCTGTTTTCACAGAATGATATCAAGAAGTCAGTCAAAAAACTTTCCGGTGGTGAGCAGGGGCGCATGCTGTTCGGCAAGTTCATGTTTAAGAATCCGAACATTCTCCTGCTGGATGAGCCAACCAACCATATGGATATGGAATTCATCGAATCATTGAATACAGCGCTGGAGCACTATGATGGTACTCTGATTTTTGTCAGTCATGACCGGGAATTCGTATCGTCACTGGCAACACGTATTATCGAACTGACGCCGGAAGGTATTGTCGATTATCACGGCACGTATGAAGAATATCTCAGATCGCAGGGAGTTGAGTAAATAAAAGCCCTCCGACGTACAATGGACGTCGGATGGCGCAGTTCGAGCAGAGTCTCAGATTTGTATCAGGTGATAACGGTCGGTTCGGTGCGGCCAGTGAGTGCAGCCAGATTGGAGATATTTGCCGCAGCTTCAATAAAATCAGCCAGCGCATCCTGCGCATCCAGTTGCTGCTTGGTTTCATCCGGCTCATAGGATTCGAGATAAATGCGAATCGTCGCGCCTTCGGTGCCGGTGCCGGAAAGTCGATAAATGATACGCGAACCATCTTCAAATAAAATACGAATACCCTGATTCTCACTGATGCTGCCATCGACCGGATCGGTATACGCAAAATCGTCGCAGGTGGCCACGCTGCGGCCGGCCAGTGTGCTGCCGGTGAGTGCAGCGTACTGATCGCGAACTGTAGTCATCACCTGATTGGCGGCCTGAGCGTCCACTGCTTCATAATCATGGCGTGAATAGTAGTTGCGGCCGAATTTCGCCCAGTGCTGTTGCACGATGCTGGCGACCGACTCGCGGCGTACGGCCAGAATATTCAGCCAGAACAAGACTGCCCATAAACCGTCTTTTTCACGCACATGGTTGGAGCCGGTACCGAAGGATTCCTCGCCGCAGAGGGTAACGCGTCCGGCATCCATCAGGTTGCCGAAAAACTTCCAGCCGGTCGGTGTTTCAAAGCAGGATAAACCCATCGCTTTGGCCACCTGATCGGCGGCGCAACTGGTTGGCATGGAGCGGGCAATACCGGCAATGCCATCGCGGTAGCCGGGGGCGGTTTCTGCATTGGCGGCAATAATCGCCAGTGAATCACTCGGCGTGACAAAAAAATGGTTACCCAGAATCATATTACGGTCGCCATCACCATCGGAGGCAGCGCCGAAATCAGGGGCGTTATCGCCATACAGAATATCGACCAGTTCATGTGCATAGGTCAGGTTCGGATCGGGGTGACCGCCACCGAAATCTTCTTTGGGTTCGGCATTGATGACGGTGCCGGCCGGTGCGCCCAGTAGTTCTTCGAAAATCACTCTGGCATAAGGGCCGGTGACGGCATGCATGGCATCGAAACGCATGGAGAAATCACCTGCCAAAAGTTGGCGCAGGGCATCAAAATCAAACAGCGATTGCATCAGTTCAGCGTAATCAGCAACGGCATCGATGACTTCAACTTCCATATCACCGATTTGCTTGCTGCCCAGCACATCCAGATCCAGCGACACCGGGCTACTCGGCATTTTATAGCTTTCAATGGACTTGGAACGCGCAAACATCGCTTCCGTCATATGTTCCGGTGCCGGGCCACCGTTGCCTGCATTGTATTTGATGCCGAAATCTTCATCCGGGCCAGCCGGATTGTGGCTGGCTGAAAGAATCAGGCCACCGAAGGCCTGACGTTTACGAATGACGCACGATGCGGCAGGCGTCGATAAAATGCCGCCCTGACCGACAATTGCTTTTCCAAAGCCATTGGCAGCAGCCATATTCAGAATAATCTGAATGGCCTCGCGGTTGAAAAAGCGACCATCACCACCAACCACCAGCGTTTTACCCTGATAATCGCCGATACTGTCAAATACCGACTGTACGAAATTTTCCAGGTAGCCCGGCTTTTGGAAAATACGGACTTTTTTACGCAGGCCTGAGGTGCCCGGACGTTGATCGTTAAAGGGTTGGGTCGGGATGATTTGAATGCTCATGAAGGATTTCCTTGTGGGTATGGAATGTGAGATAAATCGTACCCAATATCTTAAATGAAATCTTCATGAATGCAATCAGAGTCCCTGCGACTGGTACTCTTCGATCGTAGTACGAATCAGCTTAAATAAGGCGCGGGAAGATTTTGGCGGTTTGTTTTTCAATACCTCGCTATGCGCATTGCGTATCAGCTGGCGCAGTTGCACGGAATCTGCCGCAGGGTATTCGTTTAAGAAATCGGTTACGGCATCGCTTTCAGGGTCAAGCAGTCGATCACGCCAGCGCTCCATCAGATGAAAGTCCTGATTAATGTGGTTCAGTTCCTGTTCAATAGTTTCAATGGTGGATTCAAGTTCTTCAACATTGATTTGACGCAACAGTTTTCCAACGTGTTTGAAATGGCGCTTTCGGGCACTGTTCTGATGAATGTTTCTTGATTCTATCAAGGCATCGTAAAGATCTTGTGGCATATCCAGTTTCTGCAGTTTTGCGTTATCCAGATCAGCCAGCCGCTTGCCTAATTCAAGCAGGGCCAGCGCTTCGCGGCGCAATTGACTTTTGTTGGGGCGAATAACGCGGTCATCGTATTCGTCCTGCATTTCTTCGGGTACGATATGAATGATATGAGACATCAGATTTGCTCGCGTGTTTTGTGGAAGGTGATATCCGGCCATTGCTCAACTGTGTAGTTGAGCTTCCATTGGCTAGGTGCCAGATAGGTAAGAAAGCCATCAGCATCTTCAGCCAATGTGGATTCAAACTGGTGTTTAAAGTTGGAAAGCATTTTTTCATCGTCGCAGGTGACCCAGCGGGCCACCTGAAAGTCCGTGCCGGTGTAGCCAGCATCGACCTTATATTCATTTTTAAGGCGTTCTACTGTCACATCGAATTGCAAGGTGCCGACTGCGCCAAGAATATAATCGCCACCGAGAATGGTTTTGAACACCTGTACCGCCCCTTCCTCGGAAAGTTGCACCAGACCTTTGTGTAATTGCTTGCGTTTCATCGGGTCATTCAGGCGAATACGTTGAAACAGTTCAGGGGCAAAGTTGGGAATACCTGAAAACTTCAGCGGTTCTTTGCTGGTGAAAGTGTCGCCAATGCGGATGGTGCCATGGTTATGAATGCCGATAATGTCGCCGGCATAAGCCTCTTCGACATGCGCCCGATCCTGCGCCATAAAAATGGTGGCATTGGCGAGTTTGATGTTTTTGTCGATGCGGTGGTGGCGAACGGTCATACCTTTCTCGAATTTACCCGAGCAAATACGGAAAAATGCGATGCGGTCACGATGGGCCGGGTCCATATTGGCCTGAATCTTGAAGCAAAAGCCGGAGAAATCTTTCTCGTCGGGTTCTACCATACGCTCTTCTGCCGCGCGCGGGCCGGGATGTGGGGCGAACTCAACAAAAGCATCAAGCAATTCACGCACACCGAAATTATTCACAGCACTGCCGAAAAACACCGGTGTCTGCGAGCCGTTGAGGAAATGCTCCAGATCAAAATCTGCTGTGGCACCTTGCAGTAATTCGATGTCGTCGCGCAAGGTATCTGCCTGTGATCCAAGCAGCGCATCGACTTGCGGATCATCCAGTGATGAAATTTTAATGGCGGAGTCAAGCGATTCCGAACCTGCTTTGAACAGGTGTAATTGTTTGGTGTAAAGGTTGTACACGCCTTTGAACGATTTACCCATACCGATCGGCCACGACAGTGGTGTGCATTCAATTTGCAGCTTGTCTTCAATGTCTGCCATCAGCTCCAGTGGTTCCAGGCCTTCACGGTCAAGTTTGTTGATGAAGGTGATGATGGGGGTGTTGCGCATGCGACACACTTCCATCAGTTTTTCCGTTTGTGTTTCAACGCCTTTGCCGGAATCAATAACCATCATCGCCGAATCCACGGCGGTTAATACGCGATACGTATCTTCCGAGAAATCCTGATGTCCCGGTGTATCCAAAAGATTGATTTCATATTCGGTGGAGGCTCTGCGGTAGTTGAATTTCATCACCGATGAGGCGACGGAAATACCACGATCCTGTTCAATTTTCATCCAGTCGGATGTGGCATGGCGCGTGGCTTTGCGGGCTTTGACTGCACCGGCCATCTGAATTGCACCACCAAAGAGCAGGAGTTTTTCAGTCAGCGTCGTTTTACCCGCATCCGGATGCGAAATAATACCGAATGTTCGCCGTTTATTGATTTCCTGCTGTAGAGTGCTCATGCATACCTCATCTTGATAGTGTGAAAAATCCAGTAGCGAACCGGCTCGGTTAATCTATGCCTTTTCAGGTCGCGAAGCTTAACGTGTCAGGGCTTTGAGTGCTATTGCGCAAGTGATACCAGTTGAAATCATCATCAATCAACCCTATTACATAAGTAGGTTGGTTAGAATCAACCGTAGATTGATTTATGGAGGATAATGACATGACACTGGTTCGCAGAGTGCCGTGGCAGGACTTGGAAGGCTTGCAACAACGTTTGCAGGATGTCTTCGGAGATACACCTTTTGCCGTCAATGCAGCAAACGTGGATCAAGGACAATGGGCACCGCCTGTTGATATTCGGGAAACGGAAGACGCCTTGCAGATGCAGGTCGAGCTGCCCGGAATTAATAAAGAAGAAATTACTTTGGAAGTGAAAGATGGTGTGCTGAGCATTTCAGGTGAACGCCGTTACGAAAAAGATGTGAAAGAAGAACATTCACATCGCACTGAACGCGTTTACGGACGTTTCTCTCGCAGCTTTAGCTTGCCGAGAAATGTCAATGCCGATGCTGTAGAAGCCAGCATGAAAGATGGTGTGCTGCATGTGAAGATGCCAAAACTGGATAGTGCCAAAGCCAAAGCAATTACGATTGCATAATCTAAAGATGCGGTTTGCATCTTAAAAACAGGGCTGTGGAGATTTTATCTTCGCAGCCCTTTTTGGTTGAAATTTAAACAGGACAGCTTTGAGAAATGCTGCACGGAGCATTGCCTGTTGTTCAGAGCGCCATCTTAAAATCCGGGTGCCGGTGCGCTTCGCGGTAAATATGATCCAGTTGCTCTCGACTGCTGGCAGCAAACGTGATGGTGACCGAAACATATTTTCCTGTTCGGCTTGGCCTGCTTTTTACAGCACCTTCGAAGAAATCAGGGCAATATTTGCGCACGATCATCACCATATCCACTTCAAAGGAGTCGCTGTTCATGCCCATCACTTTGAGCGGAAAGGTGCATGGAAATTCGAAAGGACTTTCGTCAGATGCAGCGGTGGAATTAGTCGTGGAAGTTGTCATGGAATCCTCTTACTGATGCAGAGCCTGAAATATACGTTCTGCCAGAACCGATGAAAACCCGGGAACTTTCGCCAGATCTTCGCGGCTGGCTTTTTTAACACCTTCGATACCGCCGAAATGCCGCAGCAGGGCGGCACGCTTTTGTGTGCCGACACCGTCAATGCCATCAAGGCGTGATGTGAACATCGCTTTTTTCTTGCGGTTGCGCATGTATTCACCGGCAAAGCGGTGGGCTTCGTCGCGAATGCGAGCCATCAGCATCAGCGCTGCACTGTCACGCCCCGGTTGCATTGGAGCCAAATCCCAGGCCGGAAACAGCGTTTCATTGCCGACTTTTCGGCCTGCGCCTTTGGCAATGGCAACAATCTTTAAATCAGCTAGCGATGCTTTTGCCGCCTCTTCCATGGCAACTTTCAGCTGGCCTTTGCCACCGTCAATCAGCAACAGATCCGGCGCAGGAATATCGTCACTGTTGATGGCTTTGAAGAAACGCGAAAGCACCTGTTCCATCGCGGCATAATCGTCGCCATCACTGATCGGACGGTGTTCGGATTCGGTGTCGTCAAGTTTATAGCGCCGGTAGAGATTCTTTTCAGGCCCCTGCCAGCCGCCATAGACCATGGCTGCAACCGTTTGCTGACCACCCAGATGCGCATTATCAACAGCGGCAATAAGGCGTGGTGTTGCGGGCAGATCAAGCAGTGTTGCAACCGCCTCAAAGGCAGCCTGTTGTTGCTGTTGTTTGCTGGCTTGCACCTGTTCGCTGCTTTTTTGTGCCGTTTCGAGCCATTGGGCACGCGGGCCACGCTGTGGATGACGCACCTCAAAACGGGCCGAGGCATGCAATAAGCGTAGTAATGATGTGATGTGCTGACATAGGCCATCATCGCGCCATAGCAGGATTTCTGCCGGAGGCATCTCCTCGCGGTAACGCTCCAGCACCAGTGCCTGCAATACTTCCGTGTCATCGGCATCGATAGCCTGCTTAATGCGAATGGTTTGCACGCCGAGATCACGAGCATTTCGGCGTACACCGATTGCAATATGCTGCGATGCCGGAAACCATACGATGGCATCGGCATTGGCCGGTAACTCCGACTGTTCCGCATCGGCAAGAATGGTGCGCAATGCCCTGATCTGGTCCCGAAATAAACGAGCCCTTTCATAAGCCAGCCGCTCAGCCGCCTGCATCATCTCACCTTCCCATTGTCGCAGCAGTTCCTGATCTTTTCCCAGCAGCAGGGCGCGGGCTTCGCTGACTTGTTCGGCATAAGTCTGTTGGCTCACGATATCGCAGCAGGGGGCGCTACAGCGACCGATCTGGTGTTGCATGCAGGGGCGTGAGCGGTGGTTGAATTCCGCATTGTCGCAATCACGAATATGAAACGCCGACTGCATCAGATGCAGGGTTTGATGCACGGCATGGGCATTGGCAAAAGGGCCGTAATATTCGCCGGGCACATCGCGCTTGCCGCGATACATTTGCAGGCGGGGATAGGCTTCATCGGTGAGTAAAATATACGGGTAGGATTTTGAATCCTTGAGCAGCACATTGTAGCGCGGTTTGAGTTGCTTGATCAGGTTATGCTCCTGAATCAGGGCCATACTCTCTGAAGTGGTGATGGTGAATTCGATATCGCAAATCTGACTGACCATGGCTTGTGTGCGTGGTGATTCCGGTTGTCTCTGGAAATAACTGGATACACGTTTGCGCAGATTGCGTGCCTTGCCGACATAAAGTACCTGTCGTTTGCTGTCGAGCATACGATATACGCCCGGTTCACGCGGTAGTTGTGACAGATTGATCGGAGGTTCTTTCCACATGTGCCCATCCTTGTGCTTTGCCGGGCTGATGCAAGTGGCTGAAAGCGTCATAAGGCCATGTTTTTTGTATGGCTAAACAGGCACTTTTTCTGTATAGTGAATACGCCTTGGAATCATACGTATTGAATTTTCTTAGGGAGGTCATCCGATTCTAAGGAAAAGGAGATCGTCATGAAAACTCAGATGAAATGGAACACTGTTACTCGCGCTTGTGGTGGTGTCATGCTTGCTGCTTTATGCCTGTTGATTGCTGGATGTGGTGGAGGCAATGGTACTGCTTCTGTTAATGTTTCCGGGGCTGTTGCAAAAGGAGCTGTCGCGGGTGCTCAGGTCGATATTTATGCTGCTGATGGTGTTACACTGATTGCCAGTGGCATTGTGACAGACGCCAATGGTAATTGGTCAGCAACGATTCCTTCTGGTGCGGCAGCGGTTATTGCAATGGCCAGAGGTGGTTCGTATATCGATGAATATACCAACCTTCCAACGGCAGCGGGATCGATGCAATGCATGTTTGCTCCAACGGCAAATACCAACGTAGCCATCAGTCCGCTTTCCAATGCAATGACGAAAACTGCCAGAGCCATGGTTACAGCTGGAAAAGCTCCTAATATTGGTGCCGGCCTTGCACAAGCCAAGGCTGAATACGTAAATATGCTTGGCTTTGACCCTGTTAGCGTGTTGCCACCATCCCCTTCGCAAATTGTAAAGGCGAATGCTAATCAGCTGAAATATGCAGCTTTACTGGGTGGTGTATCCAAGCTGGTCGATGATTCTTACTCGGCTATCGCTGTCGGTGATCCTTCAGTTACGCCGTTTTCTCTGGTCACGGCTTTAATTGATGATTTTGCCGCTGACGGACAGTTCGATGGAATTGGCGCTGGTGGCGTTGCTATCACGGTAGGGCAGTCTTCCAGCGTGACAGCAGCATTGCCCGGCGGTGGCGGTTCGGCTGCTCTGGGAAATGCCATGAACCAATATCTGGGAAGTGCTCATCGGCCAGCAGAGTTGGCTCCGGCGAACTTTACGCCGCCAGTCATTGCGCCATCAAATATCGTGGTTCTGGTGACACCGCCGGTAACCGGAGGTGCTGTGACAATAGGTGGAACGCTTAGTCTTAGCGGCGATTCGGTATTGCCGACAACTGTGGTGTTCGGTGCGCCTAAAAGTGTTGTTTCCATGCCCGGCTTTATTGAACAGTGGACATGGCAAGCGAATGTCACCGGTGGTACGGTCACGATCGATGTGATGAATCATCTTGGCAGCTCAATTACCCTGAAGTATACGAGCACCAGCGGATGGTCTGATTGGGTGCAACCCAGCTTTACAGGGATTGTAATTGATCCGCTCACAAAAACGATTGTGTTTTCCAATGTGGCATTGCCTGGTGCATTTGCATTTCCTAATCAGGTGCCGGGTCAGGGCGCACCTGTAGGTGTTCCGATTACGACAACAGTCACTGTCAATGGAACGTTGGCGTTTTAGCATTGTCGTAAGCGTTGATGTTCTGAAAATATTGTCCAAAGGATGATAAAAAAGAGGGGCGCAAAAGCGCCCCTCTCTTAATTTCAGTTTCTGGACTGAAAGTAATTACTGCATAAGCAGCAAATTACATCATTCCGCCCATGCCACCCATACCGCCCATGTCACCACCACCGGCAGGTGCATGTTTCTGTGGCACTTCTGCAACCATGGCTTCAGTGGTGATCAGCAGACCAGCAATGGAAGCTGCATGTTGCAGAGCTGTGCGAGTTACTTTGGTTGGGTCAATCACGCCCATCTTCAGCAAGTCACCATAGGTTTCAGTCGCTGCATTGAAGCCGAAAGAAGCATCAGTGCTGTTGGAAATTTCGTTCACAACAACTGAAGCTTCACCGCCACCATTGGTAACGATCTGACGCAATGGCTCTTCAACCGCACGACGGACAATAGCAATACCACGATCCTGATCGGCATTGATGCCGGTCAGACCGTCCAGTGCTACGCGCGCACGAATCAGTGCAACGCCGCCGCCAGCCACGATACCCTCTTCAACCGCTGCACGTGTTGCATGCAATGCATCATCCACACGGTCTTTCTTCTCTTTCATGGCAACTTCAGTCGCAGCGCCGACTTTGATCACAGCAACACCGCCAGCCAGTTTGGCCAGACGCTCTTGCAGTTTTTCTTTGTCGTAGTCAGAGGTGGTTTCTTCTGTCTGACGGCGAATCTGAGCCACGCGTGCTTCGATGTCTGCTTTCACGCCGGCACCATCAACGATGGTTGTGGTGTCTTTGGTGATCTTAACGGTTACAGCTGTACCCAGATCTTCCAATGTGACATTTTCCAGCTTCAGGCCGAGTTCTTCAGAAATTACCTTGCCGCCAGTCAGAATTGCCATATCTTCGAGCATCGCTTTACGACGATCGCCAAAGCCAGGTGCCTTCACAGCTGCCACGTTAACCACGCCGCGAACCTTGTTCACTACCAGAGTCGCCAGAGCTTCGCCTTCGATATCTTCAGCGATGATCAGCAAAGGTCTGCCGGAACGGGCAACGCTTTCCAGAACAGGCAACAGATCGCGCATGCTGGAGATTTTCTTTTCAAACAACAGGATGTATGGGTTCTCAATGTTGGCTTCCATACGCTCTGTATCGGTAACGAAATAAGGTGACAGATAACCGCGGTCAAACTGCATGCCTTCAACCACGTCCAGCTCTGTTTCCAGGCCTTTGGCTTCTTCAACCGTGATCACGCCTTCCTTACCGACTTTGTCCATAGCATCAGCAATGATGTCGCCGATTTCGCTATCGCCGTTGGCGGAAATAGAGCCGACCTGAGCGATTTCTTCTTTGTTGACGACGTCGCGAGACATGGACATCAATTCTTTCACGACAGCCTCAACGCCCTTGTCGATACCGCGTTTCAGATCCATCGGGTTCATGCCGGCAGCAACAGCCTTGATGCCCTCTTTCGCAATAACCTGAGCCAGTACGGTTGCAGTGGTGGTGCCATCGCCTGCGATATCCGCAGTCTTGGAAGCCACTTCTTTAACCATCTGTGCGCCCATGTTCTCAAATTTGTTTTCCAGTTCGATTTCTTTAGCAACTGAAACACCATCTTTAGTGATGGTTGGTGCGCCCCATGATTTATCCAGAACGACGTTACGACCTTTGGGGCCCAGTGTTACCTTGACGGCATCCGCCAGTTTGTTGACGCCGGTCATCATCTGTGTGCGGGCGTCTTCTCCGAAAAGAATGTCTTTAGCAGCCATTGTGATTTCGTCTCCTATTTAATGTTTTGTTGTGTTGCTGTAATCAGGATTCGATAACGCCGAGGATGTCATCCTCACGCATCATCAATACTTCTTCACTATCAAGCTTGATTTCTGTGCCTGCGTATTTAGAGAAGATGACGGTATCGCCAACTTTTACGTCCAGCGCACGGATATCACCGTTATCAAGGATTTTACCATTGCCAACGGCAAGAACTTTTCCCTGAACCGGTTTTTCTTTAGCTGAGTCAGGAATAATGATTCCGCCAGCTGATTTTTCTTCTTCGTCCAGACGGCGGACGATGACACGATCATGTAAAGGACGAACCTTTGTTCCCATGTTAATACTCCTTCTTGCTTGGTATTTGGAGATGTCTATATGCGGCTTGCCCAAACTTCTTTCAACCCCCTGACAACATAAAAAGTTAAATATTTAAAAAATAGGTTTTATCTGTGTCGATCAGCGTGAGGGTGATGGGCTTGCGCAGGGAAGTTTTGATGGAATGATGGGGCATGGAGATACGAATTCCGACTTATGCAGGCAACGCCAGATTTTTATGATGAAGGTGATTGCCGAGAGCTTCGTGGCAGATTGGAGCGCTGCTTGGCCGTTGTTTTTTTATGAAAGAATTGAAGGGGGGAGGCTGGGGAATTTAGACGGAATTGAGCAGCAAAAGGCGGAAAAGGGCTCTGATCCCTTAAGGTTTTAAAGGGTAGGGTCCCCTTTATCGGTTGAGCTGTTGATCGAGGCGCAAGGATCGAGGCCTTGAGTACAGCTGATGGGGAAGACTTGTTGTAGGGTACGGAATTTCGTACCATAAAGCGCATTTGGAGGCAAATATGACATCACTTTCGGTAAGCGAGGCCAGATCGAATCTGTTTCGTCTGATTGATGAAACGGCTGAAAGCCATCAGCCGGTCACGATCACAGGCAAACGCCACAGCGCGGTGCTGGTCTCGGCAGAGGATTGGGAAGCGCTCCAGGAAACCGTCTATCTGCTCTCGGTTCCCGGCATGCGTGAATCGATAAGGGAAGGCATGGAGACGCCGGTCAGCGAATGCGTGAAGGAACTGGATTGGTGAGCTGGGAGCTGGCCTTTACGAAACATGCGCTTAAAGATGTAAAAAAGCTCTTCTCGACAGGATTGAAGCCAAAGGCTCAGGCACTGCTGGAAATTCTCAGGGAAAACTCATTCCAAAATCCGCCGCCGTATGAAAAGCTGGTCGGTGATCTGCAAGGCGCATATTCGCGAAGAATCAATATTCAACACCGGCTGGTCTATGAAGTTCTGGCCGATGCACATACGGTGAAGGTGATCAGGATGTGGAGCCATTACGAGTAGTAGTGCTTCTTTGGGGAAATCGGGGACGGTATATTCTTTTCGGATCGTGCAAAGATGGTTGGGCGTGAAATGATTATACTACATGTCCTCGTTCTTACTCAGGCAGCTATTCCCGCTATTCCCGCTATTCCCGCTATTTCGGCGATGGCTTGGGTCAGCTTGAGGCGGGAAGTTCCTCAGGGCTAGGGTTTAAGGCGTTTAATAATGACGCAATAAATTCGGCTAATTCAGCAGACATAATGGCAAAGTCAGCGTCAAATTGAGCAATGCCATCACCATTGGCATCATAATCTTCGATCAATTCAAAATTATAACGGAGGCGATGCATGGAAAAATCGTCATGCAGCATGAATGAGATTCTATCCTGCCAGTTTAAAGCCAATCGATGAACACGTTTGCCTGTGCTGATATGGGCCTGAATCTCTTGCGATGAAAGATCTACATGTTTGCAGCGAATCACACTTTCCACTTCACCGGAAGAACGCAGCTCGACTTCATCTTCAATCTCTAAGCCACCGGCAATGGGCTCCTGGGTCGTGAGCCACCGGGTCATCATTGCTTCGGGAGACATGGTGGTTTGCGGCAGTACAACATTCAGGGTGCCTAAGGTTTTGCGTAATAAGGCAATAAGTTCTTCGGCTTTTTTTGAGCCAGATGCATTCACAATTAACCATGCGTTTTCAGGGTCGATATACGCGTAGGTATGACTGGTTTTAGCAAAAGCACGAGGTAGTAATTCCTGGATAACAGTATCTTTAATATCCATTTTCTCTTTGCGTCCGACTGGCCGCCCTTGTTCCTGCTCAATTTGGAAGACGTTTTCGACGATTTTCTCACGTACCAGAGATGCGGGTAATATCTTGTCTTCACGACGCAGGCAAATCATGAACTTGCCATTGGTTTGATGAACCAGCGCTTGTCCTTCCAGACCCAGAGGCTCTGACCAGCCCTCACAGGCTAATTCCATAGCGCCACAATTACGTGCTTTTCGTTGCTGCAAAGCTTCATTTAACTGCAAACCTGTTGTGTTAAAAGGTTCTTCAAAACGATAGAAATGAATATTGTTAAAAAACATTATTTATTAGCCTTATACATGGTGGGGTTACATAAACTTCATAGTTTAAACAGAACCGCTCCATGGTGAGTAGTAGTGATCGAAATCTGACGGCGCAATATAATACCCTGAATCAATGCTGTCAGACAAAATTGAACACACTTTCGTTCAGCTGCATGATTCCGACAGACTTTTGGGGCAGGCCCAGTCAACGGCCTTATGAAATCCAACCTCAGTAACACCACATCCAATTTGCTCGGACGCACCATTGCAATGACATGCTGTCAGTTTTTTTACGGCAACTTCAACACTTGAAGGATTTAACGGCTTTTTTAAATACATACAGCCCAGATCCTTTAAGCTGTTACATACACTCTGTTCATTGCTCATGACGACAAATCTTAAATCAGGATGAATGGCCTGAACATCGCATATTAACCGATAACCACGTAAGGCCGGTGTATCAACATCAACAAATGTGCCCCGTGGCAGTTTGAACTCTCTTGAGTGCGCAAAATCGCTATATGACAGAGAATCGGAGAATGTCAGGGTATTGTAACCCTGACCGATCAATAGGTCGCTTATGAATTTTAAAGCATACAAATTACCATCAACAAGATGGATCATACCCTTTTCTGAATAATGCATTTCTACTCCCCCTTATATGTTTCAAACACTACAAAGCTTTAGATAAAAAAGACCATAAAGCAAGCAGGGAATAAATTCTTTCTTATTTGTAAGCGAAATGAGCGAGGCTATGCTGTGAACAGAATAATGGCTGATAAGAAAGACTTTATATCTCACCTGGTGAAAAGCGAATGACTTCCTCTTTGGCTTTGGCGCGGAAGGCGTCCAGGCAGCTGTCTTGCAGACCAAGGAAAATGGGTGGTTCGTTGCGTCGATAGATATTGATTTTCGCATTAAATACGAGGTGTTCCATACCGTGCTTGTCACGTACACGGAAGCGCGAAATGCCAAAAGTTCCATCCGTATAACGAGGTCCCGTCAGATAGCAGAGGATGGATTCGACTTCATCACCAGCCAGTTCAATGCCTTCCAGATGTTCGATGGTCGATTGGGCTTGCTTGATGAAGTTTATTGAATCCAGGTATTGCGTTTGACTGTCGGTATTGCTGCCGGCAGCCACATTGAAATTGCCAATCAGCACCTGCCCCGGCATCGCCTGATCACTCATCCGTGCCAGCACGATGGTGACATCACCGACAATGTAGCTGAAAGCCGTGGGTGATAAACCTTCGGCCTGATGGAATTCGTAATGCGCCCCGATATGAAAGCAAGCACGCAGGTAAGGCACGGTCAGCGCCTTGGCTTTACTGCGGGCAATCGAGTTGTCGGCCAGTGCCAGATGCATGAAATGGTAAAGAGTCAGATTGGCCAAGGTATCTTCTTTACGATTCCAGATGTAAAAACCATCACCGGTTGTGGTGCGGGCAAAATGGATATGCATATCCTTCTGCATCAGTTTTGAAGTGGCAGCGTTAAGTGAGTAGGCCAGTGAATTCAGTTGAGTCATTTGCTCAAAAGGTGATAACAGGGAAAAGCCTACGGCATCGAACAAAGCAACGGCGCGTTCCTCAACCAGAGCGATGCCATATCGTTTGACCAGCGCATCCATGGTAGGAAAATCCAGACCCTTACCGGGAGTGAACGGTAATTCAATTCTAACCGGGCAGGTGTCAAATAAAGCAGCAATTTCATGCAGTCTGCTGGCCGAGACAAGTTTGGTTCCGGTCAGAATAACAGCGACATCGTGTTCGCTGAGCGTCGATGCATTCGGTTTGCCGGAATTGATACCTGAAAGACAGTGGTGAGGCACAACAACCAGATCCATGCTGGTTTCGTAAGGTGTCCAGGCCAGTAGCATATCGCGCCCCAAGCCCCATAACTCGTATAGCTTGTCATCAAGTGCGCTGCTATTGGCACGAACAACGGACTCGGGAATATCGCTGCTGGCTGCGTCATCCC
This sequence comes from Zetaproteobacteria bacterium CG_4_9_14_3_um_filter_49_83, assembly GCA_002791545.1. GTDB lineage: Bacteria > Pseudomonadota > Zetaproteobacteria > Mariprofundales > Mariprofundaceae > CG1-02-49-23. The sequence goes on from PFXG01000087.1 coordinate 18,353, forward strand.
GGAATTGATCCAGCCACGAAAGACGCTTGAATTTCTTGCTGAGCACAGTCACCTCGCAGTTGTTCAGAGCCTCTGATGAAGTTGGCATCTGATACATTACTGTGACAAGCATAACGATGCGTGTCTACAGGGGGAAGTGAATCGGTGTTGAATACGCATAAGTGTTCATCAGAAGCAGTGACTTGCAGGAAGTTATCATGAGTATGCGCCCTGCAAGCCGGGTGATACAACAATATGGATGTGAAAAAGATGAGCGATCATAAATCAAAACAAGAGCAGTCGGCAGCATCTCCGCCGCCACATGTGTGGCATCAGCATATCAATCTGAAACTGGCTGCGTTGGGGCAACCGACCTGTCGTCTGGAGGGCGCGGATCATTCCTATCTGACCATTGCCGACAGTCTGCTCAAACACTATGCCCGGCAACGCCGCTTGCTGTCGGCCTACCGTTGTCCGGCCGACCAGCGGATTCAGAACTTTTTGAACGCCTATCTGGCGGAGAATGGTGTGAATCAGCATATTGAATTACCCGGCACGACATTTATTCTGGATCGACCCGGCATGGCACGTGAAGTTTCACTGCCTCTGAATGGTAACCATTTCCATTCGGATCTGGTTGATTCTTATCGGCTTTTGCAGGGTGTTTTGCATAACCCGAAAAACGATCGGCGCACGACCAAAGGTGTATTTCACATCGTCGCTGGCGGGTTGCCCGTACCGGCTGATAAGCAGGAAGTGCCGGTGTCAGTGTTCGGTGCTTTGCTCAAAGAAGCGCTGGATCCACCACGGGCTTTGTTGGAATTACCAGCGACCAGCGAAGAACAAAACAAGGCCGAGGCATGGGTTTCATTGCTCATGCGTCCCATCGTTCGCCCCGGCGTGGTGGGCGTTGTTGGTGTGGCAGGGCTGCTGGCTGATAAAAGCCTTGAAGTGCGCATGTTTGCGCCGGGCGGTCTGGTCTCCAATCTTGATTTTGTCGAATCTATTTTCGGCAATGCCGGTGACCCGTTTTTGACAGAGAATGATGCGGCACTGGATATCGAACACTGGACTGGCCAGAGCGGCTGTATCATTCTGGCGCCGCATCTGGTGAAGCTGAATAAAAAACAGTTGGGGCTGCCACATGTTGAAGCAGCGACAGCGCGCCAGCGTCGTGATGGCATGTGCTGGCAGAATGAAGATGAGCTATACAACGATGGCAATGCTTTTAAGGTGGTTTGCCGTGATAAACGCGGCGTTATCGTCACCATTATTGCCGATAATTATTTTGGCTACAGCAAGAAAGAGATTAAATCGCAAATCAGTTATTCAGCCAATCTGTTCGGAGGTTGCGAAGAGGAACACGCTGGTGGGGCACTGGCATTTCCGCGTTACAATTTGGGCGAGGTGTATATCCCGCGCGCCAGTGACAAGCTCGATAATCACACCTTTGCAGATCTATGCCAACGTCTGGGCGACAAGATTGAGCTTAACTCGGAAGGTTATGCCGTAGACAAGCAATATCCCGAGATTGTTTATTTGCCCGAGGATGCATGTATCAGTCTGCACGATTTGCAGGTGAGCTGGCAAGGCTCGACGGGGCGTAAACATATGAAGCTGCTTGCCTCACAAATCTTTATTTACCCCAGCGGATTCAGGGTACATATGGCAAGGCACGCCCATTCGCCGAGCTGGCGGCTGATCGGTACGCTTGGGGAAGGTACATTCTGCCACAAGCCAAGCACGGTATCCGGTGGCGGCAAATCTGAAATCTCCAAGTCGATTGCCGGAGCGGTCATTTCCGGGGCAACTTATGTCGACGATTTCGAACAGGACCTCAAACAGGTGCGGGCGATTTTCGAGCGTGATTATTCCAATCGGTTCCGTCATGCTGAATCGCAAGTGGCGGATACGCGGACGCTGCTGAGTAAAGAACGCAGCCTGGGTTCGGTGATCAAGATGCTGACGCCGTCCGTTAATGATTACACCGATGACTATAACCGCTGGCTGAAAACTATTCCGCCACAGATTCTGGCGCTGGTATTTATGATTAAACGCTTTTATCGAACCGCCTGGGGCGATAACTGGCACGAGCATTTCTCGGTTGATACGATCAATGGCAAACCCGGCAATGAATTGAGATTTCATGGGCGCAAGCTGGTTTCCAGCTATCTGCGCGTGGGTTTTGATGACGACGGTAGCTGGCGTTTGTTTAAATTGCGGCAGGATTTTATCGCCTCCGATAAATTACAGATGGAGGATGACATTACCGCCTCCATCGTGATTCCGGTTCATTATGTCAGCGGCCTTAATGGTGAGTTCGATCACCCTTGCATCAAGCTGGTGGATAACTGTGAAATGAAACTGTTTCAGCGGCCCGATGAAGCGATTCATCGCGGCTCAGACATGCAGACTGAAGCTGATTTATCGGATGGTAATAATTTTATCTCCAACTTTGAACCGCTTCGCCGCGACGATGCGCAGGAACTGATGGATGACGTGATGAGTTTTGAACAGTTCAGCACACCGATGCAGTCGCTGATCAGTAACGCTGCTGAGATGGATGAGTCGCTATATTTTGTGTCGTCCGCTCATCCGCGAATTGTTAACGGCAAGCCCAGTCAGAATGTTCGCTATTTGCAGGATCGACCTGATCTGGCCGAGCCACGAGCCAGTTATCTGGCGACCATCAGTACTCACTTGCGGCGCGGGCTGGAGCCGGAGCAAGCGGTCTATTTCCCCGTTAATGCCGTGCTCACCGGGCGTCGCAACAATCCGCCAGAGCCGGGTATCAGATCGCTGGCGGTTTACAATCCGATCCATTATCAGGAGTTGCCTGAGTTGTTTATGGATTTTATTTGCAGTCTGACCGGTAAATCACCTTCAACAACAGGTGCCGGTTCCGAAGGCGCGTTGACCAAGGGGCCGTTTAATTCGCTGACCGCTACGGCGGATCTGAATACGGCGCTGGTATCATTTATCCTGTGCGGTTATGACGGCTTTTCCACCGCTGCCGGATTTATCGGCGCCAGGCGGCGTATTGATCATGATATCAGCATGCTTATTCCGGAAATCTGGTGTCGCCTGCCAGCAAATCGGCAGAAGCCCGCCCATATGATCAGATGGGGCTATCTTGAGAAGCTTGAGGATTTTCAGCACAACGGCAAAACCGTGTTGGCCAGCAGGCTGGGTTATCGGATCACCAAACGCTTTGTGCGCAATCATTTCGGCAAAGTGTTCGACACGCCGGTGGCAGTTTTCGATAAGGCGATGCTGAAGCCGGAAACGCAGGATCTGGAGAGCTTTGTTGATGGTATCCACAATATTTGTGAAGCGCATCAGCGTGTGGCTCTGGATTATTTCACCGACGGTTCGATTGATGATGCCTGCCCGCCGCTCAGGGCTTTGCTGCATATCATGGCGTATGGTCACGATGAGGGCCGGGGTGTGGATGATCCGGCAATCCGGGATATGTTCACGCGTGAATATTTATTGCAGAGCGACTGGTATCAGGAGCGCATCGATATCAAACAGGCGCGGGATACGCAGCTTTGGTTGCAGCACCGGGAAAATCTCCTGAGCCATATGGCGGCGCTGGACGATGATGAATCCGACAGGCGTCTGCATCTGGAAGAGCGTATCAATAAAGCTGATTGTATGATCGAAAGGGTATCCAGTCAGGATTATCAGGCGCGCCTGCAAGGCACACTCGGAGCCGACTGGATACATCGGGGATAGCAGCTCACGTCCAGGAAGGATCATGTCCAGTGCGATGTTGCATTCGCAGGGATGGGGATGGACTGTGAAGAGATGATAGCGTTATGGTGCGCTGGTTTTCAGTTAAGCATTATCGATGGAGGGAATGGGGGGCTAAAACGCTGCGGCCCTGAGTTCACGGGCCGAGTGGAATCAGCATTTAAAAAAGTGCGCCCCTTTACCCTCATCGATAAATTGAGAATATAAATCAGTCGTCAGATAACAGCTTGCGAACATCCTCTTCAACCTGATTTACTGTATCCATCAGAGATGTGGTTGACACTTGCTCAGGCTTTTTATCCGGCATTTGTCGTTTGGCGATACGCTGAATATCCTTTTCCAGCAGATCGATATTTTTAAGAAGAATTTCAGATTGACCCTTCAGGCTCGGCAGCAATTTGCGGCCTTCTTCCAGCTGCTTTCCTTTATGCGATTTGGATGATCCGAAAAGTTTACCCAGCATGGAGCGGTCATCTTCACCATATAGAAGGTTGAATATCTGCATATAGGTTTTATGCAGCAATTCGTGAGGTTCTTCGAGTGCCCGAAACGAGGCCAGCTTGTTCAGTGAACGACCCGGGCCAAAATACCATTGTCCGAACTCACAGTCGGTTTGCATGACAGGTACCTGATTTTTATCCAGCGACAAACCAGCCAGCAATCCTTCGGCCCGAGCAACCCATCTCAGATGCGCCAGTCGTGCATTATTAAGTTTTTCCATTACATCCGATAATTGCATGATATCCCCTCTTTCAAGTAAAGTAGAAAAGTATTTTTAGTGGCAGGCAAACCCTGCTACATCAAACATTATATTATAACTTGTTCATAAACAAGTGCCGGGTAAGCTTTATCGGCGCTGAAGCAGCAACGGCTACAGGAAACACAGTTCGCAAAAAAACAAAGCGTCATGCGACAAATATAAAAAACAGGCACCAGCAGTGATGAATTGAATTCATTCGAATCCGCCCCTTTGAGCACATGCCGACACTTTGCGTCAAAGCAAATCGACAGCCCTGACAAGCTGCTTACATCTAACCCGGGCTAACTGATCCGGCAATAACAAGTAGCCAGATCACATACCAGAACCTTGCAACTGCTGATCATCACTCTTGGGTGGCGATGATCATTGCATTGCTCCTGGAGGGATTTGAACAGCTGTTTTGTCTGCTCCTTGCTGGTGATCCGAGCGAGAAGCAAGCAGAAGAGATGAAAAAAACTCAGGTTATAAATACTCTCTCAAGGGGTGCGCTTTATGAAAAGATACCGATTAATTTGCCTGTTATTATTCATTGCCATCATGCGTGTCTATCTCCCCGATGCTACCGCTTATGACAATGTTCCCGCCCAAATCTCCATGGAAAATCAAAAGGGATTTTATCCCTACAAGCCTGCATATTTCGGCTACACATTTACCAGCTCAAATAAAGACTATGTGGATGAACTGAAAATTCAGTTCAGTGCGAAATATCAGATCGTGCATGATGTGAATCTGTTCCTTGCTTATACCCAGACATCGTTTTTGAGCATCCGGAAGGCATCGAGTCCATTCAGAGAACATAACTTTTCGCCGGAGCTGTTTTATCAGGATCGTGATACCGGCTATGATTGGTTGCCAGCGATTCAATATGGCATCTTCCGGCATGAGTCCACAGGTGAAGCTGGAAACGGTTCCTATGCATATGACACGAGTTATATTGAGCCCACATTTCTGATCGGAGAGTGTCTGTATGTCATGCCAAGAGTATGGTTTCCCTCGATCCTGCAAGGCTTCAGTAAAAATAAAGCGGCCTCGGAAAATATCGATATTTTCAAGTATTACGGCTACGGCGATTTGACTCTGATCCATAATATTGATTCATTCAGCTCACACCAACTTAAATTGCGCTATGCACCGATAGATCGGAGTACCACGTATCAATACCAGCTGAATATTTCTCCCAACAGTTTCTTCAGTTCAGGTCAGGCAGCGAAAGATTCGGTTGGTAAATTTGCCAATGCTTATTTCTTTATCCAGTGGCGAAATGGATATGGATACGGCCTTAAAACATACAACACAAAGACATCGGGATTTATTGTCGGGATGAATTTGGTGTATTAGGGAAGCTTGGAGTAACTATGCAAGAACAAAGAAGCAAAGGTTAGAGAATTGCCAGCGGCAATTCGCAGCGTTATCTGTCACGCCACTTCGTTCCATGTAAAGACAGTAATTCTCTTGATTTTGGCCATAACTCGGGTCAGGTCGAAGCGTCATGATGTATTTTCAGTGATTTACAGTATGAGAGTTTGTTTCCAGTTATTGCGGCGTGTGCGCAGGTCGGTGAAGACGCTTAAGGCATCGGCGTTGACATGATGGGTGCGAGCATAGGCCTGAATAAACGCCTCTTGTTGCACTCTTAAAAATGGATTGGTAGCCATTTCATCGGCCAGTGTTGAGGGGATGGTGGGTTGTTGCTGGTGGCGGGATTCGAGGTCGCGTGCAATGCGTTGCGTTAGCGCCGGGGCGTCGCTGCCAAATTCCTGCTGGATATGCTGCGCAAAGGAAAGATTCGCCAGCGTGTATTCATGGGCACAATATACCCGCGTGTTGCCATCGTGTGCGACGAGGCTCATCAGGCTTTGCAGCATTTGCGCCGCTGTTCCCTCAAAAATACGGCCGCAACCGGCACCGAATAACACATCGCCACAGAACATTGCAGGCGTGTCAGCCCCGTTCAATACATAGGCGATATGGCCGAGCGTGTGGCCCGGCACATCGAGCACATCAAGGCTGAGTGAGCCAAGCTGTAATTTCCCGGCGCTGACGGGCTGAGTGATGCCGGCAATACGCGCTGCATCGTGCGCCGCACCGAAAATCTGGCAGTTGTAGGTTGCAAGCAGATCAAGGTTGCCATCGGTATGATCCCAGTGGTGGTGAGTATTCAGGATATGCGTAACCGCTTTGCCAAGATGCTTGGCGTAAGCGATGACCGGCGCTGCTTCGGCCGGGTCAACCACGGCCAGCGTCTGATCATCGGCTGCTTCGATCAGGTAAATATAGTTATCCTGCAAGACAGGAAGCTGATGGATGATGGCCTTGCCATGTTGATAGGTCCACATGCTGCAAGGGTAGTCGGTGATCAGCGTGGAAACCAGAGGGTTATCTCTTATTTGTGGCGAGAGCGTTATAACCGACATTCCGCACCCATAACTTTTAATTTCAGGAATAAAACCTGAGATAGCAATTTCCCATTAACCGCAACAGTTTCTCATGCTGATTAT
>PFXG01000042.1:0-517 GCA_002791545.1 Zetaproteobacteria bacterium CG_4_9_14_3_um_filter_49_83
CGGCAAACCCGCGAAAAATTTGCCCGTGGATCTCTTGCTACGCATGGTTGCTTGAGTGAAGCAACTCAAAAACGGTGAAACTTCAGTTTAAGAAAGTTAAACTGGAAGCATTTACTTGATTGGTTTACTATTAGTTTATGAACTGGAAACCAGAAAAAAGGGGTACTGCTTGATTCTGAAAAATAAACTCAATATCACCAATCAAGTTGAACTCGCTAGGGCTGAGGAAAAAACAAGCAAACAAAAAGCAAAGCAGCTGTTTGATTCTGGTGATATTAACAAAGCAGAAATAGGCACTTTCGCTGGGCTTGCATTCATTCATGCTTATCTGTTCGAAGATATCTATGATTTTGCAGGCCGCATTCGTGAAATAAAAGTCCGAAGTCCGGGTCAGTTTTGACATTTACACATTCTCAAGTCCGGGTCAGTTTTGACATTTACACATTCTCTGTTTGATTTTGCCTGATGGCACGAGGTTTGGATCAGTGCTGACATTTGGGTGTTTAAGCAGAGCAAT
>PFXG01000042.1:531-7018 GCA_002791545.1 Zetaproteobacteria bacterium CG_4_9_14_3_um_filter_49_83
GGGCATGGAAGCGAGACGCTCACTGACCTTTTTTAAAGTAACGAACGGCATCGATAGCGCTAAAATCGGCATCTTGCGTCCAAAGCTCAGCGTGGTGAATCAGGGCTGTAGCGAGAATAAGACTGTCGACCATTGCCAGTTTCTGTTCCATTCCAATTTTGGCTGCATACAAGAAACAACGGGGCAGGGCTTGATTCGCGGATTCCGAGCCTTTTTCCATTGCATATATTAGAAGATTAAATCACTCAGCATCATATCACTAATGGATATGGGAGGGGTGAAATCCGCGAATCAAGCCCTGACCCCGAAAATTTGTATAACGTTGAGCGCGGGAGCGTGGGAACGAGAGTAGCGTGGTTCCATCCATTACGGCAAAGGCCGTGAATCGGGAGTGCAATACGGTGAATGGATAGATGTGGTGGTGCTCAACCGGGCGACCGGTTTTCTGTCAATGCGAGTCATTCAAGCCAAACCGGGAGCAGACGGCATTGATATTGATGTCGATGCGGTTACGGGTGAGCCCTCCCAATTGCGGCCGCCGAACCTGAAAATGTATGTTGCTCGTTTCCACGCTTCTGCGTGAGAATGCATAGGGTAGCTGCCGGATGAATGGCCGGTATGGACTACCATAATGCAATTGCCCGGACAAACCTCCAGTAACCCGGACTAAGCAGAATTTTGCTGTGTTCCGGGGCAACTCGCTCATTTAACCCGTCTCATAAACGCATGACGAGCCAACCGCCCCGGAACCTTCTCAGCTAAAACCCGGCCTGCAACAACAGCGTGAACTGATTGTCTTTGATACCTTTCTTGAAGCCGACCTGTGTGCCGAGCCCCGCTGCACCGTTGGAGGCCACCACATAGTTGAGCTGCAAGCGGGCACGCTGGGGTTTATCCGGATAAAGTGCCGCATTGATGCCCATCGTCAGATTGTCAGCCGTTTGTTTTGTAGCCGTGTCGGTGAGGCGGCTGCGCTCCCATTTGCTGACCAGCTCATAATTCCGCATTACCGTTGCCAGCAACTGGCCGTACATCACCACTGTTTTACGTGTGCCCTGTTTGCCCTGTAACCACTCTGCTTTCACTTCCACCGGCTCAACTCGCAAGCGCAAGCCCGCATATTCCGCCACATAAGGTGAGCCACCTGTTACCCCTGCATGCGCCGCCCCTGCCTCCAGATGCAGTGTTTTATCGAGGCCATCAAAGAGAAGGCGTCCACTCACCAGATCATCGCGGCCTGGCGTGCCAGCGGTGTAGGAGGTAGCGATACCACGTGTACCGGCATTGAACAGACCGAGATCGTAGCCGATACCGCTATCGCCAACATTGCGGCCGGAGAGCATCACGCCGACCCCGCGATCCAGCGACACATTGGTCGCCATGCCGAAGCCGATCACATCGAGCTTTGATGCCGACGTGTTGTAGGCCATGCTAAAGGGCGTTTTGAACTGACCGGCAGTGAGTTTCAGGCCCGGCATCACCTTGTAGGTGAGCATCGCATCAAGCAGTCCCTCGGCCGTGGTATCACCTTTGGCCGGAGTGTTCAGCTTCAGCAACTCCAGCATCACCCGATAACCGATACGATCATCAATATCGCCCTTCACACCGAGTCGAACACGGTCGAAAGCGAATTGGTGGTTGGTCGTGGCCGCTCCCGAGTGGCCGCTGAATTGCACATAACCAAACGGTTTCACATCAGGATAGCTCACAGCTTCGGCAGCCTGCGCCTGACCGGGGGAAAATGTGATCACGGCCAGAGATAGGGCAGCAATGGGATAATTTAACATAGTTTTTTTCATGATTCAGCTCCGTTGCGGAGCTTCCGGCTGTCCGGTCAGACTCTCGTGAATAGTTTTGTTTTTTTAGAAAAGCCTCCGGCTGACCGGTCGGCATGTGCTGTGTTGGAAATCACCGGTCAGGCGCTGATACGCACCCGCTCGCGTCTTTCGATCTGCACCACGCGACCGTCGTGCACGGTCAGCTCCAGCGTGCCGAACTTCATTCCAGCCAGCAGTTCGCTCACCTTCTCCAGCGGCAGCGGTGGTGCTTCTTTTTTATCCTTATGCATTGGCATAAAAGCCTCCTTGTTTAACGAGCCAGGCCCATACTTTTAATTTGTGCCTGCACCTGCTTACCTTTGTGCAAGCCTAAGCGATCCCATGAATAGCGGGAGATTCGGGAGAGCAGACGTATAACACCGCCCTCAAGTTCAAGCTGTACCAGCACCCGCCCCGGGTCACCTTCGGCAAAATCGATGATACGGGCAGGCAGAATATTGAGGATCGATGTTCCCTCCGGCAGCTGCAAGCTGATACTCACCTCTCGGGCAGGAATGCGGATGCGCACCAGCGTTCCCGGCTCTGCATCCAGCTTCGGTGCCAGAAGCGTAAGCCCTGCGGCCAATGAGAGTTCACTTAAGTGATGCGCCTCATCATGTGCTGCCAGCCTCGCCTCAATCACGGCCCCCGGCTCTTCTCCTGCCACCGGCCGTTGATGCAGCCGCGATAGAAGATCCACCGCAGCTCCTTCAGCCACGACGCGACCGGCCTCCAGCTGCACCATGTGATCGGCCAGACGCGCCACCTCCTCCATTGCATGTGTCACATAAATCACCGGGATGGAGAGCTCTGTGTGCAGTCGCTCCAGATATGGAAATATCTCTGCCCTGGCCTTGCCATCGAGTGCCGAAAGCGGCTCATCCATCAGCAATAGTTCAGGGCTTGAAAGCAAGGCACGGGCGATGGCCACCCGCTGCCGCTCACCGCCGGAGAGTCCATCCGGACTGCGCCTCAGCAAGTGATCAAGGCCCAGCCATGTAATGGTTTCAGCAAGATCGACGCGCTGCTTGTGTGCAGGGGTCCGTTTCAGGCCAAACTCAAGATTCTCGCGCACATTCAAATGTGGAAACAGGCTGGCCTCCTGAAACACATAAGCGATGGGGCGCTGCTCAGGTGCCAGAAAAACCCGCCCCTGCTCCTGCCAGATTTCCTTACCAAAATGCATATACCCGGCACATTTCTCCAGCCCTGCAATGGCTCTCAACAGGGTTGTCTTGCCGGAACCGGAATGTCCGAACAAAGCGGTGATACCCTGCGATGGTATGTGCAGCTTCACATCCAGCGAGAATGCGCCGCGTGAGGTATGCAGCTGAAATTCGATACCTTTGCAGATAGCCATCATGCCCGCCCTTCATGTCTGGCACTAGCGGAAGTAAACCGGCCATTCACCAGATAGAGGCCCAGCAGCACCACAAAAGCAAAGCCAACCATGCCGGCGGAGAGGATATGCGCCTGAGCGTATTCCAGAGTCTCCACATGATCATAAATAGCCACCGATAACACCTTGGTCTCACCGGGAATATTACCGCCGATCATCAGCACCACGCCGAACTCACCGACCGTGTGTGCAAAGCCAAGCACCATGGCCGAGAGAAAACCGGGTCGAGCCAGCGGCACAGCCACACTGAAAAAGCGATCCCATGGTCCTGCCCCGAGTGTGGCAGCAACCTCCAGCGGTCGCTTGCCGATAGCTTCAAAAGCATTCTGAATCGGCTGCACCACAAACGGCAGCGAGTAGAATACGGAAGCAACTACCAGACCGGCAAAGGTGAAGGGCAGCGTGCCAAGCCCGAGCCAGGTGGTGAAAGCCCCTCCCGGCCCATGTGGCCCCAGAAACACCAGCAGATAAAAGCCGAGCACTGTCGGCGGCAATACGATAGGCAAGGCAACGACAGCGCTGATCGCATGCCTGAAGCGGCTGCCTGTCTGCGAAAGCCACCAGGCAATGGGCGTACCGATGAGCAGCAAAAGCACTGTAGTCAGCGTTGCCAGCTTCAGCGTCAGCCAGACAGGCTGCCAGTCGATGAGCATGCGACTTACTCCACACCGTAGCCGTAACGCACAATCACGGCGCGCGCGGCATCACTTTTCAGAAATTCGAGGAATGCTTCAGCTGCCGCATGCTGATTACCTTTGGCAAGCAGCACAGCCTGTTGCCGGATCGGCTCATACAAGCTCTGCGGAATCTCCCAGAGCGTGCCCGCATCACCCTGCCAGCCATACACCTGCGAGCCAGCCACAAAACCCGCCCGGGCATTACCACTGGCAACAAACTGGAAGGTCTGCGCAATCGAATCGCCCTGCACCAGTTTGCTTTGAAGCAGATCCCACATGCCCAGACTCTGCATCACCTGCTCAGCTGCCAGCCCGTATGGCGCGGTTTTCGGATTGGCGATAGCCAGCTTCTGGAAGTCCCCCGCCTTCAACCACGCCCCGGCATCGCTCCACATCCCCCCCTGTGAACTCCACAGCGCCAGCTTTCCCATGGCATAGGTGAATCGACTGCCGCTTACGGCAAGGCCTGCCGCCTCTGCTTTTTCGGGCCGTTTGCTATCTGCGGCAAGAAACACTTCGAACGGCGCGCCGTTCTCAATTTGCGCGTAAAGCTTACCTGTTGAACCAAAACTCACCTTGACCGTGTGGCCGCTCGCCTGCTCAAACAGCGGGATAATATCGCGTGTAGCATCGGTAAAATTGGCGGCCACAGCCACACTCACTTCATCGGCGTGTACCTGTGTTGCACCAAGCAGAGCCAGCACCATCAGCAAACTTCTTTTCATCATCGTTTCTCCTGTTTTCATTGTTCTTTCTCCTCTCTGCATTTTACTCAACTCTGGCCTGCCAGAATTACATCGGATGCCTTAAAGCAGGCCCATACCGGCACACCGGGCTGCAAAGCCATTTCATCTGCACTTTCGAGACTGATCATCGCCGTAATCACCTTCGCCCCCGGCAACTCCACCGCCACCTCGCTATACACAGCGCCTTGATGACAATGCAGCACTCGCCCGTGCAAACGATTTCGCGCGCTGATGCCGGGTAGATGCTCGCCCGAGCAAAGAATGACGGATGACTCCTTGATCAGTGCCGAGACCTCCATACCTAGTTTCAACCCCATCTCCTCAGCACCGTCGTTGGTAATGATGGCGGTCAGCCGATCCTCACCACCGATACCGATGAGCACTTCGGTATTTACCGCCCCTTTCGAGACCAATTGAATCGTGCCGTGCAACTGATTGCGTACACTTGTTTTCATAAACCACCTCCGTATAAATTTTGAATATGTTTGAAATTCGGACATACGCTCGCCGAGTAACTCGACGAAACGCAGATGTTCGGATTCTGCGGCGCGATACATGGCAATCAGCTGGCGGCCGCTATCGGTTAACACAGAACCACCGCCAAACTGGCCTCCGGCACAACGCGTCACCAATGGTGTTGTGTTCTGATTATTCAGCTGCTCAATCATCTTCCAGGCCGTGCGATAACTGATGCCGCAATCTTTGGCTGCCTGTGACATTGAACCACCGGCATCAATGCGCTCCAGCAAACGAATGGCCGGTGCTGCGAGGGCTTCATTGCCATCCCGAATCAGCAACAAATCAGCACTCAGAGCAAAACCTTTTTGCGTTGTAAACAGAGCCATCTTCACTACCTCCTGATGTCGTTATGCAATTGATTGCATAACGCATGGCGCACTCGTCCAACGTACCCATTCATCCATAGGCAACACACGTGCCATTGTGTAAGCTGTTGATTTATAAATATTTAAATGTTTATTTTTCTGTTGTTATTGCAACAATAGTGAGAAAGACGACATACAATCGATCACCATGTCAGGATAGAAATGAGCGCAAACTCAAGATTCAGGAGCAACTTTCTTATCTGCTGCCAACGTAAGCACACATATTTTCAGACTGGCAATCAGCGGATGTTTATACTGTTCATTCATCAGAATCGCTCCTGCATCTTCAAGCGACATCTCAGCAGAACGCCACAGAACAGGATAAGCAGCGGCATAGACAAACTCACTCGCCTTACTCGCCACCCCGAGCTTAACCGGTTTACGCGGACGGGGCGTATCTGCGGCCAGGAAAATATCGGAAAGCGTAGCCTGCATAAGCCGTTCAGTTTGCTTGCCGGTGAAATCGGTATGCGTCTCCACATGATAACCGCGCTGTATCTCGAACAAGTGAGACAAATCGCTTTGTACAGGAAGAACGTTGGAAGCGAGAGCCACACTGATTTCGGCTGCATGCGCACCAACCGTACCAATGAACAGATTGACCGCAATCAACAGGCCGCAAACCAATCGTCTGATCAGCGTCGCGTCGAATGCGAATACGGGTTTTGTAATGTTCACGACACTTTGCATGGCAACGCCTCCGCTTTGTAAAGCATGTTGCAAACTCGGTGCCACGAACAAACCCTCTGTTCTCAACAAAAAATAAGCTTATACGATGTCATAAATACGACAATTTTATACTTTGGGGTCGATCATAATTTGCTGCAAAGCAGCTTAGCCGCAATAAACGTCGATTGATCTCGTATTCAGTAACTATTCAGCCCTTTCGGCAGTGAGGCATATTGCCACACTGCAAAAACAATCCTTGACATGGTTTTTCTGCATTTTTCTCTTTTGAGAGGGG
>PFXG01000040.1 GCA_002791545.1 Zetaproteobacteria bacterium CG_4_9_14_3_um_filter_49_83
AACGCCGGGCCCTGCTGCCACATAACTTTGATGTTCAAAAGCTGAAATTGGCATAGGTGGAAGCGTTAAACCCTTTCTTTGACGCTTACGCTGTTTTTTGGGGAAACGTATCCACAAAGAAGCATTTATCGCATTGATATTGAGCTACATCGGAATCGCCCTTGCCATGTTTCACGATCTGCAACTCGATGGTGAGCATGCCATATTGGGTTCTTTGTTGATTTTCGGTGCAACATTGACCTATTCGGTATTTCTTGTGGGCAGTGGAGAGATTATTCCGAAGGTTGGGGCAAGGCGTTTTACGGCATACGCCATGATTGTTTCCTGCATGGCTGTATTGATTCAGTTTGCCCTGCTTCGTGATGTCACTGATCTGGTGCAGCCATTGTCGGTGTGTGCTTATGGATTTGCTATGGCACTGTTTTCCACGGTGATCCCGGCATTCCTGCTGGCTGCGGCTATTCATCGAATCGGCGCTGGCAACACGTCGATTATTGGTGCTCTGGGGCCGGTGGCGACTATTGCTTAGGCTGCACTGATGTTAAACGAACCTGTGTCGCTGATGCAGATGGTCGGGGCTTTGTTCGTTGTCGGAGAAATACTTGTGCTGGGTATGAAAAAGTCTTGACGGACAACGATTGAAAGGAAATCGTTGGCGCATGAATTTTGTTCAGACAGAACTCCAAATCAGCGTTCGTACGCTCTGTGCTGCCGTTGCTGTGCGACGTGCGCGCACTCTTTCTGTCTGTGCAACAGAGGAAAAGTCAGCTTACAGGTTATAATCCTAACCGGTTCTGACACGAATTTCTGAAGGGTCACAGACAATGTCTGTGGCCCTTTTTTTATATGCTGAATTCAAAGTAAAAAAACAGTGGAGAACAATATGAAAAACAATCTGAACAATGTGAGGAATAATTGGGGGGACTATATCAACCCGCATCCGGCCGTGATGGTCGTGGCCAAACGGCCCGAGATAACCTTTGTCAAAGGTAAAGGCTCGTGGCTTTGGGATAATACGGGTAAAGCTTACCTTGATTTTGTGCAGGGCTGGGCGGTCAATTGCCTCGGGCATTCGCCGGATATTCTGCTTGAAGCCATCACCAGACAGGCCTCTGAATTGATTCATGCCGGACCGGGTTTCTTCAATGCGCCGATGCTGCAGTTGTCTGATGCACTGGTTGCGCATAGTTGTTTCGATCAGGTTTTTTTTACCAATAGCGGAGCCGAAGCCAATGAGGGCGCCATCAAACTTGCCCGCAAGTGGGGATCTGTGCACAAGCAGGGTGCCTATGAAATGATCACCCTGCAAAACGGCTTCCATGGCAGAACGCTGGCCACCATGTCGGCATCCGGCAAAGCGGAGTGGGAGAGTCTTTATGCGCCGAAAGTATCCGGCTTTGTCAAAGTGCCACAGAATGATATCGATGCCATGCGGGCAGCCATTAACAACAACACGGTTGCTATCATGCTGGAACCGATTCAGGGGGAATCAGGTGTACATCCGGCCAGTCATGCTTATTTGCAAGGCGTTAGAGAATTGGCTGATGAGCATGGTGTGTTACTGATCTTTGATGAGGTTCAAACCGGCATGGGGCGGACAGGCACCTTGTTTGCCTATGAGCAGAGTGGCGTACAGCCGGATGTTATGACGTTGGGTAAAGGTCTGGGTGGCGGTGTGCCGTTGGGTGCGATGCTGATTAAAAAAGAGTTTGCCTGTTTTGAGCCCGGTGATCAGGGCGGAACATTCAATGGAAATCCTCTGATGACAGCCGCTGGCTTTGCCATATTAAATGCGCTTGTCGCGCCCGGCTTTCCGGAGCAGGTCAAGGCAAAGGGCGCGATGCTGGCTGAGGGTCTGCAAACACTGTCCGCCAGGTACGGTCTGGGTGAGGTCAGAGGCTGCGGGCTTTTGCTTGCGCTGGATTGCGCAGCGATTGCAGCGGCTGAGGTGGTGGATCAAATGTTTAGTCTGGGTGCTCTGGTTAATGCGCCCAGAGCACATACCTTAAGGTTCATGCCAGCATTAAATGTTCAGAAGAGTGACATTGAACACTTCTTAAGCATGCTGGAACAGGCATTTGCCAGTGTCATTGAAAAGCATGCGGTAAAAGGGGAATGCGCATGAACGTTTACCTTGCGTCGAGTCGCTTCATCGATTGGCAGCAGCCGGATGTGCTTTCCATGGCGAAAAAGCTAAGTGAAAGAAAAGAAGGAGCGGAAGAAATTGCCAAAGCATGTTTTGAGTTTGTGCGTGATCAGATCAAACATAGCTGGGACTTTCAGATGAATCCTGTGACCTGTGCAGCCTCGGATGTGTTGAAATACGGTACGGGTTACTGCTATGCCAAGAGTCATTTGCTTGCAGCTTTACTCAGAGTCAATGCGATTCCGGCAGGCTTGTGTTATCAGCGGTTGACGATAACTGGCGACAAGCCACCGTTTTGTCTGCACGGGCTTAATGCGGTCTGGCTGGCGCAATATGGCTGGTACCGAATCGATGCCAGAGGCAATAAAGATGGCGTCAGCGCCGGATTTTGTCCGCCCGTAGAGAAGCTGGCCTTTCCGTTTGTTACGTCAGGCGAAATGGATGTGCCGGGAATTCACGCCGAGCCAATGCCGGAAATCGTCAGGCTGTTGACTGAAAGTGCAAGCGTTCAGGATGTCGCGAACAATCTGCCGGACATATAACTGGCAGCGATGAATCGGCGGAGCGAAAACAGGAATGTTTAAAAAATACAGTGTTTGGCGTAATCGGCCGCTTCGTTGCTCGTCCAGTCGCCTTTTGGTTTTGCCTTCATGTCTGCGCACCATTGCTCACTACCCACTTCAGCAGAGCATGCCGAAAACATGGTTAACAATAAGATGGAAAGTCCGGTGATGGTGATTTTCTTGGTTGAGCTCATGGGATATTTCTCCGCTTGGGATTTTATTTGGTGACCAGTATCAAGGCATGAATGACAGCAGGGATGTAAAAAAACAAAGCATAACACGATGTTGATCAGCAGGTCTTTTCCCGCAGCTATTTAACAGTGGTCGATAGTTCACAGATAATAAAACCTGCAAAGATAAATTGTGACAAGCGAACTGTCCATTAGACCAAGCAGGAATATGACCCTGATGATGGATAGTAAAATATACGTATTTTGTAGCAAGCCATGAGATGTTCTGGTAACTTTCGCGGCCGTGAAAAAACAACCAACTAAATTCGTTTTTGTAACCGGTGGGGTAGTGTCCTCGCTGGGTAAAGGTATTGCTGCGGCAAGCCTGGCAGCCTTATTTGAGGCGCGTGGTCTCCATGTGACTATGCAGAAGCTCGATCCGTATATCAATGTGGATCCCGGTACGATGAGCCCTTTTCAGCATGGTGAAGTTTATGTGACTGATGATGGCGCTGAGACCGATCTTGATCTGGGGCATTATGAGCGATTTACACATGCAACCATGTCCAGGCGGTCTAATTTTACCACCGGGCGCATCTATGAGTCGGTGATTCGGCGTGAGCGTCGTGGTGATTATCTCGGCGCAACTGTGCAGGTGATTCCACATATTACCGATGCCATTAAAGATGCTGTGTTATCACTTCGTTCGGAAGAAGTGGATGTCGCGCTGATTGAGATTGGCGGAACCGTCGGCGATATTGAATCCTTACCATTCCTTGAAGCCATTCGCCAGTTGCGCTTTGATCTGGGTAAGAATAATACCTGCTTTGTGCATCTGACGCTGGTGCCGTATATTACTTCGGCGGGTGAAATTAAATCCAAGCCAACACAGCATTCGGTTCAAAAGCTGAGAGAAATCGGCATTCAGCCGGATGTTCTTTTGTGTCGTAGTGAGAAATCCATTCCCCAGTCGCAGAAAGATAAAATTGCCCTGTTTTGTAATGTTGAAAAGAAAGCCGTGATCGAAGCGCCGGATGTGGACACGATTTATGGCGTGCCATTGAAATTGCGTGAGGGTGGTTTGGGCTCGATTGTGCTTGAACTGCTTGATTTGCCGAATGTCGAACCTGATCTGACTTTGTGGGAAGATATTTGCCGGAAAATTCGTGAGCCTGAAAAGGTTATCCGAATCGCGATGGTGGGTAAGTATATCGAATTGACCGATGCCTATAAATCTGTCAATGAAGCACTGATTCATGGCGGTATGGCCAACGATGTGCGTGTCAAAATTGTATTTATTGATGCAGAAGTGCTGGAGAAAAATGGCACTGAAGTATTGCATGATGTTGACGGTATTCTGGTGCCGGGTGGCTTTGGTCAGCGTGGTACAGAAGGTAAAATGCTGGCTATTCAGTACGCGCGTGAGAAAAAAGTACCATTCCTGGGTATTTGTCTGGGTATGCAACTGGCCGTGGTTGAATTCGCCCGTAATGTGGCTGGTCTTGAGTGCGCCAGCAGCAGTGAGTTTGATGAACGCCCGGAACATCCGGTGATTGCTCTGATGACGCAGTGGGAGCAGGAAGGGGCTCGCGTGCAGCGCTCGTCTAATTCCGACCTTGGTGGAACGATGCGGCTGGGTGGTTATCCCTGTCGCTTGATTGAAGGCACCAAAGCTGCGGAGGCTTATGCTCAGGTTGAGATTCGTGAACGTCATCGTCACCGTTACGAATTTAATAACACGTATCGTGAACAACTGGAGCAGGCCGGTTTGGTGGTTTCCGGAACATTGCCGGATAACTCGCTGGTTGAAATTATTGAGATGCGGGATCATCCGTGGTTTGTCGCATGTCAGTTTCATCCGGAATTTTTATCCCGTCCGTATGCACCACATCCATTGTTTTCTGCATTTGTCGAGGCCAGTAAAAGTCGTACGGAGAAATCCTGATGCCCGGTGATGTCGTTATTGACGATATCCGTATAGGTAACGACCAACCCTTTGTATTGTTTGCGGGTCCATGTGTCATTGAGTCAGAAGATTTTACGCTGAAACTCGCCGAATCTATTCGCCAAATTGCTGAGCGTTGTGCTGTGCCGCTGATTTTTAAAGCCAGTTTTGATAAAGCAAATCGCACATCTGTGAATGGTTTTCGTGGTCCCGGCCTTGAGGCTGGTCTGAAGATTCTTCAGCGCGTTAAAGAAGAAGTGGGTGTGCCGGTGATTACCGATGTACATACCCCGGAGCAGGCTGAAGCGGTGGCTGAAGTGGTTGATGTATTACAAACACCTGCTTTTTTATGTCGGCAAACTGATTTTATTCAGCGTGTAGCAGCAACCGGTAAAGCTGTGAATATCAAGAAAGGTCAGTTTCTTGCACCATGGGATATGCGGCATGTGTTGGATAAGGCTTTGGCAACGGGTAATCACAATATCATGTTGTGTGAGCGCGGTGCGAGTTTCGGTTATAATAATCTGGTATCGGATATGCGTTCCCTGATGGTGATGCGCGAGTTCGGTGCGCCGATTGTGTTTGATGCGACACATTCTGTGCAGCAACCGGGTGGTCTTGGTGGTGCGACAGGCGGTAACCGTGAGTTTGTGCCCGGTCTTGCGCGAGCTGCTGTGGCGACCGGTGTGGCATCAGTGTTTATGGAAGTACATCCCGAGCCGGATCAGGCGATGTCCGATGGCCCGAATTCTCTGGCCTTAAGTGATCTGGAAGCCTTATTGAGGGTGTTGAAACGGATGGACTCAATCGTAAAAGAGCAATAACAGCTGAGGACAGTCAGATAGATTAATAGATACAGTCTTCGCAGTTAAAAAACTAATTTGATAAAAGATGTTGGCGATCAGGCCGACAAGGAGATTTTGAAGTGAGTGAAATTGTAAAAGTACATGGAAGAGAAATTTTTGATTCGCGTGGAAACCCCACCGTTGAAGTGGATGTGACGCTTGCCTCCGGCGCTTTTGCGCGTGCAGCTGTGCCAAGTGGTGCATCAACCGGTTCGCGTGAAGCGGTTGAATTGCGCGATGGTGACGCTCGTCTGGGCGGTAAAGGTGTCAGAAAAGCTGTTGCTAACGTCAACAGCGAAATCGCAGCGGCTGTTGCCGGAATGGATGCGGCAGATCAACAGACACTGGATAGTAAACTGATCGATCTGGATGGCACGCACAATAAGGGTCGTTTGGGTGCCAATGCCATTCTTGGTGTGTCGATGGCTGTGGCCAAGGCGCAGGCACTGGAAAATGGCGTCTCTCTGTTCCGTTATCTGGGTGGTGAGGATGCCAATCTGCTGCCAGTGCCATGTATGAATGTGATCAATGGTGGCTCGCATGCGGATAACAGTATCGATTTTCAGGAATACATGATTGCACCGGCGGGCGCGGCTAGTTTTACTGAAGCTATGGATATGGGCGCAGAAGTGTTCCATGCGCTGAAATCTGTTTTGAAGAAGGGCGGTCATGTGACGGCTGTTGGTGATGAGGGTGGATTTGCACCGAACCTGGGCTCCAATGAAGAAGGTATCACGGTGATCCTTGAAGCGATTGCTCTGGCTGGCCTGAAAGCAGGCGATGATGTGGTGATCTGTTCGGATATGGCGGCATCAGAGTTCTATCGCGATGGCAGTTATGTGCTGGCCGGTGAAGGTGGCCGCAAGCTTGATTCGGCTGGTATGGTTGATTTGATTGAATCACTTTGCCGCCAATATCCTATCGTCTCTATTGAAGATGGTCTGGATGAAGGTGACTGGGATGGCTGGAAATTGTTGACAGATCGTATCGGTGATCGGGTACAGCTGGTTGGTGATGATCTGTTTGTAACCAATCCTGCTATTCTCAAAGAAGGTATTGATAAAGGTATCGCTAATGCGTTGCTGGTGAAGGTAAATCAGATCGGAACACTGAGCGAAACTATTGCAGCAGTGACGATGGCGCACGATGCCGGTTACCGTTGCATGATGAGTCACCGTTCGGGTGAAACTGAAGATGCCACGATTGCCGATCTTGCCGTAGCACTTGCAACAGGCCAGATCAAAACCGGTTCTGCATCACGTTCGGACCGTATGGCCAAGTACAATCAGTTGCTGCGTATTGAAGAAGAGCTTGGTTCAAAGGCACGTTATGCGGGTCGTTCAGCCTTTAAGTATGCCTAGGTTGATTACGGCGGGATAGGTTTAGCGACTGTCTGGCATCGATGCAACACGATCAATTGGACGCTGGCTCTTTCGGGGGCTGGCGTTTCTGATTTTGATGTGGATGAGTTATCAACTGGTGTTTTCTGAGCATGGCTATCGCGTGTTTTATCAGGAGCAGCAAGAACTTGAGGCGCTGCAGCAAGAGCTGGCGACGCTTCATGCCAGACAGGAAAAGCTGGCCTCCCAGATTTTACTGTTCCGCAATGACCCCAAGGCATTGGAAGAATTGGTGCATCGGGAGCTGGGGTATGTTTATCCCGATGAATATATGGTGATTATGCCAGAGGAAAGATCCGAGGAAGGTAAGGTTAATGACTAATATTGTGACGCGTTTTGCGCCATCGCCCACGGGTGAAATGCATTTGGGCAATGTTCGAACTGCACTGCTGAACTGGCTGTATGCACGTCAGCATGGTGGACGCTTTTTGTTGCGTTTTGAAGATACCGATCAGGATCGCTCTCAGCAGGTTTTCGTCGATAGTATTAAGCAGGATTTACAGTGGTTGGGATTGAACTGGGATGGTGAGGCATTATTCCAGTCGGCGCATGCTCCGTCTCACCGCAAGGTATTGAATGATTTAGCCGAACAGGGATCTGCTTACCGTTGCTTTTGTAGCGAGAGTCAATTGTCCATCGATCGGAAGCTGGCTACTTCACGTGGTTTGCCTCCCCGATATGCCGGACGTTGCCGCAGTCTGACTAAAGCCGAAAGTGATAGTCGTAGTCAGTCAGAGTCTTTCGTCTGGCGTTTGGCTGTGCATGCTGAGCAGGGTGATGTTGTGGTGTCTGATATTCTGCGCGGGGATGTTCTTTTTGTCCGTCGTGATCTGGATGATCCGGTGGTGGTGCGCTCCGATGGCAGCTTTACATTTCTGCTTCCCAATGCCATCGATGATGCGCTCGATGGCATTACCCACGCCATGCGTGGCGATGATCACCTGACTAATTCTGCCTATCAGGTCTGGATGTTGCAGCAACTGGCTCTGAATGTTCCGGCCTATTTGCATCACGGCTTACTGCTGGGGGCTGATGGTGCGAAATTATCCAAGCGCACGGGTAGTCATAGCGTGGTCGAGTTAAATCGTTCCGGCTTATTGCCGGAGGCGCTGATTCAGAGCATGGCCCGGCTTGGGCATCCGAATTTGCCGGATGATGTAGCCGGGCTGGATGCGCTGGCGAAAGTCTTTCGAGCTGACCAGGTCTCGACCAGTGCGGTAAAATGGTCAGATGATGAGATGTGGCGCTGGCACACACGCTTGCTGCACAAGCTTGATATTGCCACATTAACTGCCATGTTGGTGCCCATGTTTGAGGGTGAAGATGATAAGCGCTTGCAGGAATTTTCAGCATTGATTGCCGGTAATATGGAGCGTATCGAAGATGCCAGAGCCTTTCAGCGATTGCTGGATGTGTCAGCTCCGCTCGAAGATGAAGTATGCAGTGCAATTCAGGCCGCAGGAGCAGATTTTTTTAGTGCAGCAGAAGCCTGTCTTGAATCAAGCGGGAAACTGGATTGGCGCAATTGGTCACAGAGTATCAAAGAGCAAACCGGCTGTAAGGGTAAAGAGCTGTTTATGCCACTCAGGGCAGCGCTGACCGGCACGTTGCACGGGCCGGAAATGTCGGCCGTGGTTCAGTTTCTTGGTCGCGATGGTGTAAAGGAAAGAATCCACCAGCTGCAGGAGTCGCTTGCATGAGTCTTGTCGTCTATAACTCACTCAGTCGGCAGAAAGAGCCGTTTGTACCGTTGCAAGCAGGTCATGTGGGTATGTATGTCTGTGGTGTAACTGTCTATGACTTATGTCATGTGGGTCACGCCCGCTCCACGATTGTTTTCGATATCGTGTATCGCTGGCTGCAACAAAGCGGCTACGTTGTTAATTACGTGCGAAATTTTACCGATGTTGACGATAAAATTATCCGTCGGGCCAATGAGTCCGGTATTTCAACGTCGCAGCTGACCGAGTCGATGATTCAGGCGTTTCATGAGGATATGGATGCGCTGGCTTGCCTGCGGCCGCTGCATGAGCCGCGTGCGACCTTGCATATGCAGGGCATGATCACGATGATCGGGCAGCTGGTCGACAAGGGCATGGCTTATGTCTCCAGAACTGGCGATGTCTTGTACAGTGTGCGCAAGTTTGAAGGCTACGGTCAGCTTTCCGGTAAGCGCATTGAAGAGCTGGAATCAGGCTCGCGCATTGAAGTGGATGAAAGTAAAGAGGATCCGCTTGATTTTGTGCTGTGGAAAATGGCCAAGCCCGGTGAACCAGCCTGGGATTCGCCTTGGGGGCAGGGCCGACCGGGCTGGCATATTGAATGTTCGGCGATGAGTTGTTCGCATCTGGGTGAAACCTTTGATATCCATGGTGGCGGCATGGATTTAAAATTCCCGCATCATGAAAATGAAATCGCGCAGGCTCGTGCCGCCAATGGCGGCGGCTTTGCCCGGTACTGGTTGCACAACGGGTTTGTCAACATCAACGAAGAAAAGATGTCCAAGTCACTGGGTAATTTTTTTACTATTCGTGAAGTATTGAAAAGCTGCCACCCGGAAGTGCTGCGGATGTTTGTGCTTTCCACCCATTACCGTTCGCCACTGGATTTTTCTGATCAGGCTCTGGATGTAGCCAGAGTCGGGCTGGATCGATTGTATGAGATTAAGCAGCGAATCGATGCTGTAGAGCATGTGGATGTTGAATTGCCACTCGCCTTTGTCAAAGCGATGAATGATGATTTTAATACGCCGGAAGCGTTGGCTGCCGTGTACGAACTGGGTCGGAATATCAATAAGGCTATGGATGCAGCCTGTCCTGTCGATGATATGGTCGCAGCGTTTCGTGCGATGTGTTCTCTGCTGGGTATTCTGCAGAGTTCGGCTGATGCCTGGTTCAGACCTGTTGATCTGGATGCAGCTCGTATCGAGGGCTTGATTGTCGAACGCAATGCAGCAAGAAAGAGCAGGGATTTTGCCAGAGCTGATGAAGTTCGGGATTTGTTGGCCGCAGAGGGTATCATTCTCGAAGACGGGGCAAACGGTACGACATGGAAAAAAGAATAAGGCATTAGAAAATGGACGGGGATAACATGACTTCAAATGACAATAAAAGTACTAATGTGGTGTGGCATGAGGCGCAGGTGAGTCGCGAAATGCGTGAGCAAATGAATGGCCATAAGGGTTGTGTGCTCTGGTTTACCGGTTTGTCGGGAGCGGGTAAGTCCACTTTGGCGCATGCGGTTGAAGAGCGCTTGCATCAAATGGATGCGCGGACATTTGTCATTGATGGCGACAACGTGCGCCATGGTCTTTGTGCTGATCTTAATTTCTCCGATGAAGACAGAGTTGAGAATATTCGCCGCGTCGGTGAGGTTGCCGGACTGTTTGTGCAGGCTGGATTGCTGACGCTGACAGCGTTCATTTCACCATTCAGAGCCGATCGTGATCGTGTGCGGCATATTCTCGGTAACGATTTTATTGAAATTTATTGTGATACACCGCTTGATGTGTGCGAATCCAGAGATGTAAAAGGCTTATACAAGCGTGCGCGGGCCGGAGAAATTCCGGCATTTACCGGTATCTCTTCCCCGTATGAGGCGCCGGAAAATCCGGAAATTCGCGTTAATACCGGCCATGGAGATTTGCATGTCTGTGTTGATCAGGTGATTGCTTACCTGCAACAAAGAGAAATTCTGTTCTGATGTGAAACCGAATCAATCGATTCGGTGTGAATAAGTGATGATTTGTCTTGACCCTGCGTGACAGCTTACGATAATGCGGCACCATTTTAACCTATGAAAACAGAGCATAACCCTAAAATACACATGATGCACGTCGATCTGAATGAAGTTCCCAGAAGTGGGTTCAGCTGGGATACCGTTGTGTCATTGCCGGACATTCAGGCTGATGGGCCGGATGGTGTGAAAGGCATCGACAGTGCCAGTCGTCCTGCTCACTGGCAGGGCTCAATTGAGCGTTGTGGAGAATGCTTTTTGCTTAAAGCTCATCTGGAAGCTTATGTACACCGTCGCTGTGACCGATGTATGTCTGCTTATGAAGAGCTTTTAGTTGAGGATGTTGAGCGGCAATACAGCTTGATTGAAAGGCCGGAAATGGATGATGAGGGTAGTAGCATCGAATTGCTTGCGTCATCTGCCACTATTTCGTTGCTGGACACATTGAAAGAAGAAGTGTGGCTGGCGATGAGTCCGGTAGCGCGCTGTTCCGAAACTTGTCGGGGTATGTGTGCTGATTGTGGTGAAAATCTGAATGTTTCAGAATGTAGTTGCCAAAAAGATGATATGGATCATCCTTTTGCCGCTTTGAAAAAATTAAATTTTGATAGTTAAGCTGAAAATACTGATCAGCTTGAGTTGTTTGAGGAGTATAACATGGCAGTTCCAAAACGTAAGACGAGTAAATCAAAGCGCAATATGCGTCGTGCCCATGATGGTATCACCGTTGCAGGCATGAGTGTATGTCCTGAGTGTGGCGAAATGATGCGTCCGCATCATGCGTGTGCAAATTGTGGTCAGTACAAAGGTCAAGAGGTTTTGGCTGCTAAGGTTTAATGGCTGATTCGATGACACGTCCTGTCCGGATTCTGGTGGATGGCCATGGCGGCGATGATGCCCCGGACATGGTGCTGGATGCTTTGAAATTAGCGCTATCTTCAGCAAAACATACCCATACGACATTTGGCGTGGTGGGTATGCCTGATATCATACGGCCGGGTCTTGAACAACGCGGTTTGCTGGAAAAGGTGTCGCTGGTTGAGGCTGCTGAGTTTATCACTATGTGTGAATCTCCGGCAGTGGCGCTTCGTCGTAAAAAGCAGTCATCGATGCATGTTGGAGCCAGAGCGATTCGCGATGGTGACTGGGATGCGCTGGTCAGTGCGGGTAATACCGGTGCGCTGATGGCTGTGCCCAAGCTGATTCTGAAAACATTGCCGGGCATTGACAGGCCGGCTCTGGCTTCATTGATGCCGAATCAATCATCTGGATGTGGAACATTCTTCCTCGATATTGGCGCTAACGTTGATTGTACCTCGGATCATCTGGTGCAATTTGCGGTGATGGGTTCCTGCTACATGCAACTGGCCGAAGGTGTGAAATCACCACGTGTCGGTTTGTTAAATATCGGTTCAGAGGACATTAAGGGCACGGATGTTGTCAAAGCCGCGCACGCCCGACTTAAAGAATCTGAATTGAATTTTGTCGGCAATGTGGAAGGAACTGACCTGTTCAACGGCAATGTGGATGTAGTGGTGTGCGATGGCTTTGTGGGTAATGTTGCACTGAAATCGGTGGAAGGTGTGGCCAAGCTCATTTTGAGCACCGTCAAGAAAGAGCTTTCTTCTTCTGTGGTGGCAAAAATGGGCGCTTTGATGGCGAGAAATGCTCTGACACGCGTTAAAGATGCGATGAACCCGAGTGAGCATAACGGTGCGCCATTGTTGGGCCTGAACGGAATCGTTGTTAAAAGCCATGGGTCGGCAGATGCATATGCTTTTGCCTGTGCTATCGATGTGGCCAGACGCGAAGTTGAAGCGGATCTGACAGCAAGAATTATCGAAACACTTGATCGGATTGACGAATCAAGAACCGATGAGATTCAGGGTGATGAAGACTATGCATAAATCCTTACATACCCATATCATTGGTCTGGGTGCATATTTACCGGACCGTATTATGAGCAACGAGGAGCTGTCGAAACGGGTCGACACCTCAGATGCCTGGATACAGGAACGAACCGGTATCAAACAGCGGCATATAATTGCCAAAGATCAGAAAACCTCTGATTTAGCGACAGCAGCAGCCCGTCAGGCGCTGGAAGATGCCGGACTTACAATTAATGATATAGATGCGCTGGTCGTGGCTACAACAACACCGGATATGGTGTTTCCTTCAACGGCCAGTGTGGTGCAATACAAGCTTGGTGGTGTCGGCTTTCCTGCCTGGGATATACAGGCCGTTTGTTCCGGTTTTGTGTACGGATTGGCGCAAATGGACGGTATGATGCGTGCGGGCATGTTTAAACGGGTTCTGTTGATTGGTGCTGAATCGATGACCCGGATTGTCGATTGGAAAGATCGTGGTACATGCGTCTTGTTTGGCGATGGTGCGGGCGCTGTAGTGCTTGAGGTATCTGACAAAGAAGGTGGTGTGCTGGGATCAGTCCTGCATTGCGATGGTAGTTATCGGCATTTGCTGAAAGCACAACATCCTTATCCGGGAGCCAGCCCCGATGATTCGATGATGGATATGGGAATTGACGCTGCCGGCGTGGCCGCTATTGAGATGAAAGGCAATGAAGTCTTCCGTATGGCGGTCAGCAAGCTGGGCGAGGTTGTGCATGAAATTTTAGCGCAATGTTCAATCTCTGCCGATGAAGTTGACTGGCTGGTACCGCATCAGGCCAATATTCGAATTCTGCAGGCGACAGCTAAAAAGCTGGGTGCTGATATGAATAAGGTTATTGTAACAGTCGATCAGCACGCCAACACATCATCAGCCAGTGTTCCGCTGGCTCTGAATAAAGCGTACAGAGATGGTCGCTTTGAGACGGGACAACTGCTTCTTCTGGAAGCTTTCGCCGGAGGCTTTGCCTGGGGTGCGAATTTGGTTCGCTGGTCGAAATAAAGTCTTCTTCGAATTTTTCATCTTTTCTGAACTGTCCAATATCCCGGTTACTTTTTGCATGGAGAATGTATGAGTCCAGTATTTTTATTTCCCGGTCAGGGTTCTCAATCTAAAGGCATGCTGGCTGATATGCTGGCAGCTGAGCCTGTAGTGCAACAAAGCTTTGCTGAAGCATCGGATGTGCTTGGCTATGATATGGTGAAGCTGGTGCTTGACGATGTGGATGGGAAGCTGGATCAGACAGAATTTACCCAACCGGCATTGTTAACAGCCTCGACCGCTATGTTGCGTTTGTGGAATGAATTGGGTGGCGCTACACCTGCACAGGTTGCCGGACACAGTCTGGGTGAATATTCTGCCCTTGTGGCCGCTGGTTCACTGGCATTTTCTGATGCACTTTCTCTGGTGGCTTTTCGTGGTCAGGTCATGAGTAAGGCCGTGCCGGCGGGAGTTGGAAAAATGGCTGCAATCATCGGGCTTGATGATGCGATAATGAGTGAAATATGCGCATCCGTATCGACCGAAACCGGGCAGGTTTGGCCGGCTAATTTCAATTGCCCGGGACAACTGGTGATTGCTGGTCATGCAGGTGCGGTTGATATCGCTATGGATAAAGCCAGAGAAGCTGGTGCTAAACGCGCCTTGCCATTGGCTGTCAGTGCACCTTCACATACACCTTTGATGCAGGCTGCTGCGGATGCAATGCGGCAGAAGTTGGTTGATATTCCTGTTAGCTCTCCTCTTTTTCCTGTTTGGAGCAATGCCCGCGCTGCGGCGCTTGATTCGGCGGATGAAATTCGGGCTGCTCTGGTTGAGCAACTGGTTCAGCCGGTACGCTGGACTGAGATTGTAACGAGTATTGCTGAACAGGGTCATTATCAGGTGATTGAAATGGGACCGGGAAAGGTGCTTGCCGGACTCGTTCGCCGGATTGACCGCCAATTTAATGTACATTCGCCACTGACAAGAGATTTGATGGAAGCATCTATTCGGGATCTGGCTGATTATGCAGGAGGAAATCATGACTGATAAAAGAGTTGCCATTGTAACCGGTGCAAGCCGTGGAATTGGTTTTGCTATTGCTGAAGTTCTGGCCAAAGCAGGATTCAATCTGGCTATTTGTGCGACGCGTGAAGCGACTTTAAAGCAAGCTGCTGACGCATTGTCGGCGCATGGTGCGGAGGTTTTTCAGCAGGTGGTGAACGTTAGTCAGCAGAGTGAAGTTCAGCGATTTATTGCAGATACTCTGGCGCATTTCGCACGTATTGATGTGCTGGTCAATAATGCCGGCATTACGCGTGATAATCTTTCCATGCGTATGAAGCCTGAGGAATGGAGCAGTGTTATTGAAACAAATCTTAGTTCCGTATTTTATACCTCGCAAGCTGTATTGAAACCGATGATGAAAGCCCGTTTTGGTCGAATTATTAATATTTCATCTGTGGTTGCATCTTCCGGTAATCCCGGTCAGATCAACTATTGCGCAGCTAAGGGTGGTATTGATGCAATGACCCGTTCGCTGGCGAAGGAAGTGGGTTCAAGGAATATTACAGTAAATGCGGTGGCGCCTGGTTTTATTGATACAGATATGACACAGGAGCTTGGTGATAAGGCTAAAGATGCACTGTCGTCTCAAATTCCACTGGGTCGCCTGGGCACCGCCGAAGATATTGCTTCTGCCGTGCTGTATTTGGCATTAGACTCAGGGTCTTATGTGACCGGTCAGGTGCTGCATGTAAATGGCGGTCTTTACGTATAGTTAGTTTAGAAAATGGGTTATTCTTGACACCATCATGTATGATGGTTAGAAGCCAATCCTAATTTCAAAAGGGAGGACATATATGTCTGCAGAAATTGAATCAAAAATTATTAAAATTGTAGCTGATCAGCTGAATGTTGATGAAAGCGAAATCAATTCCGATTCTTCATTTGTTGATGATCTGGGTGCGGATTCTTTGGATACCGTTGAACTCGTAATGGCTTTTGAAGAAGAATTCGGTGTGGAAATTCCGGATGATGATGCCGAGAAAATTCAAAGCGTTCAGAACGCCATCGATTATATCGCAGCTAAAGCTGAATAAATAAACTCCAACCACAAGGTAAGCTCATGACACAACGCGTTGTTGTGACAGGCGTAGGTCTTGTCACGCCCGTAGGTACGGGAACAGAAAAATCGTGGAATAACATTATCAATGGCAAATCGGGAATCGGAAGGATTACTCATTTCGATGCCGTTGCTACAGGCATGGCTTGTACGATTGCCGGTGAAGTGGACGATTTCGAAGTCGACGCGTTCATCAACCGAAAAGATGCGCGTAAGATGGATACTTTCACTCATTTTGGCATTGCTGCATCGTTGATGGCGTTAGCTCAGTCCGGGCTGGAAATCACAGAAGAAAATGCCGAAAGGGTTGGTGTAATAGTAGGTTCCGGTATTGGCGGACTACCTATGATTGAACGTACCATGCGGGCTTATGAAGCCGGTGGCGCGCGCAAGATTTCACCCTTTTTTATTCCTCAATCCATTATCAATATGACATCCGGCTGGGTGTCTATGATGACGGGTGCCAAGGGTCCGAATTCAGCCACGGTTACCGCTTGTGCAACAGGTACCCATGCGATCGGCGATGCTTTTGAAATTATCGCACGCGGAGCAGCAGATGCCATGCTGGCTGGTGGCTCAGAAGCTGTGATCTGTGAGTTGTCAGTAGGTGGTTTCAGTTCTGCCAAGGCTCTTTCTACGCGTAATGATGATCCGGAAAGGGCATCACGTCCCTGGGATTTAGGTCGTGATGGTTTTGTCATGGGTGAGGGTGCCGGTGTTATGATGCTCGAATCACTGGAATCAGCCAAAGCCCGTGGTGCCGTGATTATTGCTGAAGTAGTGGGTTACGGTATGTCGGGTGATGCCTACCATATTACAGCCCCTTCTGTTGGCGGTGAAGGCGGTGCCAGATGTATGAGGGCTGCCCTGCAACGTGCTCAATTGAATCCGGCTGATGTCACTTATATCAACGCACACGGTACATCTACACCGGCTGGAGATATTTGTGAAACTCAGGGTATGAAAGCTGTATTCGGCGAGCATGCGAAGAAGTTGATGGTTTCTTCGACAAAGTCGATGACAGGTCATTTGCTGGGTGCTGCGGGTGGTATCGAGGCAGTATTTTCTGCTCTGGCCATCCAGCATGGCGTGGTTCCGCCAACGATCAATCTTGATCAACCCGATCCTGAATGTGATTTGGACTATGTTCCACACACAGCCCGGGATGCGAATATAGAGGTGGCAATATCCAATTCATTTGGATTTGGTGGAACAAATGCCTCAGTTGTGCTCAAAAAGTTCCGTTAACTCTTCATCATTTATATCCTCATTTAATACTTCATTGTTCACGCGCATCGTCTGCTTGTCAGTCGATGCGTATGTTTTTTTCGAATCCTGTGCGGATCGGTGTGCTGTGATTATGGAAGACCCCAGTGGTGCCGGCAGGAAATTTGTTGCGTCCTTGGATGGTCATGGGCAGTGGCTAAGGCAGAATGAAGATGAGGAAGTTTTTTTTCAACAATGGAAGCATGCACTTAAGGCCGTTGATTCCGATTCGCCGGCTATTCGTCTGCTCTTCTATGCTGCTTATGAAGCATCCATTGCTCTGGAAACGCTTCCTGAGCCACTTACCCAAACGCCGGAAGGGCTGATCTGGTTACATCAACCTGTCTGGAGTCTTTGCTTTGATGCTGAGAAACGCTGTGTGTTTATGGCATCCATCCGCAGCGAAGCTGAACTGGACGAACTTGAGCTTATGCTTAAGCAGGCAGGTCAGACTTGTGACGCGTCGTTTCCATGTGTCTCGATGCCTGCATGGGTAGAGTCGCAGATCACAGAACGGACTCACACTGATTATCGTCGGATGGTGCCAAAGGTAATTCAATATATTGAAGCTGGTGATGTGTTCCAGGCCAATATTGCCCGGCTTTGGCAGATGCCTTGTCAAGAGCACCATCTTTTAGCGATTTACAAATCATTACGTTCAGTCAACTCCGCCCCCTTTTCCTGTTTTCTTAAAGCGGACGCTCTGACTATTATTTCTGCCTCTCCGGAACGGCTGTTTCGTATCAATCAGCAGCGAGTGGTTGAAACTCGTCCCATTGCCGGAACTCGCAAGCGAAGCAAGCATCAGGCCGGAGACGATGAATTGCGTGAAGAGTTGTTGTTATCGGATAAAGAAAGGGCCGAGCACCTTATGCTGGTCGATCTTGAGCGCAATGATCTTGGACGTGTGTGCAAGCCCGGCAGCGTTGAGGTGGATGAGTTTATGAGCATCGAAGCCTATGCAACAGTGCAGCATATTGTTTCAAATGTGCGCGGAATCCTGCGCGACGATTGTGATGTGGTGGATGTTTTTAAGGCGATGTTTCCGGGAGGAACCATTACCGGTTGTCCGAAGATTCGTTGTATGGAGATCATTCATGAGCTTGAAGCACAAGCGCGAGGTCCGTACACCGGAGGTGTTGGTTATGTGGCCTGGAACGGTGAAGCAGACATGAATATTCTGATCCGTACATTCTGGCATCATGAAGAAAAGCTGCATTGGGCAGCTGGTGCCGGCATTGTCGCCGATTCAAATCCTCAGCATGAGAAAAGTGAGACTGAACATAAAGCAGAAGGCCTGTTGCGAGCCTTGGGAAAGCTTAAGCTGGATCAGTAAGGGTAAAGCAAAAAGCCACGCAAACGCTATCAAGCACTTGCGTGGCTATACAAAAAGAATTAAGGCTCACGCCCCAGACGCATGGCAAAGTCTTCCTGAAATGTTGCGGCGGCGTAGCCTTCTTCATAGGTGATAACATCTCTTTCAACAAGTTTTTGTAAATGCTGGTCAAAGGATTGACTGCCGTAAAGATTGATACCTTCCTCCATGGCTTTTGGAATTTCTCGCCAGCGATCAGGGTCAAGAATGTAATGCTTGATAACGGCGTTACGGATCATGATTTCCTGCGCTGCAATTCGACCTTTTCCCTCTTTCAGTGGAATGAGCTTCTGTACAATAATGGCTCTCAGATTCTCAGAAAGTCGTTCTCGAATAGCTTCCTGCTCGTCCAGACCGAACGCGGACATGATACGCTGCATGGTGCCGACAGCACTGGTTGCATGCACTGTTGCCATAACAAGATGGCCCGTTTCAGCTGCCTGTAGTGCAAGTTGTATCACTTCGCGGTCACGGGCCTCGCCAGCTACGATAATGTCCGGCGCTTCACGTAAGGCATCGTTTAGCCCTTGCGTATAGCTGGTTACATCGTTACCCAGCTGACGTTGACTGACAGTGCCTTTTTTATCGGTGGAATAACGGAACTCCATCGGGTCTTCAATAGTCACAACATGCACGGGCTTGGTTTCGATGATGTGATTAAGCATGGCTGCCATGGTAGTACTTTTACCTGAACCGGTTGCACCAGCCATCAGGATAAGGCCATTTCTGTATTTGCAGATTTCACGCAGTACTGGCGGTGATCGCAGGTCTTCAAAATTAGGAATGTCTTTGGGAATAACACGTGCCACGATGCCGTAATTATCGTTGGTGCGCAGGACGTGTATGCGGAAGTGACAGACATTCTCCAGAGAATATTGAAAATCGATATTGCATAGAGATTCAATGTCGGGCTTATGTATCATTTTCCGGGTCATGTGTTTAATCATGTCGATCACCTGATCACGACCCGGTGGTGGTATTTTGTCTGGTGCAATAGTTATCACTGAACCGTTGATCCGCATGCGGACGCGGTCATGGGTTCGTACCAGAAGGTCTGAAGCTTTATGTTTATTGGTGGCTAACAACAGGTCATCAATGAGATGCCAGTCTTCATTTTGGCTCATTATATTTTCAGCTCCGAATCATCATCCATGCCGCCGGTTAGCATGCCGGGATCACTGGAGTCTTCACCGCGACTTTCAAGTTTTGTCATTTTCATCTTAAGTCGCAGGTCGTTCACAGCATCCGCGTGCACCTGCGCTTCATCCTCACTGATAAATCCATCTTTCCACAGGTTCAGCAAGCATTGGTCAAAGGTTTGCATGCCGTAGTTTCCACCGGCAGCCATGGTTTCCTTGATTTCACCGACTTCCCATTTCTCAATCTGATCTGCGATACGAGGAGTGTTGATGAGAATTTCAATGGCTGCTTTTCGGCCACCATCGATGGTTCTGGCCAGACGTTGCGACAAAATGGCTTTCAGGTTCATCGAAAGGTTGAGACGAATCTGAGGATGCACCTCTTCAGGGAAGAAGTTTAAAACACGCTCCAGAGCCTGATTGGAGTTGTTGGCATGCAGTGTTGCCATACACAGATGGCCGGTTTCAGCAAATTCCAGGGCATGTTCCATGGTTTCGCGGTCACGAATTTCACCCACAAGAATAACGTCCGGAGCCTGACGCAGTGTATTTTTAAGGGCGGCTTTAAAGGTGATGGTATCAGTGCCCACTTCACGTTGCGTGACAACGCATCTGCGGTGCTGATGCACAAATTCGACAGGGTCCTCAATGGTAATAATATGACCGGCACTGTTGCGATTGCGGTAATCAATCATTGCTGCCAGCGAAGTTGATTTACCCGAGCTGGTCGCGCCCACCATGATAACCAGGCCACGTTTGTTCATGACGATGTCTTTAAAGACTTCCGGTAATCCGAGTTGCTCCAGGGTTGGTACATCGGTGGTTATTTTACGGATGACCATGCCAATATCACCGCGCTGGCGGAAAATATTGACGCGAAAGCGCCCCATGCCTTCATAGGCAAGTGCCAGATTCATCTCCATATCCGTCGAGAATGCAGCGCGCTGTTTCTCACTCATGGTGGCATTGGCGAGTTGTTCTGTCTCAACACTGCTTAAGGGATCCTGCTTAAGCGGAATGACCGAGTTGTTGATGCGGTAAGCTGGCGGCAGGCCGGAAGTGATATAAAGGTCAGAGGCATCTTTTTTGACCATAACCATCAGTAATTGTTTGATCGAGAGTTTTTTTGGTTCGTTGGCATTCATTAATGATCTCCTCAACCACCAAAGAGCTTTTTGTTTTGGGCTTTTTCACGGGCAGCCTGTTGTGTAATTTTTCTGGCGTTAATCAGCACCTGAAGGTTCATGTCCAGCGTCTGCATACCTTCGCGCTGGCCGGTTTGCATGACCGATACCATTTGTGGAATCTTGTTTTCACGAATCAGGTTTTTCACGGCAGCTGTACCAAGCATGATTTCATGCGCAGCAACACGGCCATGACCATCGGCAGTTTTGAGCAGGGTTTGCGAAATCACTGCACGTAAAGATTCAGAAAGCATGGCGCGTACCATGTCCTTTTCAGCGGCCGGAAATACGTCGATGATACGGTCTATGGTTTTGGGTGCCGATGAGGTATGCAAGGTGCCAAAAACCATATGGCCGGTTTCGGCAGCGGAAATGGCCAGTGCAATGGTTTCCAGATCGCGCATTTCACCCACAAGAATAACATCAGGGTCTTCACGCAAGGCCGCTTTCAATGCATTGGCAAAAGAAAGGGTGTGCGGTCCAAGTTCACGCTGGGAAACCAGACTGCTCTTGGATTTGTGAACGAATTCGATGGGATCTTCAACGGTGAGAATATGGCCTTTTTCAACTTCATTCCGATGATTGATCATGGCTGCAAGCGTGGTTGATTTGCCCGAGCCCGTCGGGCCCGTGACCAGGCAGATACCACGCGGTGTCATAGCGATTTCCTTGAAAATTTCCGGACACTTGAGTTGTTCAAGTGTCAGAACCTCAGTCGGGATGGTTCGGAACACAGCGCTCATGCCACGCTTTTGTTTGAAGCAGTTCACGCGGAAACGGGCGATGTCGCCCAGTGCAAATGAAAAGTCCAGCTCAAGGTGTTCTTCAAAAAGCTTTCGCTGGGTATCATTCATGATGTCGTACACCATGGCCTGCACCATACGCTCATCGAGCGGCGGCATTTTGATACGGGTCATGTCGCCATGTATTCGGATCATTGGTGGTTCGCCGGAAGACATATGTAAGTCTGAGGCGCCATTTTTTACACTGAAAGAAAGTAATTCGGAAATATCCACGATTAGCCCTCCGCTATGTCATTTGTTGGCAAGATCATAGGGTTCTACCCTGGATGCTGCAAGTATTGTTTCACGCCATCGGTGGAATAAATTTCCCCTTTATCATCGACCAAAATACCGTTCAACCCTTGTTGTTTCAGGGCTGGAAGACCTGCTTTTCCCAGTACAAAAAGGGCAGTGCTCCATGCGTCGGCGAGGCTGGCCTGATGGGCGATGACGGTAGCACTTTGGCTGGCCATGGCCGGATAGCCGGTTGCCGGATTCAGAATGTGGTGATAGCGCCGATGCTCGAATTCATAATACCTTTCATAATCCCCTGAGGTGACGATGCTGGTGTCACCTTCGAGATCAAGTGTGGCTATGACTTCGCCAGCTTTGCGTGGATGCCTGATGCCGATATGCCAGGGGCGCTTGCCATGGCTGCCGATGATTCGAATATCCCCGCCAGCATTAATCATGGCATGCCGGATGCCGTGTTTTTTCAATTCCTCTATGCCGCGATCAATAATGTAACCCTTAGCGATACCGCCAAGGTCCAGGTGGCAATCAGCCTGAGTATGTTGCCATAGATGTTGATCGACAATCAGGCAGTTGGTACTCGCCGTCAGTAAGCTGGCGATTTGCGAAGCTGCTGGTGGCCGGGTAGGAGGCGGATTACCGGAAAATCCCCACAACACACTCAGCGAACCCAGTGTTGGGCTGAATGCCTGCATGCTTTGTTGTTGGATTTTCAGAGACATATGCAGCAAAGCATCAATATCTTCCGGCATCCGTGTGGCAATGCCGATGGGTGACTGATTGAAAGTCTTGATGATATTGGCCTGGGTGCCATAAATGGTAAATCGATCACTGAGGGATTGCATCGTATCAGCAGCGACATGAATGGCTTCTTGTGCCATGGCATCGTCAGACGTAATGACGGTGAATTCGACCAGTGTACCCATCATGAATCGGGTGTCTTTGATTTCATCGTTGCCAGAGCAGCCGGTGAACACCATTAAAGGCAAAATGGTCAGGAAGATAGCTAGCATACGAAGCAGAGTTGGTTGTGGTGGAAATAATTGCATGGGGCGATGAAAAACTGAAATAACGTATCAGGCAAGCTTTAATGTGATGTTTCTATAAATGCACTGAAATGATTCGCTTGTATGAATTTCCCGGTTGACGGTAAAGCATTGCTGGACAAAGGTTCAGCAGAATTTTTTATAATCACAAGGGCGCTAAAATACGATGTCATTGCAATCTCACCATGGTTATCTGAGGCATATCAATTTTTGCAATCAGTGGAATCCTTCAAGTTTCATTCCTTTTGTTGTCGGCGATATGCCGATGGGGTTTGTTCGCCCTGCGTTTGCCGAGTCACTGAGCCGCTTTACCGATACCTTTATTGTTTCATCGCAGTGTCTGAAATTGCACCCAGCGCTGAGCACATTTGAGGCGCGCAATCAGGCCATTGCAGCTGTACTGGAAGAGCTGGTGGTTTTGCGGGTGCTTGATCACCTGATGGGCGAGCTTTATCCGGTGATCGCAGCGTGGGGAGATGAGCCAGCTTTTCTGATTGACCGAACCGCTGTTTCGTTGTTTGGAATTCGCGCTTTTGGTCAGCATCTGAATGCTATTGTCTCGACTGAATCCGGGGTATCGATGTGGATCGGCAGGCGTGCGCCGGATCGTCATGCATTTCCTGATCAGCTCGATCAGATGGTGGCAGGTGGATTGCCTTTTGGTATTACACCGGAGGCGAATCTTGCCAAAGAGTGCGAGGAAGAAGCGGGTATGCCAAAACATCTGGTTGCAAGAGCTGTGTCCACGGGCCAGATCAGCTATCGGCGCGAAAATAGAGCAGGCCTGCGTTCGGACACGATTTTTTGTTATGATATCGCGCTCCCCACAGACTTTTCGCCGATGTGCACGGATGGAGAGGTGGCTGAATTTTACCTCTGGCCGCTGGACGAGGTGGCACGTGTGGTACGTCAGACCGATAAGTTCAAGCCCAATTGCAATCTTGTGCTAATTGATTTTTTTCTGCGTCATGGATTGATTACGGTCGATCATCCTGAATATCCAGCATTGAGGGCAGGTTTGCAGTTGCTTTGACTGCTGCATGCTCGGAACGTTTGAGTTTTCTTTGCTTGTTATTTTTATTGATTTGAGGTATTTGTGTTTATTCCTTTGCCGCAAGTGTTATGTCTGTAGTCCATCGATTTTCAATGCTTCAAATTCGTGAAGGTGCGAAAAATATTTGGAGAGCTTTCTGGTTCCCACGGACCCCTGAATCCATATCGTATTCACTTCATACTATCGGTGCATTACAATGCGGGGCGTGGGCACGAAAGGTCTGTCATCGCTGCCATAACATATGAGTGTGAACCATCTGAGCCGCATTGTTGCCAGTTTAGTCTGAAAAGTATGGAATCAGTCCATGTCTGAAATATTGTCCAATAAAAGCATTGTTCGAGCCCGTGGTGTGCGCAAATCCTTTGGTGAAAGGGAGGTGGTTTGCGGGCTGGATTTTGATATCCCGGCAGGGGTCTGTTTCGGTATTCTCGGCCCCAATGGTGCGGGTAAAACTACATTGATGCGGATGCTGGTGGGCATGTCACCGGTGACATCGGGTGAATACACCCTGTTTGGAGAGCCTGTATCGGATACCTCCCTACATCACCGTCTGGGCGTGGTGCCCCAGCAGGATAATCTCGACCCTGATTTTTCCGTGCTGAAAAATCTGATGGTCTATGCCAATTATTTCGGTATCAGCAAAGCAGAAGCGGCGAGCAGGGGCGCTGAGCTGTTGGAGTTCGCATCGCTGACGAGCCGTGCAGATGATACGGTAACAAGTCTCTCCGGCGGCATGCCACGGCAAATTTGTTCTAGGCCACTCTGCAACTATTTTTGGTCATTTTGAGTATGTCGAGCAATTGCCGTGTGTTCAAAAGTAATTGGCGCATT
>PFXG01000016.1 GCA_002791545.1 Zetaproteobacteria bacterium CG_4_9_14_3_um_filter_49_83
TATATCATATATATCAGTAGTTTAACATCATTTTAATAGTATTATTTCGACCTATTTCCATAAATAAAAAACATGCTTTTAAGGGTGCGGAATGTCGGCCATCTGCATTATGCCCGTTTTTTCTTCGATCGTGCGGATGACGCGCTGACGCATGTCCGCGAGGGTGTCCGGCTGCAACCCACCTGTCATTTCGGCTGGATGTTGCTCGGCGACATTGACGCTCGGGCAGGCCGGAAGCGCGAAGCACTTGCCGCTTATGAGCGAAGTGCAGTTATTTCAGATTCAGCAGAGATTCGGGTGCGGATTATTGATATGCGTAAATTGATGGGTTTGTGGAAGGATTGAAAAATAACAAACGGTGTCGGGTTGAAGGCTTTTCATACTGTGTTTGAATCAGCCAATACCCTTATGCGGCAAGCGAAATGCTTTTGAGTGTCTGCGAAATGTCTTTGAACAAAGGCCGCTGTGGGGTCTGTTCAGTCGCGCAGGCAGCTCGAATCTCGTGCAATAGATTCAGGGCGGTGGCTTCCGATGCGGAGTTATCCTCAGGCTGTATATGCGCCAATAACTCTTCCAGCAGACATGCAAAAGCTCGCACCTCAAGACGTTCAATGGCTTCGGATTTCGTTTCCGGAAAATGCTTGTGCAGACTGGCGGCACCAAAATCACTGAGCAAACAATGGGCGTCGTCATTGAGTAAAATATTATGCCCGTACAGATCACCGTGGCTGATGCCCTGTTGATGCAAATGAGCCGCCGCAGCAGCAATTGCCGTTGCGATGTTAATGCTCTTTTTAAGGCTGAAGGTTTGGCCATCGGTATAGCGATCACGCGTACAGGAATCCAGGCACGGCGGTTCAGCAAGATTACGGAAATCATCTGCAATCAGTGAAAGAAGCAACCCGTCTTTTTCTTCAGGGTGGCCTTTGAGTTTACCAATCACTTCCACCAGATGGTCGTGCTTTCCGGCAGCGATGGCCGCCGCCATTTCATCAGCCGGAAATCCATCGCTGGTGACTTTACCCTTAAACGTTTTGAGTGCCACGTTGCCTTTATCTGACCAGGTAGCCTTGTTGATAACCCCCGAGGCGCCTTGCCCCAGCACGCCTCCCACTTCAAGCTCATCCCAGTGGATTTCCGGCAGGCTGTGGTCATGCAGGCTCTGACTGCAGGGGTTGCCTGCAAACGCCAGCCAGGAAAGTTTGGGTAGATGTAACAACCACATGGGCAAATCCGTAAATTTATTGGCCGATATACGTACCAGCTCAAGATTTTTACATTGTGACATGCTTTCGGGTAATGATGTAAGCAAATTGCCCGCAAGCATCAGTTTTTGCAGTTGCATATGTTTACCCATGGAGTCGGGCAGTTTATGAATCTGATTGTCAGTTAAAATTAACCAGCGTAATGCTTCGGGAAGTGCGTCTTCAGGAACTTGTGAAATACGATTGGACTTAAATCCGATCATGCTCAGGGCAGGGCATGCGGCTAATACTTGCGGCACGGTTTCAAAGTTGTTGTTGGATAAAAAAAGGATGCGAAGCTTGGTAAAGCGGTCGAAATCATCTGGCAGGGTGCTCAATTGATTGCCCGACAAGTCGATTATTTCGAGAGAGTCGGTCAAATTAAATAACTCGCGCGGAAATTCAGTTAAACCAGACGCGATTTGCACGCGCGAAGCTCCAGTCAATAATCCGGCTTTTAGTTTGGCAAGGGTATCCATGTAACCACCTTTGAAATGTTGATCCGCCAACGATGATGGCAGCCAGTGCTTTGGGCAATGCCTGGTTCGGTTTTGCAATAGAATATGCGAATAAATCATCCGATTAGTTGGTGCAACCACGACTCGACTTTGTAGGCAACACCATCTTCATAACGCGGGCCGATGATGAGGTCGCCAGTTTCATCGTAGCGATGGCGGGGGACCGACAGTAAGTATGAGCCTCCATTGCTGACTACCGATCCGGCTAAATCAAAGATGGTTGACCAATATTGATTCTCAGCCAGCTCTTCATGCGTCAGGTAATCGTGCCATGAGAACCAGATACAACCGAGTGTAGGTTTGCCATCGTCAAACTGAATTACATCGGGATCCATGCCATAGTAAGGGAACGAATCCCCCCATGGTATGGGCCTGAATCTGTTAGAGGCAAAGATATCAATATAGTACCAATCCGAAGTAAATAAGAAGTAGCGGTCATCAAGTGAGCGGGTCAATGGGTCAAGCCCCGGCTGTTGCGGAAAAAAAACCTGCCAATTGCGTCAGGAATGGGTTGTTGGCTGAGCCAGGCAATTTGCTCGGGTGTGCGATGAATAACAAAAATAGCACCGTAGTAGCCATAGATGTATTTATCAGGAATTACTGAAAGCATCGTGCCGGGTTCGATCTGACTGACATCAATCGTCAGCTGTGCTTCCATCGTCGTTTGCCGTGTCGGTGTCATCGTTAATAGCAGCATGGCGCAGAAGCCAAACAGCAGCAGCGAAGAGAGTAATGCGGCGAGTCCCGACAGCATGCGACGACGTACTGAAAAAGCGGGGTGCGGTGGTGTTTGCATGCTATCGGCCTCCATCATTGTTTTAGAGATGAAAACTGTACGCGCTTATTTTCCATCCTGCATCATTCATGTTGATGATGACATGGACTCTGAGCAATGTCAGGGTGTAGTGGTGGCACGTGACTGAAAATAATGGAGTATCGCGAGATACAATACCAATCTAGTCTGGATTGATGTTGTATCAAGTAGAATGACGGAATCTGTAATGATTATTCAGGAAGATAATGTGATAGGTGAAGTATATACACCCTGGTACTATAAACTGATCTGGCTAGTGACAAATGTGTGGGGATGGATTGTTTCAATTCAGGCCATTCAATTGTCCAGCGATTTCACAGATAAAGTGATGTATCTGCTGTTTATTGTTCTTGTGTCAGCTTTATACCTGAGGCTTGTATTCATCCAAATGATTCGAATTACTTACGATTCAAAAAAAATTAAGTGTTTCATGCCTTTGAAGGGGGTAATACTTTATAATTGGAGTGATGTGATCGGTGTGTCAGCCGCTGGGGTTTTCGCTTTCCATGTTAACCTGAGCAATGGACGTTCAATGAATTTTCCTGTTCGCGTGGAGGGTGATGGTGAATTCCTTGCTTATGCAAAGTTCATCATAAGGAATCGCCCCGTCGATGACCTGAAGAGAGTTTCAGGCAATGTTGAAAAATTAGTCGGTTATTACTGGGTTTATATAGCGTTAACTATTCTTGTTCCGGTACTAATCGCAATCATTGTAGATTTTTCTGATGAAATAATGATTTTTTACTTTGTGCTTCTTTTTATTTCATTGTTGATGAATTTCCCATGGGTAATTGTTGCCAGAGAGGTTGTTGTTCACATGGACTGCATTGAATGGACTACCTTGATTGGAAAAAAGGACAGGGTCTATTACCGGTCAATAAGCCAAATTGATCTATGATAATGTCACCATGTTTATTTAATCCTATAATACTTCAAATGTTGAATGGCACTGATAAGAGGCTTTTGATTGCCAATAACAAAGCTGGAAAAGAGGTGTTTGATATGCTTCGGTATCATTTAAATAAAGGGGAAGTTAGCAATAACCCGAAATTATTGTGTAACTGAAGTTTCACCGTTTTTTACGCAAGCAACGTATAAGAGAAATGCATTAAAGCGGTCTTTGCCCAATAGTAGGCAAAGACCATGTTAACCCTTCTTTGTTATCAATGGTTACTTTCTGCTTTTCAATAACGGTGAAACTTCAGTTGTGTAATAAGTGTGATAGAACTATTTTGCGGGCGCTGCGTGGATTACCGCGCCCGCTTGGATGAAGAACAGTCTGAAAGATTACTTGTCGCTATCGACAGGCTTTTTGCTGAATACCTTGCGGCCGGTGAACATGGCGGATACCAGTCCGTTGCCTTCGCGCACTTCGGTGATGACCACTGCGGCAATGTGTGCACCAATCGCAGCGAGCAGGACGTAAAAGCCGACTTCGTGGGTTTCGATGAACGGTGAGCGGAATGCGCGCATTTCTTTGTACGAAGCCATATCGACGAATTCTTTTGAGCCGG
The DNA here is from genome assembly GCA_002791545.1 of Zetaproteobacteria bacterium CG_4_9_14_3_um_filter_49_83. Taxonomy (GTDB): domain Bacteria; phylum Pseudomonadota; class Zetaproteobacteria; order Mariprofundales; family Mariprofundaceae; genus CG1-02-49-23. The sequence goes on from PFXG01000016.1 coordinate 4,091, forward strand.
GCATCAGTTGCGCCAGTTTTTCAGTATCGCCAGCGGTGACCCAGTCAGCAAAATAAGCGCCGAAAGGTGGCATGTAGACGTCCGTGCCGGCCAGTACCAGACCGGTTACACCCATGGTCAGTAGCAGCAGGATTAAAAAAGCGACCATCAGTTTTGCCATCGGGTTATGCCCGGCATAGGCGGGTGCATCGCCGGATTTGGCGCCTTGCAGATATTCTCGCAATTGCTGCATGAAATTACCGCCTGGCAGGATAGCACTCCAGCGGGCGTATTGATTACCGATAAAGCCCCAGATGACGCGCCAGAACAGATTAGCACAGAAAATATATCCGATATAAACGTGCACAGTCTTAAGCAGGATTTTTCCTTCGCCGCTGACGCCCAGTGCCTTGCCATTGAGAATGACTACACCGACAGCAATCAGGCCCAGTACGCAAAGAACATTGATCCAGTGAAACCAGCGTGTTGCTTTATCCCATACCGGGTAAGCAGTTAAGGGTGCGGATTGATTCATAGTACCTCCAATAGTTTGTTGAAAAGATGGTTTTGATGCATGAATGCGTCAAGCAAGCGCGAGAAGTATAGTCTGTGAATATGAACTGTTAATGACATGCTACGATATTTCGACGCGATTTCGAGCTTAGGTCGATGAAGGTAAACTTATCCCTTGAAAAGCTGTTGCCGCATCCCTATCTATGACCTATCTGATTTAACATCACTTTGACATAAGACTCAGGAGAATTCATGACAGCTACTGCCAGTAAAGAAACACGTGCTTTTCAGACCGAGGTTAAACAATTACTCGACCTGATGATTCACTCGCTTTATTCCAACAAGGAAATCTTCCTGCGCGAGCTTATTTCCAACGCATCGGATGCTGCCGATAAATTGCGTTTCGAATCAACCACCGATGACGCCTTGTATGAAGGCGATTCCGATTTGCATGTGTTTATCGAGATCGACAAGGATGCCCGCCGCATCACCATCCGTGATAATGGTATCGGCATGAACCGTGATGAAGTGATTGCCAATATCGGGACGATTGCACGTTCCGGCACCAAAGAGTTTTTCGGCCAGCTTTCCGGTGATCAGGAAAAAGACGCACATCTGATCGGTCAGTTCGGTGTTGGTTTTTACTCCTCATTTCTGGTGGCTGATAAGGTGACATTAACGACCCGCCGTGCCGGTGTAGGCATGGAACATGGCGTGCGCTGGGAATCAGCCGGTGACGGTGAATATGCACTTGAGACGGTCGAAAAAGAGACACGCGGCACCGAGATTGTGCTGCATCTGCGTGAGGATGCCGATGAGTATCTCGATGCATGGCGTTTGAAAACCATCATCCACAAATACGCCGACCATATTCCCTTCCCGATCCGTATGATGGGTGAGGCTCCGGCCACGGAAGAGGGCGAAGTCGGTCAGGCTGAAGAAGAAGTGGTTAATCAGGCATCAGCCTTGTGGACACGTCCGAAATCCGAGCTGACCGATGAAGATTACAACAACTTCTACAAACACATCGGCCACGATTTCGAGGATCCGCTGGCGCATTTGCATCAGCACCTTGAAGGTAAATACGAATACAATCTGTTGTTGTATGTGCCTAAGCGCGCACCGTTTGACCTCTGGCAGGCTGAAGCACGTCATGGTGTGAAGCTGTATGTACGTCGTGTGTTTATCATGGAAGCGACCGAAGATTTGCTGCCACGCTACTTGCGCTTTGTGCGCGGCGTGATGGATACCAACGATTTGCCGCTGAATGTGTCGCGTGAGATTTTGCAGAAATCTCCGGCCATGGATGCGATGAAGAAAGGTGCAACCAAGCGCGTGCTGAGCTTGTTGACCGATATGCAGAAAAATAAACCGGAAGATTATGCCGTATTCTGGGATGGCTTCGGTAATTGCCTGAAAGAGGGCGTCATTGAAGAATTCAACAACCGTGACGAACTGGCAAAATTGCTGCGTTTCTCATCAACCAGCAGCGATGCGCAGGAAGTATCGCTGGGCGATTACGTTGAGCGCATGGTTGAAAATCAGGATACCATTTATTACATCACGGCGGAGTCGCTGGCGGCAGCCAAACACAGTCCGCATCTGGAAGTGTTCCGCAAGAAGGGCATCGAAGTGTTGCTGCTTTCCGATCGTATTGACGAATGGCTGGTATCGCACCTGAGCGAGTTCGACGACAAGAAACTGCAATCCATTGCCAAGGGTGAACTGGATTTGTCCAAGCTTGGCGATAATGCTGAAGAGGATAAGCAGGCCCACGAAGAAGCGGTGAAATCAGCTGAACCAGCGGTGAAGAAACTCAAGGAGGCGCTGGGTGAGCGGGTGAAAGATGTCCGCATCACGGACCGTTTGACTGAATCACCGGCATGTCTGGTATCCGATCAGTTTGATATGACGGGCAACATGGAGCGTATTCTCAGACAGGCCGGACAGGCTGTGCCGAGCTCGAAGCCGATTCTGGAAATTAATCCGGAACATGATCTGGTGAAGCGACTGGCGAAAATGCGTTCGGCGGAAAAGATTGCTGATTTTGCCGATGTTCTGTTCGATCAGGCGGTGCTGGCTGAAGGCGCTTTACCGGAGGATCCGGCTGGCTTTGTACGCAAGATTAATGCCTTGTTGATTTCATAAAACTATAAATAAAGATTGAGGAGATGACGCGATGATTCATGCAGAGCTTCTTTCCCGTCAATACGGGATTCCTTCGTCCAAAAAAACCGATAACGGTGCTTTTTATGCTGTTCGGGATTTGTCTTTCCATGTTCGCAGAGGCGAAGTGATGGGTTTACTGGGGCCAAATGGCGCTGGCAAATCCACCACGATGAAAATGCTGACATGCTTTTTGCCGCCTTCGTCGGGGGACGCCACGATTAATGGCGTTCCCCTGAAAGACGATGTGCGGATTCGTCAGCAGCTTGGTTATCTGCCTGAACAGGCACCGTTATACACCGATCTGGACGTCCACGCGCATCTGGCATTTATTGCCAGTATGCAGGGTTTACCCAAGGCCACAGCGGCCGATCGTATCAGAGAAATGGCGCGTTTGTGCGGCCTTGAATCGGTACTCAACCGGCGCATTGACGAATTGTCCAAGGGATTCCGGCAGCGTGTCGGTCTGGCAGCCAGTATGCTGCACGATCCGGTATGCCTGATTCTGGATGAGCCGACAACCGGCCTCGACCCCAATCAGATCGTGGAAATCCGCCATTTGATTCGGCGTCTGGGCGAAGAGAAAACCGTATTGTTATCTTCACATGTGCTGTCGGAAGTTGAGGCGGTATGTGATCGGGTGATGATCATCAGCGATGGCCAACTGCGCAGCATCGGCACCACCGATGAACTATCCCGCGCCGCCAGCGGCGAATCACGCCTGCGGCTGGTATTACGCGGTGATGTCTCTCGTTTTACAACAGCGATTCGCAGTCAACACAGTACATGTTCCGTCGAAGCGGAAGTCGCAGCTACCGGCGATGACGTTTATCAGTTGATGCTTTCATGTAGCGACCCTTCAGTACATCTGGGGGAACTGGCATTTCAGGCGGCGGTGAGCGCCGGGGCCGTGTTGCTTGAAATGCAGCCGCAATCAACATCACTGGAAGATGTCTTCCACCAGATGACAGGAGGTCGGTCATGAATCGGGTGCTGGCGATGATGTTCAAAGAATGGAAAATCTGCATTGATACACCGCTGGGTTATGTGATTGCCGTGGCATTTTTTCTCGCCTCGGGATATTTCTTCAGCAGTAATCTGTTTCTGATCGGGCAGGCCGATATGCGCAACTGGTTCAGCAGTCTGCCCTTGTTGCTGATGTTTTTTATGCCGGCACTGGCCATGCGCATGCTGGCCGATGAGCAGCGCACCGGCACGTTTGAATTGCTGGCAACGATGCCATTGCGTACCGGTGAAATTGTGGCCGGTAAATTTCTCGCTGTTTTGTTGCAGATTACCTTGCTGCTCGCACTGACGCTGACTTATCCGTTGACGTTGGCACTGATTGGCGATCTGGATGTCGGGCAGGTGTCGGTATCGTATATCGCAGCCTTGCTGATGGCGTCGTCTTATGCCGCGATGTGTTTGTTTGCTTCGGGCATTACGCGCTACGAAGTGGTGGCTTATGTGGTTGGCTTCGGCTTGCTGCTGGCCATGTTTCTGGTCTCTCAGAGCCTGCCGCTGTTGCCACCGGCGATGCAGGATACGGTGATGCTGCTCAGTCCGCTGGCGCATTATGAATCGATGATTCGTGGCATGCTGGCACTGGAGGATGTGCTGTATTTTCTCTCCCTGACGGGATTGTTTCTGATATTAACGTGGTTTTCACTTGAACGACGGAGGTGGATGTAATGGATCGCCGGTGGATGATTCGACGCGCCGCATGGTGGCGTTTATTGGGCATTTCAATGGCATGTGTGCTGGTGTTTGTTGCCGGGTACGTTACGCATGTACGCTGGGACTGGACCGAGGATCAGGTCTACAGTTTATCCGATTCAACCCGCAATGTGCTGCAAACGCTGGATGAGCCGATTCTGATTCGTGCTTATGTTTCGGAAGGCATGCCACAACCGTATGGCCGTTTGCGCCAGTTTTTGGTCGATATGTTGCTGGCGTATCACGATGCAGGGCATGGCAATGTCGATTTTGAGATGGTGAATCCCGATGCGAACAGTACCGTGGCCGCCAGCCTGCAGGCGCTGAATATTCCCAAGGTACAGGTGCGCGTGGTTGAAGATGACCGGGCTCAGATCAAGCAGGGTTATATGGCGGTGGTGTTGGAATATCTTGATCATAAAGAAACCATTCCGGTGGTGCAGAGTGAATCCGGCTTTGAATATTTGCTGACCCGTAAGATCAAAAAGCTGACGGGTGCCGGTCGCCATAAGATCGGTGTGGCCAATGGCTATGGCGCTTTCGGGCTGGATCAGTTGCAGCGCTTTGCCGGTGTGATGACGGAAGATTATGAAGTGGTTTCAGTTGATCCTGAAGCTGAACCGATTGCGACAGATATCGTGGCGCTGATCGTGGCGGGTGTCGATAAAAAACCATCTGAGACATGGCGTTATCATGTCGATCAATTCCGCATGCGTGGTGGTGGTGTGCTGTTGTTCACCGGTAATGCCAAACCGAACCTGACGGCCGGGTTTGCCGTATCCATGATGGACCCCTACACCAGCCAGTGGCTGGCAAAAGATCTGGGCGTGCACATCGAACCCGGTCTGGTGATGGATCAAAAAGCCACACGGGTGACAGTGAATCGTCAGCAGGGAATATATACCTTCTCATCGCAGGTCGATTATCCGTTTGTGCCGCGTATTGTTAGCATGGGGCAGGATAGTCCGGTGACGCAGGAGCTGGAGGCGGTTTCAATGCCGTTCCCTTCACCGCTGGCATTGCCAGCCGGCGCAGTGCCATTGATGTATTCATCCGACTGGTCCGCTGTGCAGGGTGGCCCGCCATTTGATGTGAACCCGCTGATGAACATGCAGCAGCGTTTTGCCGGTTTGCAAATGCGCCCTTCATTGCTGGCATGGTCAAAAGCAGGAACAGTGAGCTCGGCGTTTACGGCGATGCCGGAATCGTTGCAATCTGCATCAGCTGAAGAGAGCAAAACGACGGAGCCGGACTTTATGGCCAGAACAGATGTCAGTTCGCTGGTCGTTGTTGGTGCTCCGGCTATGCTTAATGATGATTTTTTTGATGGCTCAACCGCTGTGTTTGTGCTCAATGCCATCGACTGGCTGGTGCATGATGAAGGGCTTATTTCGCTGCGCTCGCGCGGCGTCTCCGAGCGTCCGCTGGAGCAAATGGATGCTTCAGAAAGGGAGATGTATAAATTCTTCTGGACCTTCGGGTTGGCCTTGCTGGTGGTGCTTGCCGGTGTGGCGCGCTGGCGCCTGCTGCGTCGGCGCAGCAGGCGCATTCCGGCATTAGCGTGAAGGAGGTGCTGCGATGAAACTGTTATCGATTCTGGTCGTGCTGGCGCTGCTGGTGGCTTATACAGTGATGCAGCGCTCGGAAAAGTCAGTCGGTGATGTGCCTCGCGCTATGGCATTGGAACAGACGCTTGTTTATGGCATCACGCTGCGCAGTGATTTTCAGCCTGAGGTTGTGCTTAAGCGACAGGGTGATGCATGGACACTGTCAGATTCAACACCGGCCAACGAAGAACTGGTACAGCGGTTGCTCAGTGATCTGGCGGATATGCATGTTTCACGCATTGTCGCCCGCAGCGGCAGCCACGATTTGGAGCTGGGGCTGTCGGCAAAAGATGCGGTACATCTGATTCTGCAAGATGAACATGGGCAGACACTGATGCAGCTTGATATCGGCAGACAGGGCGGCGATTTGCTCTCTACCTTCGTGCGCTATGGCGGGGATGAAAAAGTGTTGGCGATGGATAAGTCGCTGGTCTGGCAGGTGCGTCGCAATCGCGACGGCTGGAAACAAGTGCAGGCAGACAATTTATCGAGCGACACTGCAGCGAACGAAACTGCAGCAGCGCAGCAGGCAGTTGTTCCGGCCGATGCCGTGCTGCCAATGCCGGAGCAAGCTTATCAGCAGCCCTGATTCTCCCCATCAGCCGCAGCTGATTTTATTCGATTGTGACGGAACCCTGACCCACTCGCATCAGTTGATCGTTCATGTGATGCAGCGGGCGTTTGTTGACGCTCAGTGCCAGTCGCCAGCCGATGTGCTGGTGATGGGTGTAATTGGCCTGTCACTGCCTGTGGCTGTGCGGCAATTGCTGAGGCAAAGCGGGCAAGCTATGGCTTTTGCGGATGCCATTGTAGAGCGCTTTCGCGATTATTATCGGCAGGCAGAGCAGGAGATTGTTCTTTACCCCGATGTGATTGAAACCCTTGAGCTGTTGCAGGCGCGGGGTTACTGGATGGGCGTTGTAACCGGCAAATCCCGAAGTGGCCTTGAACGTGTGCTGGAGCGTTTTGATTTGAAACGTTTTTTTGCCGTTTGGCGGACAGCCGATTGCTGCCATTCTAAACCGCATCCGGCCATGGCGCTGGAGTGTATGGACGAGATGGGGGTTACAGCGCAGCAGACTACACTGGTCGGCGATGCGGATTTTGATATGCAAATGGCCAAAGCAGCACATGTCCGTGCCATCGGTGTTTCATTTGGTGTGGCAAGCGCGGAGGCCCTGTATCAGCAGGGCGCTACGCAGGTGGTGGATGCGTTTGCCGAGCTTCAGGCGTGTTTTTCTCCCTTGAACTAGTCTATCATGCTGCCACGATTTGGTGAAAATGTTTAACTGTGGCATGAGAGGTAGTTGTCGATGATGAAGATAATTAAATACAGCGTGATTATTCTGGTTCTGGTGATGGTGACATTGCTGGTGATTCCATTTTTTATCGATATCGACGACTACAAGGCGACCATTGAACATGAAGTCGAAGGTGCGACGGGACGGGCATTGCACATTGGCCATATGTCGGCATCGTTGTTTCCCTGGGTGGGTGTGAGTCTTGAGAATGTTACCTTTGCCAACCGGCGCGGTTTTTCTGAGCAGCCGTTTATCAAGGTGGCATCACTGGATGTGCAGGTGGAGTTGTTACCACTGCTGAATCAGGTGGTGACGATTAAACAATTTGAACTCAAAGACCCGGAAATTTATCTGGAACGCAATGCTCACGGGGCAGGCAGCTGGGAAGATCTCATCGCCAGTGATGATAAAGGCACGGCGCCTGCAAACGCTTCAAAACAAACGGCAGCTGGAGAGCAGGCTTCCGGTGGCATGCCTTATTTGGCCGCACTCAGCGCCGAGGCGTTACGTATTAGCGGTGGTCGCCTGAGCTGGCATGATGCACAAAATAAACAGGATGTTCAGATTTCTAATCTGGCGCTGCTGCTCGATGATGTGCAGCTGGAGCGTCCGGTGAATGTTGCCCTGTCGCTGGATATGGGTTCAGACAGCATCAGCCTGGAAGGAAAAGTCGGACCGGTTGGCGAGCTGGCCAAACTGAATGTAAATAAATTGCCTGTGCAGATGCACCTTGTCAGTAAGCATATCGGACTTGCGACTTTTTCAGGCTTTTTGCCGCCACTTCCGGCCATGCTGGGCGATATGAAAAATGCTTTTGTCAGCCTCGACGGGCAATTTGAGCAACGGCCGGATGGTGTACGTGTAACGGCCGGTTCAGCGACATTAACATCTGCATTGCTGCTCAATACCGATTGGAAAATTGAACTCTCTTCTGCCGATGAAGCCAGAATTCACGCTTTTGATGTGACGCTGGATGGTCAGCATCTGCTCAAGGCACAGGGCTTCCTCAAAGGTTTATCCGGCAAACAGTTAAGCTATGAAATGCGTGTTGAAACCGATGCCCTGCACCGGGCATGGCTGGCCAGTTATGTTGCCGATCTGGGCGGCATGTATGCCGCACATCCTGACCCATGGAAGAGTGTGAAGATGGGGGCTTTGCTGGCAGGCGACACCACCTCGGTTGATATTCGTGATATGCAGATCTATTTAAACGATGAGCTTGTGCAGGTTTCCGGGCGTATGGGCTTTGCCGGTGCACCGGATATTCGTTTGCGACTGGCCGGAAAAACGCTGCATCTGGATCCGTGGATGCCGCAAGCTGCCGAGAAAAAAGCCGCAAATAGCACGGGGGCTGCTGGCGAGAGCGATTCTTCCGCGACCACACAGGCCGAGGCAACAGAGCCGGATTTACGCTTCCTCAAGCCATGGCGCGTCAATGTTCAGGCCAAATTCGATGCCTTGCTGATGCGCGGGCTGAATTTCACAGATTTCACTTCGAGCATCATCGGCCAGAACGGCGTGTTCAGGCTTGATCCGGCCCGTTTTTTGCTTGCCGGTGGTTCGGTTGAGGAAAAAGCATCGCTGGATGCGAGTCGTTATCCGGCCACGTGGACAGAATCAATTCATATCTCCAACCTGAAAGTCGGGCCGGTGCTGAAGATAGTGGCTGATACCGATCTGCTCGATGGCACGATGAAGCTGGATACCGACATCAAGGCCAGCGGACTGTTACCCGATAACGCCACCGGCAGTCTGAATGGTACGGCACAACTTTCGATGACCGATGGCCGCATCAAGGGTTTCGATATTGCCGGAGCGATGCGCAATATCGGTTCGCTGGGGCAGGGCAATGGCCCGCAGTACACTGATTTTGCTCAGTTGCAGGCCAGCTTCCATATTCGCAATGGCGTGGCAGATAACCGGGATCTGTTCATGGCGTCGCCGCTGTTTCGACTGACCGGCGAGGGGATCATCAATCTGGTCAATAAATCACTGGATTATCATGTAAAACCGAAACTGGTTGGCTCACTGGTTGGGCAGGGAGATACGATTACTTCACGCAACGGCATTGAAATTCCGCTGCATATTAAGGGCCCGTTTACTTCACCGTCGATTCGCCCGGAAGTGAATACCAGGAGCCTGATTGATAATGTCGGTGGTGCATTGAAAGAAGGTGCCAAGCCTAAAGATATTCTCAAAGGCATCGGCAAATCACTGGGTGGTGGTCAGACGGATCAGGGTAATGCCGCTCCGGCGGGCAATGATACGAAACCCGCCTTGCCTGAACCGGCAAAAGTCTTAAAAGGATTGTTCGGTATGTAGGCAGCTCAAGCGCAGCAAGGTCGGCTTATTAGTGTGACCTTGCTGTGTTTTACGGCTGCTTTGAACCGGTGGAGGACCTGAAATGTCTGGCTTTGAACATTTACGCATGCACCCGGATCGACCACAGATCCGGCAGATTAAATTTGCCGCAGATATGCTGCGCAATGGCGCGTTTGCGATTGTGCCGACCGAGACCACTTACAGCATCATGATGTTGCCGCAAGCGAATCAGGCACAAGAGGTTGTGCGGCAACTCAGGGGGCTGGATAAGACACATTTATGGTCGCTGGTCTGTCTGGATTTGTCGCAGGCGGCGCAACTGGTGAAAATGGATAATCGTGCCCACCGCATCGTCAAGCGCTGTCTGCCCGGCGGCTACACGTTTATTTTACCGGCTAACTCAACCTTGCCCAAGCGTGTGTTCGGCAATCGTCGGGATGTCGGATTACGTATTTCATCACATGTGGTGTGCCGGGCACTGCTCGAGACGCTGGGTGAGCCGCTGTTGGCAACAACCTTGCAGTTTCCCGACGAGGCATTGATTGCCAACGACCCGGAGGAGATAAAAAACCGCTGCAAGCATATGCATGCGGTGTTGATGGATGTGGGTTGGGGCGGCATGACGCCAACAACCGTGGTTGATTTATGCGGTGATGAACCGAACGTTTTACGTCAGGGTTTGGCCGAGTGGCCCTATGAGTAGAAAGCGAAGCGCGAACGTAGGGATTTATATTTTAAGGAGTTTAATGTGACAGATGCTGTTCAACGTACAGCGATGAATTCGCAGGAGAAACGCAGTGCTGGCTCACTGGCAGCTATTTTTGGCCTGCGCATGATGGGCCTGTTTCTTATTTTGCCCGTGTTTTCAACCTATGCGCATGGCTTGAAGGGGGCTCTGGAGCATCCCGAGCTGGTGGGTATAGCACTGGGAGCTTATGGCTTGTCACAGGCTTTGCTGCAAATTCCGTTCGGTATGATGTCGGACAAATTCGGCCGTAAGCCGGTGATTGCTGCCGGTATGTTGCTGTTTGCCCTGGGCAGCGTGATTGCCGCGATGTCCGATTCGATTGAAGGGGTGTTGCTGGGACGGATTATTCAGGGTTCCGGCGCTGTTGCTGCGGCGGTGATTGCACTGGCGGCAGATTTAACGCGTGAAGAAGCACGCACCAAGGCGATGGCGATGATTGGCATCACCATCGGTTTATCGTTTGCCGTGTCGATGGTTTTGGGGCCTTTGCTTGTTCAGTGGGTCGGCGTGCCGGGCTTGTTCTGGCTGACAGGTGTGCTGGCGCTGTTGTCTATTCTGGTGCTTTATTTCGTGGTGCCCAATCCGGTTGTGACGATGCGGCATCGTGACAGTGCTTTGTCATTTGCCAAAATCGGTGAAATTCTCAAAGACCGGAATCTTTTGCGTTTGGATATCGGCGTGTTCATTTTGCATGGTGCATTAACAGCCTTGTTTGTTGTGCTGCCCCTGGTGCTGGCTGATCCGGCGCTGGATTTACTGGCCCAGCCGCGTCAGTGGATGCTCTATTTGCCGGTGATGTTGCTGGCGTTTGTGCTGATGATACCGCTGATCATCATTGCCGAATCCAAGCGGAAAATGAAACAGATTTTCGTATTTTCCATTGCCTTGCTGGCGATATCCTGTGTGTTGCTGGCATTTTCACATGCGTCACTGTTATTTATCGCGCTGGCGCTGCTGTTGTTTTTTACCGCATTTAATACGCTGGAGGCCAGTCTTACTTCGCTGGTGTCGAAGTATGCACCGGTCGATGCCAAGGGTACGGCTGTCGGTATTTTTAATACGCACCAGTTTATGGGGGCTTTTGCCGGTGGTGTGCTGGGCGGCTTTTTGTACGATCCGCATACGCAGAATTATGCCATGACATTTATGGTGGTGGCGGGCATGTTCGGACTCTGGCTGATCATTGCGTTTGGCATGAATCAACCGCCTTATCTGGCGACGCGGGTTCTGCATGTGGATATTACTGATGCGCATTCTCCGGAAAAAATTGAGGCCGCAATTGCAGCGGTTCATGGTGTGGCGCATGTGGTGGTGGTGGCCGAAGAAAATGCAGCCTATTGCAAAGTCGATAGCAAGGTGATCGATGAGGCGGAGTTGCTGGCTGTCGCGGATTCATTCCGGGTATGACGAAGCCTTCCCATTCAGGACGTAGCGAGAAGATGGAACGCATCTTTGATATGCTGTTGCTGGTGGTGACCATTGTAATGGTGATCCTGTCGCTGCTGCTGGATGCGGATGGATGGGAAGTCACCGCTGCATTACTCAGTTTTGTCGTGTTGTTTGTTTTGCGCTGGTTTTATTCGCGTGATCGCAAGAGTTATCTGAAAGCCAACTGGTTTGATCTGGTGTTGATTGTATTGCTGACATCGCCGCTATTGCGTTTGCTGGTGGTGCTCAAAATCGCCGGTCTTTTGCCGATGCAGAAGATTAATCGCATGCTGCATCTGGGCCGAAAACAGATGCTCAGTTTACTGGTGCTGTCTAAAGATAGCCTGCCGACGGCGATGGCGCTGGTGTTTGGCGTGGTGATTGTTTTCGGATCCATGGCGTATCTGATCGAGCACCCGGTGAACCCTGCTTTCAAGGCGATTGATGATGGCCTGTGGTGGGCCTTTGTGACGATCACCACTGTCGGTTATGGCGATGTGGTACCGATGACCGGGCCGGGGCGTTTTATCGGCGTTATGACGATGGTCATTGGCGTGCTGATCTATTCACTGGTGATTGCCAATGTTACGCGGCTGGTGGAAATGGCCGGTGAAGAAGAACAGCCCGAAGCAGGGCATGTTCAAATCAGTAAAGATGAGTCTTCTCAATAAAATCTATTCAGGCCGTCAGTCTTATTCGCTGCCTTTCAATGTAACTGCCAAATTTATTCGCCTGTGCCAGTGGAACCTCATGTGCAGCACAAGTGCCAGTCCAGTTAGCAGAAACGCTTTCGATCACTTCATCAACGATATGACTTGCCATGACGGGGGTGATCTTGAAGCGGGCAGCCAGGGTTCCCGTGGCCTCATTTCTACACGGCCCGATATCGTTGGTGCCGAAACTCAGGGTATGTGCGCCACGCTGATTGATGTCCGGTAAAAGGTCATAGGCAGGCGTGAGGGTGTATCCACCACAGTGATACATCGAGAAATTCTTCAGATGATCGTCCGTATTGCCGATCAGGGCATTGAAGATCATCTGCCGGAACAGTGCGTGCAAGTCTCCGGCAGGGTCGCATGAAACCATGCGGATGACATCGGCCATCTGCACATAGCTTGAGTGGTAATAACCCGTGGCATTCAGCAGGCTTTGCATGCTGATCATATGACGACATCCCATGTCTGTTCGATCAAAACGATCCAGACAGAGCATTTTTAAGCCGCCGGATTCCATGATAGTGAATAACGGTACTGTTATTCCGGCCATGCGTGCCAGTTCGAGGCACGACGCCTCAAGCCCGACCACATCGAAAATATCGCGGATGCTGGGAAGTTTGATCAGTTTCAGATGTCCGTCAGCATCAGCAAGCGTCAGCTTTGGATGAGCGCCACCGGCGGAACCGGCCGAGCGGAACAGTCGTTGCAGCATCAGATCGTCCTGTAAATCTCCCTGTTCGAAAGCGCTGGCTGCTGCGGCAAGGTCGTTTAGCGAATCAAGGCCTTCCCGGAAAAATGGAAAGTGTGGACGTTTGTTATCTGTCTCAAACGTCAGCGCGCCAATCGCCTTCTGATCGGGATGTTGCAGCAAAAGATGAGGCGATTGTTGGGCGTGCGATAACTGCATGGTTTTGGCAATCAATGAGCGACCCCACCCATCGGGCAAGGAGTCTTCGAATACGCCGAACAGAATTTTATCGGTTTCATGTGTAGTTATGCCGGAATCGAGGTTAATCGGGTCCAGCGGAAACGAATTCTTCGATGCGATGTACGATGCGTCATAGCGAAATGCACAGCGATTGCCATTCGCGACAAGTTCACCCACGGCAACGGAATTGCCGAGATCCGTGGTGAGAGCAACCTGATAGCGTTGCGTTTTCATTACAGGCCACGCTTCCTGCGTACAGTTGCGCGCTGTCGTGGTTTTTTTTCTGTTGTCATCGCCAATTCATCAAACAGGGTTCTGTTTACGGTAAACAAGCTTTCCCAGGCATGCATCGTTTTGGTGATCATCGCCGCTTCCAGCCAATAGCCGATCTTGACCGTTGGATCTCCAGCCTCCATGCGCACATAGGTTCTTCGGGAAATACCAATTCTTGCGGCCATAAGTTCCTGCGTTTGGTTCAGTTCGTTGATGCGATACGACTGCAAGCTGGAGCCAATTGTTTTGCAGAGTGTTTCAACCTGTTCGGAAAATGCGCTTATCGTCATTGGCACAATGTGACATATAAATACCATTGTGATAAATATTTGCATTTAATGATCACTGTGTGTTCCATTATAAATAAAAAAAGATCAGCGCATCCAAGTCGGACGTAACGCCTGAGCAAGCTATTTAAACAGGGCGAATACCTATCCAGATATTGTGTCGGGCACCGCGTTTGGCGGAGACTGATCGGATGGTCTGTTCGCTGACTTTAAAGCCTGCTTTAAGCATGCGCCGGGTAAAAGCCGGATCTTTGAAGGCTGACCATAATGTGAGTACGCCGCCGGGTTTGAGGGCGGCATAGGCACTGTTCAGGCCACGCAGACCATAAAGGGAATCATTGTCATCACGGGTGAAGCTGTCCGGCCCGTTATCGACATCCAGCATGATGGCATCAAATGTATTTTGTCGCTGGCGCATCACCAGGCCGACATCCTGTTCGAGCACTTCAACGCGTTGATCCAGCAGCGGATAGCTGGCGACGGCCCCCAGATCGTCCCGGTTCCACTGAACCACGGCGGGAATCAGTTCCGAGACTGTGATGCGCGCGTCGGGGCCGGTTAGCGCCAGTGCTCTGGCCAGCGTAAAACCCATGCCGAGTCCGCCGACCAGCAGGTGAGGGCTTTGTACCGAAGTAATACGCTCACAGGCAAGCTCGGCCAGGGCATCTTCTGAGTGGTGCTGGCGGGAGTTCATCAGTTCACCGTGTTTATCAACGCGAATGGAGAACTCGTCACCGCGCCGATAAAGCTTTAGTGCTACGCTATGCTCAGTGCTGGTTGCCAGCAGGACAAAAGGCAGCACGGAATTACTGGAGTTTAAACATGCTGGTGCCCGCCAGCAGGTCATGCAGAGGCTGTTTTCTCGGGGTAAGCAGCATGCAGAGCATGCTGATGAAGGGGATAATCGAAGCAACGAAGAAGGTGAGCTTATCGATGTTGCCGGTAGCCACGTAGGCCATCAACTGGAAGAAAGTAACGCCAAAAGCCAGCCATGTCAGACCCATGGCAAAAAAGCGTACCGTTGCATTGGCGAGCGACGGATGATCGCCGGTATCGATCATGGCAACTCGCAGTTTCCATGGACGCATACCTGTCGTGGCACCGCCCTTGCTCCAGAATCCGGCGAAATAGGCATAGGCGATAATGGTCACCAGCAATTGGCTCAGCCAGTGATTGGAAGGGATGCTAGCAATCTGGGTGCTGATGGCGAAGGCGATAAAAAGCAGGCCAAACAGAATAATCAGATCATAAGCTGTGGCCAGCAGGCGCAAGGTAATACCGGCCGTTTTGGCCTTGGGCCTTACAGTTTGTGACGGTGTTGCATCAACCATGACATCCCCCAACTACTTAAAAAGAACACGCACAAAACCATGACAATGGTTGCGCCGGATGGCCAGTCCTGAGCATAGGAAAGGATCATGCCGCTTGCAGTGCCAAAGCCGGCAAAGAGCACGCTGAATAACCACAGGCTTAGTAGTGACCTGCCCCAGAACCAGGCACATGCAGCCGGTAGCACCAGCATGCCGGTGGTGAGAACAATACCGGCAAGTTTAACACACATGATCACGGACAGGCCGACCGCACCATAGAGAAACAGGCGCAAGGCCGAGGTGCGCATACCCTCGGCAAAGGCGGTTACCGGATCAAAGGCAATACTCCACCAGCTGCGGCCCATGGTGATGAACATCAGCATGATGGCGGAACCGATGACGAGCAGCCAGTGCAGTTCATCGCTGGTGATGGTCAGGATATTGCCGAATAGCAGGCCGAACAGATCGACATCCTGCTTGCTGGCTTTGCTAATCAGAATAATACCCAGCGCCATGCTGCCAGCGAAAAGCAGGCCAGTGCCGGTATCTTCAGTGATGCCCTGCCGTTTGGGTAAAACAGCCAGCAACAGGGCGATGACAACGGCCAGCACGGTGGCTGTGGGTAGCAGTGGTAGCGACAGCATGACGGCGATACCGAGTCCGGCCAGCGAGGTGTGGGAGACACCAACTGTCAAAAAAGACAAGCGATGCGCCAGCACCATCACCGACATTGAGGATGCAATCAAGGCAATCAGAAATGAAGGCAGCAGGATTTCCTGCATCACCGGGCTAAGGAAAAACTGTTGCAGTAAGTTCATGATTTCTCATCCATGCAAGCATCCACACAGGCTTCATTTTGAACTGGCTGACAGCCGATGCAACCATGGTCATGGGCAATCACATGCATGTGGTCACCATACATGGAGTGCCAGATATCTTCCGGGATCTGTTCACCTTTCATGGCATGGTAGTGAATATGTTTGTTCAGACAGGCGACTGAATCGACATGGGCCGTGATTGCCGCAATATCGTGTTCGACCATGATCACCGTGGTTTTTTCCCGGTCGCATAATTCACGCAGCAAGGCATATAGCTGTTGCTGACGTTTGCTGTCCATGGCTGCTGAAGGCTCATCAAGCAGCAGAATTTCAGGTTTGCGCACGAGGGCGCGGGCAATGCGCACGCACTGCCGCTGGCCACCGGAAAGTGAACGGAAATCGGCATCGATATGGGATTGCATATCCAGAAAGCTCAGGGCATCGAGCACCTTTTTCTCAGCCCGCAGCGGTATCCACAACGGAGCGCCATAGTTGGGTAGGCCCATGCTGACCACTTCACGGACGGTTAGCGGCAGATGCGGTTCATGGTCATGCAATTGATGCAGGTAGCCGATCTGTTTCAGCAGGCGATGACGGTTAAATCGCTTCAGGCACTGGCCCATCAGGTCGATGTGGCCATGATCGGGCTGAATCAGACCTGCAATGATCGAGAGAATGGTGCTTTTACCAGCGCCATTGGGACCGACAATGCCGATAAAATGACCGGCTTCCAGCGACAGAGAAATATTCTCCAGAATGGTAATGCCATTCGCTGAGAAGCTGATGTTGGAAAGATGAACCGCTGGTGTGCTCATGGCATGCTTGTGCCAGTTGCCAGTCCTGAAGCCAGAATATCCAGATTTCGCTGCATTAATTCAGCCCAGCTTTCCGAGCAGTTGCCCAGTGCATCCATATAAATGATCGTGTCAGTATCCGGTGATGTATCGTTGGCATGCCGGGCAATCCACTGCAAGGTGCGGTTGCTGTGATTGGTGTCGCCGATAAGTACCGCATCAGGGTTGGCTTTCAGCGTGTTCAGGGCACTCTCCAAAGCACGCGGCCCTTGCTCCTGACCATGATGATCGGACTCAAGCACGGCCAGCACCGGAATGCCCATCGCTTCAAAAAAATGTTCCCATGCCGGATGCTGCATAATGACGCCGCGTTTTTTCAATGCAGGCAAGACACTAAGCCAGTTTTGCTGAGTGGCTGCAATGGTGGTTTTTGCCCGTTCCAGTGCCGTGACATCGACATCCGGAACCGCAGCAGCAAGGCTTTCCACCATCTGGCGCGCATTGGCTGGGTTCAGCCAGCTATGACTGTCTGCATGCGAAGTGCCGGGCCAGAGATCAAGTTTCTTAGCCTGATCCAGACCATGCCAATGGGCATCGTCACTGGAGGCACGAATCAGCAGATCACTGTTTTTCAGCGTTTCAATTTGACGCGGTGAAAGCTCAAAATGGTGAGGGTCGGCTTTGCCGGGCAGCAGGCAGCTGACATTGGCATCCGGTGCCACCAGATGCACCAGCCCGGCCAGTGGCGGCAGTGTTACCGTAATGCGCATGTCATTGGCATAGGCGGGTGTATTACAGGACCATAAAATGGCAAAGGCAGAGAGGAGACGAAAAATGTTTTGGCGCGAAGTGGTCATGTTGAGTTTTAGAAACCTGAGAAATAAATTTTGGTAAGCGGGGTATACTAGGCCGAATTTTCTCAGAGACCAACTTATTTGGAAGGTATGTGGAGGCATGTGGAAGGTGCGTGGCTCGAAGCGCAGGAATAAAGATCAATAAGCCTCCTGAGTTAAGACAAAGCCCGGCCAGGGCCGGGCTTTGAAATAGAGCATCGATGACTTGTTTTATTGTCCAGTCAAAATCAACCCTGAATTGCCGGCGTTACCGACAATCACGGTTTGACCATTGCCATTTTGAGCCGAGCCAAAGAGCTGGAAGGCCGGTGATGTGATCTGTCGCCAGTTCACCAGATCGGCAGAGGTCGCAATATTGGAGGTTAAGCCAACGCAAATATAACTGCTTCCGCTCCAGTAAATATTATTGATCCAGAAATTACTCAGATTGGTATATTTCAGCGTCCAGTTGATGCCATCCGGAGAGAGCATCAGCTGCCCGCTGCTACCGGCCGCAACGAACTGAACACCATCCCAGATAATTGACTGCATGCCAGCATTGCCGGTAGTGGATAGTGTGCTCCAGGTTATGCCGTCGCTGCTGGTGACAATGATTGTGCCTGTTGGTGTCCAGGAGGGTGCAACAGCAACCAGCATCGCACCATCGCTCGCAACCCCTACAATCGATTCAGCAGCAATGCCGGATGTTTGGCTTGTCCATGTTACGCCATCAGGGCTGGTCGAGATCATGCCGGAATTGCCGACTGCAATGAACATATTATGACCCGCTGACCAGATAACATCGTTTATGGCATAGGGGTCGGCAATCACCTGTTTCGTCCAGGTAACACCATCTGTACTGGTCTCAATAGCCGAAACGAGCCCCGGATTGTATTCACTTCCGGCGGCGACGAGCAGCGTGCCGTTGGTGGCCAGCGCCTTCAATCCACCACTGGTGAGCGGGCTGGTTTGTCGTGTCCAGGCATATCCATCCACACTGGTCAGGATTGTAGCGGCTGCACCACCCATATTGGGCGAACCGACCGCCACATATTGCGTGCCGGTCCAGATGACATCGCCCATACTGGTGTCCGGAGCGATATCGTTTTTACGATTTGTCCACGTCACACCATCCATACTGGTGAGAATGTCGCCGCTATTGCCGACAGCAATGATCAGGCCGCTGACTGTATCAACAGTGACTCCGCGCAGGATAGAGCCATATGCCAGTCCGCTGGCCTGTTTCGTCCAGCTCACACCGTCCGGGCTGGTCATTACGTTCTGTCCTGTTGTCCAGTCGCCACTACCCACGGCAACAAACTGGCTGCCGCTCCAAACCACGTCATAGACAACGCCTTGAATGATGCCGGTCAGTTGCTGAGTCCAGGTGATGCCATCAGAGCTGGTCATGACAGTCGACAATGCATTTGGCGCGCTTCCGCCCACGGCGACCAGAGTCGTACCATTGGTGCTTATACTGTTGAGGGTCGATGTTGATGCCGGAGTTGTCTGTACCGTCCAGGTAATGCCATCAGGACTGGTGACAATAACGCCGTTCATACCAACAGCGACGAACTGCGTACCGGTCCAAATGACATCGCCCAGACCATTGCTGGTTGGCGATACCTGCTTAACCCAGGTGTAACCATCCACACTGGTCAGAATGCCGGCATATGGATCGACGTTGCCAGCTGAGCCGACGGCTACAAACATGCCATTGCCGAAGGTAATGCCAACAGCATAGCGGGGAACCCCCATCGAGAATGGTGCAGACCAGTTAATACCATCAGTGCTGAAGATGCTGTTGCCAAAGAATGAAATCGCCACATACATGCCGTTACCCCAGGCTACATCCTGCAAAACCTGACCGGATAGTGTGGCAGACACCTTACCGGCACTCCATGTGTAGCCATCCTGGCTGCTGATTGCAGTTCCCTTATTGCCAACAGCAGCATAACCCGCGCCGCTATGAACGATGCGATAAAGATCATTGGCCGATGGGGTTGGGTTGCTCAGTTGCAGGGTCAGGTTCGGTGCAGCTTTGCCTGCAACAACCGTGACAATCGCTGTGGCCGTGCCGACATTCCCGGCAAGATCGGATGCACTGAAGGTGACTGTGGTTTGTCCGAGTGGAAGAGAGTTCGGCATATTGTCAGTGATCGTAAAAATCGGTCCGTCAACATTGTCCAATGCTGTGGCGGCAAATCTGAAAGCAGACAACTGGTTGTCAAATTTGCTGATGAAGCCTATTCCGGCACCGGCTATAACCGTAATGTCCGCTGGGGGCGTGATTACCGGAGGAACTGTATCGCCGCCAGCTGCCGGAGTAGCCGTAACCGTGACATTTGCAGTAGCTGTGCCGCTGTTGTTGGCAGCATCTTTGGCTGAGAAAGTCACTGTTG
>PFXG01000015.1 GCA_002791545.1 Zetaproteobacteria bacterium CG_4_9_14_3_um_filter_49_83
TTTTCAAGAGAACTTTATCACCCATCGGGCTTGTCCAACAAACGGTTCAGATCGCGGCTCGCTTCGCTCCCGCGATCTAACCTTATCCGTTATAATTTTTGCTGGCCCCTTTTTTAAGCCCATCATATCTAAATAATACTCGTATTCCGTGTAGTTTCGCATCAAATGATAGAGTGCTTGCCTAGCATATTCATCATATGGTGGAAGCGAATATCCAACTACTCCAAGTCCAAAATTTAGACCTCCAGCTTGCTGCAATCCTCGCCACAGTGATTTAAGAGGATTTGCATATAAAATTTTCGAACTAGAAGGAGACAGTATCAATGGCGCAGATTGCCAAAATTGTGCATCAACCACTTGAGAAAGATCATTTACCCTATATACGTATTGAAAATAATCATCTTCTTCACATGGTCCTTCAATAATCTTCTTATGCTCCACAGATGACCCTTCTTTAAAAACGGGATGCCTAGACTCCCAAGGGTGTGGGCTTTTACTGGCTAACTCTCGTTCTTTTATATGGGGAAGCTTGTCGTACCAATCTATGGAACCATGAAGTTTACTGATAACAATTTCCCCCTTTTCCGCTTCACTATCGATAGTGGAGGAGGTTAATCCTACGCTCTTTAGCCTATTGTGGAACAATCTATAGGGCTTACCTAAATAATCTAACGTATCCTCTATCAGAGTATCGTAGTTAAAAGTAAGAATCACATCTGACGGTAATAAGCCTTCACAGAATTTAATGCACTCTTCTGTAGGATTATTTGGAGACAATGAATATATGACCTCCATTATCCCGTTTCGAATCATCAGCTGGGACTCATTGCCTTCATCACTCCAAGTATCACTACCTTTTAGCCCTAAATAGTGTTCTAAATCCAGATACGACATGAATCTTTCATAGTCGACAGGATGATCTTGATCTAATCCATCACATCTTTGCCTATACTTCAGATACCATTCCAAGTCGCCTTCAAGCTTATTGTCTTTTCCGTATTTATTTCTAATATTTTCCCGAACCATTTCGAGCAACTGATTACCAAGAGGTAAACCAGAATGGACTGAAAACCCTGCTCCGATAATAAATATTCGAAATTTTTGAGAAATACTCATAATCAATCATCTAACGCCAAAGCTCGCCTGCGGCAATGGAGCTCAGCGGAATTGCCGTCCGGTGGAGCGCCGTGTTATGCCTTCTGAGCGCCATCACCAGTAATACAGTGCGCCTTCTCCAAGATCTTGCTCAATTTCCAGCAGTCGATTGTATTTGGCAATCCGCTCGCTTCGACATGCCGATCCGGTCTTCAAGTGCCCTCCGTCCATCGCAACGGCGAAATCTGCCAGGAACGGGTCTTCTGTTTCTCCAGAACGGTGCGACAGGAAATAGCGCCAACCTGCATCCCGGCACATGCGAACTGCTTCGATGGTTTCCGATACGGTTCCGATCTGATTGAGTTTGATCAGAGCGGAATTCGCTGTGCCTTCTTTAATCCCCCTGGCTATATAACGTGTATTGGTGACAAATATGTCGTCACCGACCACTTCGATCTTCTTTCCATGATTCGCTGTAAACTGCCTGAAACCTTCCCAATCAGCTTCCGCCAGAGGATCTTCCCACAGAACGATTGGGTATTTCTCAATCCACTCACCGGCGAGTGCAATAAGGTCATTACTACTCATTTTGCCGGCGCGTGAGCGATTCAAATCGTATTCTCCCACCGTGCCGGATGAAAAGGATGTCGCCGCACTATCCAGAGCAATCGCAATTTCATCACCCGGTTTATATCCGGCTTTTTCAATTGCCTGCACGATCGTTTCTATTGCGTCTTCGTTGCTTGAGAAATTGGGTGCGAAGCCCCCCTCGTCGCCCACGCCTGTGGACAGGCCCCGAGCTTTCAAAAGCCCCTTGAGTATATGGAATGTTTCAGCAACATAACGCAGCCCTTCATGAAAAGAAGGTGCGCCAATTGGAACCGCCATGAACTCCTGCACGTCCACACTGTTGTCGGCATGTTGGCCGCCATTAACAATGTTCATGCATGGGATCGGCAATCGTCTGGCCCCGACACCACCAAGGTATTGGTAAAGAGGGATACGAGCCGATTGAGCGGCAGCCCGAGCAACTGCCATGGAGACGCCAAGTATGGCATTGGCCCCCAGCTTCGACTTATTCTCAGTGCCATCCATCTCGATCATTAACCGGTCAATAAGGGCTTGCTCGGATGCATCCACGCCGATCAAAGGCGGGCCAATGATTTCTGTGACATTGGATACCGCTTTAATAACCCCCTTGCCTGCATATCGGGAGTTGTCACCGTCACGCAATTCGACGGCCTCATTCTCGCCCGTACTTGCGCCTGAGGGAACAGAGGCGCAGGACTCAGTTCCGTCGCTGAGTTCAACAAAAACACGCACAGTGGGATTTCCTCGCGAGTCGAGAATTTCCATTGCCCGAATCTTGGAAATGGTTGATCGCTTCATTGTTTTCTCCTTTTTTGGTGTGCGTAACTTAGTAATACGTGTACTAGCCTGTCCATGTATTACCCTCCTATATGCGCCCTTGATTTCCTTTATATTGCATATTACGTGTAAACCGAGGAATGGATACGCTGGTAGCTTTCTATTCATCGACAGGCTGAGCCTAGACCCAAATTTACCCATGCACATCCACCACATAGTGGATAAAGCATATTTATTTCGGCATTACCAACAAAACAATTCCCCAATGACCCGGCGTTGGACTATACTTGTTGCATGAAACGGATCATTCTAACTCTCACTCTTACCATCCTTTGTTTTGGCTCTGGGCCGCGCGCTTTATGGGCGGACGATGTTTTGCCGCCGCCTGATAGCAATCATTCTTCTGAGGTAACCGAAGCAGCAACGCAGGAAACTGAAACTCCGGTGAACCTGAACAAAGAGCTTTCTCCCGACGATAACAAATCCGGCGAAGTTCAGATCAACACCTATATTCGCGAAGACGACAAAGCCACCATGACTGAATATTCCGTTCGCGGTCATGTGTATATGGTCAAGGTTGAGCCGGTTGGCGGATTTGCACCTTATTACCTGTACGACGATAAAGGCGACGGAACATTCACTCGCCGTATGGCCGGTGGCTACAAGCATTTGTCTCCCCCTGAATGGGTCATTCACCGCTTCTGAACACGCCACAATTAATCCTGATTACTGACAGCTCCCGGCTGTCGGGAACTGCGCTCCTGGAACAAATCGACCTCGCCTTGCAGGGCGGTGTTGATACGGTACTGATGCGTGAGAAACAGCTGGATTCTGCTAAAGCGCTGGCGCTTGCTTCGTCGCTGCGAAATCTGACCCGCACCTATCAGGTCCGCCTGATCATCCACAGCTTTGCCGATATTGCCATTGCCGTTGGCGCCGATGGTATTCACCTGCCATCAAATGAGATTGCGTCCATCCCCGCTTTGCGGCGATGGCTCATGCAACATGATGCAGTTAACGACATGGCGATTTCTGTATCCTGCCATCATGCCGATGATCTAGCGCAGGCGGCAGCTTTCGGTGTTGATTTTGCCTTACTCTCGCCGGTGTTTGAAACGGCCAGCCATCCGGGTGAACCTTGCCTGGGCATCGATGCTTTTCACAATTTGACTGATCAGTCCCCTTGCCCGGTCGTGGCATTGGGCGGCATCGACACTTACAACCGCCATATGTTAGCCAATCATGGCGTGGCCGTGATCAGCGCCTTGCTATTGGCTGATGATGCCAGAAACGCCGCTCAACTATTGCGCTCCGAATACAAGCCGTTAAGCTGACGAGTGATATGAAACCCCTGAATCGAGTAATTGAATGACCCATCAAACGCTGGCTGTTCTGGTCATCGGCAATGAAGTCCTGTCTGGCAGGACTCGTGAAGCCAATGCCTGGCTAGTGGCGCAAAAAATGTTCGAGCACGGTTGCCACCTGTCTGAAGTGGTGGTTGTGCCGGATGTTCAGGCTGAGATTGTGCAAAGCCTGAATCGCCTGCGCCACCGCCATGATGCAGTAATCACCTCCGGTGGCATTGGCCCGACGCATGATGATATCACCATGGATGCTGTGGCTGAGGCCTTCGATGTTCCTTTGCTGGAGCACGCAGAAACCATGGCAAAACTGCATGAACATTTTGGTGATGACATCAATCCCGGCCGTCGCCGGATGGCAAGACTACCGCAGGATGCCATACCCATACTGTGTGCGGAATCGATGATGCCGGGAGCACATATCGGCAATGTCTATATACTGGCTGGTGTGCCCTATATTTTCGCCTCTCAACTTGCATCAGTGATGGACGATTTTGCTGGTGAGCCCTTTCTGCGTGAAGAAATTGAAGTGCTTATTCCTGAAAGCATTTTTGCCAGGGGGCTGGCGGAGATTCAGGCTCAACACCAACACGTCGAAATCGGCTCCTATCCGGGCCGTTGTGGCCTGAGCCCGACCGGAAAAATATGTTTTTCGAGTAAAAATTTAGCGCAATTAAAAGCTGCAAAACTTGATGTTCTGGCCATGCTTGAGAAGCTTAAACAAGACCTCTGTAACGATAATTGATAGTTAGTGCCATACTTTGGATGCCTTGCTCTGAAATTTTCAAATCTCAGTCTTATTATAAATAGGTATCATATGCATCGGCTTGATCATTTCATCTGACAAACGCTTTTGCACTGCAATTTCATCACAATGTGAAAACTTTTCGCAATGCACACATACCGTCCATACTTTGTAAGGCAACGCTTCTTTGGGTACGATGTGATAGCCTAAGTGAATAAAGAAATCGCTGACATAGGTTAAGGCGAAGACCAGCGCCACATGCAATTCCTCAGCCATCGTTTCACATGCCTGCACCAGCATTTTTCCGAGATTGTTCTTCTGGAAATCTTTTGACACTGCCAGTGAGCGAATCTCCGCCAGATTTGAACCATAAATATGCAACGCAACCGTTCCGACAATCAGCCCCTCGCAGTCAGCCACGACAAATTCCTGCAAATGTTGATAAATATCATCTTCAGAACGATCCAATAACAATTTATCTTGGGAAAATTTGGCCAGAACCAGCGCCATGGCCGGCACATCACCGGCCTCTGCACGTCGAATAATGACTTGATTCATAACTTACTACTTCGACCCGCGTGCCAGCATGTTTCGCGCATGCTGGATACTTTCTGCATCCAGACCACCGAGCATACGGGCAATTTCATGCGTGCGTTCATCTTGCGACAAAGGCTGCAAACGTGTGGTTGTACGACCATCCTGATGGGCTTTGACAATGTGAAACTGCTGCTGGGCGCAGGATGCCACCTGCGGCAAATGCGAGATTACAAACACCTGTCGCTCACGACTCATTTCTTTTAGTAATTCACCCACGCACCAGGCAGTCTCACCGCCGATACCGACATCCACCTCATCAAACACAGCAATGGCGGGTGCGTCTTTATAAGCGCCCAATGCTTTAAGTGCCAGAACCAGTCGCGACAGTTCACCACCGGAAGCAACCTGCGCCAGCTTACGGAAAGGCTCACCCGGATTACTGGAAACCATAAAGGCAATGTCGTCCCAGCCGCTCTGGGCCCAGTGTGTCGGGGCCTGCTGTGCTTCGATATGGACCTGTAACTGCATCCCACCCAGCCCCAGCTTGGCCATATAAGGGTGCAGGGCTTCTGCCATCTGTAGAGCTGCCTGCTGGCGTAAACCATGCAATCGATCTGCAACGTCACGATATTGCTGCTCATGCGCCGCCAATTCTGCACTTAAACTCTCTTCATCCCAGGCTGCGGTATCCAGAGAAGAGAGCTTCTCCTGCCAGCTTTGCAGTAAATCGAGTAATCCGGCGGCATCTGTATGATGACGGCGCATCGCATCCCGCAAAGCAGCCAGACGATCCGCATCCGCTTCATGGGCAGCCTGATCCAGTTCACTGTCCCTTGCCTCGTAGAGCAAAGGGCGAATCTCGGCGAGCAGCACATCCACTTGCTTCAGCAGTTCGTGCGCTTCCTGTAAGCCCGGGTGGTGCTCCGCCATCAAGGCGATGTCGTGTATCGACTGAGCGACCAGTGAACGGGCGCTGCTTTCACGAGCGTCATCTTCATCCAGCCATGTCAGCGCCTGCATGGCGGACTGCTGAATTTGCAGTTGATGCTGGCCCGCTGCCACACGCTGGCTTAATTCGTCTTCCAGATCGGCATGAATTTCAAGTGCTTCAAACAGGGCGCATTGCTGCTGCATCCAGGCTACCTGCTCACCGCTTTGCTGTTGTGATTGCTGATGCTGTTCAAGTTTCTTTCTGCAAGACAGCCATGCTTTCCAGGCATCTTTCATCGAGCTCAGCTCAGTTGCATCCAGCTGGGCATCAACCAACTGATGTTGAAAGCTTGCCTGCATCAATGCCTGATGTTCATGCTGACCATGAAAATCCAGACACAGATTGCCAATTTCCTGCAACAACCCAATGGATGCCGGGCGATCATTAATCCAGGCCCGTGAACGACCGTCCGAATTGATGCTGCGCCTTAAAATCAGGATGTCATCATCACCCAGACCCTGTTCGTCCAGCAGTGCTTGCAGGCGCTGATCACTGACCTCGCAGACCGCCATAACCTCCGCCTGTTTGGCACCATGACGAACCCAGTCGGCGCTGGCTCTAGCGCCAAAGGCGGCACCTAATGCATCGATAAGAATGGATTTTCCCGCTCCGGTTTCACCGCTGAATACGGTCATCCCCGGCCCGCATTGAATATGAACCTGATCGATCAGGGCAAATTGTTGAATGTGTAATTCTGTGAGCATACGGTATGTATTATTCCTCGTGACCCGCCCAGTGAAGCTTAGTCCGCAGTGTTTTGTAATAATGGCGATCCTGCAAATAAATAAAATCAACACGTCCTTGCTTGTATATGCGCACCACATCACCCGTTTCCAGCTTACACAATAATTGCCCATCATAATTCAGGGCTGAAGAATGTGGACTATCAAGCAAGCGAATTTCGATCTGGTCGTTATCCGGAACTACAACAGGACGATTCGATAGAGAGTGCGGACATAATGGAACTACTGTAATGGCTTTCACTTCCGGGTGAACAATCGGACCGCCGGCGGACAAGGCATAAGCCGTGGAACCCGCCGGTGTGGCAATAATCAAACCATCAGCGCGCAAACGAAACATCAGTTGCTCGCGAATATGCACCTCAAACTCGATGGGGCGCGGATGATCCAGACGATTAAGCACCACGTCATTTACCGCCGTCGTTTCGCAAACTTTCTCTTCACCACGCCAGCATTCAGCTTTGAGTGCAATATGCGACTTCACCTTGTAATGACCGGCCAGTACTTCGGTCATCACATCGAACATGCTGCCAACCGGTGTGTCCGTCAAAAAGCCCAAACGCCCTAAGTTGATACCCAGAATCGGAATGTTCGAATCAATAAAGCGGCGACTGGCGTGTAACAGCAATCCGTCACCACCCAGTACAACCAGCAAATCGACAGATTTTGCCATCATCGCCAGCGATGTAATCGGCCCATGCTCACCCGACTGATTTCTGTCACAGAGAACACTGTATTGTCGCTGAATTAACCACTTAGCCACTTCATCAGCCAGTTTGAGTATTCTTTCATCGCCGGCTTTAATGCACAGGCCAATGGTCTTCTTCGCCCGCTCGCTCATTTTTTCATAACGCCTTGCCAGCCCTCAGGCTGCACATGACACTGGAAGCATTGATCTGCCTGAGTATGGCCAACAGGTCTGGGCTTTACACCATCGGCATCGTGGCAGCTCATGCAGGCTGCACGGGTGGTTGCCTGCTGATGTACGGCGTCGACTGGAACCGGTTTGGTTTTACGCTCGCTCGTTCCCAATACCAGCAACAGAATCACCGCTGCAATCACAGCAAAAAAAATGGCATCCCGTTTACCCGGTTTCCACGCTGGACGACTCTCCTGATTGGAACCCTCAGTGGCCATGGGTCATCTCCTCACATTTATAATTACTTTTATTCGGCTCAGCCCAGAAACTATACTTTTCGCTCACTGAGTGTCACCTACATCATGCATATCTGAACCGCACAATAAACCCCGACTAAGTACGGCTATTACCATCGCATTGTATCCTTGTAAACGCTGGGTATTTAATTCAACATCAAATTGTTATCATTGCGCCTAATTTCATCCCATATTGGAGGTTTACACCGATGGATTTTCTCTTAGATCACAAAAAAACAATTATCGCCGGTTTTATACTGACTGCCATTATTCTTGCCGCAGCAGCGGTAACAGGTGACGGTCTTGATGCCTCTTTACTGATCGGCGAATCAACCCGCTGGTTACATGTAATGTCCGGTATTATCTGGATCGGACTTCTTTACTACTTCAACTTTGTTCAGGTTCCTTCGCTGGGTGGCGTAACAGCCGAAACCAAAGCTGACTTGTTTAAAGAAGGCAGCATTGTTCGTCGTGCTCTGCACTGGTTCCGTTTCGGTGCAATGTTCACCTTACTGTTCGGCCTGATTCTGGCCTGGGGTCTTTACAAAAATGGTGGCGGCGCTGCTTTCAGTGTCGATATCATGATCGGCATGACTTTTGGTATCATCATGTGGGCCAACGTCACGTTCATCATCTGGCCAAACCAGCAGAAAGTAATCGGCATGGTTGAAGCAACGGCTGAAGAAAAAGCTGCGGCAGGTAAAAAAGCCCTGCTGGCATCTCGCACGAACACGCTGTTGTCTATCCCTATGCTGTTAACAATGGTGACTTCAGCACACGGCAGCCTGTTCTAAACCGGCTTTGCTCAAAACATTAAAGGGAGGCTTCGGCCTCCTTTTTTTTATCCTGTTTCAGCTCATTTAAACCGTTTTCGGTGCTGCTCACTTGATCGGCGTGGTGTTCTGCCTGTTTTCTTTTTGGCTTCCGGAAAAAGTGACCAAAGCTCAGTTTCATCCAGGCTGTCGAATTCGCCCGGCTGTAGCCCGTCCAGTGTAATGCTGCCAATGGCATAACGAATCAGACGCAAGGTAGGAAAGCCCACCGCTGCGGTCATCCGTCGAACCTGCCTGTTCCTGCCTTCTGATATTTGCAATTGAATCCATGATGTTGGTATCGCGGCACGTACCCGAATCGGCGGATCACGTTGCCAGAGTTGATCCGGTTCATTCATCTTTTTCACTGTGGCTGGCCTGGTCATGCCATCTTTAAGCTGCACGCCGCGACGAAGATGTTGAATGGCTTCAGCGCTGATATCACCTTCGACCTGCACCCAATAGATCTTGCTGAGTTTATGCGATGGATGAGAAATACGATGTTGCAACGCACCATCGTCTGTCAGCAGCAATAATCCCTCACTATCCCTGTCCAGTCGTCCGGCCGGATATACATCAGCAATCCTGACACATTCAGCCAGCGTTCTGCGTGCACCCGCTTCACTGAACTGACACAGAACATCATAAGGTTTATTCAAACGCAAGGTAGCCAAAATATGTCATCCTCAGCTTACAGACAAAGCCCATTGAGTATCAGAGTTATGGCTTGAGCAGGTCATCAGGGAATACACTTTTGCACGTTTTACTTTGCCTGATGCCTGTTATCAAGTTGAGACCTGATTAACTGACTTAACTGCGAAATATTGTAAGGTTTACTGATCATAGGAAACTTCGAGGAAGGCATATCGCTTTGTAACGATTCATCTTTATCGTAACCCGTTGTAAAAATAACCTTAACCGAAGGCGCAATTTTCATCATCCGCTCAATCGCCTGCACGCCGCCCAGCCTGGGCATGACCACATCCATCAGGACTAAAGCGACTTTGTCACTCTGCGCTGAAAACTGTGTTACTGCCGTCAGCCCGTCAGATGCTTCGATAACTTCATAACCGAGTTGCTGCAAAACTGTTGTGCTGGTTTTACGGATGTCTGCATTGTCATCAACAACCATAATCAATTCACCTTTGCCGAAATCGATGCTGGTCTGCTTCACCTGCGTCATGTCGCTGCTCTTCTCATCAGCCGGCAGATAAATTTGAACCGAAGTTCCTTTACCTTTATGGCTGATAATTTCTATTGCACCACCATGGTTCTGAATGGCACCAAAAGCCATCGACAGCCCTAAACCCGTACCATCACCCACTTCTTTCGTCGTAAAAAACGGTTCGAAAACATGGGCTTTAACACTCTGCCCCATACCACAGCCATTATCAGTAACCGTGATGCGCGCAAAAATATTTCCATGCAACTCGGGAAAGGCTTCTGATAACCGCTCACTGGCTTCCACTTCATCTATAACCAGCGATATTTCTGGATTGTTAATGCCTGCCAACGCATCGCGGGCATTGGTTAACAGATTCATCAGCACCTGCTGCAATTGTGTTGCATCCCCCCTGATGATCAGCTCTTTATCTATGTAGCTTTGACGAAAAGTAATATTCTCAGGGATACTGGATTGACTGAGTTTCGAAACTTCTTTGAAGAACGAAATCAAACCAAACGGCTTCATCTGAATTCGGCCTTTACGCGCAAAGATAAGAAGCTGTTGAATCATATCTGCCGCTCTGAAGCCCAGACAGTCGACGGCATCCAGCTTTTCCATGGCCTTCGGATTATCCTGCACCATGGTTTTAAGCAGATAAATATTTCCGGTGATGCCAGCCAGCATGTTGTTGAAGTCATGGGCAATTCCACCCACCAAACCGCCTAAAGCTTCCATTTTCTGAGCCTGACGGAATTTTTCATCGAGCAATTGATGTTCAGTCATATCCTGCTGAATCGCAACGTAATGGGTGATTTTTTCGTCTTTGAAAATAGGAGCCACCGACATCATGGCGGGATACTCAGAGCCATCTTTACGACGGTCGATAATACTGCGGCTCCATACTTTTCCATCTGTAATCGTTCGCCACATATTTTCATAATATGCTTCTGATTGATTGCCACTTTTGAGAACTCTGGGGTTTTTACCCATCACTTCCTCTGCCCGGTAGCCTGTCAGCCTGCAAAAAGAAGAGTTCACATATTCAATCGTTCCTTCTTTGTCGGTAATAAGAACAGATTCGCCGGCCTGTTCTATGGATTGCGAAAGAATACGCAGACTCGCTTCGCGTTGTTCCCGTTCCATGATAATAGAAACAAGTCTGGACGCATCCCGAATACTCGCCATTTCCAGATCGCTCGGACTTGCAGGATGCTCGAAATACATGGCAAACGTACCGAATATTTTCCCGTCACGTCCCTTGATTGGAATCGACCAGCATGCATAAAGATGATAGGGAAGTGCGACCTGCTTATAACTTGCCCAAAGCGGATGGCTTGAAATATCTTCGACAATCACTTCACTTCCTCGAAATGCCGCCGTGCCGCATGAACCGACAGAAGGACCAATTTCAACACCATTAATGGCATCACAATATTCTTTGGGGAGACTCGGCGCACTGCAATGATACAGATGATTGCCTTTTAATTTCAGAATGGATGCCCGCATGCTGGGATGGCTGGCTTCATACATATGACAAATGGCATCATAGATTTTCTCATCGGGCACATCCATCGCTGCCATTTCTAGAATTTCTGAACTTTTCCTGAAATGCGCCTCACTTGCGGCGACGATGCTTTCATTCATCTGACTCTGCATGCGCAGCCAGATGTTTTGCCGGATATGTGAATGGATTCTTTTTGCACTGATTAGCATCATCAGTAAAAACAGAACCAGCATGGCAGCTATCAGAGATGACGTTTCAGTAGCCAGCGTGAAGAATCGAATAATCAGTGGTATCAGTGCAATCAAAATATAACTAATGATGGCGAAACTTAGTGATGATAACGAAGGTATAGCTCCGATACAGATACCACCAACCATAAAAGCCAGAAACACCTGATGCGTGATTGAATGCTCCGGGAATAATAACCAGGCAGTAGAACCCCATAATACCGCCGCACTGATGGAGCCAATCAGAAAATATGTTTCCCAGCAAGCATGCTGTTCAATTTTTGGCTGAGCCTGTCGATAGGCGTAGGCTAATTTTAAACGTGCCAGAGAAACCATGATGAAAACAAACAACCAGCTCAACAGCTGGCTGTGCTCAATTTGTTGCCATTCAAATGCTACGAGTACACAGGCAAGAATAACGGATACCGATATCGGCAGCAGAATCGCTTCATGCAGCAGCTTTAATTGCTCCGCTCTAAGCAGATCATTTTGCTTTTCCGACAATGCCGGATCGTTTGCTTGCATCATAAAATGCTTACTCCGCTAAATTCCTATACCCATAAATATGTGAGATTAATCGATCAAACAAGAGTACGGAAATCTTTGGCAATGTGATTTGGATCACTTTTTTCTTCGCTTGCGCTTCTTTTTCCCTGAACCGCTTAACCATGCATCATGCTCGGCAACCAGGGCTTTCAGATCCTGCTCGATGTGCTCAGGCGTTTTAATGATCTCGTCGTAGCCTTTTTTAGTTACTTTTATGACATCAACAGGCTTGGCAATAAACGCCTGAATATTTTCAAGCAACGGCTTTTCTTCGAGACTGCAAAATGAAATCGCTTCGCCTTTGCGCAGACCGCGCCCGGTTCGTCCGACGCGATGGACATAGTTTTCAACCTTTTCCGGAAGGTCATAGTTGATAACAAAGTCGATGTCCGGCACATCAATGCCGCGTGCGCTGACATCTGTGGCGACAAGCACGCGCAATGCACCATCACGGAATGACTGCATCACATCGGATCGTTCGGTTTGATCTTTGTCACCATGGATACTCTGGCAATTCACTTCCAAACGCTGCATGGCTTTGACAATTCGTTCTGCACGCACACGTGTGCGAACAAAAACAATCACTTTGGCATCCGCATGATCAGCTAAAAAGCGGTGCAAAAAGAAGCGTTTATCATCCATCTCAATAAACATGACAAAATGACTGACATTCTTGGAGATTCGATCTTTCGGCGAAATCTGAATGCGAATGGCTTCACTTTTTACCTGTGAATAAGCCAGTTTCCTGATTTCATCGTTGAGTGTGGCTGAAAAGAACAAGGTCTGGTGTCGCTGTTTCAGCATCTTTTTAATGTAAGTGATATCGTCAATAAACCCCAGATCGAGCATATGATCGGCTTCATCCAGAATCAGCGTAGTCACCTGTTCCAGTCGAATGGCTTTCTGATTGATTAAATCAAACATTCTGCCCGGCGTGGCAATAAGTACGTCGATACCATCCTGCAACTTGCTGATTTGCGCATCTTGCTCAACCCCGCCATGCAGGGTGAAAGTCTTCACCTTGGTATGTTTAGCAATACTTTTAAAAACCTCGCCGATCTGCAACGCCAGCTCCCGCGTCGGCACCATCACGATGCATTTGATGCCGTAAGAGCGTTTACTGGATTTGAAGCGATGTATTTTATCGACAACCGGAATGGCGAACGCCGCAGTTTTTCCGGTACCTGTTTGAGCAACAGCCAGTACATCCTCACCATTGAGAATCGATGGAATCGCCTTGAACTGGATATCTGTGGGTCGTTTAAAACCAAGCTGATGAAGATTCTTTTTGATGTCTTCGGAAATGTAATAGCTATCAAATTTCATATCATTTATGCCTTAGCCCGTTTCCATATTTCGGGAGCGATGTCGACAGCCAGATCACCATTGGTCAGCCACAGCTGGCCTTCGCTGATCGTACACTGTAAGCGCATGGCTCGTTGGGCCAATTGACCAAGTGCCGCCACACTTTGCGGTGACAAGGCTATCACGCTGAGATTTTGAAAGCGCTCAAGTTTGTTTTTTTGCTGATTCCACCAGGCATGATGGCCTTGTTGATAACTGTATATCATCACCTGTTGTGATCGGCCGCAGGCTTTACGAATGCGTTTTTCATCGGGTTGACCCAGATCAATCCAGACTTCAATTTCATCACTGAAACTTTTTTGCCAGATGTCCGGTTCATCGTCCGTGCTCAGGCCTTTGCTGAAGCGCAGTGATTCACTGGCATGCAGTGCAAAGGCCAGCAGACGCACCATCATCCGCTCATCATTTTCGGAAGGATGTCTGGCGATGGTGAGTTGGTGATCCTGATAATAGTTGCGATCCATATCGGTGATCTGCAATTCAGCTTTGAAGATGGTTGATTTAAGTGCCATAGGTTGCGTCGATGATACCGACGTACGCCTTGCAAGTGAAGCAATGAGGAACCAAAAGCCTCAGCCTGCTCGCGATATTGCCAAACTGCTGATAATGTGTGTGCATGATGTTGCGAATCAACAAAGAAATAGTGCTTCCGGATGCAGAAATTGAGATACAGGCTATTCGTGCTCAGGGTGCAGGTGGTCAAAACGTCAACAAAGTGTCTTCATCGGCACACTTGCGCTTTGATATTGCCGCATCGTCACTGCCGGAAAGCTGGAAACACAATCTCCTGCACTTTGCCGACCAGCGAATCAGCGCCGAAGGTGTGGTAATCATCAAAGCGCAACGCTTCCGCAGCCTGGAGCGGAACAGGCAGGACGCTCTGACGCGGCTCCGTGATTTAATTCTGGCAGCCAACAAGACGCATAAAAAACGCAAACCGACACGTCGTTCGCTGGCCTCTAAAGAGCGTCGTCTGGAGGGTAAGGTGCGACGGGGCATGGTGAAATCCATGCGCAAGAAGGTGGCTGACTTATGATCATAAAAAGCATACTTATCGGTCTGGGCGCATTATTGGCGGTGCTGCTGCTGGCATTTATTGTGCTGGCCATGAAATCGCAACATCAGCCGGATAGCATCGGCCTGGTGAATGGAAAATTACGACCATGCCCCGATTCACCCAATTGCGTTTGCAGCGAGACTGATGAGTCGCCCGATGCCCTGAAAGTGATTGCACCAGTTTTGGCCGATGCTCAAACATGGCAGCTTTTATCAACCGTCATCGAAGCGAACGGAGGAATCATTCAGCAAAATCATAAGGATAATTATCTGCATGCGACATTTTCCTCGCCCATTTTTCACTTTGTTGATGATGTGGAGTTCCGTCTGGATAGCGACAGCCGATTGATTCATATGCGTTCGGCATCACGCGTTGGTCACTCTGATTTTGGCTTGAACCGCAAGCGACTGGATCGGCTTGTGCAAGCATTAACGAAATAGTCGCCTGCGCTTCAGCGCAAGAAGGCCGATTCACCCCCTGCTTAAACGACCCTGTCAGGACGACTGACGACGCAGCAAAGAGCCAAGCACCATACCCACGATAGCCATCAAAAATCCGGCAAACTGGGGCGGCATCAAACCCTCACCTTCCGGCGCGATAAATTCCATCGGCAACCAGGTCAGCAAGCCGAAGATTATCGCACAATACGCGCCCAGCGTTGTGGCGCGCTTCCAGTACAGGCCGGCAACCAGCGGCACGAATGCGACCACCAGTGTTACCTTATAAGCATTCTCAACCATCTGATGAATACCAAGATCGCTATCCAGCGCCCAAAGCGCATATAACGTCACCAGCAAGGCAAAGGTTGCCACCACCCAGCGGGTCATCAACAGCAGATGTGCTTCGGATGTATCATCCCGCAATAGCCAGCCTTTCAGCACGTTTTCCGACAGTGTCACCGAAGGGGCCAGCAATGTACCGGAAGCCGTACTCATAATAACCGCCAGCAGCGCCCCGAAAAAGACCACCTGCGCCAGCAACGGCAAATGTCCGAGCACCAGTGAAGGTAGAATTTTCTGCGCATCCTCATTGAGCAATGTAGCCACCAGCATCGGATCCATAAGATGCGCTGAATAGGCAAGATAAATCGGCACGGCGGCAAACAGAAAATATGCCACGCCACCCACCACCGTTCCCCATACCGCCGCATTTTCGCTATTGGCCGAGTTGGCCCGTTGAAAGACATCCTGCTGCGGAATCGAGCCGAAGCCCATGGTCAGCAGTCCTGAAATAAAGGCGATCATGGCCACAGCATTCAGATCGGGCCAGAAATTAAACTTGTTATTCTGCACGGCATGCTCAACCACCGGCGCCACGCCACCGGCCAGATCAGCCACCAGCCAGGCGACGTAAAACAAGCCGATCACAATCACCACCATCTGAAACGAGGTCGTAACAGCCACTGCCCACATGCCGCCAAACAGGGTGTACATCAACACCACCGACGCGCCAATGATAATGCCCTGAACCTGCGTGATCGAACCATCGGAAAGCACGTTGAAGACCAGGCCAAGCGCCGTGATCTGAGCCGACACCCAGCCCAGATAAGACAGGGTGATAGCAATGCCGGTGACGAATTCCACCCGGCGATCAAAACGCTGCCGGTAAAAATCGACGATCGTCAGCAAATTCAGTCGATACAGTTTACGGGCGAAAAACAGACCGAATAAAATCAAACAGAGTGATGCGCCAAATGGGTCGGAGACCAGCCCTGCCAGATCCTCCTCCAAAAATGTGGCCGGTATGCCGAGTACAGTTTCGGCACCGAACCAGGTGGCGAAGACCATCGATACCACGACGAAAAATGGCAGCTTCCGGTCCGCCGTAATGTAGTCGCGGGCATTATGCACGCGCGTCGCGGCATACACACCTAAGGCAATGGATACCACCAGATAAAAAATCACAAATCCAACCAGCATCGAATGCCCCCTGGAATAAAATGCGGAAGAGTCCCCACCCCGCCAAATTGCGTAGAAAAATGACGCTCGTAAGGCATGGCGTCAATTCAAATTTTCTGTATGATCCAGTGCCATCCCATGACGTCATTCGCTGCAAGACTAAGCGACAAGCAAGTGGCCTAACCAGGCACCTTACTAAGTCGCATTGCAAAACAGCATCGGCTCTTTATGATGCCCGACCTTTCGCGTGCGAGAAGTGCGCAAATGAACATTCATGGTTCTGGAGTATTCATGAGCATCAACCAAAAAATTGCCAAAGAACTCAAGGTTTCCGCGCATCAGGTCAATGCGGCTGTCACCCTGCTGGATGAGGGTGCCACAGTTCCTTTTATCGCCCGCTATCGTAAAGAAGTCACCGGCGGACTGGATGATACGCAACTGCGTATGCTGGAAGAGCGACTGCGTTATCTGCGCGACCTCGAATCCCGTCGCGACAGCATCCTCAAAAGTATTGGCGAGCAGGAAAAGCTGACGCCAGAGCTGGAGAAGGCTATTCGCGCAGCCGATACCATGGCGCGCTTGGAAGATCTGTATCTGCCCTACAAACCCAAACGTCGTACCAAGGCAGAGATTGCCCGCAAGGCCGGACTGGAGCCGCTGGCACATGGACTGTTAGCCGATGCAACCCTGGAGCCAGAAGCCTTTGCCGCCGCTTTCGTTGATGCGGATAAAGGCGTCGCAGATACAAAAGCGGCACTGGAAGGGGCACGGCAGATTCTTATGGAAGAATTTGGCGAAGATGCCGATCTGATTGCCGAACTGCGTAACTATTTGCAAAACAATGCCGTAATCACTTGCACTGTTTACGACGATAAGCGCGAATCAGGCGCTAAATTCTCTGACTATTTCGACTACAGTGAAGCGCTGAAGAAAATCCCATCACATCGTGCACTGGCAATTTTTCGCGGCCGCAATGAATCCGTACTTATGGTTAAAATGCTCGAAGAGGCGGGAGCGGAAGAACGTGTCGGCCCCGGCTATTGCGAAGGGCGTATTGCCTGCCGCTTCGGCATTGCCAATAAAGCCCGCGCTGCTGATGCCTGGCTGTTGGAAACTGCGCGCTGGGCCTGGAAAGTGAAGATATTCCTGCGTCTGGAACTGGACCTGTTCGGTGAGCTGCGTGGCAAGGCCGAAGAAGAAGCCATTCGCGTCTTTGGTGATAACCTGCGCGATCTGCTGCTGGCCGCTCCGGCCGGACAACGGGCTACCATCGGCCTTGATCCGGGCCTGCGTACCGGCGTTAAAGTGGCTGTGGTCGATCACACCGGCAAACTGCTGGAAACCACGACGATTTTTCCACATGTACCACATAAACGCTGGCAGGAATCGATTGCCGCACTGGCCGTGCTTTCAGCCAAGCACCATGTTGACCTAATCGCCATCGGTAACGGCACCGCTTCACGCGAAACCGAAGCGCTGGCCAAAGAATTGCGTGATCAGTTTCCGAATCTGCATCTGACCCAGGTTGTTGTCTCTGAAGCAGGCGCTTCGGTATATTCCGCCTCGGAGACCGCCGCCAAGGAATTCCCCAACCTCGATGTGTCACTGCGCGGGGCGGTTTCCATTGCCCGTCGTTTGCAGGATCCCTTAGCTGAACTGGTGAAGATCGACCCGAAATCCATTGGCGTCGGCCAATATCAGCACGATGTCAGCCAATTACAGCTGGCGCGTAAACTTGATGCCGTGGTGGAAGACTGCGTGAACAGCGTTGGTGTCGACATCAATACCGCATCCGTACCTTTGCTGACACACGTCGCCGGTTTGAATCGTTCGGTTGCCGAGAAAATTGTGGCTTACCGCGATGCTCAGGGCATATTTCTTGAACGCAAAAAAATTCTCGATGTACCCGGCATCGGGCCGAAAAGTTTTGAACAGGCCGCCGGATTCCTGCGCATCATCAACGGTAAAAATCCGCTGGATGCATCAGCCGTACATCCGGAGGCTTATCCTGTGGTTGAGCGCATCGTTGCAGCCAGCAATAAGCCCATCAAAGAAATTATCGGCAACAGAGAATTCATTCAGCAGCTGAAAGCAAAAGATTTTACCGATGAACGTTTCGGTGTGATTACCGTCGGCGATATTTTTGCCGAGCTGGAAAAGCCCGGCCGTGACCCGCGTCCGCAATTCAAAACCGCCAAATTCAAAGATGGCGTGCATGATGTGCGTGATCTGCGTGTCGGCATGTTGCTCGAAGGTACGGTCACCAACGTCGCCAACTTCGGTGCATTTGTCGATGTCGGTGTTCATCAGGATGGTCTGGTGCATGTGTCGGCGCTGACCGACAAGTTCATTGATGACCCGCGCAAGGTGGTTAAAACCGGTGATGTGGTGAAGGTGAAAGTGCTGGAGGTGGATGTGAAACGTAAACGCATCTCACTGACCATGCGCCTGGATGATCCTGTCGGTGCCGCTGCCGCCGAAAAACCGAAAAAGGAAAAACGGGCCAAGCCGGATCGTGTGCAGCAAAAACTTGAGCAAAATCTCAATAAATCCAAAAATGCGCCGCAAAGTGCCATGGCCGCCGCCTTCGCCAAGGCGGTAACGAAGTAAGGATCAACTCATGAAAACACTCTTACTCATCCGTCACGCCAAATCCGACTGGGCAGATATGCATGCCCGTGACTTTGACCGAGGGCTGAATGATCGCGGTCGCAAGGATGCACCTTTGATGGCCGGATACATGGCCGAAGAAGGTTTTGTGCCCGATGCTTTTGTCGTCAGTGATGCCTGCCGTGCCATGCAGACCGCCACGCTGATGGCTGCTGAATTCGGTATTTCTGTTGATGACATTGACTGGCGGCATGAGCTCTATCTTGCCAGCCCGCGCACATTGCTGGCGGCAATTCGCAGCACGGCGCCACACATCAAAACGCTGGCTCTGCTGGCGCATAACCCCGGCATCACCGAACTGGTAAATCAACTTTGTCCGGCGGCGGCGATTGCCAATGTGCCGACGTGCGGGATTGTGACTTTGAGTTTTGATATGCAAAACTGGCGTGATGCTGATGATTCGGCTGAGCTGCTGCGTTTTGATTACCCGAAATCTCTCGACTGACAGCAGACGATATTCAACTGCCCTGCTCTATTCGAAGCTTTCCAGCTCTTCGCTGCTTTCCATCCACGCCTCTTCAACATTCTGAAGCTGTTGCTCCAGTTGCCGATGCTGCATCGTCAGCGTTTTCAGGGTGTCGCTGTTGCCCGCTTCATACAGGGCCGGATCGGCAAGCTGTGCATCGAGGTCGGATTTTCTGATATGAAGCTGTTCCAGCTCTGACTCCAGTTTTTTAACTTTGTTGCGTAGCGGTTGCAGCTGCTTGCGCTGCTCAGCTTTGGCGCGCCGGTCATCCTTACGTGATGGCGCGGTTGCGCTTGTTTCTTCTTCCTGATTGCGCTGTTCCAGCAACCAGCGTGAATATTCTTCCAGATCACCGGTAAACGGTGCAACCTTCCCCGCTGAAACCAGCATCAGGGAATCGCAAACCGTGCGCAGCAGATGTCGATCATGTGAAACTAACACCATGGCTCCCTCAAAGCTCTGCAAGGCCATGGCGAGCGCATGTCGCATTTCCAGATCCAGATGGTTGGTCGGCTCATCCAGCAGCAGCAAATTGGGCTGCTGATAGACAATCAGCGCCAGCACCAGCCTGGCTTTTTCGCCACCGGAAAAAGGTTCTACCGGAGCCATCGCCATATCCCCGCGAAAATCGAAACCGCCAAGGAATAATCGCGCATCTTTTTCTGACAGTGTTTCATTCAACATCATCAGATGTTGTACCGGCGACAACTCGCCGTGCAGTTGTTCCAGCTGATGCTGGGCGAAATAGCCGATGCTTAATTCTCTGGCTTCATCCCTTTTGCCCGACTGTGCATTCAGCACACCGGCCATCAGCTTGATCAGGGTGGATTTCCCCTCACCATTAGGCCCCAACAGGCCAATCCGCTCGCCCGGTAACAGGCTGAATGAAAGCTCGCTGAGTATCGTTTTATCGGCGTAGCCGGCAGAAGCTTTGTGCAGCCTGAGCAATGGGTTCGGAATGATGCCCGTATGTTTAAAGCTGAAGGAGAATGGTGAATCAACGTGTGCCGGAGCAATCATCTGCATACGCTCCAGTGCCTTGATGCGGCTTTGCGCCTGCGTCGCTTTGGTGGCCTTGGCCTTAAAGCGATTGATGAAGCTGGTCATGTGGGCCACCTGCTTCTGCTGCTTCTCGTAGGATGCCTGCTGAAGCGCCAGTTTCTCGGCCCGCATACGCTCAAAATCACTGTAGTTGCCTGTGTATAAGGTCAATTTTTCATGCTCGATGTGTGCGACTTTATTGACGCATCGGTCGAGAAAGTCGCGGTCATGCGAAATCAGCAGCAATGCACCACGATAATCCTGCAACCACTTTTCCAACCAGACAACGGCTTCCAGATCCAGATGGTTGGTCGGCTCATCGAGCAGCAGTAAATCGGAACGACACATCAGCGCATGCGCCAGATTGAGGCGCATGCGCCAGCCACCGGAAAAACTTGCGACAGGATTATTTTCACTCCCCACAGCAAAACCCAGACCATGCATCAGCCGGGCAGCACGGGCATGGGCCGAATAGCCATCGATGGTAATCAACCGCTCATGCAGTTCTGCCAGTCGGATGCCGTCGCTGTTGCCCTCTTCCTCGGCAATTTGCTGCTGCACACGCACCAGTTCAGCGTCACCCTGCATCACAAAATCAATAGCAGCCCCCGCCAGTGCCGGGGTTTCCTGTTCAACATGAGCAATGGTGGTGCCCTTATCTATGCGGAAGCGGCCCGAATCCTCTTCCAGGCGTCCCTGTACCAGTTCAAACAGCGTGGACTTACCGCAGCCATTAGCGCCGGTGATGCCGACCCTGTGCCCGGCATGAATAACCATGCTAACATCAGAGAACAGCAGTTTATGGCCACGCCGCAGCGTAATGGCATCAAAATAGAGCATAAAATTTGTTTGTTAAATCCTGTTTATCGATGCTGTGCTGCTAGTAGTGCGGTGGTCGAGATTCCTCATCCGACCTGGCGATATTTGAATTTTCACGCTCATTGAGCATCGACTCCAACCGCCGGACTTTGCCTGATAGCTTTGAAATCTGATTCTGCTGACTGATCAGCGCCTCATTAAGCTGCTGCAACAGGTATTCCTGATGAGACCATTTGCTTTGCAGCTCTATGATTGCGTCTTCATGCATAATATATCTCTACCGGAAAAGATCGATTCAAACTCAGAATTCATCATCCTTTGATTTTTCTTTAGCCAGATTTACTCGGATCACACGGCCCTGAATCTCGCTGCCATTCAATGCTACAGCAGCATTGGCAGAAGCACTGTCTACATCAACAAAACCGTATCCTTTTGAACGTCCACCACGCCCTGCCGTTACAACACGCGCCGATACCACAGTACAAGTAGCAGAAAATGCGTCGGACAAATCACGGTCTTTGACGCTGAACGGAAGATTTCCCACGTAAACTGTGACGCTTTCTCCGGTAGCTTTCTTTGTTGCAGCAACAGGCTTCTTAGCGCTGCATTTGGATGCACAATGGGCACGCAGTGACGCAACCACGCCGCCAATGATACAGCCATAAAATAAGCCTGTGGCAAACACTGAACCTGTAGGGGCATTGGTAAGCCAGAGATACGGCTCCACATAATATCCGATAGCGCCTAAAATAGCCGATACAACCAACAACTGAACGATACAAAACAGACTCATACGTGAACTCCCTATTAATTTGCCCCAATGCTGCCAACTTTAACGTTGATTGAAAGCTAATCTGCTTAAATTCATCCGATGACGCTTGAAGCCCTCGCTTTCTGACCGCAGTATGCGAGCCTGATGATGAATACGCATACGCGCTAACGTATACAGGAGGATAAAGATGGATTTTGCCAACCGTGAGGGTGTTATTTGGTTTGACGGGCAGATGGTGCCCTGGAAAGACGCCAAAGTTCATGTGTTAACGCATACCCTGCACTATGGCATGGGTGTATTTGAAGGCGTTCGCGCCTACAAAGCCGAACAAGGCACTGCGATTTTCCGCCTGCATGAACATACTGACCGCTTGTTCCGTTCAGCCAAAATCATGAACATGCCGATGCCGTTCTCCAAAGACGAAATTAATGCCGCACAATGTGCCGCTGTTAAAGAAAACGGACTTGAGTCCGCTTATATCCGCCCGATGGTGTTTTACGGCTCTGAAGGCATGGGTTTGCGTGCTGATAATCTCAAAACGCATGTTATTGTCGCAGCCTGGAACTGGGGCGCTTATCTTGGTGATGAAGGCATCAACCACGGTATCCGCATCCGTACATCATCTTTTACCCGCCACCACGTTAATATCAGCATGTGCAAAGCCAAAGCCAATGGCAACTACATCAGCTCGATGCTGGCGCTCTCCGATGCTTTGCGTGATGGCTACGATGAGGCTTTGTTTCTTGATGTCGATGGCTTTGTCGCTGAAGGCAGTGGCGAAAACTTTTTCATGATTCGCAACGGCGTGATCTATACCCCCGAACTCACCAGCGCGCTTGATGGCATTACCCGTGAAACAGTGATGAAGCTGGCTGATGAACTCGGTTATAAGGTAGTTGTAAAACGCATCACTCGCGATGAAGTGTATGTTGCCGACGAAGCTTTCTTTACCGGCACCGCAGCTGAAGTTACCCCGATCCGCGAACTCGATGGTCGCAGCATCGGCACAGGCACACGTGGCCCGATCACCAAAATCTTGCAAGACAAATACTTCGACGTGGTCCACGGCCGCAGTGAACAACACACGGACTGGTTAGCATACGTCTGATCTAGCTTTTGATACCCTTTTAAGCTTATGCACTGTGACTGATTGTTTATTCAACCATCGTCACAGTGCATAAGCTGCTCCACCAGACACGAATCACCTTTTTCGACTTCTTCCCTACTCAAATAAGTCCAACTGATAGCTTCTTCTACTTTCGTCTTTTCGCCTGTTGACGGTATTTGCAATCAGCATGTTTTTCTATCCAAATGGATCCCCGCCGTTTGCAACATTGTGAACGGCTGGATTCGGCCAAACCCGGACGGTTAGATCGCGACTGCTACAGATCACTCTATAAAATCAACTTTGGATTTAGATTTGTATCTATTGTTTTGACGGTAGTCCAAAAAAGAATCTATCCTAAGTAAAGGGAAATACCTGTAGGCCAATGCCCACTGTTAACTAATGATAAGTTCTCCAAGCTCATCGACATTTGTCTTACCTGGTTCTCAAGCGGTACATCAAAATCAAATTTATTGTGCGTAAGCGT
This sequence comes from Zetaproteobacteria bacterium CG_4_9_14_3_um_filter_49_83, assembly GCA_002791545.1. Lineage (GTDB taxonomy): Bacteria > Pseudomonadota > Zetaproteobacteria > Mariprofundales > Mariprofundaceae > CG1-02-49-23. The sequence goes on from PFXG01000015.1 coordinate 23,927, forward strand.
CAAAGAAAGGGTTTAACGCTTCCACCTATGCCAATTTCAGCCGCTGAATATCAAAATGATGTGGTAGCAAAGCACTACGTTCATCATCGGTGGTGCAGCGAGGTAGCTCCTCCAGCACAAATGTCAGCCATTCGTTCAGAGGTAACTTGTTGGCCTTGGCTGATTGCAGTAGCGAGTAGATAACAGCGCTGGCTGTGGCGCCGGATGCAGTGTTGCAAAACAACCAGTTCTTGCGGCCGATGACAAATGGCTTAATGAAACGTTCTGCGGCATTGTTGTCGATCTCAA
>PFXG01000084.1 GCA_002791545.1 Zetaproteobacteria bacterium CG_4_9_14_3_um_filter_49_83
AAAAGATATTTTCAAGAGAACTTTATCACCCATCGGGCTTGTCCAACAAACGGTTCAGATCGCGGCTCGCTTCGCTCCCGCGATCTAACCTTATCCGATATATATTACGTGGTTTTAGTATTAATGAATTTCTGCTTTAATGACTTTCTGCATTGGCATAAATAGCTATTCCAGATTCATGTGAAAAAATAAGCTTCCACTCTTGATGGTTGCTGTCATCACTGTCCGGAATATAAGTAGGAGGAATAAACCCTTCATGCTTAATCTGTTTACCATCATGCGTAACCATAAACACGCTGCAAGAGCCGGTGAGTCGAATCTCATCAAACTGAATGGGGCCAGCATGCTCGTGACCTTCATTCATCAGTGAAAACGATGTCAGACTGCAATTCACACCATAGTTTTCATAGGTGTTGCCTGTTCCCTTTCTTAGGGTGTCATTTTGAATATTAATAACATTATCATTTCTGACATCAGAAGAGTTACTCAGGAAAACATAATGCGCCTTCCCTTCCAGCGCTCTTAACAGTGCGGCTTCATCACCTTTAATCATTTCAGGAAGTGGTGCTTTATTACTGGCCAGCTTATAAAAGCCCGCCACATTGACAAAATGCGGCGCAGTATCTTCGTTGTCTGCGGCATTCACATTAAATGACATCACCGAAAACGAAGCCATCAATAAAAGTATTTTTAATCTCATTTCTCTTCCCCCCTCATTCGACAATTACAAGTTTTGAATATTCTGAAGAACTGCTGACATCATCGTCTCGATTTTATTATTCATCGCTTCTTTCATAAGTTGAACCTGACGTTTTGGTAACCCCTGCTCTTCAAGCTTATCAAATTCCTTCATGCTGGCCAGTGCAGATGTCAGCTTTTTCAAAGACAACTGAAGCCGCTCCATCTCATCCCCAGCCCATGCAGCTGAATATGATATTGCACTGAACAGCGAAGTAGAATTCGACGCCTGTTTCACATTGTTTACTTGTGGCATAACGCAAATAACCGCTACCACCAACATGCTATAAATTATTTTTCTCATTTAATCTCCCTCCTATTCCTAACGGATAAGGTTAGATCGCGGGAGCGAAGCGAGCCGCGATCTGAACCGTTTGTTGGAACGGATAAGGTTAGATCGCGGGAGCGAAGCGAGCCGCGATCTGAACCGTTTGTTGGACAAGCCCGATGGGTGATAAAGTTCAAAATATCTTTT
>PFXG01000080.1 GCA_002791545.1 Zetaproteobacteria bacterium CG_4_9_14_3_um_filter_49_83
TAGGGAGATGAGCTTACATTTTAGATGATTTGGCGAGAGGGAGGGTATTTGAGTGCGTGAATTCTTTTTCTCCGCGATAGCGGGTTCGTCCAACAAGCGCTTTGACTACATATTCAAAGAGAATCGACTCGGCCAAATTTTAGCCTACCTTCTTTGCTCAACAGTAGTTGTTTCCGGAGCATGGGTAGCCCTGTCAGGCAACCCATGGCCGGGATCGCTACTTGGAACAGTTGGTGTTGCGGGCATCATCACAGCATATTTAAACAGAGACAAAAAAGGCTCGTAGCCAACATTGAACAGCAACTTCCAGATGCCCTGAACTTCTTGCTCAGAAAGATCCCACACCAGAATCTAAACACCTTTTTTACGGCTGCGGTAAGATCATACTCACCTTCAGGCCTTGAAGTGTTTTGGATCGTGCCAATTCCAGCTCACCTTCGTATGCCACAATGATATCGTGCACAATAGCTAACCCCAAACCATGGCCGGGCTTGGATTCGTCGGCTCGGTTGCCGCGCAGCAGCAACGACTTAAACTGACTTTCATCAATACCCGGACCATCATCTTCGATGCAAATCATCAGCGCATGCGACTTTTTGATTAGACTGCATTCAACCTGCGAGCGAGCCCACTTGCCGGCATTTTCAAGCAGATTACCGAACACTTCCAGCATATCTTCGCGGTCCGCAGCGATATTCAGATCATCAGACAATCGCAATGAAAACTTAATATGCGGGAAAATTTGCATCATCATTTGAGTGAGATCGTGGATATCGCGTTGCGGATCGCTCCAATAGCCGCCGGGCGTTCGTCCGGCGGTACGCGCACGGGCCAGCTCGCCATGAATGCGTTGCTCCACGTATTGCAATTGTTGCTTCATCAGAGCTTTGTCTTCCGGCTCTGGATGTCTTTCAATGATTTGACCCATAATGGCAATCGGCGTTTTCATCGCATGGGCCAAATCGCCCAGCGCATGCCGTGATCGCATCAGTCGATTGCGCAGCAACTGGAGCAATTGATTAATCTCTTCAACCAACGGCATGATTTCGCTGGGTGCCGGTGTCGTCACCTGCTCAATTTCGCCTTTCTCCAACTGCCTCAACTGATCACGAATGCGTTGCAATGGTGCAAGACCATAACGAATGATTGTTCCCTGCAGAATCAGCAGCAGCATTAATCCGACAGCCGCAAAGAGCAACAGACTTTTTTGAAAGGACGCTGTATTGGAACGGATCCCCGAAACATCTTCCGCTATACGAATTTGAGCCGGATGGTTAAGTATTACAAAATCTTGTGAAATCATCAGCAACCTCTGGTGCGCCGGGCCAGGAATATCATCTGAAATTTTTTCGCGCACCGGCAACAGTTGCTCATCCCACAGGGAGCGGGAGCGGAGCTGGTATCCGCCTATCGATATCTGAAAATAGTGCCCCGAAAATGGCCGCTGATAAATACCGGGAATTCGTGCCGGGTCGAGGACGGGCTCAGCCGGAGGGGCCCAACTCAGCGCTGCCAGCAACTCCTTCTGGTCATGCTCCAGTCGGGAGTGAATATTCTGTTCACTCAATGCTCGAACTTCATTGCCAATAATCAGTGTCTGAATCAGGAAAAACAACGCCAGACTGGCGGCAAGGCTGATAATCAGCCGTTTTTTCAAAGAGTAGAGCTGAACACCCCCTTTGAATTTATGCGTCATCAACTGCCTGCGTCAGCGCATCAGGATTCAGAAAATAACCCTGCCCGCGACGCGTACAAATCACATCTTTACCGAATTTTTTACGCAAGCGACTGATATACACTTCAATGACGTTGCTCTCTTTCTCATCGTTGTAATCGTAGACATGCTCCACCAGTTGTGAAGCTGAAAAAACATGCTTCGGATGCAACATCATGTAGCGCAACAAACGAAATTCAACGCCGGTCAGCTCCATATTTTCACCCTGCTGCCTGTCCGATATCCAGCTCACCGTCTGCGTTTCTTCATTCAGTTCCAGATCTCCCACAACAACTGAAGCACTGCTCAATCCGGAGGCACGCCGGATCAGCGCCTGCAAACGCACCAGCAGCTCTTCAAAATGAAAAGGTTTGGTCAGATAATCATCCGCACCACTGCGAAATCCTTCTACCTTCTCATGCCATGCGCCTCGCGCCGTCAACACCAGAACCGGCGTCGTGAGCGGCTTACTGCGCCATCGCTTCAGGATATTCAGCCCCGGAAGATCGGGCAGGCCAAGGTCAAGAATGATAATATCATAGGGTTCGGTTTCCCCCATAAAGGCGCCATCAACACCTTTGTGCGTACTGTCAACGGCAAAACCTTGCTGACGAAGTTGTTGTTCCAGCTCCCGGCATAAAACCGGATCATCTTCAATAAGCAGCAGTCGCATTAGTCGTCACCCTCGCCGAGAAGCTTTCCGCTTTTCGCATCAAATTCCAGCTTGTGAATGTGATGGTGCCTGTCCATCATTTTGATTTCGTAAACAATCTGCCCGTGTTCCTCTTCAAGCTCAACATCCAGCAACGTACTATCCGGATAAGAAGCCTTGATGGACTTCACAAAGACTGACAACGGCAGAATACTTTCGCTGTTACGCAGCTCCCGCACGCGATCAATATCATCAGCATAAGCAAGGCTGACAGTAGCCATCGCAAGCAACAACACTATCAGCCTTGTGATACGCATAATTATCAGTCGTCCCAACGGCCGAAGCCGGCAATATTGACGCGATGCTCATCAAATGAACCCTGATCACCCGTGGTATGACAATTCAGGCAATTTGAAAATGAACGAACTTTAGGGTTTCCGGCAACCAGTCGATTGGGTATTTCGTCATGTTTACGTTCGAAATATGCGGTTTTTGAAATTCGCAATGGCGTTTCACCAGCACTGATCGAACGAAGAATGCTGCGACTGAAACGATTAGGAATCACATCGGCGGCACGGCCAACAAGAAAATTCTCGATTTCCTGCGTCATGGCATCACTTAACTCGGCATTTTCGCCAAAATGATCATCCAGTGAGCCCATAATTTTTTTCCATGAACGCTCCGGCAAGAAGCCCGGTTGATAAGCAAAGTGACATGCCGAGCATTCAGTCTGATAGTTCTTATTCGTCACCAGCGGCACGTCTGAGGTTCTTTCCCAGACATTTTTATCTTGCTTGCTCTTGCCTCCCCAACGCTCATCTTCATCGCTCCAACCCAATGTGGCCAAAGAGAATGTCAGACAGCCCGAAAGAAGGACCATGCCCCAAATATTTTGTTGTTTCATAACCATCTCCTTAAACCGATTATTTAGATTGGATAAAGACAAGAAAATCGCCTTTTTCCTGAACTGTGCATTCCCGTCCCATCGTCCATTTGCAGTTGCGTTTGAACCATTTTTCAATTTTTTCAGGATCAGTCAACCGCTCAGCATTAACACTTGGTGCCATGGCCTCAATGATTTTGCCGGTACGCATATGCATACCACTGCTGCGCAAATCTGCCGAGTGACAAGATGCGCAACTCACCTTTTTCTCCTCTTCCGGCTGCAGATACTGCTGCTGCCACATCGATTCTCCCCGACTTGCATCAAACGCATCCGCCCCTGCACCACGGTACTGATCCAGCAACGATTGCACCACTTGTTCTGATGCCATCGCCGGATAACTGAAGCAGAGCATAGCCAAGACCATTATATATTTCATTGTGTCATCTCCTTGATTTTCTTTTTACCTGTAAACATTGCAACAACCAGATTGCTTCGAAGCAAGATGCTTTCCACGGCAACTCCAGCCAGATGGATGCCGATAAGTACCAGCAGAATATGCATCGTCAGATCGTGGATCTGCTGAGTGTATATTTCTGTTTCAAACCCCATTGAAGCGCTGGCAAATGAAAACAGACACGTATTCATCTGAACCCCTGCCAGAACCATTCCTGAAAGTGTTAAAATCAGCAGCATAAGCAGCAATATAAAAATCATCACGCTACCCATGGGTGTATGACCGACATCCTGCGCTGCCTTGAACTGTAGCAGCAGTCTGAAATGTCCCCTGATCGCTTCAACAGAAGGCCAGAAGCCAGAAAATCTGGCATGCTTATGACCAACAAAGCCCCAGATAAAGCGGAACAGCAATAAGCCGAAGACAAGACTGCCCGCCACCAGATGAATCCGGATATCCCGACCTTCCGACCACCAGGCTGTAAAGAATGCAGCTACAAGTAGCCAGTGGAAGCAGCGCAGTGCCAAATCCCATACCATGATATTTTGATTGTTCGTTTCCATGTGGCGGACAATGCATGAGAAATCTGAAATAGACCTGAAACAGGCAATGGGTATTAAACCGAGGTACTGACAACCAGCGAGAATACCTTAGAAAAGCGACTTAATCACCATGCAACAAAGCATTTACAGCGGCCTGTAAGTCAGGAAACACCGCAATATCGGCATCCAGTGCATGCGCTTTTTTTAAAATCGCAGATGCATCGCCATAACCCGACTGCACCAGCAGCGGCCGAACTCCGGCTGTTAAAGCTGCCTGAACATCGCGCAATGAATCTCCGATCATAATCACTTCATCGGCAGGCAAGCGCATGGCAGCAAGGCATTCAACAAGCAGTCCCGATAAGGGTTTCCTGCATTCACACTGGTCATCCGGTCCGTGAGGACAATAAGCCACATGACTCAACTGACCACCGGCAGCTTCAATTGCCAGCATCATCCTGGCATGAATCGCCGCAAAAGTTGCGTCATCCAGCATGCCTCTGGCCAGTGCCGACTGGTTACTGGCAATACTGACGACAATTCCTGCCCTGGATAACAGCGCGATAGCCGCAAGACTGCCGGGGATCGGCTGCCACTGCTCAGGTGTCAGGATATAATCCGGCGAATCAAAATTGATCACCCCATCCCGATCAAGAATCACACCTGTCGGCAGTTTTTTTATCTGCCACTTTGCCGCTTTGTTTGCCGCTTTGTTTGCCTGCTTATTTTCCATTGTCATTTAACCGTCATTCGATTGTCATGCCGCCGTCATCGCCTGCATATCCACGCCCACAATGGCCGAAACGCCTGCTTCCGGCATCGATACGCCGATGAGTCGATCCGCCTTTTGCATGGTGATTTTATTGTGGGTGATAGCCAGAAACTGCACTTCGCCAGCCAGTTCCGAGATCATATCAACAAAGCGCTCCACATTGGCATCGTCCAGTGGTGCATCCACCTCATCGAGAATACAAAATGGTGCCGGTTTGATGCAGAAGATCGAGAACACCAGTGCGACCGCCGTCAATGCTTTTTCACCACCGGAGAGCAACGTCACTTCCTGCAAACGTTTGCCCGGTGGCTGAACAATCACTTCCACACCTGCCGTCAGCACATCATCACCATCCAGCCGCAACTCGGCGCGGCCACCACCGAACAAGCGTGGAAACGTCTTCTTGAAAAAGCCATTGGTCTGCTCAAAAATATCCATAAACCGCTTGCGTGTGGTTGCATCAATGCGGCGAATCGTTTCATCCATCGTCGTCAGGCTGCTTTCCAAGTCAGCTGACTGCTCGGCAAGAAATCCTTCGCGCTGTGACGCCTGCTCAAACTCATCAATCGCCAGCAAATTCACCGGCCCGAAACGCGCCAGTTGCATTTCGACTTCCTGCAACTGACGCGACCATTGTGCCGCATCAGCATCCGATACCGAATCATCAATCAATGTTTCCGGTTCCAGTTGCAGTTTTTGCCATATCTCTTCGGCCAGATCCTGTAAACGGGTGCGCCTTTCAACACATTGCAATTCCGCCTGCTGCTTACTCTGTTGCACCTGCTCGATCTGCTTGCGCGCTTCGCGCTCCTGTTGCTCGCAGCTATGCAGATGCTGCAAACACGCATGCCCCTGCGCCTGCAAAGCAGAAAGTTCCTGATGCGTTCTTTCCACCCGTTCAATTGCAGCGGCAAGTTGCATATCCAGCTCATCGTATTTAGACGTTTCCGTCAGTTGCTTTTGTACTTCCAGCAGCAGCTTCGCATCGTGCTGATCACGTTCCATCCACTGCCGATATTCATGACGCAAGCGTTGCAGATCCCGTTGCACTGCTTCAACGGCCTGCTGATGCAAAGCCCACGCCTGCTCAGCATGCGATAACTTAATGCGTGCCTGTTGCGTTTGTTCCTCAGCCACCTGCGTGGCCGTTGTTTGCATCTGCAAGCGCTGCTCAGCCTCTGCCAGTCGCTGAATATCCGCATCCGCCACATTACTCTGCTGACCATGCCAGTGCGCCATATCGGCATGAATCGACATATGCTCCTGTTGCAAATGCTGTTCGCGTGATTGCAGCGACGTCAGTGTGGAGAGCGCCTGTTTGGACTGCATTTGCGCCGCCTGCAACATACTTTTGGCCTCGGTAACTTTAAGCTGCTGTTGTTGCCACTGCTGCCGTGCCTGCTGCTCGGCCAGTTCGATATGCTGCAACATGGCTTCAGCTTCCTGCCATGTGGCGGAATGGCGGGCAAAATCCTGCTCAAACTGTTTGAGCTGACGCTTCATCTCCAGACGACGTACCGTATGCTTGCGTGACGGTGGCACCAGCCAGGCCTGCGAGTCCAGATACCAGCCATCGCGACTGACGATGCAACCGGACTGCGGCACGCAAAGAGCCTGCACATCTTCCACCAGTGAAGCATGCGCAAACATCGGATAGAGCGGGTGTGTATCGTTTAAACCCATGGCATCTGTCAGGTTTCCCATAAACAACTCTTGCTGGGTCTTGTTCATTTTCACACGTAACGCCAGCGGCTTCTCTTTCAGTGAGGCCAATAGTTCTGAAGAAAATTCGTGTTCATGCAACGGCATCAGCACATCGGCTTCTATGCCGCGCAAAACTGCCGCTACGGCCAGCTCCAGTCCGGCCGGAACTTCCAGCGATTCATCCACCCAGACGCCACCCAGCTCACTTAACTGTCTGCGGCACTCGTGCGACAAGCCCTGTTGCTGCTCCAGCTTAGCGCGCAGCTCATCAACATTACCACGCGCTGCCCGCATCGACCTTTCACTTTCATCGCGGCGTTGCATGCCCTGCAAGCGATCGGCTCGCGCTTGTTCATGTTGCTCGTGGCTCTGCAACAGTGTGGTTTCCGCTTCAACCAGCGCGTGTTCCGCCATTTCCAGACGTTCTTCACCGGACTGAACCTGCGTCTGATATTGCAGCACCTGCTCACGAATATCGACCAGTTCAGCATCAACCTTGTACAAACGATGCTGCAATCGATCGACCATTTCCAGCGCCTGTTGCTTACGGCTTTCGATACTCTGCAAAGCCCCGCGCAATTGCTCGAACTCAGCCAGTAAACTATCACGCTGCTGACGCATGCTGAGCAAATGCGCTTGTGTCTCTTCATAAGCTTCAGCTGCCATCTGACGGTCCGTCAGCAGATCATCGTTATGCCTGGCGGCTTCCTTTTTCTCCAGCTCCGCAATATCTGCTGCCAGTACCCGACTGCGGGCTGCGGCTTCCTGTAATCGCTGCTCCAGCGTGTTGATGCGCTCCTGAAGCAGGCGTTTCTCACCACTTACACGCTCTGCCTGCTGTTGTAACTGGCTGCGCAACAGTTCGGCCTGACGCAGCTGATCCTGCGCCTGTTGCACCTGCTCATCATGCTGCTGTACGGTGGCTCGCGCCTCGGCCAGCGCTCTTTCCCTCGCCGCATGAACGCTGCGCGTCTGTTGTAAAAGGCTTGCTGCTGTCTGTAATTTTTCTTCTTCCATCGCCAGCTGTTGTTGTCGCTGGCGATAAGTGTAACCCATGCTTTGCTTCTGCAATTGTTCACATGTGTTCTGCATGGTTCTGAATCGCTCGGCCCGCGAAGCCTGCTGACGCAAACTGCGGCACTGACTGCGCACTTCTTCCAGCAAATCCGCCACGCGCTCCAGATTCTGTCGCGTGCTGTTCATTTTCAGTTCGGTTTCACGTCGGCGCGCCCGGTATTTCATAACGCCCGCCGCCTCTTCCAGCAGCAATCTGCGCTCTTCCGGCTTCGCCGTAATCATGCGGGCAATCGAGCCCTGCTCGATAATGGCATAAGCGCGGGTTGAAATGCCGGTATCCAGGAAAATATCAACGATGTCCTTCAGGCGTACAGACTTGCCATTGATGAAGGCATCCGAGCCGCCATCGCGCGTTAAACGTCGACGCACTCTGATTTCATCGAGTTCGTGGTACGGTGGTGACAGCAGGCCTTTTTCAACCTCAAAAATCAGTTCGACATCACAAATCGCCACCGGCGAGCGGGTATCCGAACCCTGAAAAATCAGATCATCCATCACGCCGCCACGCAAATGACGGGCCGAATGTTCGCCCAGCACCCAGCGGATTGCATCGACGATATTCGACTTGCCACTGCCATTGGGCCCGACCACAGAAGTGATACCACGCCCGAAATCAATGCGCGTCGGATCCACAAACGACTTGAAGCCGGATAATTCGAGCCGCTTTAATCGCACGTGGAGAAGTTCTGCATTTTTCTGAAATAACTGATCATGAGGAAGGAAACGATACAGGCGGAAAAATTTGATGCCACAATCATATACAACACAATTAACTGGGCACTGGCCGCATCCATCGCCGTACTGCCCGCCAGAATCATACCGACGAAAATCCCCGGCATATGTACCAGCCCGACCATTTTCAGCGTATCCACCGATGGAATCATGGCCGCGTGCAGCCCCTCTTTCACCACATCACCACGGTTCATACTGGTCAACATCAGCGATACAGCGTTCATACCATTGGCCGCGATCATGCTACCCAGAGGAATCAGGGCACGGGTGGTGTTATCGATAGAACCGCTGAAGGCCAGCCAGGGCAGTGTCAGTGTACATGCAACGGCCAGACCGATGCTTACCGACATCCAGACTTTAGCTTTGGAAATACCCGACGCATGGCTGTGTCCGGCTGAATTCCATGCTGCCAGAACGCAGAAGAACAATATCACCAGCGCCTGAGCTGCATGACTTTGCAGACCAAAAATGCTCTGCAAAACAAACGCCAGCACGAGCAATTGCAGCAGACCGCGCAACGATGCCCAGAGCAGGCTTTTTTCCAGACCCAGCGCCAGACGATTGGACCAGATGGCTGCGCCAAACAGCACGAGCCATGCGGCCATTAATCCGAAGATCGTGTCTGCATTGGCTCGAATGATGTCCATCAATCGTGATCAGGTGCTACCGAATCAGACTTTTGCCCCAGAATATAAAAGCATCCCGCAATCAACAGGTAGCCAATGACAAATGGCCAGGTGGTTGAGGGCCCGTAGGCATTTACGATGCCGCCTGCTTCAACGCGAAAACCGTGAATCAGACCCAGTGCGCTGAATAATCCGGCGCCCAGTGCCCAATTTGCTGCTTTTTTGTAGGCCTTATCCAGCAGACATACCGTCATCGCCGCCAGAATCATCGAGGTAAAAAGAAAACCGCGCTCCAGCGCAATCATACCGAATATCGGCAATTGCATGGACAACGCCTGTACACCAACCGTCCCTACACTGGTACCGGCCGCACGTAAGCCCGACTCCAGCATCAGCAGCCCCCACGCCGCTACCGCCGGAATCAAACCCACCACCACCGCCGCAGCATGATGGTTGGGCGTATCCTTGAAAGCTTGCGCCGCAATAATGATACCGATCCACAGTAAAATCGCCGCCCCTGCTTCAATCGGTATCAGCGCGGCGACAAAACCCACCAGACCAAAGCAACACAGCAGCGTCATCACAACACCATTGGCTACCGAATAACCGGCACCGGCACCCATGCTTTTCCAGGCCGGATGGCCGATGTAAATGGTAGTAGGGAAACAACTGCCAAAACAGGCCGCTACAATCGTACCCAGTCCGTTGGCTGCCAGCGAAGGTTTGACCGGATATACATCGCCTGCTGCCTCGGCACTTTCCAGATTCTGCAACGAGCCCAGTAAATTAAACAGGCCCATCGGCACAATGACCGCCATAAAGCCAATCAATTCCGGCGCAACAAAAGCCTGCGCCATATCGAGAACATAGGGCGTCGGCCAGTACATATGCTGTGGCAAAGCCGCAACCAGGGCCTGCCCGTCCATGCGCCCTAAGGCCCATGCCAGCACCGTGCCAACAAGCACTGCCGCCAATCCTGCCGGAATACCGCGCGGCAAATTAATGCGACCGATATATTGCATAAAAATCAGTGCCAGCGGAGCAAATCCAATCAATGGATCGGCAAAAATGCGGAAGGCGAAATCCATCGAAATAAAGGTGATAGCAATACCTGCCAGTGTCGCCAGCAGTGCGGCGCGTGGAGTAATCTGCTTGATACGTGCGCCAACCCAGGCACCGGCCAATTCGATGATGCCCGAACCCAGACATGCCGCCAGCCCCATCTGCCAGGCCAGCTCAGCATCTCCCGTCGACTTGATCACCGGCAGCATCACAAACAACACAAAAGCAAACAGTGACACCGTATTGATACCGTAAGGCAGCGCTGTTGCAGGCTTGCCAGTTGCCAGTGATAGTTTTCTGGCTTGCCATGCGTAAAACAGATTGCCCATCAACAAACTGATTGCGACACCGGGCAGAATACGCCCGAACACCAGCGAGTCAGGCATACCCAGCAAGCCGGAACACAGCGTTACAATCAGAATCAACTGAATCAGGTTATCAACGAACAATCCGAAAAAACCATCAAGGTCACCGCGACGCCACCAACGAAAGCCTGTCGACATAGTATTCATATACTCACCACCTCCATACTGGGATCAAATGCGAGAAATATCTGCGAGTTGCAAAAACAGACTTCTCAGTCGCGACAGCAAAGCCAGACGATTGGCCCGCACAGCCGCATCTTCTGCCATCACCATCACATCATCGAAAAAGGTATCCACCGGTTCACGTAATGCAGCCAATACCTGCAGCTGCGCCGCCGCTTCAGCCGGGAAATCAGCCTCAGCCTTTGTCAGTGCAGCAAAGAGTTGTTGCTCTGCCACTTCAGTCAGCAGGGATGTTTCAACCGCTCCAATCTCACCTTCAACTTTCTTGAGGATATTGGCAATGCGTTTGTTGGCTGCTGCCACGGCCTGCCCGGTTTCGGAACCGGCAAAGCCATCGAGCAAGCGTGCCACATCCATCAGCTGATACAGCGGCAGCTCAACACTGGCTCCCAGCGCCGCTTCCAGCGCATTGCGCCCTGCACCCAGAGAAGCCGCCATACCGAGCAGTCGCTCAACAATGAATTCCTTCACCTGCTGCTGAGTTTGCGCACTGATTGACACCGTGACCCGCTGTTCATTCCACTGACGGGCTGCTCCGCCGATCACTTCACTCAGACTCATCTGCACCGGCATATCGGCGGCAGTGAGCAAGCGAATCAGACCTATAGCCGCCCGACGCAAAGCGAACGGATCGGCGCTGGCGGTCGGGATACGGCCAAGGTGAAAATAACCGAGCAACTTATCGGCACGCTCTGCCAGCGCAATCACCCTTGCTTCGGCCGAAGCCGGAAGCGCATCGTCTGCTCCTGCAGGCTGATAATGCTCGGCAATGGCCGCACATACCGCTTCAGGTTCACCGTTCATGCGGCCATAAACACCGCCCATATAACCTTGCAACTCAGGAAACTCAGACACCAGACCAGCCGTCAGATCGGACTTACACAGATATGCGGCACGCTGCGCCGCATTGGCATCCGCACCGACGGCACTGGCGACATCAAGAACAAAAGCGCGCATACGCCGCACCTGATCACCGACCATGCCCAGACCATCCTGAAAGACGATACCGTTCAGACGCTCAACGCGCGCCTCCAGCGATTGCTGCGGATCACGGTCAAAATAAAACGCCGCATCAGCCAGACGCGCATTCACTACGCGGGCATTGCCTTCAGCTACTTTGGCCGGGTCTTTCGACTCGATATTGGCCACTGCGAAGAAACGATTGGAAAGCTTGCCGCTCTGATCCTGCGTCACAAAACAGCGCTGATGATTTTTCAGCGTAATACGAATTACTTCCTGCGGCAGGCGCAGATAATCTTCAGGGAACGTGCACAACACCGGCACCGGCCATTCGGTCAGGTCGGCCACCTCGGAGATCAGTTCGTCATCAACCACCACCTGCAAACCGGCTGCCATCGCCTGCTCAGCCATGCCTTGGCGAATGCTTGCCTGGCGGGCGGCCCGATCCGCTTCCACCTTCTGCTCACGCAGCCAGCCCAATGGATTATTGATGTTCAATTCGCCAACGCCACCATGAATACGATGCCCACGACTTTGTTTGCCTGACTCAACCCCGGCAAATGAAAACGGAATCTGTGTTTCACCCAGACGCGCCACAATCCAGCGTACCGGACGAATAAATGCATCGTCACGCGCCTCGCCATCATTCCACTTCATCTGTTTCGGACTCGGCAATTTACGCAAAATACCCGGCATGGCTTCAGCCAGAATCTCTACGACAGACCTGCCCTGACGGTGCACCACGGCTTGCATATACAGACCTTTGCCATCGCCTTTATCCGCCAGTTTAAAATCACTCGCCGACAGCCCTGCTTTTCTGGCGAATCCTTCAGCCGCCGGTGACGGGTTACCATCCTTATAAGCTACTTTTTCCGGTGGTCCCCAAATCGTTTCATCACAATCGGCCTGCTTGAGCGGACAACCGGCCCAGTGCAGCAACAGCCGGCGCGGTGTGCAGCCTTCTGTCCATTGCGCCTGATCAATGCCATGCGCAGCCAGCAGTTTATTGAGTTCCTGGCGTAGTGATGCCATCAACGATGAAGAAACACCGGCCGGAATTTCCTCGACACCAATTTCGATTAATAATGCTTGCGTACTCATGCATCCACCCCCGCATAGGCACGGGAAACGGTGCGTGCAAGTCCTCGCACACGCCCGATAAAACGCTGACGCTCAGCCACGGAAATAGCACCCCGCGCATCCAGTAAATTAAACGCATGTGATGCCTTCATCACTTCCTCATAAGCGGGCAAGACCAGATTACATTCGGTGAGGCGTTTGCATTCACCTTCGGCGTGGTCGAACTGCGTGTGCAGCCAGTCAGTATCAGCCTGATCGAAATTGAAACCGGAAAACTCCATCTCATTGCGATGGAAGACTTCGCCGTAGCTCACTTTCTCACCACCGGGTGTTTCCACCCAGGTCAGATCAAAGACGTTTTCCACACCCTGCAAATACATCGCCAACCGCTCCAGACCATAGGTGATTTCACCCGGCGTTTTGCTCAGCTCGACACTGCCAACCTGCTGAAAATAGGTGAACTGGGTAATTTCCATGCCATTGAGCCAGACTTCCCAGCCCAATCCCCAGGCGCCGAGGGTTGGCGATTCCCAATCATCCTCGACAAAACGGATATCATGCACTTCGGTATCGATACCGATTTCGCGCAGTGAACCCAGATACAGATCGAGAATATCTTCCGGTGCCGGTTTGAGGATCACCTGAAACTGGTAGTAATGCTGTAAACGGTTGGGGTTTTCGCCATAACGGCCATCTGTCGGACGACGGCAAGGCTGCACATAAGCCGTGCGCCAGTTGTTATCATCCAGCACACGCAGAAAAGTGGCCGGATGAAATGTGCCCGCACCCATTTGTGAATCATAAGGTTGCTGCACCACACAGCCCTGCGCAGCCCAATACCGCTGCAATGTCATGATCAAGTCCTGAAAGGTCACCGCCGTCTCCCTCTTATCAATAAATCCAGAATTAAAAGTTGGCGTAGACTAGGTTATTCCTCTTTGTTCGCAATCACCGGTCGACTGTGTGTATTTTTCACCTTTCAGGCGAAAGTTTGAATCCAGAAGATTGTCCGAGCCTTACCCTTCAATAAGACTGAATACCGTGTTTTAAAAGAAGGCGCGGTAATACATCATCGAGATTGACCACATCGGCATCGTTAAGCTGGATGAGTTTAAAAGCGTATTTCTCATATATTTCGATTTTTGTTTTCTTTCTGCTCAGGTATTTCGGGTTGTCTTCGTATCCCCAATACTCGATATAAACCTTGCCGCCGGGTAGATAGAAATCGCAATACACCTCTTCTTCGACAGGTAGTTTTCTTTCATAGGCATGAACTATCTCCGCCATGTACAGCCAGTTATCGATCAACATCTCTGCTTTTGAACGTACATAATGACCATCTGTACTGCGGAACTTCGCCTCAAACTTATCCCGAAAGCCGGACTCATGGTTGCTTTTCCCCTGCAACGCTTCGCTTGCGGATTCGCTTTCATTGCCTTTTGTCTGATTCACAGAATCCAGCAATGTTTTGTTCTCCATAATTGTTTTTGACCACGAAACATAAGGTACACCTGATTTCGTGTTTTCAAGTTGAACGCCGCCAACTGTTTCGCCCTGTTTGGTTATTTCCCAGCCTTTCAACGATTTTTTAATCCAGCCCAGCTCAGACAAAATAAGGTTGATCTTTTGATTTGAAATCTCAAACGCATTTCCCAGCGACGTAGCCGTAAGCAGCTCACCTTTTGGCTTGGCTATGCTGGCAACGGAAGGCGCGGATATGCGGCCAGCTATTTTATCAGGCCAAACGATATAGGTTCCATAACGTTTATCGGTTTTATAATCCCCGCCGATGCTTTTTCCTGCATCCGTCAGTTTTTTCTCACCGTTACTGTCTATAACCCACCCCTTTTCAATCAGGGTGATCTGAAGTTCACGAGATGTTATTCCCATTTCTTTTGCCAGAGCTGAAGTCGATAACATTTTCATACAGGTTTACCCGCTGCCCTTATTCAAATTGATACTGTGCCAACAATTTTTAAAATGTTTCCTCTGGTGCATGATCCGAAACGCTTGCGGATTTTCTCAGCCAGAGCTATCCGCTAAATAATATAACCTTTATCTCTGATCAAACATGTGCAGGCATCCACCACATCGACATCAAACAACACCCCTTTTTTAGCTTCAACTTCAGCAAGAACTGTATTTCTGGCAAGTGCTGCTCGATAAGGCCGATGTGAAAGCATTGCCCCAACCGCATCGGCCACAGCTACAATTTTTGCCTCCGGGCATATCTGGTCTCCTTTTAGTCCTTGCGGATAACCGGATCCATCGAGCCTCTCGTGATGCTGATGGGCTATATCTGCAATCGGCCATGGGAAGTTAATATCCTTGAGAATGTCGTAGCCAGTCGTGGTATGGGCTTTCATCAACTGAAACTCCACCGATGTCAGCTTACGCGGCTTATTCAGAATTTCAGCAGGTATACTTACTTTGCCGATATCATAAATCATAGCTCCACAATGCAGCCCTTTAATTCGCTCTCTCGACCAGCCAAGCTCTTTAGCTATCGCCGAAGAAAAATGGGCCACATGGTGCTGATGATCCTGTAAATATGGATCACGTGCGCCAAACACTTTGGAAATCGCAAAAACAGTGCCCATTAATGCAGACTCGAGCTGATCATGTCTCTGTTCAAGATCGCTCCCTGAACGTGCCTCCGCCGAGGTTTCATGAACGTTCATCTTACTTCTAAACCGTTGCTTTTCTGCCACATAACAATCTCCCTAACGAATCCATTTTAGGTACCGCTCAATCATGCCTCAAAAAAAAGTTCCCACATCATTCACATAGATGAAAACGGAAACTTTTTTTCCTCGATCATCTTTTTCGGTAGACATATGTCATTGTGACAGGGTGAAAAGTTCAGCCGCATCATCCAGCTCAAAGATAAAAAAATCATGCGCGGTAAAAATTACACGCTGTGTGCAGAAGTTGCACATTGTTGATCTTATCAACCATTTTACACTAACACCTGTAACGGGAAACTTTCCCCAAGGAGACTACAATGAAAAAAGGTCTGATTATTACCACATTACTTTCTACCGCTCTGCTTGCAGCGCCTTTGGCACAGGCTGCATCGCAACAGGACAGGGCCATGACAACCGGGGCGGTCGTTGGCGGTGCCGCCGGAGCTGCTATCGGATCAAACAATGGCAAGGTTGTTGAAGGTGCTATCTTTGGTGCTGTACTGGGTACCATCGCCGGATTGATTATTGCGGACGCACAACAGCCGGCGCAAGTTGTTTATCAGCAACCCCGGACACATCATCGGGTTGCCTATCCGAATATTCACAGGACGCCTAAAGTAGCGCATGAACGCCATGAGCAGCGCGAAAACTATCGTCGGATCAGCTATCGGGCTGAACCCGTCAGAGCCTACCCCAATGCCCGTCAGGTTTATCAACGCCAGGATCGTCAGCAAAGTTATAGCGAACGTCGCTTCAGTCGTGATCA
The DNA here is from genome assembly GCA_002791545.1 of Zetaproteobacteria bacterium CG_4_9_14_3_um_filter_49_83. Classification (GTDB taxonomy): domain Bacteria; phylum Pseudomonadota; class Zetaproteobacteria; order Mariprofundales; family Mariprofundaceae; genus CG1-02-49-23. The sequence goes on from PFXG01000080.1 coordinate 16,263, forward strand.
ATACAAGCATGAAGATGGCAGACGCGGCCATGACTCCTGATTGACACCTGAGCAACTAAAAGGCCCATCGGACTAACCGGTGGACCTTTTAGTTCGTACTTTCTACTGCCTCAGGGAGATTGCCAGAAGCCAGATTCGCGAGCTGATGCATCAGCTTGCGTTCAACAATATTAATCAACATCTGAACCCGTCGTGATTTTCCAGACGTTGCCATAGACCCTCCGGCCCCATTTTCCCCCTGAAGATGCCAGCGGTGTAATTCCTGCTCATCTTTCATCAGAGAAGCCCGCACGCCGATATAATCCGGTTCAGCCAGTGCGAATAACATCAACGTTACCAGCCCCGGACGAACATTCAGATCTTCAAAACATACATTCAGCGTTGCATCACTCTGAGCATCGTATGCACCACTGGCCCTGAGCCGCTTTTCCAGCGATGCTTGAAATTTCTTTGTCGCAAATCCGATCATATTCGAATCCACGGCATCTTCATAAGACGGACAAACCAATATCGGATTCAGATGAACAGCCATCACCGTATCCTGCCGTCGGTCATCATCGGAAGGTATGCGCTTCGGCACACAAGCCGTCAGACTCAAAAAAACAATCAGAAGCCAACAAAATAAGTTAGATGAAATATTTGGCATGGGCTGAAGTATTATGGCTCATTGTGTTTTTTTCAATTTTATAACCAGCTCCCATCGCACTCAACAATCACCGCCAATAGTCCAAATGGGGGATGTGCGATCATTTGATCCTCCTATAGTTCCAAGCTCACCCATCACACAAGGAGGAGGGAACATGCATAATTTTTTCAATCAATCAGGAACATGGTTCGGCCGCTCAGCAATCGCCTGTCTGCTGCTTGCCAATCTGTTCATTGCCGGATGCGGCAATAGCGGAGGTGGCGGAGGAACTACCGTCGCTGCTGCCGGTTCTAAGCTTGGCGGCATACTTTCCAAAGGACCCGTAACCGGTGCTTTGGTCGACATCTATACATCTACAGCTACTGGCAACCTCAACACATGGGTTGTTACTTCAAATACCCCTACTGATGCCTATGGCAACTGGACTGCAACGATTCCTGCTGGCATAGCTGGTCCGTTCATTGTTGTTTCCCGCTCAGGGGGAACTTTTACCGATGAATATTCAAACTTAACTGTCAATGCCCCGCCAATGAAAACCGTATGGGATGGCGTAGCTGCTACGGCACCGATTACGCCTCTGACCACAGCCGTCGTTGATGCGGCTTACTCCTATGCCACCCAAAACAACACGAACATTCAGGCTGCCTTTACAGTAGTAAAAACAAACCTCACAGCGCAGCTTGGTTTTGATCCCGTGACCACGCCTGCTGACAACTATGCTTACGTAGCAGCGCTGACCTCAGTCAGTGCCAACTCGGGCACGACCACGGCAGGCATTAATGCTCACATTGCCAAGATGGCGACCGGCCTTCCTACCAATCAGGACATTACACCGCCTGTTATCACGCTTCCGGCAAATATCACCCTTGAGGCTACCGGCGTATTAACGCCCTATGCCAATATCGGAGTCGCTACGGCCGTCGATAATACCCCTGGCACACTGACGCCTGCCAACAATGCTCCGGTTTCATTTCCTGTTGGCGTCACAAAAGTCATCTGGACTGCCGTGGATGCTTACGCTAACGCTGCAACAGCGATTCAAACCGTTACTGTCGTTGACACCACGGCACCAACTGTCACTGCTCCTGTCGATATATATGTCGAAGCTACTGCACTGTTGACACCTTATGCCAACATTGGAACGGCAACCGCCATTGATCTGGTCGATGCTGCGCCAGCCATCACCAACAACATGCCTGCAAGCTTCCCGCTCGGCACCACTCAGGTCACATGGAGCGCTACTGATGCGCATAACAACGTCGGCACTGCCATCCAGAATGTCATTGTCGTCGACACCATCGCACCGGTTGTGACGGCTCAGTCTGTCATCACTGTTGAGGCGAGCGGCGCTACTACAGCTATTTCTGCTGTTGATGCTTATGCTTCTGCAACTGATGCTGTAAGTACTGCCATTGTTCCGACCGCAGCTCCAGCCGGCCCTTACGCCGTAGGCATACATAACCTGACGTGGTCTGCTACGGACGGCGCTGGCAACACCGGCACGGCTCCGCAAGTGTTGACCATTACCGATACCACACCACCAACCATCACCTTAAACGGTACCAACCCATTATCCGTTCTGGTGGGCTCACCGTTTGCTGACCCGGGTGCTACAGCAACCGATCTGGTTGATGGTAATCTGACAGCTTCCATCATCACCGGTGGCGTAGCAGCCGTGAGCACTGCAATTCCCGGCACTTTCACCATCACCTATGACGTATCCGATGCCTATGCCAACGCGGCAACTCAGGTCACTCGTACGGTCAATGTGGTGTTCGAAACTGTACCGCCTGTAGTTACTGCTCCGGCCAACATCCTTGTAGAAGCCAATGCGCCACTGACCCTGGTGAATCTGGGCACAGCGACTGCTGTAGACGACCCTGGAACAGGTGTTGTCGGACCATTGGCAGCCGTACCGACAGCCAGTAATGTCGGTCCATTCCCGGTTGGAACGACCACGGTAACGTGGAGCGTGCAGGACCTGGCGGGTAACACGGGCACAGCTACGCAGACCGTAACAGTCACCGACACAACTGCACCAACGTTGACATTTATCGGGCCAGCCACGATAAATATTCCGCTGAACGGGGTTTACAAAGAGGCAGGTGCGACGGCTAGCGATCTGGTGTTCGGCGATGTCTCCGGCTCGATTGTTATTGCCTGTACCGTCAACACTGCGGCGCTTGGAATCTACACTCTCACTTACAATGTAAGTGATGGTTATACGAATGCAGCGACACAAATCACCCGCACGGTGAATGTCAATCCGCCCGCTGTGATGGCAACCCTGATGACCAATGGCAATTCGCTGCACTATCTCGATGCCATGCAGAACATGTATGCACCACTGATCGACACGAATTTTGTTCACGCCTCGCTAACAATGGATCCTGCCACTAATAAAGTCATCGAATCACGCTTCTTTAATGACGCCTACAGTGGAACATTCATACCTGCGCCGCTTGACCCCTACATGAATGTTCAGCTTACGCTTGGCGCACAGGGCTGGCAGCAAATCGACACCTACAACAGTATTTTTGTCGACAACGGGGCTGGCTCTCTTGTCGAAACACGACCGGATGGCGTTACTGTCAGCATGAGCGCTTCTGAACTTAATGTGGCCGCACAGAACATTGCGCAAACCTTGCCAACGCACATTCCGACTCCGGGTGCCGCATCTTGGGCAGCCAACATCAATCCTGCGGCAACATTTTCTGCTGGCGCATCGGTCACAACCATCTCCAGAACATTGAATGCAGACCTGTATGCACTTGATTTCTGGAACAATGGCAATTGCACGGTGTTCGGAACGGGCGCTAACTGCGCCATCGCCTCCTACCGGGATCATATTCAGGGTTGTGCGAATTTACCTGGCAACACCGCGCCAACGCTGCTCAGTGATCTGCTGACCATGAATGGCAGTCAATTGCCTTGCGCCGTTCAAGGTGTGCCCAACAACAAGGACTTGTTCGTGTTGCAGACGATCACCGGCGACAAATTGCTGGTCAACCTGATGGCCAACAACATTGCTGATAACTATGGCACGGTGAACTTCTACACTGGCAACAACATTTCCAGCGATGGCGGATCAGTTGAGTTTTTTGGAGGTACCCAGACTGGTGTTGCGATGACCCCGACAAGCACTGGTGTCTGGAATCTGAAAAACATTGGCGGCTCACCGGCCTATGTTTTTGATATCCCTGCTGGCATTCAGCTCCAACCCCGGAATCAGGGTATGACCCAGGCCTTCTACACCGTTCATATACCCGCACCGGTTATTACAAACCGCAAGGCGCAAGCCTGAACAACGATTATCTGCCAAATCAGGTGGCCATGACTGACGTTCTGAACAACATGAAGCCAACCAAACTCAGTGAATACTACTATCTGGAAGTGGTCATCGACCCTTATCAGGCTGGCGGTCAGATATCAGAAACGGTTCTTGAAATGGGAACGTTCACGCCTGACGTACAGACCTGGAATATGGGCTGGTCAGCATTTGCCTCCACCGTTAATGGCACTCCTGATGTGCTGGCTGCAGGCACCGCCAAGTTCCAGACCGGACCGGTTTCAACGGGCAATCCGAACCAACTCTTGTTCTTGTCTGGTACAAGCTGGCTGAACTTCGAATTTTCTAGAGACAGGGAATTCGCCATTGGTGAGAATATCGATCCGTATGCAATTCAGGCTGCCCGACTTGATATTCTGGTGAAGAAGCCTGTCGTTGCTCCAACACAGCATCAATGGCTGGAAACTATCGCATCATTTTACTGGCGCAGGATAACTCCATGGCACCGCTCACAGCTCTGCCGGGCTATACGGAGCATGGAACCCTTTCTCTGGATGGGGCGGGAAGCGTCACCATTGCGGTGACTGATACTACCATTGACCCGATCACCGGCGTTCCGGTTGTAACTCCGGCAAATGGTGTGATTACATACACCGTCGATGCTTACGGTGCGGTACTGGGCACAGCTGGTAACGGACGCCTGATTCTCTCTGCCAACGGTGAATATGGTCTGTATGAATTGCATGCTGGCGGCACTCAGGAATGGGGCATTGTTATCCGTGAGCATCAGTTGACGATTCCTTTTACCGCCATGAGAAATAGCATCATTTATGATGTACATAATCAGGGTGCCGATCTGCATAAAGCACTGAATATTCGATCTTTAACTGCTGACCCGGCTGTTGCCAACAACGTGCTACTGACTACTGATAAGGCATTCGCGCCTATGCAACTTGCTCCGGCAATCATCTGTAGTCCGATGGCTCCTACAAGTTGCTTCGGTTTCGGTAATCTTACTGCTGTCATGGCACCGGTTGCACCCAATGCTGCGATGTCTGCTGCGAACGGTGACTTTACGGTACTTGATGTCACCGCAGTTGGACTCATTCCTCCATTTGCCAGCTATATTTCTGGCAATGGCGATGTATTCTGGACGGATGATGGTGAAGCTGGCTCAATCATGATCGGTATAGCGCGCTAATCTCCATCTCTGATCGTTGACTCCTCTGAAAGGGCTCCGTAATTGCGGGGCCCTTTTTTGTTGCTATCATAATTAAAAGTATCCCTGTTTAAATTACCCCCCATATGTGGGATGCTACACTTCTCATGGCTATCTAATGTTGCCGCTTCAACCCGGAATGAAAAGTCGATAAATTCCCCCCAGAAAGGGCTTCGCTACGGCGGAGCCCTTTTTGATTGGACCTTCCGGTTGTGTTCAAATCACTGTTTGCATAAAATCAATCTCAATTCCAAGCTAGCCGACTATCATCAAACGCTATAAAGTTGGCCCTCTCCGCATTACTCGTTCCAACAATCACAAGCACCCAAAAGAACGGAATCGGATTTTCAGAATAATGCATATTGGAACCCACATGAAACTTACTGGCGCTGAAATATTTGTTGAATGTCTTAAACGTGAAAACGTAACCACCATATTCGGTTATCCGGGTGGTGCTGTACTGCCTATTTATGATGCTATTTTCAAACAAAGTCACTTCCAGCATGTGCTGGTGCGTCATGAGCAGGCTGCTCTGCACGCTGCCAATGGCTTTGCCCGTGTATCGAGAACCTGTGGCGTTGCTCTGGTGACTTCGGGTCCCGGTGCCACCAATGCCATTACCGGCCTGGCGGATTCTTATGCTGATTCAATTCCAACTGTTTGTTTTTCCGGTCAGGTTGCAACACCACTGATCGGCACCGATGCATTTCAGGAAGCCGATGTAATTGGCCTTACCCGTTCAGCAACCAAACATAATTTTCTGGTGAAACGCGTCGAAGATCTTGCGCTGATTATCCGGCAGGCATTTCACATTGCCACGACAGGTCGTCCCGGCCCGGTACTGGTCGATATCCCTAAAGATGTAAGCAACGATATTTGTGAATTTATCTGGCCTGAAACAGTTAGCTTGCGCTCGTATCAGCCCGTTACCACAGGACATCCCGGTCAAATCAAAAAGGCTGTTCGTGCCATGCTATCAGCCAAACGGCCGGTTCTTTATACCGGTGGCGGCATCATGAACTCCGCCATGGATGCGGCTGGTATGTTAACCCAACTTGCTCATACCCTGAATGCTCCGGTTACCAATACACTGATGGGGCTGGGTGGCATTGCGTATGACGACAAACACTTTTTAGGTATGCTGGGGATGCACGGCACGTACGAAGCAAACATGGCCGTTTCACATTGTGACCTGCTTGTTGCCATCGGCTCACGCTTTGACGATCGGGTAACCGGTAAAATCGATGCTTTTGCGCCGGATGCTGAAATCATTCATATCGATATCGATCCAACCTCGATCTCAAAAAATATCATCGCCCATCTGCCAATTGTTGGTGAAGTCGGCATTGTTCTGGAACAGATTCTGACTGAAATCGACCATCAGAATACCGAACCGGATTTTGATGCTATTGATTTATGGTGGCAGCAGATCGACGAATGGCGGGCCAAGGATTGCCTTGGCTTTATTCAACTTGATGATGAACCGATCAAGCCACAGCTTGTTATCAGAAAGGTACACGAAATCACCCAGGGCAATGCCATTGTCGCCACCGATGTCGGGCAACATCAGATGTGGACAGCCCAGCATTATGGTTTCCGCCTGCCACACCGCTGGCTTACTTCCGGCGGTCTGGGAACCATGGGTTACGGACTGCCGGCAGCCGTCGGTGCCGCCATGGCCAAACCCGATGAAACGGTTGTTCTTTTTACCGGCGATGCATCTATTCAGATGTGTATTCAGGAGTTGGCTACGGTATTTCAGTATCAACAGAAGATCGTAATTGTTTTACTGAACAATGCCTTCATGGGCATGGTTCGCCAGTGGCAGGAAATGTTCCACGGTTCCCGCTTCTCGCATTCGTATTTTGAATCCTTGCCTGATTTCGTCAAACTCACCGAAGCTTATGGCGGACTCGGCCTGCATGTTGACAGAGCTGATGAGCTCGAAGCCGTACTGAGGCAGGCTTTCGCCACCACTGATCGCTTTGTGTTTGTTGATGTTGCTGTATCGAAAGAAGAAAATGTATTCCCTATGGTGCCTGCCGGAGCGGCACTGAATGAGATGGTGCTGGCATGAAACATACAATTACAATTTTAGTTGAGAATGAATTCGGCGTTCTGACACGTGTTGCCGGTCTTTTTTCGGCACGCGGTTACAATATTGAAAGTTTGAATGTTGCTCCGACGCTGGACGAATCGATTAGTCGCATGACACTGGTGACACGTGGCGATGAAAGGGTGATTGAGCAGATCAAAAAGCAGTTGAATAAATTAATTCCGGTTATCAAAACGGAAGATATTTCGCATGTCGTACATGTTGAACGTGAAATGATTCTGGTGAAGATGAAACCCGATCTTGATATCGGCAAAGTTGTCTATAACAACCTGGCCAAAGTCATTGACGATAGCGGCAAGGGCTACCGGATTCTTGAATTCTCTGGCACACCGGATGAAATCAAAAGCTTTGTGAAACAATTGGAGTAACTATTCAGCCCTTTCGGTAGTGAGGCATATTGCCACACTGCAAAAACAATCCTTGACATGGTTTTTCTGCATTTTTCTCTTTTGAGAGGG
>PFXG01000019.1 GCA_002791545.1 Zetaproteobacteria bacterium CG_4_9_14_3_um_filter_49_83
CTCTCAAAAGAGAAAAATGCAGAAAAACCATGTCAAGGATTGTTTTTGCAGTGTGGCAATATGCCTCACTACCGAAAGGGCTGAATAGTTACGTTTTTTATTTGTTAACTGATGCCCCAAAGCGTCTATAAATAGATTTAATGCATGAATAGGTTGGCGAAGATCATGGCTGGCAGATGCTAAAAAACGTGATTTTTCTTCATTGGCTTTTTCGGCGACTTGTTTCTCATTTGCGAGCTGCTGCACCAGGGCTTTGTTTTCAAGCAGGAGACGGTGCTCCTGGGTTGAGGCTTGCGTGAACTTGTAGGCCAGGGAGAGCATGACAAGGAAGTAGATGCTTATAAATAGTGCCAAGCTAAGGTATAAGAACCCGCCCAGCTCAACCAAACGGATGACAAGAAATGCTGTGACCAGTGAGGTAAAAGGCGCGAATATGGATAAATTGTTGCCTGTTGTGCCTAAAGCAGTGCCGACAACTGCAATAATGATGCAAGACATAAACATCATGTAAATTTCATTATTGGGAGTAAAGAAAATCAGGCTTCCCCAAACCAGTCCTGCCAAGAGAGCGGGGAAAAAGAAAATGTATTTCCATTGTCGTTCAGAAAAGATGTGGCGATGATGATCTGTCAAAGTACAGATGCCAATGTAAATCAACATGTTCAGGAATGCTAACAACGCCCAAATGTGGATGTGTTCACTTTTTATAATGGTTTCGAAAACATACCAAATGATAGATATACCAAGAGTTCCACCTATCAGATTTATAATACTATTCTTTTGAATGGCAGATAGATGATGTGTATCCAGCAGCTCTTTTAACGTTGAGGTTATTTGCTCTTCGTCATGATCTGCACTACGTTTCATGGCAGCGTCGCGCCCGCTTTTAGGATGGCCTGTACGCGACCGGAAACATTAAGTTTGCGAAAAAGCTCGGTGATATGTTGCTTTACCGTACTTTCACTGATGTTTAAGTGGCTTGCAATCTGTTTGTTTGATTGTCCTTCAATGATGAGCTCGTAAATCTCTTTTTGTCTATGTGACAGGGAATATGCATCACAATTGCTGTATGCCTTCGATGGGATAAATTTGCCGCCACCATAAACGATATGAATGGCACTGAGCATCATCTCTCTGGATGAATCTTTCGGCACAAAGCCGGCCGCTCCGGCTTGTAAACAGGTTTCAATTGTATGTGTACTGTCATTACCCGAGATAACGATTACCGCGAGTTTTGGGAATGAGGTGCAGATCTCCTTGACACTTTTAGCGCTGCCTACGCCAGGCATGTTCAAATCAAGTAACAGAATATCTATCGAAGGGTTTTGATGTAGTTGATGCTCAATCTCTTCGCGGTTAGAGGCCTCATAAATCGCAATATCATCCAATCGCTGCAAAATCAGCCGGATTCCTTCCCGGAATAAATCATGGTCGTCAGCGAGTAAAATGTGCATGAGGCTATTATAGGGTGAAAAATAAAAAATCAATAAACCCATTCAAACCAATACCAAAGTGCTGCCTTGTACACTACCAATGTCTGAATATACATTTATAAAAAAAGCTTAATTGTTCGGGTAACGAATTGTGCGATCAGTGATGGCATAGTTAACAAACACATCATGTGGCTGGATTATGGATTTATTAAGCGAAAATCATTAAAGAAATCATCGAGATTATTGTTTTCAATGAATACTCAGATAAGTAAGCAGTAATTAAATATTTCGATAATAGGAGGGAGAGTATTGTTTTATATCAAGCGAACTTTGTTACTAGCCATTATGGCTTTCATTGCCTCATGTAGCGGTGGTGGTGGTGGGTCTGTGCCTGTTTCAGGATCTATCGTAAAAGGCCCCGTTAACGGAGCTACCGTTAACATTTATGCGATAAATGCGGATGGCAGCCGGGGCGTACTGCAAACAACTGTAGCCACGGATGTATCAGGCAATTGGAATGCTAAGGTGACTGTATTTCCATTTGAGGCTGTGGCTCTTGGCGGCACATACAATGACGAATCCTCGGGCGTGGCCACTACGCTTTCCGGATCAGGTATTTCTGCGATTGTTCCGTCAGGAAGAACCAATATTATCGTGACACCGCTAACTTCAGCGATGGCCGACAGAGCGAAAAAGCTTGCTGCAAACGGCAGTGCATTGATGCAAGCGATTACAACCTCAGAAACAGAGACGACAGCGGCTCTTGGGTTTAACCCTGCTTCCGTCATCGTTCCCGATCCTTTGAATGTACCGGTGAATGCAACGCCACAAGAAAAAGCATACGCAAAAATATTGCTTGGTGTCAGCGAGCTAGTAAACAAAGACCCTGCTTTGGCAGCCGCAAAAGCTACGGGTTCACTGGCAGCTATTATGGCTGTAGCGGCAGATATGCTGGATGGAAAACTCAACTCACAGGACTTGAATGGTAATGCCATTAACGTGACAGGTAACACGCCTGTTCCGTTACCTGTTCTTGGGGCCTCCGGGGTTTCGGTTGTAGACACCGCTGCAACTACACTCGTAACAAACAAAAACTTGCCGAATTTAGCTACAACAACAATTACCTCAACGCCTACGCCAACACAAACGAGCAACTGGGGTGGATTTAACTGGGATGGCGCAACATGGAACTGATTACAACGAAAGGAAATTCAAAGGAGAATTTGATGAGATTTATTATTACCGCATTTTTATCATTGGGCTTTATGGGCACTGCCTGGGCTGGTCAAGCGAATATTCCCAATACGTTTACTTCAGGAACACCTGCAGTGGCGGCACAGGTCAATGCGAACTTTGCTGCATCCAAGGTTGCAATTGATGATAATTATTCACGAATCATTGCGATTCAACTCACACCAGGTCCACAAGGTGCAACTGGACCAGCAGGAGCTCAGGGATTAACAGGTCCAGCAGGCGCGACAGGCCCACAGGGCCCGGCTGGCGCTACAGGTCCACAAGGACCTGCAGGAGTTGCCTCATCAGTGCCTGTAGGCTATTCAATTTTAGGTCCTACCACTACGCCTCCAGCTGGCTTTACCTACACTGGCATGCAGGTTCCAGTCACGGGTAATACCGGGCCCGGCACATGGACAGCCAAGGCTCCGCTTCCGGTTGCTACCTCTGCAATGGCTTATGGCACAGTCGGCGGACAGATTTATATTATTGGTAACGCTTTCAATACTTCAAGCGTCGCAACTTATGCTTATGATCCGGCGACAGACACTTGGCTTAACAAAGCTCCGATGCTGACACCGCGAGGCCGAGCTCAATTTGCCACAGTTGGAACGAAAATTTATGTGATTGGCGGACGTTCACCCGTTGGGTTTTGGACTACCAATGAGGCCTACGATACGGCAACAGATACCTGGGCTACGCTGGCTCCTCTTCCAATTGCCTTATCTTCCGGGGCTGCGGCTGCATCCGGAGGGAAAGTGTATGTCTTCGGGGGATGGGGTGCTGGCCCTCAGACGAACAGCTCTCTGGAATATGACCCCGCTTTGAACACGTGGACTGCCATGACAGTGCTACCGACAGCTAAAATTAATATGGTTGCGATTACCGTTGGCACAGCCATCCACGTTTTCGGTGGCAGAGATGTTAATGTTTTGGCTGTAGGGACTCATGACGTCTATGATCCGGCTACAAACAGCTGGAGTGTCAAAGCAGCTATGCCGACTCCTCGGGGTAATTCTGCTGGAGTCGTAATTGGTGGAAAGATCAGCGTTATGGGCGGGTACGATGCGACCAATGTATTAAGTTCAGTTAACGAGCAGTATGACCCTGTAACGGATACCTGGACTACCCAGACGCCAATGCCATCACCTGTTATTAGATTTGCTCTGAGTGAGGTTGCCGGAAAACTTTATGCCATTGGAGGCGAAATTGACAATCTTGGGCAAGGTAATTCTAGAGTGGATAACCTGGAATTTGCTCCTCCTGCCAGTACAATGTTTGTACATAGCAAGAACTGATGCATTTGTTTAACATAAAAAAAGGGTGGCCGCTAGCGGCTGCCCTTTTTCTTTTCCTGCTGGTTGTTTTAGCCGCTTGTGACCATAGTAATCGCACCGCAGATCATGATACGGAATTTGTTGAAGTGCCGTTAGCCCAGGTTGGGAGCTCCACTATATCGGCTAAAGATGTGGACTATCGCATCGGTATTGAAAAGGCTTATAGCGGTAGCACTATTCAGCGATCCAGAGCGATGCTGACCTTGATTCAAGATACACTAGAGTTTGAAGTAGCAACAGCTGCCGGGATTACTCCTTCGGCAGAGGAGCTAAACGCCTTTGCTGTGCAGGTAGATAAAAGCACAAAAGCACCAGAGCTTCTGGCGGCGGTAAAAAAAGTATTTGCAGATGATGTGCCGGCTTATCACCGTTTATACCTGAGACCTAAAATTATTAATCGTGAACTGAGAAGCTGGTTTAGTCGCGATATTGGAAAACATGAGCAGCAACGCAAAGCGATTCAACAGGCATGGGCGCTGGTGCATGGTGGTCAGCGTTTTGAGCTGGCTGCTGAGACACTGGGAATGAGCTATGCCGTACAAGAATATGGTGTCCCGTCAAAAGCTGTACCCGATGCACTGAAATCTCATTTTCCTGAAGGTCTGCCTTCGATAAGCGAATCATTCCGTTTATTGCTGGATGGTACTGAGGCAGGTGCGATTGTTGCCACGATTGCCGAGGATGATCAACGCTATCGTATTGTGCATCTGCTAGACAATAAACAGGATAGTTACAAGACGGAAGAGATCAGTATTGATAAAGCATCCTTTGATGACTGGTTTAAAGAGCAGAAAGAGAAAGTGAAGATTCAGGTTTCTGATTTGGCTTTAAAAAACTCTATTAAATCCACGTATGCTGAAATCCCATGGGTCAAGCTGCTGAAATAGAGCCCTTCAGAGTTAGCCCGAAATTAATGAATTCTGTTGCGCCCTTGTTTGTCCCTTTGCCCGCATAAATCCTTCATCTGTTGCTCGTATGCACTGCTACGCACGCGAATGCGCGTAACAACTCCCCTATCCCCTTCTTCGCTTTTTACTGGAATTTCAGTTTTAGAATTCTGCCACCGGTTTCATCGGCTATTTTGCGATAGGCTGAGACAGTGCTGGCATTGTCACTTGTTCCCAGCGGCAGAGTGAAGACCGGTGAAGGTATGGATTTGTAATACACCGTGTCTGATGGCGGTTCATCGCCAATCAGCATATAGGCACTGGGTGCAGGACTGGTTTTGGTGATCTCTTCAAAGGTATGGCCGATGGTTTCGTCAGCGCCGATAAACGGGGCGTTTTGCATCAACTGGTCGAACATTTCGCCCATCTCGCCGGTGAAGGTGCCTGTCTGCCGATCGGCATACCAGCTGACGGCTGACAGATGTTTACCGGAACGGATGGCGATGACGCGCAGCACCGGAATCAGAAATGTTGTTACGCCGTGCATGGAGCCGGTGGCATCTACCACCAGATGTAAATCTGTGCCGGGAAGATTGCGCAGACCTTCGACAAACATGTCAAAGTCCCGTTTGGCTTTGTCGTTGCTGACGCCGGCACTTTCCATGATCTTTTGCATTTGTTCGTGTAAATCTGCGCCAGCCAGTGATGCAACTTCACGTTGCAGCGCTTCGTTTTTTTTCTCGCTCTTGGCCAGTGACTCCTTCAACTGATCAATCTCATCGGCACTGTCACGGACATGACCGGCACCCTGTAGCTGAGCATTGATCAGAATCAGGGCGAAGAGGAAAATGAAAGCGGCCAGCATCAGCAGCGCCATATCAGAAAATATTTCGTAGAAGCTATCGTTGCTGTGATTGGACTTGCGTCGCATGGGGATTACTTGCCTGAGCGGTGGAACACCTCGGGCGCACCGCATAGGCATATTTCGCATGGGTTTTAGCCAGTTCACGCACCGGATCATCTTCAAGCATTTGCTTCAGATCGTGATGCATATCTCTGGCCTGCTCAGCCAAAGACCGCATTTCGCCTTTGCTGGCAGCCAGCGCCATATTCAGCAAATCGACACGCGCTTGCAGATGTTCCATACCGGCTTCCAGCGCCCGCATATCGCGTGCCGGACTTGGTTCCAGATCACCGGAGGCGTAGACCAGACAGGTGCGCAGCATCAAATCCTGCAAACCATGCACCGAGTTTTCGGTGATCCAGGCAAATACACGCA
>PFXG01000072.1 GCA_002791545.1 Zetaproteobacteria bacterium CG_4_9_14_3_um_filter_49_83
AATCACACCAACTTCGACTTCACCAAAGCAAATATGGAATTAACAAAATAATCATTTTCGTTACAAATGATCCTTATGATTTTAATGCGATTGCCCTGTTGCCCCGGCGTGCGTCTCATTGACATATTGTCATTCTCAGCTGTAAGCTGATGCCGAGGGGAAATACACATGCGAATGCAGACGAAAAGCAGCCTGATCACTATCGTGGGCACACTGAGCTTCACCGTTGTGGTTGCAATCGCCACCATGTATGCAATGAATCATGCTTCCAAAACTGACCTCCAGCTGGAAAGTAAAATGGCTTCGGAATTGATCCGTCTGACCATCACGCATGAGATGAAAGAAGGCAATCCGAATCATATTAGCCCCTACCTCAAAGACTTGGCTCAGGTGCCCGGCATCACGCATGCGCATGTGGTTCCTGCACCATCGGTCATTGCACAAATGGGAAAAGATTTAGACCCTGGCATCCCCTCATCACCACTGGAAGAAAAGGTTTTTGCCTCCAAAAAAAGTGAAAGTGAAATACTGAATAATCATACATTCCACTACGCATTGCCCTATATCGCACATACACAAAGCAGGTGCCTTCAATGCCACCAAGCTCAGGAAGGCGATGTGTTAGGTGTGGTCAGCGTTGAAATCGACATTACCGAACAGCGCAAGGTGATGATGTGGTCAGTCGGCAGCCTGGTCGGCTTACTGCTGCTCTATGGACTGGTCCTGATGTTCACCCTTCGCTGGTTGATGCTTCCTGTTATCGCCACAACCAAGAGCTTAAAACGTGCCTTTGACAGTGCCGAAGCCGGTGATTTTTCACAGCGCGTAAAAAAATATACCAATGATGAAATGGGAGAAATTGCCGAGAAAACCAATCATTTCATGCAAACCCTCGAGGGCAGCCTCGGTGAGATTTCGAAGAAGGTTGAGACTTTAAGTCATACCTATCAAAGTGATGATAAGAACATATTGCTTCGCACATCTGATGTCGTAAACAATCTGGTGGGTGCAGCCCACTTTAAGCAGTCCATCGAAAATGATCGTAACCTCGAAGAAGTCTACGCGCGTTTATGCCGCACGCTTATTGGCCAATTCAAAGTAAAGCGTTTTTCCTTATATGAAGTGTCCAACTCCAAAAATCGCCTACTGCTGATTAAGGCTGAAGGATTACCTGAAGCAAGCGAAATGTGGTGTGACCGGGAAGTCACGGTTGACTGCGATGCCTGTCGCACCAAACGAAGTGCCCATATTGTCACATCAAGCGAAGAAGAAAATATTTGTCCATCCTTTATGGGCAACAGCATTCAAGACGCAGATGCGCTGAAGCACACGTGTTTTCCGATTATGTTATCCGGTTCGGTCGGTGGCATTCTACAAATTCTGTTTACTCAGGATGAAGCGGCCCGCATTCACGCGAATTCACCAAGGATTCAGGCCTATCTGGCTGAAGCCGCACCAGTCATTGAGGCCAAGCGTTTGATGATGTCGTTAAAAGAATCATCGATGCGTGATCCGATGACCAACTTATATAATCGCCGTTTCCTGGAGAATTATCTCGAAACCATGCTGGCCGGTATTCAACGGCAGAATGCCAGCATTTCCATATTGATGTGTGATGTTGATTATTTCAAACAGGTTAACGACACTCTGGGGCATGAAGCCGGTGACGAAGTATTAATCACGGTATCGCGGATTCTGCAAGAAGCCATCCGGGCATCTGATCTGGCCATTCGCTTTGGCGGCGAGGAGTTTCTGGCCCTGTTGATTGGCACCACTGAGGATAAAGCCATGGAGGTTGCAGAACGCATTCGCTCATCGATGGAAAACCACACCTTTAAAACCACTATCGGCCCGCTTAAAAAGACGATCTCTATCGGTGTATCTGTTTACCCTCAGGACAGCGATGCTTTCTGGGAATGCGTTAAGTTTTCTGATGTAGCCATGTACGAAGCCAAAGAATCAGGGCGAAATCGGATACTTCGTTTCACCAAAAACATGTGGAAAGAGGGTCAGAGTTATTAGGCTGGCAGTGTTTAAGCCGACGGCTTTTAGCCCGACAATGATTAGTCCTAATCAGGCTGCACTGAAGCTTCCTGATATCAGTCAACAGATAACAGTCAATCACTTTGCTTTTAAAACAGCCGCCGTTATGGCTGTCACCATTGATCGGGGAGCCGTACGTAGAGAGAAAACTCTCAACCGGTTCAACAGGCCATGCACCGTCACAACTTTACCACTGTTCATTGCCTGATAACCCTGCATGGCTACCGTTCTGGCCGAAGCCAGTGATTTACCTTTACCTTTCACCAGCCCCGAATCATCCATCGCCGCCCGCACAAAAAACTCAGTTTGCGTGGCACCGGGACACAGGCAAGTAGCGCTGACGCCGCTTCCTTTGAGCTCAAATGCCAGAGCCTCGGAATAGGAGAGCACAAATGCCTTGCTGGCGAAATACGCTGCCATGCCCGGCCCCGGCTGAAAGGCTGCTATCGAGGCCACATTCAATACACGTCCAAAGCCACGCTTTATCATCGGTGGCAACAATTGGCGACACAGTTGCGCCAGTGCCAGCATATTCAGTTGCAGCATCTGCTCTGTCGCTGCCCAGTCGTTTTCTGCAATCGCGCCGAACTGGCCGCAACCGGCATTGTTCACCAGATAATCAAACGTCATTCTTTCCTCTGCAATATAGGCCAGCAGGGAATGACGCGAAGCCGTATCCGACAGATCGCATGGAAACACTTTAACATCCACAAAGCAGGACAATTCTTCCTGCAAAGCATGTAAGCGCTCTTGCCGTCTGGCCACCAGCAGCAGTGGAATGCCGTCGACAGCAAACAATCTGGCGAGCTCGGCACCGATACCGCTGGATGCGCCAGTAATTAGGGCATAATTGTTTGTCATGTTCACCTCCCCCTCTGTTGCAGTCTCTCCACAACATCCATTGCCACACGTTTGTTGTAATCATTAATTTTCCAGTGCGTCGGCATCCAGCCCACCAGGAATCGATAAAAATCAGCCTGCGCGATAGCAAACAAGCCCCGCCACTCCGATTCCAGCGCGCTGAAATCAATGGCCTTATCTCGGCAAAGCAATGCCTGTTGCAAGCTCGAAAAGTAATAATCGAGCAAAGCCGGTGCATGCTTTTCCTGTGCCCTGTCAGCCAAACAACTGCCCAGGAGGTAGGCGACATCTTTCATACCGCAACCACCACCGACATATTGAAAATCAACTGCTGCCACGCGGCTGCCTTCGTGATAAAAACAAAAGTTCGCCACCTTGGCATCGCCATGCACCAGCGTTTGGAATTTTGCCTTGCTCAGCATCGAATCCAGCACCGGCGCAGCACGGCGAAGACGTTCATCATCCATGACGGCAAGTTCATCCGGACGTGTTGCCAAATGCCAGTATGTGCCCACCGGCCAAAGCTCTTCGGGTTTCCCTCCCAGAAATGTCGCATGAAAATGCGCCAGCCAGCTCAGACACAGCTTCACTTCGGCCAGCATCAAATGTGATTTTCGCCCGGAAAAACCGGCTGCATCCAGATCTTCCAGCACCATGATATGGTCGTCACCCACTGTATCCGAGCAATAGCTATGCGGCACACGACATCGATCATCACAACGCTCTGCCCAATGCTGATACCAGGCCATTTCGACTTCGTAGGATTTCACTTTGCGCTGATGCGACAAATCATTGTGCCATCCATGCGGGTGATGAACCGTTGAAGGAAACACCACATGTTTGAGAATCACGCTGGCCACTTTGCTTCCCGACAGATGGTATCGAACAATTTCACCGTAACCGCTCCAGAGCGACTGAATCACAGCTCCACGCCTGAGCTTTTGCGCGTGTGTTGCATCAAGAATGTGTTTTTCCAGTTGTCTTCGCTTTACTTTTTCAGACACTTTTGAACCAGCTGTGTTCAAACAGTGAATGATTATGCCCCCATCGCCTCATGTGCTATGAGGTTTACTCATGGCATCGCCAGAGCTGTTTCGCAGGGTTTACTGTCGGCCGTGACGCGGTTGATCAGACTCTCCCCCAGCAACGACAAACCACCGGTGGCAAATGCGCCCGCCACACGCGCCGCTGCCATGCCACTCTTGACCGCATCCATGGACAGTCCGGGTTCCGCCAGCGTACCGCCAAGCCGAACCACGTTGATCATATTGGATACATTAAGCCCCAGACCATCACGCGGCTCGGTGCTGATGCCCATATCGATGGTTTCTTCTTGCAGATTAATCTTGCCCTCACTGAGAATATTCATGCGACCGGTTTCAAAGGCGATGCCATCTTCGCTCAGCATCTGGCCTTTTTCTACACGAAAATGCACCACGCCACATTGCAAATCGGTATATTCCAGCGTATCCGAGAAAGGGTTGAGTTTTTCAAACAAGGTCATCACCAGATCACCGCCAATCAGGTTTAACGAACTGGTTTTGACTTTTGCCTTACCCATTTTCAACTTGATGCGTCCGTCCAGCCCTGCCATCAACGCCGCGACGCTTTGACCGCTGGCCTGCAACGTCACATCCAGATCCATGGGTCCATCTGCAATCATATCACTATTGCCACCGCTGCTCTTGCTCAGGTTTCCGGCAACGATATTCCGCCCCGTTATGGAGAGATTCATATTGGCCGATGATTTTTTCGCATCAAGCCTGATACTGGTTTTGAGCGAACCACCGGCAAGCTGCATTGTGACCGGCTCGATACGTAGCGAACCTTTGTCCAGTTGCATATGCATATCGACTTGCTGCAAGCTTGTGTCCGGCACGACAAGTCGCCTGATATTCCATGCCAGCGTCACTTTCGGCAGTTCATTCAGCTTATCCAGCGGCAGCGGCTCGGACGAAAACACTTTGGCTTTTTCTTTCTTGCCAGCCGACGTCGGCTTCACATCCTTCTTTTCAGGCTGTTTGTTTTCTTCTTTTGCCGGCATCCATGCCGCTACATCCAGCGTATCCGACTTCAGCGTGGCCGCAATAGCCGGTTTTTTGCCGTTCAATTGCAACTGAATGTCACCTGCCACATCGCTGGCTCCCCATGTCGCTTTGTTCAGTGTCACCAGCATGCCCTCGGCATTATCCTGTACATCAAGATTCATATGCAGTGGAAAATCTTTCGGCAGCGCAATATCGGCCAGCGCGGCGAGCCGTGCCGGGCTTTTACTATCCAGCACGAGCCTGGCCTGTATGCCTTTACCTGCAAACGGTTGCTCAATACTGCCGTTCGCCGTAAGCATCGCATCGCTGAAATCCACCTTCAACTCAATCGATGCCGCTTTATTTTCTGCCAGCGCCTGCAAGGAATCGATGCGCGCCTGAATATGCATCGCCTCTTTGGCAAAAGTAGCTTTGGCCTGCAATGCCAGAATCGTCTGATCATCTTCAAACAACGTCTGACCATCCAGCTCAGGTAACCCCAGCTGCCATTGTTTGCCCGTTTGCCCGTCATGATAAGAAAATAACAAATCACGAATCTGCACCTTATCAAGTTGCGGTAACGATGCGGAAGATGTCGATTCAGAGCTTTGAGCAGCTGCGTCTGCCGCTTTTTCAAACACCCAGTTACCAGTGCCTTTGTTATCCGTTTCCAGCCTCACAACCGGCTTGACCAGAATAAAACGATTCACAATCAACTGCCCGTGCAGTAATGGCCGCAGCTGCACTTCCACTTCCAGCTCGTCGACATCCAGCATGTTCGGCTGTTTGCTCCACGCAGCATTACTCAAATGGACCCCGGATACGCTCAGTGACGGATTCAGCGACACATGAATTTCAATATCACCATCGATGGTCAGTGTGCGCCCTGTCGAATCATGGGCGGCTTCCTGCACCAGCACTTTGTATTCATTAAAATCTTTATTTTTCAGATAAATAACCAGACCGGCGAAACCAAGCAGCGCTATCGCCAACAGCGATGCGAGTGTGATCAGGGTAAGTTTTATTCCACGCGGCATCATGACTGTTCACCTTTTGGCTGGCGGTCGATCTGACGATTTGAAAGCCCTTCGGCCAGCCGCTCACCGAGCACATAACTGATGTTGAAATTTAGCTTGGCAACAATGCGCGGGAAATATTTCAGATCGTGTGCCAATCGCTCATAGTCGAATTTAAGCACCGTCACGGCTGAGCTGGCTACCACATCGGCTGTTCGTTTTGTTTCACGCACAAAACCGATTTCACCAAACACTTCGCCCGCATTTAATGTTGCCAGGTTTTGTGCATTTCCATTGATATTGAGCACCACATCCACCTCACCACTGACCAACAGGTACATGCTTCGATCAACTTGCCCCTGTTCGATTATTTTTGCGCCCCTGGTAAATTCGAGCATTTCGGATATCAGCACGGCCTTGCGAATCTGATAGGAAGACATGCCGCGAAACAATACGCAATGGCGTAGCGTTTCCTTATCCATATTCAAGGCCATAATATCATACAAGCCGACCAGTCGTACACGTGACATAATCAACGGCGTCACAATTAAATTGGCAAACAACGCAAACAACATCGTCGCGGCTGAAAGTGCGCCAAACTGGGCGATAATAGCAAAGTCGGAAAATAGCAACATGCCAAAACCCAGTGCCAGCGCCACACTGGTGGCCATCATCGGTAAAGCTTCTTCGCGCACGGTTTGATGCGCCGCACGCACAGCATCGCCTTCAATCCGACTCAATGCATTGTAACGCGACAACATATGAATCGTACTATCCACCGCGATACCGATAGCGATCACCGCCACCATGGCTGTGCCCGGATTGAGCGGAATATCCAGCAGCCCCATCACACCAAACATCAGAATAATCGGAATCAAACTCGGCACCATGGCAATGATGCCGCCCTTGATCGAGGTGAACATCACCGACATCAGGATAAAAATAATCAGCAGCAACAACACCAGCGATTTAACCTGTGCCAGCAACAGCGTTTCAGCGGACTCATTGATCATCAGATTTTCACCGACCACAAACGCCTGCATATCTGTTCCGGCAATATCGCGGGCCACATCGCGCAACTCGGCAATATTACGGTTCAGCACATTTGAATCACTGATATTATAGCGTACCACAATCGTCGCTCGCCGATAATCATGACTGACATAGCGGTTTAAATCCTGCCGGTGCATCATCATCAGGTATTGCGACACCATATCTTTATTGGATGGAATCTTCTGCCAGCTCTCGCGCCCGCCATGAAATTCACGATTAAGCAGCATTAGAAAATCTGCCAGCGAAATACTGCGATCAAAAACATTCTGTCTGGCGATAAAGCTTTCGATGTCAGCCAGCTTCTGCAGATTCTTCGGATGCAGAAACGCCTGCTCCCGGTTGGATTGCAACGTGATAAAAAACACTTTGATACCAGCCAGATGCTGATGCACTTCTTCGGCATCCTGAATCAACGGACGCTCCTGATTGAAGTAGGACATCGGGTCATTGGTGACATACATCTTGGATGCCTGATAAAGAAAAAACACACAGAGCAACAGCGTTGCAAAAAGAACGAACTTTTGCATTGTCGCATGGGAATGCTGATTCAGTTCAAGCACGCGTCCGATCAAGCCATGCTTGCCGAAATCCTTGCTCACATTCACCCGGCCAGCTCCCATCCAGACCAGCAGAATTGGCAGTAACAACAGCGTAATCGCACCATTGGCCAGCATGGCAAATGTCGATGCCATGGCGAAATCACGAATCAGATCAATGCTGCTGAACATATTGCCGGCAAAGCCGAGCGCTGTGGTTAAGACGGTTAACAGCAACGGAACACCAAGCTTGCGTAGCATCCGACGAACATGAAATTCACGCTCTCGCTCAGGATGCTCTGCCGATGCATGTAAAAATGCCGAAATCAGATGTGTATCTTCCGTCGATCCAATGACAATAATCAGCGTCGGCAGCATGGCACTGAGAATATTCAACGGAATCCCCATCCAGCCCATCATGCCGAGCGTCCACACCAGTGAGAGTCCTGCCGTCACCAATGGAATCACGCCAGCAGCCGCACTGCGCAAAAACAGCAGAATTACCAGCACCAGCACCAGTGCCGATAACGGTGCCAACAGCCGCATATCGGCAAACAGCGTGTCTTCCATTTCTTTCTGGATACGTGGTGAGCCGATCTGGAATATCCGCTCAAAACTCGGTTCAGCTTCAACAATAGCCTGTTGCATAGTCGCATAGACTTGCTCATGACCGAGCTTTTTCACCACTTCCGGCCGCAGCGCCACCATCATCGCCAGCGCCTGGCCTGATTCGGACACCAGATTTCCCTTAATCAGGGGATTATAAAGAATGTCATTTTTCAGTCTGTCGATTTCTTTTTGCTTATCCGGAATGTGCTCGACAAACACCTGCGAACGAATACTCCCCTCGCTGCCGCGCAGACTTCGTAAGGTGAAAATATCATCAACCGTTTGCACCGCATCCAGCGCCATCAGGCGAAAATGCAGATCCTTGAGGGCATTGAGTTTAGCCGGTGTCCACAGCTTACTATCACGCACAAAAATCAGCGTCTGATTATCCGAGCCGAATTCTTCCGTCACCGCTTCATACATCAGCCGATTCGGATCACCATCGGCAATCATACTGTTGATGCCTGTATCGATGGTCAGCCGTGGCAAACCGGTTACAGCCAATGCAGTCAGCATCAGTATGACCAGCAGAACCGGCCATCGATGCGTCAGTCCCAGCCTGAAAAATCGATTCATGGTTGCACCTCTTGCCGATCAGACCCAACGTCCGGCAGTGACACCTCAACCGTTGCTGCTGCTTCCTCTTCCACGGCAAGGGCCAGCTGACCGGCTGCTGCCAGCAGGTGCTCCTCCGTAAAGATTGAATTCGGTACATAGTCACGCGAATAAACACGCCGATCTATTTTCAGAATCGAACGATGACCATTAAGCATATTCTCCACAGCAATCATATTGGCGCGCCACATGCCGCCACCGACCCGGTGAATATCATGGCGCGTCTGACGTTTCAGCAAACGGGACTTGTGATCAAAATAATCGATGCGGGTGATGGCGTAATTATCCTGCCGGATAAATATTTTCCGCTCATAAAACGATTGCTCTGCCTCAGCATGTTCGGGCCGCATCGTAGCCAGCACGACAAAATAAACTTCATCGTGATCAACAACGTCTTCGTCTCGCTGATACTGAAACAATGCCATGTCTTCGGGCACAAGATCTTCGATGGTAAATTCACTGCCCAGCATTTGTCCACCGGACATACCACCCTGATATTCAATCAAATGCGGACCCAGTGCCGGCAACAGGATGCGGCTTGATTGCTGATCTTCACCAGAGCGCAAAAAAAGCAACGCACTGCCGGCAAGCGAATCGGGATGCACGAATTCAAGCAACGATTTGAAGGAGCCATCCGCTTCCAGCCGCGAGTAGCGTTTGATGCGGCGCACATCACGTTGTTTATGCCGGTCCATCAGCACCAGCGTCTGCTCCTCATACACGTAAGGGTAAAGGTCATGCCGGAGCAATGATTCATGCATGATTTGTTCGGCTGTCAGCAGGTCTTCGGCCGTGGCTTGTTGCAGCGGTGCGACTTGAAATGCTTGTTCAACTTCCGTGACATCCGCTGCCAGCAGTGATTGCACAGACAGCAAGCCGAACAACAGCAGCAGCGTAAATCGCTTCACTGCCTTTCCTTAAGTAATGTGTCAGCCATATTTTCAGCCAGTTGCGCCAGTAGCTGACTCATCGCTGCCGCGATAGCATCGTAATCTCCGGCGCCAATGCTTTGTTCGCTTTGCAAATGCTCCAGATGGCTTTGCATTTTTTCCTGCTGCGCATGCCTGACATGCCATTGCAGCTTCAAATGAACTCGGCCATCGTGTAATCGCTCAAACTGGCGGATATCCACCAGCAACTGAACCTCCGCATCCATCGAGCCGGGCATCGGTGCAGCGCTCACTGTCACATGCGGCAGGCGAGCAGCCAGATCATCGGCAAGCGTGCGCGCAATATTATCGCGCAAACGCCCACCCCATTGATCATATTCGGCGATTTGCAACTGATTTCCCGCATCACGACTCACCATATGTGGCCGATCCAGATAATTGGGTATCTCAAGCTGCGTAATGGCGATACTGGACAGGGATAACGATGACGCAGCCTCTACAGCAGGCTTTTGCGCCGCGATGCTATCAAGCACGTAATATTGAGATCGTGTGCTGCTGCAAGCGACAGCCAGAAATGCACTGAGCATGATCAGTATAATATTCATTCGACTGGCTTGCATCATCGTTGCTCTCCTGCCCCGGGTTTTCCAAAGATCACTGCATTGGGATGCCGCTCCAGCAAATCAACAAATGAGCGGATAGCGCGTGCCATATCCGACAGATCACGACTGAGCTGGTTCATGCGATATTGCATCGGAGATGACGGGTCCAGCGTCTGATTCAGGTGTCCAAGCGTTTTTTCGGCCTGCTCCAGCGTTTTTTGCCCTGATGCCAGTGCCTGTTCAAGGTTGGCAGCCATCGGATCGGCATGCTTATCCAATGCTTCAACAATATGCCTGAAGCTGCTCAGTGATACGCGCAAATCCTGCATGGACTGGTTGAGTTCCGGTGCATTCACCAACATATTGGCACCATGCAGCGTTAACTCCAGCTCCTTGCCGATCTTGTCGGTTTCCACCTTATCCAGCTTGGCCAGTATGCTTTGCAAAGAGTCAGTGATCTGATCGAAACCACCTGCAATCGAAGGTATTTCAGGCAACACATTGCTGGCCTGTTCGGTCAGATGCAATGGCGTATCCGGATGCATATCCAGCGCCACGAACAATTTACCGGTCAGTAAACTGCCTGTTTGCAATTGCGCCCGCAGCCCCTGCTCCACCAGTGATTTAAGAGTCCGGTAAGCCTCTTCATCAGCAGTTTGACTGCGATCCACGATACGTTCCGGTTCAATTTCCAGTACCACAGGAATACGGAAACTGTTATCGCTGCTGTCAAATTCCAGCCGCACATCGGCCACTTCACCGACTTTAATACCTTTGAATTCGACCGGCGCCCCCTTTTCAAGACCGCGCACCGAGCTATTGAAAAACACCACAAAGCGCAATTTGCGGGTGTAAGCATTGGCTATAATTTCGTCATAATTGGCATACAGGGTATACACCAGTGCAGAAACATCTTCATCGGGGCTATCGACAGATTTCTGCGAATCAAAGGCGATGCCGCCAAAGACAATGGACTGCAACGACGGTGTTCGCAAATGCACACCATTGGCACCCATCGACACATCAATACCGCTGACATTCCAGAAATGACTGTTGCCATGCACCAGCTCGTCAAATGGAGCCCGGATAAAAGCATGTACAAATACGCTATGGCTATCGTTAGCCAGTTGATAGCCGAGCACTTCACCCACCTGAATGCCCTGATAATACACCGGCGAACCCATATCCAGAGAGCCCAGCTTTTCTGATAAGAGTGTGATCCTGACACCATCACTGTCCGACTTTACCACCGGTGCTTCATTCATACCGATAAAATGATATTGCGGAGAACCGTGACCCGGATCGATTTCGATATACGAACCACTCACCAGCGTGCCCAGACCGGATGCGCCGCGCAAACTCAGTCTTGGCCGGACCACCCAGAAACGCGTATCCCGATGCAAAAACACTTCCGCCTCAGGATCGAACTGAGCCGTTAAAATAACGTGATCAAAGCCTTCACCAAAACGCACCGATTTCACCACACCAATCTTGACATCTTTATATTTGATTGGGGTTTTACCGGCCTCAATACCCTCAGCCGTATGAAACATGATGGTAATTTCCGGCCCCTGCTCGGTAATGGTTTTAACGACCAGCCATAAACCGATCACCAGCGTCAGTGCCGGAATAATCCAGACCATTGACGGGCCACGTCTGGCTTTCACCAGCGGCTGCAACGGTGCCTGCTGCATCGGCTTCACCGGCCTAGCCATAAGACTTTTCCATCAGAACCCGCTTCTGTGTTGATTCCTCATCCAGCGCATCCCAAATCAGCCGGGGATCAAAGCTTTGCGCTGCAATCATGGTGACCACAACAGCAGCCGCAAAATAGCTGGCGGCAATGCCGGGGCGGATGGTGGCAATCGCATCGAGGCTGACCAGAGAAGTCAAAATACCGATAATAAAGATATCCACCATCGACCACGAACCGATAATTTCGGTGATTCGATACAAGCGCGTTCGATCTTCCGGTCGCCAGCCGGATCGTCGCTGCACCGACACCAGCAAAAATACCAGCGCCAGCAGTTTCGTCAGTGGCACCATGATACTGGCAAAGAATACAATCAGGCCAAGCGGCCACATACCGGCCGCAATCAGATGCACCACCCCGCCGAGAATCGTGCTCGGATCACCCTGCCCGAAGCGAATAACCGTCATAATCGGCAGAACATTGGCCGGAATCAACAGTAAGCTCGCAGTGACCAGCAACGCCCATGTGCGGGCCAATGCATCGGGCTTACGCATATGCAAATGCTCATCACAACGCGGACAATTCCAATGTTTTTCATCAACCAGATAAGCACAGGTATGGCATGTCACCAACCCGTGCTGGCGAGCTCTGCCTGAAATCAATACAGAGGCACCCTTGCTGCTTGCGGCCACGGCTTCAAAATGGTGCGGCCAGAACAATGAACTGTCGAATGACTGTTGTGCCAGCACGGCAACTGGCAGCAGGGCGGCAAATGCCATCAGGGAAATGCCCACCTCGATCTGTGCCAGATCAAGCAGTTTCACAATCGCAATCAATACGCCAAGCATAAACACACCCAGCAGGCTCCATGGCATCAGACGCTGTATCCAGCGAAACACCGCTCCGGTTGCGGCAGCCCGTTGACCGAAATGCAGCGGCAGCAGCAGATATAAGGCAGCAGTAATCGTTAGCAGCGGGAAAATGATACTGGTCAAAAGCACCAGTAATCCGATATCTCCCATGCCGACAGCAAACAGCGCCAGCGGCCCGGAGAGCAGCATATCTGTTTCAACACGACCGCCGAGCTTCAGCGAGATAAAAGGAAAACTGTTGGCGATAATAAAAAGCCCCAGAGCGGCCAGATGCAAAGCCAAACTGCGACTGAGGGCCTTGGGTTGATTGTGATACAATCTGGCATCGCAGCAGGCGCAATGCGCGGAGGCATGTTCAGGCAACGGGCTCAGGCGATGCAATGCATCACACTCATGACAGGCAATCAGCCCGTCTGTCATCCTGAACTCACTCAAATCACCTGCCCCCCCGCCCCGTATTTTCTTCCTGACTTTTCTTCCCGTACTGCTTTTCCCAGCCATGGGCCTGAGTATGTGGGCTGTGCATCAACTCAGCAAGTCAGGACGCCTGGCCGTTAGCTTATTTTGCTGAATCACCCATGATCTCGGGCCACAAGACATCGATCCGGGCTTTCACACGCTCGTCCATGCTGATCGGTTCGCCCCATTCACGGTCGGTTTCACCGGGCCATTTATTGGTCGCATCGATACCGACTTTCGAGCCAAGTCCGGCAACCGGCGAAGCAAAATCGAGGTAATCGATGGGTGTACTTTCCGCAAAGGTGAAATCACGGGCAGGGTCGCAGCGTGTTGAAACGGCCCAAATCACTTCTTTCCAGTCCCGGCAATCCACATCCTCATCAACCACGATAATGAACTTGGTGTACATAAACTGACGTAAATAGGACCAGATTCCGAACATCACCCGCTTGGCATGACCGGCGTAACCTTTACGCATCGAGACCACGGCCACGCGATAAGAACACCCCTCCATCGGTAGATAAAAATCGACAATTTCCGGGAACTGTTTACGCAGAATAGGTACAAACACCTCATTAAACGCCAGTCCCAGAATAGCTGGCTCATCCGGTGGCTTGCCGGTATGCGTAGAGTGATAAATGGGGTTTTTACGCATGGTGATCGTTTCGACCGTGAAAACAGGGAAGCGCTCCACCTCATTGTAGTAACCCGTATGATCACCGAACGGGCCTTCCTCGGCATATTCATCCAGTGACACAAACCCTTCAAGCACGATTTCCGCTGATGCCGGCACCTGCAATGGCACCGAAACGCAATCTGTCAGCCGTGTTTTCTCACCGCGCAACAAACCGGCGAACTGATATTCCGATAACGTATCCGGAATCGGCGTCACGGCGGCCAGTATCGTTGCCGGATCTGCCCCGATAGCCACCGCACAGGGAAACGATGTTTGACCGGCCTTTTTAGCTTCCTGATGATCCTGTGCACCACCACGATGTTTCAACCAGCGCATAATCAGTTTGTTTTTGCCAATTTTCTGCTGGCGATAGATGCCTATGTTCTGTCGATCTTTATGCGGGCCACGGGTGATTACCAGCCCCCAGGTCAACAAGGGACCTATATCACCCGGCCAGCATGTTTGAATCGGCAACTGATCCAGATCCACCGCATCACCATGCAATACCACCTGCTGACAAGCTGCATTTCTGATGATCTTCGGGTTCATATGCATGACTTTTTTGAGGATCGGGAATTTCTCCCAGGCATCTTTCAAGCCCCTCGGTGGTTCAGGCTCTTTCAGATAGGCCAGCAGCTCGCCGATATCACGCAGCTCATCGGCAGAAGAGCGTCCCATGCCCAAAGCAATTCGTTCAGCCGTGCCGAACAAGTTGGTTAATACCGGTGTATCGTAACCTTTCACCTGCTCAAACAATAACGCCGGGCCACCCTGACGCAGTACCCGGTCTGAAATTTCGGTAATTTCCAATTCAGTACTGACCGGAACTTTGACGCGATGCAATAATCCGCGCGATTCCAGATCGCTGATAAAATCTCTCAGGTCAGAATAACTCATTCATGGCCAACAATATCGAATTCTCCATCCAGCTTTGCCAGCTCGAACACATCCCGTACGTTTTCACTCAGCCCGGTCAGTTTAAAATCACCACCACCACTACGGCTCCATTGCAGGCCTTCAACCAGTGTCGCCAAACCGGACGTATCCATGAATTTCACATCCGTCAAATCCAGACGAATCGTTTTATCCTGTCCTTTAAACAGCTTGGACAAAGCCTTTTTAAGCTGGGGTGAGGTTTGAATGGTGATGTCTCCATCCAGCTTGACCTCAACCGCCCCGTTATCTTTATGCTCGACGCTTAAATCGAGTTTCATATATTCCTCCCGCATCGGCATACCAGACACCAGTAATTGCCTACCGCCAGAGCACGATGTTCGAGTCTGTCCATCACAGCACTAATCATCATTAATCCTCGACCTCCAGGGGTTAAAGGTTTTTCTCCGGGATCATTGATCAACGCCTTTAACTTTTCATGCGCGGCGTGATCGGCATAGTCCCGGAACGTAAAATAAAGATACGCTTGCCCGTCGGCTTCTTTATGGATGCGCGCATCGAACTCTACACGTCCCGGCTTTCCATCATAGCCATGTTTCGCAATATTGGCATACAGCTCGTCCACTGCCAAGGCCACACGATTGCTATGTTTATCATCCATTCCGGCACGGGTGGTAATCACATAGACAATCGATCGCAACACATATTCCGCATCATAGTAGCTGTTCAGCTGGCACTGCATCTTGCCGATCTGACTGCCATCCAGATTGTTGTATTGTTCACTTGTAGTATTCATCGCATGACCTCCTGACACGATAGTCCGCCTGTATAATGTCACCGCCAAAACAGACCGCCGAAAAAGCACATTATGTCTGATCACCCTGATGCGGCTGTGTGCCTCATCACTATTCACAAAGACGCTGTTGCGGCCATACATAATTATTCAGTGCTTCCTTTGTCTGGGAGGCTTTTGTAATCACTCAGAGCTCACCTGGCATGTCTACGCTTTTTTGTGGACGTAAAAGATCAACAGGCCGTTGCCTTTTATAAGAAATCCGGATTCATTCAAAGCAGCGATGTTCCTTTATGCTTATGCCTTCCAGCCAGGACAATAAATCAATTATTCAAGTGATTTTGAGCTGGTCGATTTACTCCAATTTACTATAAAGCTCCGTTAACCTGAATTTACCCCGCCTCTTCACAGCCTTATTTAGCACTTAATGCTTCAGACCTTTCCTTGCACCTTAGCAAGGCCTTGAGTAGCGTCGCGACTCTTTTTTTGATAAGTGAAATCAGAACAAACACTGGGGATATCATGCTCGAAACTATGCGGAATCAAGCGCAGTCATGGATTGCGAAATTTATTCTTGGCGGCATCGCACTATCTTTTGCCCTTTGGGGTGTCGGCGATTATTTTATGGGAAGTCGTGTCGAATTTGTCGCCAGTGTCGATGGCAAGAATATCGATTCCAATGAATTCAACCAAATCTACGAACGTCAGCTGAGCAATTACCGCTCTATTCTGGGCAAACAGTTTTCCAAAGAAGCCATGGAGCAATACGGCGTAAAAAACGAAACGATACAAACCCTGATTAACCGTCGCCTGTTGCTGGACGAAGCTAATCAGTTCGGACTTGTCGCAGCTGAGCCGGTTCTGGTTGCCCGCGTGCAGGGAAACAAGGCCTTCCAGTCAGCCGGTGTATTTGACCCTCAACGTTACCATGCGCTTACACGCAATATGGGCTTTTCCACCACCCGCGATTTTGAAACCGAAGAGCGCCTTAATCTGATGATTGATGCCCTACAGCAAGCCATTGCCGGCTCTGCGCGTGTTGAAGATTCTGAAATCCGCACTAAATTTGATTACGAATATGAGAAGCGCGTGATTGCAGCTGTGGCCATCGATCCGGCGCACCTGATTGACAGCATCAACATCAGCGATGAACAAGCCAAACAATGGTTCGAAGATCATCAGCAAAATTACAAATCACCATTGCGTGTAACGCTCAAAGCCGTTGTCATTGATCCTAAAGAGCTGGCTAAAGATATTCAGATTGATGAAGCTGATATCGAAGCTGCCTACGACAGCATGAAAACAGAGATCTCTGTACCTGAAAAGCGCTCTGCCAGCCACATCCTGGTTCGTATCAAACAGGATGATGAAGCAGGCAAGGCTGAGGCACGCGCAAAAATTGAAGCTGCGCTGGCCAGAATTAATGCAGGTGAAGAATTTGCAGCAGTAGCCAAAGACACTTCTGATGACATTACGGCCGATGCCGGTGGTGAACTGGGTTTCTTCACGCAAGGTACCATGGTTCCTGAATTTGATCAGGCCGTATTTTCCATGGCAGCGGGTGATGTCAGTGACATCATCGAAACGTCCTTCGGTTTCCATATTATCAAATTGTCTGAAATTCAGCCTGCAACAGTCAAACCGCTGGCTGAAGTACGTGATCAGATTGTCAATAAACTTTCACTGGCCAAAGCACGCGATGAGGCTTATGCCATTTCTCAGAATCTCGACAATGCCCTCGGCATGGAAGATTCTCTGAGTTCAGCGGCTGAAAGCGTCAACTTAAAGGTTTCCAGCATCGGCCCGATCAGTGCCAACGAAGCCATTGGTGATGAATTGCTCGGCAGCAACAGTCAGCTGCGTGTTCTTGCTTTTTCCGCCATGCCCGGTGAAGCCATCAATATTACTGAGCTGAATGACAGTCGTTTCGTTGCACTGGAAGCAGTCGAACGTGCTGAGCCTGAACCTCTTACATTCAAAGATGCTGCCAGCCAGGTCTATATCGATGCTCGCGCTCATGAAGCCGACGTTCAGGCTAAACAAAAAGCCACTGAACTGTTAGCCGCTGCAGCCGGAAAAAATCCGGATGATATCGCCCAGGATTCCGGCGAAGCCAAATACCTGTCTAAAGAAGTGAGCCGTAATGGTGCGGGTGATGAATCAGACTGGCTGACCATCAATATCATTGATGCTGCTTTCCACACTGGCAAAGGCGCATGGTCCCAAGAGCCGGTGAAAACCTCTCGTGGCTACGCCATGGTGTATGTACAGGACGTTTTACCTGCTGATGAGGCCGACTTTGAAGAGCAAAAAGAGTCTTTACGCTATGAAGTCATGAAAAGCAAAGGCGCCGTACGTTTTGCCCGCTGGATGGCGACCATACGCGATCAGCATGACATTGAAATCTACGACAAAGTGCTGAGCAGGTTCTAATCCAACGCAGCTGAATATCACAAACGGCCGATCAGTTCACACTGCATCGGCCGTTTTTTTTGATGCTCTTGTGATTACCAGTCGAGTGTTAACCGACTTTCAAAGCTGCGTGCTTCACCATTGACAGGGTCGATAAAGCTCAGACTTTTGGCCAGCAGTTGCAGGGGATTATCGTAGCGGGGAGGATTTTGCGGTGGCAGGAAATCGGGGTAAAAACGATCACCCACAATATGCGCTCCGATTAACCCCATATGTAAGCGCAATTGATGCGTTTTGCCGGTGATCGGTTCCAGCACGTACTTCGCCAGCTCTTTTCGCGTCTCCACCAGACTAATACGTGAGCGGGCGTTGATTTCCCCTTCGATATTTTTGAAACGCAGCCACGGCTCACCCCGCTCGATGCGGCTTTCAATCAGCCATTGATTGCCGCTATCCGCCGGGCGTGAGGCAATGGCTTCATAACGCTTGCTGATGCCTCCCTGGCGAAACAATTCAAACCACGGGCCACGATTATTTTCATCACAACTGAATAACACCAAACCAGCCGTTTCCCGGTCCAGCCGATGTACTGGCACCAGATGATGCAGCCCTGTTCTCCGCCTGAGCCGATGCAGCAGACATTCATTCACATAACTGCCCGACGGCGTCACCGGCAGAAAGTGCGGCTTATCGGCAATAAGGATTGAATCGCTCTGAAACAGGATGCTTTCCTGAAATGGAATCGGATGCTCTTGTTCCACCTCGCGAAAATAGCGCAGGCGCGCATTGATCCGATACGGCGTATCCATATCGACAGGCTTACCATGCTCATCGCTGATTTTATTGCACGCCAGCCGATGCTGCCACACCGCTCGGCCGACAAAGGGAAACCGCTGGTCGAGAAAATCGATCAGCGACGGGTAAGGCGGTTGCAAGCCAGGCAGCGTAATGTAAGACGGCGTCGGCGCAGTGCTCTGCCCGTCATAATTTTCCGGCTGATTCATGACGGAGAATCATGCTGATGAAACAAGCACGCACCAGCTTTTTTCCAAATCAGGTACAAACCAAACCTTCATCATCTGCCTTCTAAGGCTGCCGGGCAGATACTCCTGCTGAAGACTCTGCCCGGCGAGTTCTGATGGCCAACACACCACCATCAACGATCCAAACCACTCCAGTGGTCCGGCAACTGGATGTTATATTGCAGTCACGCTTAATAATGCTTGTGCAAGTTGTTCAGGTGCCGATGCAAACGGGGCATGGTCAGCATCCAGCTCGAACACCATGGTACATCCCTGGGCGTCAATGAGTTGCTGCTGCATTGAAGGAGAGAGAACCTTGTCCTGCAAAGATTTGATGTAGAAACGCGGCAAGCGACCGAAACGGGATTCGGATAGCTGAACCGGAGTTCCCAGCGGAGCAGTCGCCTGATACGCCAGCAGTTGCGGTTTTGCCCTCTGGATGACTGCTTCAGGGGCTGCATTGTAGAAGGTATCCCGAAATGTTGCGTCATCAAATCTCGCACCGCTTTGATCATCGTTAAAACTTAACCGGGATCCAAACTCAGCATCGGCATCTTCTCCCATCACCTGCAATACACTTTTCCCATCCGGCAGCAGAAACGCGCATACATACACCAAAGCCCTGATCTTATCCGGATGGCGCTCACCCACCAGAGAGATGACCGCCCCGCTCATGCTGTGCCCGGCCAGTATCACCTTTCCGGGCAGTTCACCAACAATACGGGAAATTGATTCCACATAGGCCTCCATTGTCACCTCCGCGAGGGGCCGCCTGTCATCGCCATGACCGGGAAGATCGGGGGTGATGACAGTATACCCTGCTGATGTCATTGTTTTTGCGACGTTCTGCCATGCCCAACCGCCATGCCAGGCACCGTGAACCAGTACAAATGTTTTACTCATTCTTTGCTCCTATTAATTTACTTTGTTTTACTTATTACTCTTTTCAATGCCTTCAACGGCACGGCAAACAGCTCACCCAAGTGCATCAAGCCATGCTTGTTCATACAGACTGGAGGTGCGCATCCAACACCTTGATATACTCTTCCGGTTCAGGACGGATGCGGTAGTTGTTGGTTTCATCCAAATAAAGAATACGGCCCGCAGCATCAGTAACAATCACCGTCGGCAACACGGTATCCTTGTCGTAGCCGAGCATTTCCATACCGGCAGGCAGACCGTTTTTCATCTCGATGCCGAGTGTACGCGCCGCCCTGTTCTCCCTGTCGGTCAAAAATAGAAATGGCACATCAAACCTGGCCGCCAGCTCCTGCGTATTCTTCTCCGGTTGCGGGCTGATCAGGGCAACGGTGACACCATGTTTAGCAAGCTCGCGATACTGTGCTGCGACCTCCTTGATCTGCGCCATGCACAGCGGACACCAGTTACCCCGGAAAAAGATAAGCACAGCAGGTTTACCGATCAGACTATCCGAAGTAAATTCTTCCCCGGATGCATCAATGGCGCTGAATGAAGGCAGTGCGCTGCCCTGTTGAAGCTGTGGATTCCGGCTCCGCCCAAGCTTTGAGAACCAGAAGTTGTAGGCCATGTAGGTGACAAACCCGCTTATGGCGGCAATCAGCGCTTCAGCTTGTGCCATGGAAGAGTGAAAGAAATCGGCAATCGCCAACCCCAGACCAACGATGGCTGCCAGGGTGATCATGGGGAAGTGCGCCGAGGTTCTGGCGGTGTTTTTGAACATCATGATCCGCCCGATAAACACCATCACCGGCATGGTGGTGAGAGTAGCACCCAACCAGCCCATATCGAAGCCATACTGCGTCATCCGGTAGATGCCGTATCCGGCGATCCCCATGGCCAGCATCGGATAGATGCCGATAAACATCGATTTTAATCTGTTCATGTGCTTACCCTCTCCACTCACGCGACTTGAACATATCATCCACCGGCGTGGCAAAGAGATGGTTACTGTAGTTGCTGATAGTTTTGACGCTGACGGCAAGCAGAATGTTTAGCACATGCGCTTCGCTGTAGCCTGCGGCCAGAAAGTCATCAATTTCTGAACGCTCCACCCAGCCTCGTTTGTTAACGAAAGAGCGGGTGAAATTGCTCAATGCCCGTAGCTTATCGTTACGAATCTCACTGCCATCACGTATGGCATCGGTCACTTCGCTCGGTACACCGGACATTTTATCGGCCATAAAACTGTGTGCTGCAACGCAATAATGGCAGTGGTTTTCTCGGCTGATGGTCAATAGCACCACCTCCTGCTCGGCTGTTGTAAAACCCGATTCGGTGCGAAATTTATCGTAGCCGTAGAGATAGCTCTCCAGCATATGTGGCGCATTAACCATGTGTTTGTACATATTCGGAATAAATCCGAGCTTCTTGTTTGCAGCTTCGAGGATATCCCGAGCCTTGTTGTTGTCGCTGTCCAGCCCCTGTGCCGGTAGTTCCAGTCGTGGTTGATTCATCTTCTTCTCCTGTTGTCTTTGATGCCCTCTGTTCGGACAGACGAAATTCTACGGCCAAGAGCTGGACTTTGAATGTCATTAAATGCATTATTCATGTCTTATCGTACAATTATTATCAGATGGAGCGGATATGGATGTCTTAACCGAACTACTGGATGCGGTAAAGTTGGGTGGCGATGTTTTTTTTCGCTGCGCCTTTTCCGGCCCCTGGGTCATGGATATCGGACAGAAGCCGGTGGCGGAGTTTCATCTGATTGTCGAAGGTTCCTGCTGCGTGAGCATCAGCGGACGAGCCGAGCCGGTTATGCTTCACCCCGGCGATATCGTGCTCTTCCCGCACGGGCATGCGCATGTCCTGCTCGATGCACCGGAAACGCCGCAATCGGCAGGCTATGAGATCATGCCGGATATGCCCGAAAATTACGGCCCCGTGGCACTCAACGGCAGCGGACCGCTACTCGGCATGCTTTGCGGCTACTTCAGCTTTGATCGTCAGGGGCACAGTGCCCTAACCCACGCGCTGCCACCCTTCATTCACATTCAGAGCGAGGATGTGGCAGAGGATTTCCCGTGGCTGCTCTCCACCATGCAGTTCATCGACCATGAGACCAAACACGTTCGCCCCGGTACAACCGCCGTGGTCAGCCGTCTGGTGGCGGTGCTGTTCATCCAGATATTGCGTGCCTACATCGCATCTTCCTCACAGGCATCAGGCCTGCTCGGTGCGATTGCCAACCCGCGTATCGGCAAGGCGCTGGTCGCCATGCACGGCGAACCGGGCAGAGCATGGACGCTGGGGGAGCTGGCGGAACATGCGGGCATGTCGCGCTCCGCTTTCGCTGCGGGGTTTCAATCGCAGGTCAACCAGACCCCCATGCAATACCTGACCGAGTGGCGCATGCACAAAGCCAGAGCCATGCTCGAATCAAGCCGCCGCAGCATGGGTGACATTGCCGAAGCATGCGGCTATCAGTCCGAATCGTCGTTCAGCAAGGCATTCAAGAAGCAGTTCGGCAGTTCGCCGGGGGCCTTCAGGAGAGGCAGCAGTTCAGGATTAGAATCACTGGAAAGCAAATAAATGTAACCCGTTGAACAGCCAACACCAAGGTCATCGGTTCAAATCCGGCCCCGATACAAAACAAAAAAGGACTCGCAGCTAATCACTTCGAGCCCTTTTTCTTATTCCACGAACTGAATTAAGTTTCACGTCTCCAGAACTCCACTGACTATAACACCTCGTTACGCCTGTTTTCACGCTGATTAATATGCTGCACAACTTCAAACTCGGCTCTTTATAATCAGAGCATGCGTCAACTAAAGGGTAGGATAGCATCCCATTCATCTCAATTTAAAAGTTTCCAGCTTCATTGCAGTCAGGCCCTGATAAGCATTCAGCCCAACGCACTCTTCCCTCTTTCGCGCCAGTACCGTTATCAATAGTAACATCCAAGGCGATACATTCTTCGGTTTTTCTCACCTCGAATGAAGTCGAATTTGAATGTTTTAGCCATTTACCCGTAAAATTCGATTCATACTCAACTACAACGCAATTACAGTATTCGCTTTTTTGAAAAAAAGAAAAAACCTGAAAAAACAATAAAAGTAACACTATAATTCCAAGCACTGTTATGGTCTTTTTGAAAAAAATTAGCACATTGAATAAGCTCATTACATAAATCCTTCAACCAAAAAACAGCGTCCCCTTCACTCTTCCAACCGACATTCCGCACCCTTAAAAGCATGTTTTTTATTTATGGAAATAGGTCGAAATAATACTATTAAAATGATGTTAAACTACTGA
>PFXG01000022.1 GCA_002791545.1 Zetaproteobacteria bacterium CG_4_9_14_3_um_filter_49_83
CTCAAAAAGATATTTTGAACTTTATCACCCATCGGGCTTGTCCAACAAACGGTTCAGATCGCGGCTCGCTTCGCTCCCGCGATCTAACCTTATCCGTTAGAAACATGATGTAGAGCGATTTAAACTTGCAATATATGCAATAGGTTTAGCCATGGCAGTGGAAAGTTTATTACCTGCCCCAAGTTGTTGCTGCCGGATAAACGCTCCCTTCACGCCAGCGAGACTTGGTTGCGCCCGCTCTCCTTGGCTTTGTAGAGGGCAATATCTGATTGGGCAAGCAGTGCTTCGGGTGTGGTCACCCCATCTGGGAAACTGGCTACGCCAAATGAAGCGGTGACACGCAGCGTTTGCCCTTCAAAAATAATCTTTTTCTTCTGCACCGATAACCGCAAGTGCTCAATTCGACTGAGCACGTCGTCTTCATCGATATCAAACATAAGCAGCAGGAACTCTTCGCCGCCAAAACGACAGCAGATATCGCTGGCTCGTGTATGGCTGTTTAACAGGCTGGCAAAGGTGCGCAGCACTTCATCACCAGCCTGATGACCATAGTCATCGTTCACACGCTTGAAATAATCAAGGTCGCACATAATCAGGGAGAGTTTTCCTTTGTTGCGTTCGGCGCGTTTGAATTCACGGGGTAAGACTTCATCGAGGTAACGGCGGTTGTAGAGGCCGGTCAATGGATCATGGATGGCCTGCTCTTTAAGCTGAATATTAAGTGAGAGAATTTCCTTATCGGCGCGGAGGCGTTCGGTGATGTCGATGCTTGAGTTGATCAAGACCGTCTTATCGTTATAGGAGACCGGTAAACCGCCTGTTACCTGAATCCAGATGGTGGTGCCATCTTTACGCACGACTTCGGTTTGCAGATCAGCTTTTGTGATTTCCCCTGCCATCCCTTTTCTAATAACTTCAGCAAATTCAGCCCGGTGGGAAGGTGAGACAAGATCGAGCGGATTCATCTGTAATAACTCTTTCTCTGAATAACCGGTGATATGGCAAAACATCGTGTTGACGTAATAAAAGAGCAAAGAGTCAGCCAGAGTAATCCCCACCATGGTGTGTTCGACCAGCTGCTGAAACTTGGCCTCGGACTCACGCAAGGCGCGGGTCACCTGCTCGTTTTTATGCAGGGCTGATTCCAACTCAATGGTACGATGGCGCACCTGCTCTTCGAGTATCACGGTGCTTTGGAGCAGACTGAAATCGGAATTTTGTATTGAGAGACTGCGTTCGGCAAAATCCATGAGCACATGAATCACCTTCTCTTGTCGGGTGACCTCGGCCTGTAATCGATCAAGTTCATCGTTGTTATGACTCATGTTTCTTTTCTCCCCTTGCCAATCATGGTGCCGGTCAGGGTCTGGTTGACATGGATACCACGAAACTGTTCACCATAACTGTTGAATCCGACCATGTGGTTTTTCAGGTAGAGCATTTCGATTTCCGCAATGATGCCGTTGCGCTCCATCTCCAGTCGGCGTAAAATACAGTCGCAGCCAAGGATCAGTATTGGTTCGCCAACCTCCTGTTGCAGTTGGGCGAGGGTCTGCTCCAGATTTTCGATCAGATTCTGACCATGCGCCAGACGCAGCACCAAACCCTCTTCGATAGCGCAGTAGAAGCGCAGGCTGCCATCACTTTCGACCTGTTGAATGGAACGGATAAAGTCCATACCACCTATGCGAATCATGATCGGGTGGATGGCAAAAAGTTCATTGTCGAGTTGTTTTGCAGTCAGGCCGAGCAGGCGGGCATATTCACTGGCGGCTGGCAGGCCGTTGATTTCGTGTACCAACCGCTGATCAGGATCGGCGGCGGTAACCACCATGCGGCGATCAGTCTTCGTAAAATGCTGCGTTTTGAAGGGGGTAAAGGGCAGCTTTGAGTGCACCAGTAAAACCACCGCAGCATCGTTATAAAAGCGGCCATGGGCATAAACCCAGGTATGCTCAAAATGTTGCTCATCACCGGCAGAACCGCCCACCAAAGGAATTCTTCCCAGTTCATTCTGGAGCATATGCGCCAGCTTCTCTTCGCGCATGGAGAGACCATCCACCAGCATAAAGGCGAAGCAGTTGTTCGCGGTTGTCGCCGCATGCATTTTCGATTCGAGTTTTTGCAGCTGTGTTTGCACAGCTTGATGACATTGGTTTTCGTTTAGCAACTGTAACTGTTCCAGCAATATACTATCAGCAATAAAACTGTCGGAGGAGAAGCTGGCACCGGAGAGTCCGTGTCTGAGATAACCGGCAGAGCCGATTTCGCCCGAAGTGGTGCAGCCGATGACGCGAACTTTGGCAAAACGTTGCTGCATTGCTGATGCCAGCTTTTCAAGGTCGTAGTCGCTAGAGCAGAAAAAGATGACCAGCTCCATTTTTGGCTGGGTCACCTGGGTATAAAATGATTCCACGGCTCGCTGCGCATCGTGTTCAGTCACCTGTCCGATGCGAACCGGGGAACTATCAACCTGCGAGTTATGTTTCATGTTTTTCTCCGTCACCCTTAAATTTTAGACATGCATGTAAAAAAATCTATACACCCAAATCCGACTGTCGCGCACAGTCTCCATGCAAATGATCGGGGTGAATGGAGCGAATAAATTGAGGGTACCACAATTTAGCAATGATTGTCAGTATTGCTTTTCATTGGCTGGTCAGTGTTGTCCTCGAATTGAGGAGGTTCGATGGTGAACGAAGTAACAGAAAAGGTGTATGCGGAGCGATTCGAGCGGGTGTTTGATTATATTGACCAGCATCTTGATGAGCTGCTCGATGTCGAGCAGCTCAGCCGGGTCGCTAACTTCTCGAAGTTCCATTTCCATCGGCAATTTTCGATCTATGCCGGTATTGGTGTTGCCGCCTATGTGCGCACGATGCGGCTCAGGCATGCCTCTTACCGGCTGGTCTTTCGCAAGGATGAACGAATCATCGATATTGCCATGGATGCGGGCTTTGAGAATCCGGAATCCTTTTCGCGCGCTTTTAAGCAGTCATTCGGACAGTCGCCATCTCAATTCAGAAAAGCGCCGCAGTGGCAGCCATGGAATCAGCAGTTCCGCCTGCCTGAGCGCACAAGGAGTAAGAATATGGAAGTGAATATCGTCGATTTTGCAGAGACGAACGTGGCGGTGCTGGAGCATCGGGGGCCGCCGGAGTTGGTCAATAATTCAGTGATGCGTTTTATCGACTGGCGCAAGTCGAGTGGGCTGTCGCCAGTGAATTCGAGTCGCACTTTTGGCTTGATATATGAAGACCCGGCCAGCGTGGAGCCGGAAAAGTTCCGTTTCGACATTTGCGGCGAGGTGAAATCAGAGGTGCCGACCAATTCGCAAGGGGTGAAGAGCAGCCTGATTCCCGGTGGTCGCTGTGCCGTGATCCGCCACCACGGGCCGCATGAGAATCTTGGCGAGAAGATCTACTATCTCTATCGCGAATGGCTGCCTGCAAGTAACGAAGAGGTGCGCGATGCCCATCTCTTCTTCCATTATCTTAATTTGCGCTCGCAGGTTGCCGAGCATGAGTTGATCACCGATATCTATCTGCCATTGAAGTAGGAGAATAGGTAACGGACGACGATAGCTCTCGTCCGTTACCCATCGATTCAGAGATTGCGGCCATCGAAATGGTGGATAGGCAGCGACTCGAAATCAAAACTATCCAGACAGAGAAGATTAACGAAGACGACTGCATTGCCGTTTTTATCGTTGCCGCGTCCAAAGGCGTGAATCCCGCATTTCGGGCAGAAGTGATGACGAATGCGGTGGGTGTTGAAGGTGTAGGTGGCGAGGTTCTCCTCGGGGGTGAGCAGGTGAAAATCACCCTCTGCTACGAACCACATCTTGATTCCCTTACGCTGGCAGATCGAGCAGTTGCACTCGATGGCCTGTTGCGGTTCGCCTTCCACTTCATACGCGATGTTGCCGCAGTGGCAACTTCCCTCAAGTTTTCCGGTTTCATTCATCTCTCCTCTCCTTGTTTATCGTATAACTTCGGCGTGCGTCATGCCCGCCGTGCCCGGTTTGATGCGGCCCTATGTCGCAGCTCCGCCTACTGTTTGGAGTGTAGGCCGATCATGTTGCCTTCACTATCCACCGCCAGTGCGATGAATCCATACTGGCCGATAGAGAACTTCTCACGTTCGATTCGGCCACCAGCCTTCTTAACGCGAGCAGCCTCAACGGCACAGTCATCGCAGGCAAAATAGACCAACGTGCTGTTGTCGCCGGACGGAAAGCCATCCATTTTTACCAGCGCGCCGGTGGTGCCGTATTGCTCCATATCGGAGGGAAAGCTCCACATCTCAATCTCCGGGCCCTCCAGTTTTTCCAGCTTGGTCTGCAAGACCGCCTCGTAGAAGCATTTGGCGCGTTCCATATCCTGTACATAGATCTCAAACCAGCAAATGGCATTTCCTTTCATGGTTATTTCCTCCTTGTGTCTAAAAGTCAGGAGGACACTACAAACCTGTTACTGACAGCGTTGTGTCAGTAGCCTGCGAGTCTGGTCATTGTGTTAAAATTGCGTGTAGTTGCGGTGACCTTCAATTGGCGCTCAAACCAGTTATTATTGAATTTCGAGTCGCTGTATTTCGTGGCGTAGAGCGTATAGATCGTATCATTCACGATGTGTATCTGTTCGGGTGCGAAATCGGTTGCCATGAACTGATTCAATCGCGCACGCTCCGGTTGTTCATGCATCAGCGTAAAATAGACCTTGCTGTTGTCGGCATCCGTAAACGGACTTTTTTCTACGATCTTTCTGAATTGCTCTGCCGTTCTGGCAATAACAGCAATATCGCCGCCGAAGTTGTCACGAATAACATCGTGAACGAGGCGCTCGATCTCATCCTGCCTCAGATCGGAGGTGGCGATCACATTACCGCTTTGGATAAGTAGGTGTCCATAAGTCTTTTAATAATTTATCGTAGGATATTTCGCGAGATTCAAGGCACAAAAACCGACGTATAGCCCGCTATATAAGGCTTTTTGTAACGATGAAGCTCGCGAAATAGACAAGAAGAAAATGTTAAAAGACTTATGGTCAGCTACTTATAGCTCTGCACATCTGCCAATCCCGCTTCGGTGAGGGCTGTGCGCAGTAGTGCCATCGGCACCCTGTTTTTTCCTGTGGGCATGACACCCCTGAGCAAAATAACGAACCTGTTCATGAGCACTCCGAATTACTGATTTTTTCCATGCCCGCGTAAATCTGTAAATGCGGCAAAGAGCCCCAGTCCGATAAATATGCCACCGCCCAACCTGCGGTTGAAGTTTCGTATCCGGCTTTTGTGCAACAGGGCTGCAATGCTTCCGGCTGACATGGCATAGACGGTGTCGGTTATTGCGGCGATGGCGACAAAAAGAGATCCGAGCAACATGCTCTGAGATATGGCTGAGGCCTGAGCCATCAGAAACTGCGGCAGGAAAGCTGCAAAGAAGAGCGTGGTTTTCGGGTTCAGGAGCGCGACCATCAAACCGTCACGAAAAAGATGTGCAGGGGAGCCTGTGATCTGCATGGTCGAGTGTGTGGCCGAATGTGTGGCGGAAGGGGTACGCAGCATCTGTATGCCAAGGTAGATGAGGTAGAGCGCACCGGCATATTTAACGATAGCGAAGGCAATCGAAGATACGGCAAACAGCGCGGCAAGGCCGATGGATGCTGCCAATGCGTTGCCAAGATTGCCGAGTGCGATGGCAGCTACCGATATTAATCCGGAACGACGGCCCTGAACAAGAGAGCGAGTGAGGATGTAGAGCACGCCCGGGCCCGGTGTCACGGCGAGCACAAGGCTGGCGAGAAGGAATGCCGAAAGCAGTGGCCATGGTGGAAGCAGATCGATCATCGCTTCGCTCGATAGCTCATCTTCATGTAGGCATCACCGCGTGCCAGCTCATCAAGCATCTGCTGCAACCGTTTTTGCCGGGTCTCAGGCCTTTTGGCCCGTGTGATCCAGCCGATGTAGTCATTTCGCTGGTACGGTGGGCGGGCATCGTAGGCGGCTGTGAGATCATTGGCAGCCAGTGCATCATGGATGAAATCGGGCATGGGATAGCGCTCACGTTTCGGATGGGATGGTAATTTCATATCTTTCTCTATTAATCGTTGCATAAGTTTTCGTCGTCATTCCCGCGAAGGCGGGAATCCATTTCATTGAAGAAAGATGGACTCCCGCCTTCGCGGGAGTGACGCTTTTGTGAATGAACTTTCGCAACGATTAATATAATGGAATTACTCAGGCTACATGCTAACTACGGCCACGAAATCACCCTTGAGTGTTCCGGCCATCGCGCCGTTATATTCAAGCCGGGTTGTCACCTTGATTCGGGCCTTGCCTTTGCGCCTGAGCATATTGAGAAACTTCGCCCAATCGGCATCTTCGGCAAGCCCCGCTTTGGCATGGAATGTCCCGAGAACAGGTCGATCATAGCTCATAGTGTTGCGTTGGATTACCAGTGTCGCCTTGATCCCCTCCGCAGCAACGCGGGTGTAGAGGAGCGACCAGGCAGCAAGGATGGCAATGGAAGAGGCGCTGCCACCAAACAGCGAGTCACGGTGGTTGATATTCGGTGCCAGTGGTGCACTGAGGGTGACCTGATCCGGCGGCGTAATTTTCACAACCTCGACCTCCATCGCCGCCGATTGAGGGATATGTTCATAGAGGTATTGCTGAAGCTCGATTTCGTTCATAAACCCATCTCCTTTGCGCTCCACTTGAGCAGTGAACTCCACACCTCATCGGGTTGCCAGGTGGCGAACATGGGAGAGCGCGCTGCTGCTTCATCCAGGCCGACCACCTTGTGCAGGTAGTGAAACATAAATGCGGCTACGCGGTAATTCATGATGCAGTGAACCCAGATCCGCTCATGTTTGTGCTGCTGCATCACCTCACAGAAGCGTTTGATGTGAGCCGGTTCCGGAGCATCGAATGGAACAGGGATATGGATGTAGCCCATCCCCAGCATTGTTACTCGCTGCTCTTCGCAGGCGACGGCATCCTGGTGATCCGGCATGGCGAGATTGATTACCACCTGATATCCAGCCTTGGCAATCTGCCCGAATTGCGCTTCACTCGGTTGGCCGGAGGTTCCGATCCGGTCGGTCAGTTGTACAAAGTTCCGGATGGTGTCCATGATATTATTCTGCTCTCCATCTGTGGTAAATGGCAGAGATCATGATTCGCCATCGTGTGAAAGGTAGGCCATGTTACCGATAGTTCTCATGGAAAAGCTACTGCCGCTTCGGTTTGCTCGTTCAAGAAGAGTTTCACTCGGCTCAACCAGAGTGAGCTCGCCGTGAGATTTGAGCATTGTCAGGTAACGCTTTGCCAGTGCATTGTTGGCAGCAAGGCTGGAGAGAAATAGGGAACCGCTATCCTGATTGACGCGCAGTAACGCCTTGAGCAGCCGGTCCGTA
The DNA here is from genome assembly GCA_002791545.1 of Zetaproteobacteria bacterium CG_4_9_14_3_um_filter_49_83. Lineage (GTDB taxonomy): Bacteria > Pseudomonadota > Zetaproteobacteria > Mariprofundales > Mariprofundaceae > CG1-02-49-23. The sequence continues at coordinate 7,419 of PFXG01000022.1, forward strand.
TCGCCAAACAAGTGAAGCATGCCGAAGGATTGCACCGTCGAGAAGGTATGATCCACGAAAGGCAGATCGAAGATATCTGCTTGCAGCAGGGTGATGTGATCCGGCACTTCTCCGGCAAGTGTAACAAGCCGTTCTCTGGCCCGATGCAGCATCCCCAGCGAACGATCCATCAGGATGGCGGGGCGCGTACATTCACAATAAGCCTTTGCCGTGAACACCAGTGAACCGCAACCGGCATCGAGCACAGGCCCGTGCTTGCGGGAGGTCAGCGCGCTTTTGCAGAACGTTTCATAATCCGAGGGCCAGTTGCCCCAGATGATGCGGTTGTAGAAACGGTTGCCGATAACCTTGTCGTAGATGGCTGCCGTTTTGTCATAGTGGTGGTCACGCTCAGCTGCCGGAATTACAGAGAAAATATCTGTGCTAACCTGCGCCAGTGCGCCCGGCTCCAAAAGCATGTTGGCCAGCGATTGCATCTTATGCATGAAGGAAAAAACTCCATGTGTTTTTCCTTATATATGTGGACATGATTCCTTCATGTCACGTATTGAGCTGCGAACACGGATTAAACTGCATGTGACTTTTTCGGCTTGAATTTGTTGTGCATATTTTTGATTCCCCCTCAGTATTGCATTCGTGACTTCACCTTTTTTCAATCCGGGCGTCAACATGTTTGCTGGTGAAAAGCGCTTGGTGACAGTCATAGAGGGTGGCTCGGCTGTACTGCTCATGGAATCCAAATCTCCGCCTTCATAAAGGGGACGTGACACTAGGAGCCTGTCCGGGAATAGAAGAACCTGCTGCGGCAAAGCGGATATTGGCCATTTTCCCCGTTCATTCTCGTTAAATGCAAGCAGCATTCGCCTCACATGAATGGAAAAACTGACTCAATCCCGTTTTCCCTCGCGACGGTTCCTGTTCTCGGACAGCCTCCTTGTCTGCAAGGGATACGCGATCATCTTTCAGTTCGCAACGCGTAAGCCGCATATCGCAGGTCGGAAAAGCGAAGCATCATCCGGCAAACAATCCAACCTCCATCAACATCCCGTAGCATCACCCTGAGGGTGTGTTTTTTTATGTTCCTAACTCTTTTTGTGCTTGGGTTTGTTCCAATTACGCTTGATCAGTTGGTTACTATTTTCTGATAATGCAAAAAATGGCTTTGACGACCGGCATGATTACCGCGCTCCTCGAATTTGGTGGTGACCCGATCCGCATCACGCTGGATATAACCCGCATCACCGGCCATGTTTTGTAAACCGGGTGTCTGATCGAGAATCTCGCGCATCCATTCAGCCAGATCCTCGATGTCGCTTGCCAGCTTGATAAAGCCGCCTGGTTTCAAACGCGTGACCATCAGAGCTGCAAAATCCTTCTGAATGATTCGCCGCTTGTGATGCTTTTTCTTAGGCCACGGGTCGGGGTGATTGATAAAAATACCATCCAGACTTTCTGCTGATACCTGATGTTCCATCACGAACTGAGCCGGGAGTTGGGTGATGCGGGTTCGCTCAACGACCCCGGCATCTTCCAGCCGGGCTACGGCTTTGGCGACACCGGGTAAATAAATTTCAGCACCGACCAGTATCCAGTCCGGATGCAGTTGAGCCTGCTGCACAAGAAAATCGCCATTGCCGAAGCCGATTTCCATGACCACGGGAGAACCCTCTGGGATATTCGCATCGCGCAGCGTTTTTTCTTTGGGCAGGCCGATCAGGGGCAGCCAGTGCAGTAAACGGGCTTCTTGTCCTGTCGTCACAAAACCGTTTTTGCGGCCATGCGTACGCATTTCCTGCTGGGAATATTGTTGTCGGAATTCTTTGGTCAATCGCATGCGGCGAAGTGTAGAAGTATGTCGTTGCTAACTCAATCCGCCATGATGCAACTGATATGATGTAACCACAAAGGCACAAAGTAAGAAGGAGTTTTAACGGACTTTTGGCCAGATGCTTGTGTAACGCTTTAGTGCCTTCGTGCCTCTGTGGTAAATAGCAAAGTTTCAACGGCCCGGCAGCATGATCATGACATCACAATAGATTGGCCGATTTGTTCGGCTTTTTCCTCGCCGCACAAGCGGGCGACCAGCCGCAGGGCGAAGAGCAGAGAGGTACCTGCACCGCGACTGGTGGTAAGAAAATCATCTTCGACAACGGCATCATCCGAATACACCGAGGAAGGTTGCAAGCTTTGCATTTCTTGCTGGCAGGAAGGGTAGGAAGTGACCTTTTTGCCCGCTGTGATGCCAAAAGCAGCCAGAGCCGTTGGAGCGGCACAAATTGCAGCGATGGATTTGCGTTCACTGCGCAAACGATCGACAACTGCTTTTACGTTGGCATCGTCGCGCAATAAATGGGCGTTGGGTAAACCGCCGGGCAGAACAACCATATCCCACGCTTCATGCATAATATCGGGAAGTGCTGCATCGGGTAATATGGTAATGGCGGAGCGACCGACTACCGGTGCGCCATCCAGGCTGGCCATGCAGACTTCAATATCGGCACGCCGCAAAATATCCACAACGGCAATACATTCGATTTCTTCAACACCGCGTGTAAAGGGGACCAGTACTCGGCTCATCTTTGATTCTCCTGTTTGATGTTAATCAGTTTTAAGTGGTGCTTTGCCAGATGCCCATAAAAAGGCATGGAGCATTCGCTTGATGGTTTCCTGTTCTCTGTCATCCGGCTTGTTGTTGATCATGTTTTCAAACTGGCTGAATATGTCGTTGATCTCAGTAAGCGGCTGACGCGGGTAGATGGCTTGCCCCTTATCCGGATAATGCACATCGGAAATGACATCAGCCAGTTGCATTTTAACGACTTTCTGACGGTCAGCATATAGCTCAGGTTCACCTTCGGCGCCCATAAAAACAAGCGAGCGTGGTTGTTGTAACAGTGCATTGGCTTGCGTCATATAATCGGCATATGGCGTATGGAAAAAACCATTAAGCTGACCCTGACATTGCATCGGATTGAGTAATCTGGCGACCGTATTGGCAAAGGAGCGTACGCCAAGACGCGGGCGCAGCTGATAGATGTGATGCAGGTTCGGCGAGATATCGGCAAGATCCATATACACCAGACCATCCTGCTGCATGAAATGTGCGGCTTGCGACAGCGTAGTAGCACGGCTGACGCCATGTTGCGCAAGGATTTGCCATGCAGTGATACGATCGGAAATCATCTCCACACCATGCACAAATACCGGAATACCCGCATCGCGCGCTTGTAATGCAGCAACCAGATGAGCATGTGCCGCACGACGTTTGCCGGCATAGCAGGGCAGATCAACCGCTCCCTGCGGCGCGACGAGCTGCGAAAAATGAGGTGTGTGTTCTCTGGCAGCATCAACAAATCCGGCCAGTTCAGCCGCGTTTTCGCCTTTCATACGTTCAGCAATCAGAAATGCGCCCAGTTGCAGCGGGTCAGCTTGCGGTTGCATCAGAGAGCTGAAAATAAAACATGCCTCACTACGAGAAAGATGGTCAGAACCATGTTTGCCGCGAGCTACGCGATTGATTAAGGAGGATATTTGCATGGCGCAGTTTTAGCACGGATGGAAATCAGGCGCATTAAAAAACAAATGCTTCGTTGTTTTATGAGGGCGACGACTTGATTGACATGATTGCACTCAAGCTCAACCATTGCCAGTAGTCTGTTCGAGGTTATTCGAAAAAAAGAGGCCGTCGCGAGGGGAAGGGCATGATCATAAATATATCGATCTCCAATGCTGTAAGCACTTCGCTATCGAGCGTGAATCTGATGCTTGCTTATGAATTTGGTGCTTAAGCGGCTTATCCACGATAAAGAACTGGGAGCGGCTATTTTGGCCGCTCCTGTTGTTTGGGGCAGCCTGATATTAGTGGGGCTGCCAAGTTCTGGAAATCCCTATTGGCCGACTGAGTTTCCACAGCGTTTTTTGATGCTCGCCTTTGTGTATCCGATTCTTGAAGAAATGGTGTTTCGTGGCCTTTTGCAAGGTTGGATGCATGAGCAGAGGTGGGGTGCGAGAAAGTATTGCGGTATCACGAGCGCCAATTTTCTGACATCTGCGCTCTTTGCGATGCTTCATCTGTGGAGTCATGCTCCCATCTGGGCTCTGGCCGTGCTGGTTCCTTCGCTGGTTTTCGGCTATTTCCGCGACCGTGATGAGGGCGCACTGCGTCTGCCCATGCTGTTACATTGCTATTACAATATTGGCTGGCTTATTGTTTTTTGAGTTTATGTAAGATCATGAATAGGGTGATTAAGCTTGGAAATATATGGGCCTCATCTGTGCATTAACCCGGATTATTTCTGAATAATCCGGGTTAATGGCTCTATCTGTGGTAGGGGAGTTTGGCCCGGGTGCCGAGAAGTCAGGGGAGGATGAACAGTAGAATTTAGAAGATAAAAGCTTGCGGAGTGTCGGGTAAGTGGTTTTTGTGATCGGCAGTGCTTCAGGAATAAGGAGTACTTGATGTATATCCGAAGGTGCAAGGTGAGTTATCTGTACTACTTACCCGAATCCCGGAAGAGTTAAACGTAAAGGGCACTGCCGAAGCCGTGCCCTTTATTGATGAAAAGTGTTGACGAGAAGTGTTGGGGTTAATGCAATGATTATCCGCCCATATCCTCTTCAGGGTTGGCACTGATTTGATGAATGGCCAGATCTGCGCCCATGTATTCATCTTCTTCAGACAGTCGAATACCAATTACAGCTTTGATGCCGCCATAGACGATAAAGCCGCCTGCGATAGCAATGCTGACACCGGTCAACGTGCCGATCAGTTGCGACATGAAAGTAACACCACCGGCACCACCTAAAGCGGTTGAGCCAAAAATACCGGCTGCAATACCACCCCAAAGACCAGCGCCGCCGTGCAATGGAATAACGCCCAGCACATCATCCAGTTTCAGTTTGTTCTGCACAAATTTGAAGCCGAAGACGAATCCGACACCGGCAATGACGCCGATCAGCAATGCTCCGATTGGGTGTACGATATCTGAACCTGCACAAATGGCCACGAGACCAGCCAGTGCACCGTTATGCACGAAGCCCGGATCGTTTTTACCGGCAATCAGCGCGGCAACAATGCCGCCTACCATGGCCAATAATGAATTGATGGCAACCAGACCTGATGCACCATCAGCAGTGCCTGCGCTCATTACATTAAATCCGAACCAGCCGACACAAAGAATCCAGGATCCGAGAGCCAGGAATGGAATGTTTGAAGGCAGAATGGCATTGACTGAACCATCTTTGCGGTAGCGTCCTTTGCGGGCACCCAGCGTGTACACGGCGCCTAAGGCCAGAAAACCACCCATGGCGTGTACTACGACAGAGCCGGCAAAATCGTGAAATGCAGCGCCGAAATTGTCGTTGAGCCAGTCCTGGAAGCCAAAGTTGCTATTCCAGATCATGCCCTCAAAAAACGGATAAATCAGTGCAACCAGTAACAGGGTTGCCAGCACGTTGGGCCAGAAGCGTACGCGTTCGGTGATACCGCCTGAAATAATTGCCGGGATCGCAGCAGCAAAGGTGAGCAGGAAAAAGAAATGTACCATTTCGTAACCATTGGTTTTACCACCCAGTATATTGAGTTCGGACACAGGGACAAAGAAAGTGATGCCATAGGCCACGGCAAAACCGACAAAGAAATAGGCCAGAGTTGAGAATCCGAAGTCGGTAATCAGGCGTACGAGTGCATTGACCTGATTCTTTTTACGTACGGTTCCTACTTCCAGAAAGGCAAAGCCGGCATGCATGGCCAGAACCATGGCGGCACCCATGGTGAGAAAAAAAACATCCATTGAATTTACTCCTGTTTATGTTTAATTGAAAAAGTTGTCCGCATTATTAGCTGACGGCGTCTGAATCTTCTTCGCCGGTGCGGATGCGGATGACACGTTCGACGGGCTCAATGAATATTTTTCCGTCACCGATTTTTCCTGAGCAGGCAGAATCTTTGATCGCATTTATTACATCATCAACCATTTCATCGGCAACGACCATGGTCAGCTGGGTTTTAGGAACAAAATCCACGTTGTATTCAGCACCACGGTATAATTCGGTGTGGCCTTTCTGACGACCATGTCCGCGCACTTCGGTAACGGTCATGCCGGATACATTAATATCAAGCAGTGCATCTTTAACATCATCCAATTTGAAGGGCTTGATAATTGCGGTTACTTTTTTCATTCCGATTTTCTCCTGTATGTTAATTCAGCGTATATTAGTGACATTCTCAAAAAAACTCTACAAGCTATAAAACAAGAAATTACGGATATTCAAATGAATATCCGTAATTTCTTGTTTGCATCGCAGGGTTTTGTTTTTCCGGGCGGGATAAAACCCTGCGATGCAGTTTGATTGGGCATCGTTATTGCCCATGTATAGCGGCAGGCTATTCCCGCATCGGGGGAGGGTGAGAATAGCCTGCCGAATTGTAAAACTTATCTCTTCGAGCGGGTCATGAATTCTGGATAGGCTTCCAGACCACATTCGCCGACATCAAGACCTTCATATTCTTCTTCTTCCGATACCCGGATGCCGAATACTGATTTAACGGCAAACCAGACGATAAAGCTGGTTGTGAATACCCAGGTGAAGATGACTGCAATGCCCAGTAACTGCGATGCCAGTGATGCATCAGGATTGGACAGGCAAACAGCCAGAAGACCCCAAATACCTACCACACCATGCACGGAAATAGCACCTACCGGATCATCAACCTTCAGCTTGGTGTCCATGAAGATAATTGATGCGACCACCAGCAGGCCACCAATGCCACCAATCAATGTGGCAAGTTCAGGTGACGGAGTCAGCGGTTCTGCGGTAATGGATACCAGTCCGGCCAGCGCACCATTGAGTGCCATCGTCAGATCAGCTTTGCCGAACCACAGGCGAGCCAGAATCAGAGCTGCAATCGAGCCACCGGCAGCAGCCATGTTGGTGTTTACAAAAACCATAGCTACAGCATTGGCTTCAGCAACATCGGATACTTTCAACTCAGAACCACCATTGAATCCGAACCAGCCCAACCACAGGATAAATGTACCCAATGTCGCTAACGGAAGGTTTGCACCAGGAATAGCGTTGACGCTGCCATCTTTACCATATTTGCCTTTACGAGCGCCCAGCAGCAATACACCTGCCAGAGCAGCCGCAGCACCGGTCATGTGAACGACACCGGAACCGGCGAAATCAAGGAAACCAGCTGCATCCAGGAAGCCTCCGCCCCATTTCCACATGCCCTGAACCGGATAGATAAAGCCGGTCATTACAATGGCGAAAGCAAAAAATGCCCACAATTTCATACGTTCAGCAACAGCACCTGAGACAATCGACATAGCTGTGGCCACAAAAACGACCTGAAAGAAAAAGTCGGACAGTTTTGAGTAGTAGGGTGCATCTTCACCACCAGCCAGTACGGCTGCTACATCATTGTCAATACCCAGGCCAAAGCTCAGGCCGGGAATAATGGATGAAATGGCTTCACCATACATAATGTTATAACCAACCAGCATGAACATGACGCAGGCGATTGAATAAAGAATAATGTTTTTGGTTAAAATTTCGGCTGTATTCTTTGTGCGTACAAGACCTGCTTCCAGCATGGAGAAGCCTGCGGCCATCCACATGACGAATGCACCCATCACCAGAAAATAAAAGGTGTCCAGTGCGTATTTGGTTTGGAGGATATCTCCGGCAACGTTTTCCATAATAGTCTCCTGATTAACTTAATTTAAAGCATCTGCATCGGTTTCACCGGTGCGAATACGAATGACATTCTCAACATTGCTGACGAATACTTTGCCATCACCGACTTTGCCAGACTTGGCTGATTCAACGATAGCCTGAATAGTTGTTTCGAGCAGATCGTCTGCAACATAGATGGTGATTTCTGTTTTCGGCACGAAGTCAACATTGTATTCAGCACCACGATATAGCTCGGTATGACCTTTTTGTCTGCCGAAGCCGCGTACTTCAGTGATGGTCATGCCGGTAATGCCAACGTTTGCCAGTGCATCTTTGACTTCATCCAGCTTGAACGGTTTGATAATTGCGGAAATCTTTTTCATTTTTTTCTCCCTTGATCGGTATGTTCTTTTTGGCAGGGGAGGGCGACGTCGTGGGGACGCCGCCCTGTTATTTATCGACCTGTTTATTAAAAGCTGTAAGTCATTTCAAATGCATAAGTTTTCTGTGTGAAGCCAGCAGTAACCAGAGTTCCGGAAGTGTCTGTGATGGTGCTGTATTCAAACAATGCACCAAGACCGCCACCAACAGCTGAGGTTAAAGCAAATGTGTTTTGTGTAGCTTTGCCGGCCAGATTGGTGTCGAAATCGAAGTTGCCATAGCGATAGGTTGCGCCAAACATGTCTGTGAAGTCGTAGTGAATTGTTGCGAAATAGCCACCAGCATTAACGTTTGGAGTGTAATCAGTGATCTGATTGTACTCAGCGCCGATGACCAGGTTTTCAATTGCATCGTAGGTGAAATCAACATCGAGGGTGCGGGTTGCTACTGTTCCAGGGTTGTTGGTGTTCAGGTAAGAAAATCCAACGTTGACGCCTTCCAGCGGAGTGAGGCCGATGCGAGAGCCAGCACTATGAACGCCAGTTGTGGTAACGCCATTGGTGTCGACTTTATCAGCATAATAAATAACGCCGTCAACCATGCCAAAAGCAGCAGACAATGAAGCACCTGTCAGGTTGACAGGAAGACCATTGTTGAAAACAAGTGAGTGAGAGAACTGATACATGTCCGGTGCATCAAGCAATTCCCAGCCAATCGGTGCATTGAATTTACCAAACTTGAATGTGACAGCATCTTCACCGGCAGGAAAATTAACAAATACATAACCCTGTTCGAGCAGGCCATCCTGAGTGACGTTGCCGCCAGCTGATGGTGCGCCATTTAAGTCGAAGCGCATACCAACGTTGTCTTCAGTATATTCCACATCCAGCTCAACAGCATCAAGGCCGAAACCGGTTGAAGTTGCGCCAGCTACTGCATTAGTACTGCTCCATGAGCTATCGACGAATCCGCTGATTTGCAGATTGTCGACTTTATCTTTAATTGACTCAGCCTGAGCCGGTACTGATAGCACGCTTAAGCCAAGCATCAAACCCAGTAAACTTTTTGAATGCGTATTCATTGTTGATTCTCCTTTTGTTCAGCTTCGTTTCACACCGTGATTGTGATGTGTTGATGCCATATCTATAGCAACGACCGTGCCAAAAGTTCAGTTGTATTCATTAAGGTATCGATATATAAGGAAATTGTTTTTTTTATGGGGGTGTTATGTGCTCTTCATCAGTTCGCTTGGGATTATTTCTGCCTATATTTTAGCTCTGTGTGCCTAAAATATAGGCGCATCCATTGAGCTGTAGGATGTTGATATGGCAAGATTATGGCGAATTGAATTTTTGGGCCGGATTTTGGATGTTGATCAAAGTGATGCAGTTGCGAGATGACGCTTGCTCATTTGAAGTTATGGGTATGATCGATCCTGCAATGTATTGTTTTTTTCAGACCAAAGAAATTTCCGTTTATCTATTTACGCAGTGGGGCAGTATAAATGACCCGATTAGCTCTTTGTATTTCCTGCTTGGTCGTTTTTTGCTTTGAGGATATATCGCACATCTTCGTTAAGCACGCGTAGGAATGGTTCCTCAGACAGGCATAGCTGCTGAACACTGGTCGTAAATTTTTCTTTGACGAATGAGCCAGAGTGCCAATGCACCATAAATTGAACTTCGCCAAACTTGGATGTCATTGCTTTGAGCAAAGATTCTACTTCAAAAGAAAACGGCATTGCATTTGAGTCATTAAGATTAGAATTTTCAATAGCTCGTACAATTTTCGCTTTAGGCCATCCTTTCTTTTGATAAATCTTTTTTCGCCGTTCTATTTCCTTTTCTATCGCAGCAGGTTTCTCTACGTGCACAAGTTCGCATGAACAACCACCTGAAGTGATTGCGTATGATGTCATGCTTGATGGATATGCATGCCCACCACCGTCATTGTCGAACGCGTCTATGCAAAAAGACCAGGCATTCTCGGTGAAATCCACTTTGCCTTGTACTGCGAATGTTAACAGGTGGCACATGGTTTTTGATGACTAACGAACATCACGCTTCATCGATATTCAAAAGCAGAGCAAGGGACGAGCGACATTTTTTTTGTAATCCGAGTATGCGTGCTTGCGGGCACTCGCAGCGGCCATAAAGTGGTGGGGTGTAAGTTGCCTGTGTTTGAACTTTTCATCATTGGAAGAAGGTATGACGATTTATGATGCCATCAGGATTCGGCTAATAATCATGGATACCCAAAGAGCAAAAATGAGTACAAAGACACTCTTTTCTTTCAGCTTTGATATGTACTTCTGATCGTCAGGAATTTGCTCAAAATCACGAAAGCAAAGTATGGCTAAAAGAGCAGTCGGGAATCCAAATGATCCGGCAACCCACCAAAGGCCCCGACTACGATTTTTACGTTTTGCTAAGGTGCCAGTAATTGCACCAAGCCCAATGGAAATCGCTATGAACGTCAAAATTGGTACAAACATAAGTAGATTCAATGTATTGCCTTCTGCCAATGGCCGAGCTTATTCAACGGAAGTTGCAAGGTGCTTTTTAGTCGAGTGAGCGCCGTATTTTTCATCTATCGCCCTTTTATGCCCTCTGCGCAGCATGTAACAGTTGCTTCGCCATCCGGTAATCAGGAGTTTCGAAACCCTCTGTGAATCGGCCACAGATGTTCTCTAGGAGCGGCAGGGCATCATGCAGGCAGCCGCGTTGTTGCCACAGCTGCGACAGGCTGATGGTCGCGCACAACTCGAAGAATAGAGCACCTTGATTCCGGCTGATGGCAAGAGATCGATGGAAACAGGCCTCCGCCGCAGCAAGGTCGGCAGGCTGCTGCTGCAGCAGGCACTCGCCTTTCAGGCGTTGGTATTCACTCTCCACATATCGCTCATGTAGCCTGTTCGCCAGTTCGATGGACTCATCCAGTACCTTGAGCGCCTCATCGAAACGTTGCAGGAAGACGAGCCCCTCCCCGATTTGACGCAGCATCTGTGCCCGAATGGCTGTGGGGATTGTCTCACCTGTATGCACTTGCGCAATCAGACCATCCATCTCAACGCCATCATTCTGCGCTGCCCTTGCCCAGGCGAAGGCAGCCGACCCCAGCAACAGCCAGACGGGTAAAGCAAACTTTCGCGCCACCGCGAGACACTCGGCAGCAAACGGCTCCGATTCTGCCGCTTCATGCCGCCAGCGTCTGATCAGTGCAACACCGTTGAGTCCATAGCATAACAGATGTGGATTGTTCCCGGTTTGCGCCAGCGCAAGGGTGGCCTGTGCTTCAGCAAGGGCCTGATCAGGAAATCCCTGCTGCATGAGCACCATAGACAGATGCGCGCCACTTTTTATGCGGAAATTGTCGTTGTAGCGCCGCATCATCTCTTCATGGTGCTCGGGTCGATAAAGAGCCAGTGCCTGTTCAAAGTGATACCGTGCTTTTTGCAGGTCGCCGAAGGTTCCGGTGCTGGTACCCATGCTCTCGTGTGCCGCCTGTAGTTGAATCGGATCAGCACTCTGCTGAGCCAGATGAAGCAGTTGTTGGGCAATCTCGACGGCAATCAAGTTGCGACCCTGCGCATGCTCACTGATCCACAGCCCCTGTAGGGCCGAAAACAGGCTGGTCTCCTCTACTTCGATACCACTCGATTCTAGTGCCCCGGCATACGCGGTCTTCGCCTCTTCCGATCCGTAACCTTTGGCGTGGGTCAAGGATGCTCCCAGTAACAGATTCAGCTTCATTTCGAGTTGATCATGTGAATGGTCAGCAGGGAGCTTTGCAAGGGCACGCTGGCCCGCATGGAAATGTGCCAGTGACTCGGCATGGGCGGCATTTAACAGGGATCGTTGGCCGGCGTTGATCCACTGTTCGACTGCTGCCACCAGATCACCAGCATTGTAGAGATGCTGTGCTATCACCTCCGGTTGCGTAGTTCCTATCTCCGAAAAATCGTTGAGCAGAATCTCCGCGATGCGCCGGTGGGCTAACTGCCGGTTGGCCCGTGTTTGGGATTGATAGGCAGCCTCCTGAATCAGAACATGGCTGAACTGGGCGGTGGTGCTGTCTAGTCTTGTGATTATGCCTGCTTCAAACAGTGATTCGATGGCATCGGACGAAGAGATCTCCTGCTGCATGCGCTCCAGCAGGGTCAGTGAAAACTCGCGCCCGATGGTGGCTGCCAGTTGTGCGCAGCATTTGGCGCTGCCCAACCTGTCGATACGTGCCGCCAGCAGATCGTGCAGGGTACCCGGAATGGCATCGGCTTTTTCCGCTACGGCAAATCTTGCCAACTCCTCCGCATAGAGAGGAATCCCATCGGTTCGCTCCACGATGCGCTGCCGGATCTCCATCGGTAATCTGGCATCAATAGCGGTGATCATATCCTCTATCGCCTTGCTGCTTAGCGGGGGCAACGGCAGTGGCGTCACATCACTGTCGTGCCACGGCGAAACGAATCCGGCACGAGCTGTCAGCAGGGTGAACGCAGGGCGCTCGCCCACCTCATGAAAATATTGTCCCAAGAGAGCCAGAGTGGAGGGATCAGCCCAGTGCAGATCTTCAACGATGAGCAATAATGGCTGCCGGGACGATGGCCCCCTCAGCAGTTCGAGAAAAAGAGTGTTAGTCTGCTCTTTCAACGGTTGCCCGGACAGAGTAGAGGTCGTGTATCTTTCCGGCAGAGGCAAAGACAGCAGTCGGCTGAGCAGAGGAATACCCTCCTTTGCCTGAGAGGGATAGAGACACTCAAAGTAGTCGATCAGCTTGCGTGATTTTTCTTCCGCTGATGCCAGGCGCAGCTTCATCTCCTCCTCCAGCATGACCAACAGCGGGTGGAAAGCCGAGCTGCTAAATTGCCCGGAACAGCGCAGTTCGCGAACAGTAGGTGCCGCATCCTGCAGCTGATTCCTGAATGCCAGTACAAGGCGTGATTTGCCGATCCCTGCTTCGCCCTGTACCAGTACGGTATGGTACTGACCACATCTGCTTTGCTGCCACATTGACATGAGCGTATTGATTTCACCTTCGCGACCGACCAGCGGCGTCAGTTGTTTGGCTGCATCCAGGCGGGTTTGCGCGCCGCTTTCGCCAAGTACCACGAAACTGGTGATCGATTGCATTGCTCTCGGCAGCTTCACATCTTTCATAGGGAGGCAGGTAAAATACCCTGTTACAATAGCATGGGTTGACTGACTGATGACGGTTCCGTGATGGGCGATACTGTCACGTAGCTGGATAGCAATCTGTGATGTCTTACCCGCAATATCCGGTATAGCGGTATCTGTGTTGGTGATAATCAGTCCGGTATGGATACCGGATCGCACCCCGACACAGCCTGCCATCTCTCTGCCGATGGCCAGTGCCGCCTGAACCGCACGCCGGGGAGCATCTTCTGCTGCTTGCGGATAACCAAAGTAGACTAGCAGACCGCCCCCATGCGTTTGCAAGACATGGCCACTATGGTGGCGAATGATCTCAATGCAGCGCGACTGGGGCGCTTGAAGCCGGTCCAGCAATTCGTCGGGATCATCATCCGCAGCGTCCTCCAGTGTCAGCTCACAATAGAGCACGGTTACCTTGCGGCGTTCTGCGTTTAACGGCGAGGGGAGTGTGACAGAAACTTCTGCAGCAAGCGGTGGAACAGGGCTTGGTGCTTTCTGCCTGATTTGTTGTGCCAGTGCCCTCGTCACATTGCCGGGCAGGACGCCCAGTTCTGTTTTCAATAGTTGGCAGCAAGTATTGTACTGGCGATTGGCAGCGCCGACCTGACCATTAAGGGCATAGAGCCGCATTAAGCGCTGATGCCCTGTTTCATCCCATGGCTCAAGTTCGCTAAAGCGGCGGGCAAAGGGCAGCGCTCTGCTATATTGCCCCAGTTGTTCGTGACAGTTAGAGATATGTTCCAACAGCATCAGAGCACGCTTATGCATGTTTTCCCGCTGCATTTGCAGCCACTCATCAAAGGTGCTTGATTCGGGCAACGACAGCCCATAGAGAAGTTCACCTCGATAAAGCGCGGCCATTCGCTCCATCTGCTCCAGGCAATCGCTGCATCCACCTGCTGTTTTCTGTGTGCAAGAGGGGAGCGGAGCGACAAATTCATAGAGATCTGTGCTCAGATCCGGGATGAAGCGCAGGGAGTGTTTGCTGGCAACGAATAGCGTTTTACCAGAAGGGATCTCAATAGCCTGCCGTAAATGAGAAAGGGTTCGTCGCAAATTTGCGCGAGCGGTAGCCATCTCCTGCCGCTCCCACAACAGTTCCGCTAAAAATTCTCTGGAATAATCGCGAGAGGGCTCAACGACCAGATAGGCCATCAAGGCACGCATGGTGTTGTAGGAGAATGCTTTGATGGGTTTTTGATCCAGATAGAGGTCAAAACCACCAAACAGTAATAGCTCAAGCCTGTTGTTCATCTTGTTCCTCATGAGCAAAATCTAACTGGGAAATGACATTGTACAATTTTTTCAGCATGGATCGAAAACAGCGAGGAGGGGGTGTGAACGATTCGTGAACGCTAAGGCACTAGGATCTCGGTGGTGATTGCGGCAATGGACAACCATGCGCTGGAGGGATGAATCACATTAACATCATATGCATATGCAGGTCAGTTTCCATTGTGTTATGTGGATGAGATGAATGGATTGCAGGAGGTAATATGAAGGCACTTATTTGCTCACTAACGTTGATTATGTCAATGATTTCGAGTGGGGCGGCAGTAGGGGATCCGCTAATACTTCCCGGTCAGGTGATCAGAGATGCATACGGCAATCCGATTGCGAATATAAGGGTGGTTAATCCCACTCATGACATCTGGATTCCAACCTCTTCAACCGGTTCTGGCTCCAACTCGACGCCTGCGGCGCAGCCGACCAATACCGCCCCCGCCCAGCCATTGGCAAACAGCGGTACCAACCAACCTGCGACCCCACCCACTACCCCCCAGGTATCGACAAATTCCCATCCACAGGTGATGTGGCAAGCGCTTCCCGGCAAGGCTCTGGATATCAGCGTCGCCGCCAATGGCGTGGCCTGGGCTGTGGGTCTGGATGCAAAAATCTATCGCTGGAATGGTGCGAAATGGGACCTGATCCCGGGTGCCGATGGCGCACGTATCGCCGCAACTGCGGAGGGCAATGCCTGGGCCGCGTCACGCAACGGAACGCTTTGGCGTTTCGATGGGGTCGGGTTTGTAAATCAGCGCGGACCCAAAGCGTTGGATATTGCCTGTGGTGCCGATGGCTCCCTCTGGATGATCGACGAGCGTCATCAGGTTCAGAAATTGCATCTCAAGGGAATATGGCAGCACACTGGTGGCAAGGGGAACGCCATCGCCGTAGCACCCGACGGTACCCCCTGGATGGTTGCACCCGATAGCTCGGTATGGCAACTGAAGGGGAAGGCGCCCACGGCAAATTTGTTCTAGGCCACCCTGCAACTATTTTTGGTCATTTTGAGTATATCGAGTAATTGTCGTGTATTCAAAAGTAATTGGCGCAT
>PFXG01000053.1 GCA_002791545.1 Zetaproteobacteria bacterium CG_4_9_14_3_um_filter_49_83
TATTTTCAAGAGAACTTTATCACCCATCGGGCTTGTCCAACAAACGGTTCAGATCGCGGCTCGCTTCGCTCCCGCGATCTAACCTTATCCGTTAGGCGTCATGCAGAAAGCTCTGATAATCGGCCAGTAAGGCTGTAGCTGCCAGTTGGCAGAATTGCTGCCCTGCTTCTGGCGTTGCCAGTTGCGGACTGGAACCAATGCGGCCATCGGGAAACTTGCGTCTGAAATCGGCAGCATCATAGAACTCGGCTGTAGGTGCAACCGCCGGACTGACAGGCACCTGTTGAACAGCTTCGGGATGGGCAAAAAAGCTGAGTGCCACCTCACTGACCGTTGCGTGATAGCCTTCCGCATCACCATAAAGTTCTGCTGCAAGTGTCGTGATGGCATCGTTGCGCCACCAGTTGGCAAGCTTGCAACGCAGTGGGCGGCCACTGTGGTTGGCGGCATAAAGCTCAGAAAAAGCACTGGTTACAGGCGCGATATTGCCACCATGACCATTGATGAAATAAAAGTGAGTAAAGCCGTGGCGGTGCAACGATGTTACAACATCGTCAACAACGCGCATCAGCGTTGATGCTTTGAGTGTGATACTGCCGGGAAAAGCCATGTGGTGGGCCGACATGCCATAAGCGATGGCTGGCGCGATGAGAATCGGCCCGGCTTGCTCCATCTCCTTGCAGATTGCCAGCGGGCAGATGGTGTCGGTACCGATCAGGCCATTGGGGCCATGTTGTTCGGTTGAACCGATAGGGATGACAATGCCAGTTGATGTTTGCAGATATTGCTCAATATTCTGCCAGGTGCTGAGTGCCAGTTGCATGCTTTAAGTCTCTCCGGAGAAGCAGGATTCATGTAACCCGGATGAATCATCCAGGTTAGCCAATGTAGCAGAAGAAATGTATATGGGTAGCTTAATGACCATCAACAATGCGGGTGTTATACTGGCGTGGAATCGACTTTGCCCGATTCACATTCAACTGCCTGCAGTTGGCAGACTCCCGAGGTCATCATGCCATACAATGAACAAACCACAGAGATGCTCAGACAGCTTGGGCTGCATAATCTTGAAGATGTTTACTGGGATCTGCCGACGCCGCGTTTGTATGAACATGCGATTCGCAATCGTGAGGGGCATCTGGCACATCTGGGGGCACTGGTGGTGCGAACCGGTCATTTCACCGGCCGTGCCGTGAAAGATAAATTCATCGTCGATGAGCCGGGTAGCCGTGAACATGTCTGGTGGGGTGATTTTAACCGGGCAATTTCTGAAGAGCGATTTGATGCTCTGTATCTGCGTGTTTGCCGTTATCTGGAAGGTCAGCAGGTGTATGTGGAAGATTGTCTGGTCGGCGCGGATTCAAAGTATGAAAAGCCGGTGCGTGTTATCACACAGGATGCCTGGCATGCACTGTTTGCGCGCACCATGTTTGTGCGGCCGGTGGATCTGGGGCGCGAGGCAACGCCCGACAGGCCCGCCTTCACCGTGTTACATGTGCCACATTTTCACGCCATGCCAAGTCAGGATGGCACGAATTCCGAAGCTTTTGTGATTCTGCATATGTCACGCCGTATTGCCCTTATTGGCGGCACGGCCTATGCCGGAGAAATTAAAAAATCCATTTTTACCATTATGAATTATCTGTTGCCCGACGAAGATGTGCTGCCGATGCACGCCTCGGCAAATATGGGCGAAAAAGGTGATGTGGCGATTTTCTTCGGCCTCTCCGGCACGGGTAAAACGACACTGTCGTCCGATCCGACGCGCAAGCTGATCGGTGATGATGAACACGGCTGGAGTAACCACGATGTGTTCAATTTCGAGGGCGGTTGTTATGCCAAGGTTATTGATTTATCCAAAGCCAAAGAGCCGATGATTTATGCCGCAACGGAGCGCTTCGGTACAATTCTTGAAAATGTCGGCCTGGACATCAAAACTCGCCATATCGATTTTTCCGATGCCAGCCTGACTGAGAATACCCGCGCCGCCTATCCTATTCAGGCGATTCCAAATGCCATTTATCCGGGGGTGGGTGGGCAACCGGAGAATATCGTGATGCTGACAGCCGATGCTTTCGGCGTGTTGCCACCAATTGCTAAATTACGTCCGGAGCAGGCGATGTATTACTTCCTGCTGGGTTACACCGCCAAAGTAGCCGGTACAGAGGCCGGAATCACCGAACCTAAAGCGACGTTCAGCCCATGCTTTGGCGCGCCGTTCATGGCACGTAATCCAAGCGTCTACGCTAAAATGCTGGGCGAAAAGATTCGTGCTAATAAGGTCAATTGCTGGCTGATCAATACCGGCTGGAGCGGTGGTCCGTATGGTGTGGGTGAACGCATGGATATCGACGTAACACGGGCGCTGCTCGATGCTGCACTCACCGGCAAGCTGGACGCTGTAGAATATCGGCAGGATGATGTTTTTGGCATGGCGATTCCCGAGTCCTGCCCCGGTGTGGATGCGGGCTTGCTCGATCCGGCATTAACCTGGAACGATGCCGCAGCTTACCGTGCAAAAGCGCTGGAGCTGGCAGCATCTTTTGATGCTGCGTTTGTTCAGTTTAAAGACAGAGTCAGTCCGGAAATCGCCGCTGCCGGGCCACTTAAGGCGTAAAGAATGCAGACAGACATTTGTAGCATGCAAATGTCTGTCGAGGCGCTTTTAACGAAATTGAGGCAATGCCAGTAGCAGGACACAACTCAGAAAAGCCTGAGTGCTGTTTGCCAGTTCAATAAATCCAAAGTTGGTTGCAATAATCGCAATAATGATCCACGGGGAGATGATGAGCGCTAGCAATGAAACACGATCTAATATTTGTAAGTAGTCGGCTTTTAACGTTTGTTCAGGTCCATAGGCTTTATAAACTCCAGTAGCTTCAAACATGGCTTAACTCCTGTAAAAATGTTATCTCCAGGTTGCATACATCCGTATTTTTCGATGCGTTGTAGCGAGCCGGGATCGTGAGAGTGTATCGATAGAAAACAGCAAAAAAAGTAACCTATGTCACATGTTTGCACATTTGAAGTTGCTGGATGGCAAAAAGCCTGTCGGGTTCTAGCGCTTTTGGGAGTTGCGCAGGCTATGGGGCGCTTGCAATTTGAATATAGATTGCCCTTGGCTTGCTCTTAAATACTTTGGAAACCACCTCTTTTGCAATCGTCTCCAGATTTTTAACGGTTTCATTGCGTACCTGATCAGCATTTAAGATAACAGTCACCTGAGTTAGCACCCCATTATTCATTTTGAAACCCAGCTGTGATTCCCAACCATATTTCTCTTTAATTTCGGCTTGTGCTAGTTCCTGCTTTTCAAACATCCCTTTCATATCATCAACTGCACCGCAGCCATTCAATAGAAATATGGACACCATCATGATTATTACTTTATTCATTTATCCCCCCCCCCTCTTCTTCGTACTATATTGAGAAAGCTCACACGACGAAGAACATTTTTCTGAGCCGGTAAGGTGCCAGGTTATACTAACGGAAAGTTTTGCGAAAACCGACTTGATACGTGTGATACCAGTAAAAGAAGAGGATTGTGCGGATAAGGTGTAAGCTATTAAGGCCTGCAGTTCGAAGAAGTTCCTCAGATCAATCAAGCCTGATTCAGTTGACCACAGACTTTGTGTTGAGGCTGGGCCAGCCACTGGTCCGCCGTTTACGATGAGAGCCGATGAGAGCCAATGAGGGGTTGATTTTTGATGTGGGCGTTGAGGTTTCCTTAAAGATGAGCAGTGGAGTCGAACTTGCAACACAATTGATGGCTGACTGGAAATACTCCGTGGCACAAGGCGATAATGGGAGCTTAACATATACAGCGATTCCATTGACTGCCATCGAACAATTGACTTTACATAACGGGATCAGTCTGGGACGTAACAGGGGGGGACGTCGTTTATCAGATAAGGCCCAGCTTGCATGGCTCAGGCGTTGCTTCCAATATTCGGCTGGATATGAAAAATACATTAGGTCAAATAGTTCAGGTCGGTTATAGCTACTTTCGGGAGACGGTAGGATTGCGCTACACGGTAATTAGTTATGAGCCCAAGCTGTATACCGGTAAAATCAGGGGTGACAGTTTCGCAATATTTGTAGCGGTTAGATTTTAACCTGACCGGCTTGCCGTAGAAATCCCCCCAACCGCCCCCTTTTCAAAGAGGGAGGTTGAGTGAGAGATGGTCGAGTTAATCAATACACGTAACCGCACATGTCGTGCGGTTACGTGTTTTCAAACGATACAGAAATTCAGTCTGCCCAGACCAGCACCGGATTTCTTGCTGCCTGCGTTTCATCGAGGCGTCGACGGATGGGGCGAACGGGTGCGTCGTGCAGGGCTTGTGTGTCTCCGGCTTCGCACTGGGCGGCGATTTCAAGCATAGCATCGCAGAAGGCATCGAGCGTTTCTCTGGATTCTGTTTCTGTAGGTTCGATCAACATGGCACCATGGACAATCAGCGGGAAATAGACGGTCATCGGGTGGAAACCCAGATCGATTAAGCGCTTGGCAATATCCAGCGTTTTGACGCCGTGGCGATTCTGGATGGTGTCGGTCAGCAGACACTCATGTTTGCAATGGCCTTCAAAGGGTACGTCATAAGCACCTTTCAGGCGATGCAGCACATAGTTGGCATTGAGAACGGCATCTTCAGCAATCTTGTGCAAATGATTGCGGCCAAAGGCGGCGATATAGGCATTGGCACGCAGCAGCACGCCGATTTGACCGGGTGTACCAAGTACAGGGCCGATCGAGGCATCATGGCTGTGTTGCAACTGGTAAATATCGCCATTTTTAATGATGCGCGGTACCGGCAGGAAAGGCGCCAGTGTGTCGTTCACGGCGACAGGGCCAGCGCCGGGGCCACCGCCACCATGCGGGGTGGAAAAGGTTTTGTGTACATTGATGTGCAGGCAGTCGATGCCCATATCGCCGGGTCTGGCAACGCCGACCAGCGCGTTGAGGTTGGCACCATCGCCATAGACGAGACCGCCTGCGGCATGTACCAGATCGCATATTTCTCTGACATCGCTTTCAAAAGCTCCGGCCGTGTTCGGGTTGGTCATCATTAAAGCGGCAGTATCACCGTCCAGATGCTGTTTCAGCGCTTCCAGATCGATGCGGCCATCAGGGCCGGATTTCAGTTCAACGGTGTGCATACCACATAAAGCTGCTGAAGCCGGGTTGGTGCCATGCGCCGAATCAGGCACCAGCACCTTTTTACGATGCGTGTCGCCGCGCGCATCCAGACAGGCGCGAATTATCATCAGGCCGACCAGTTCGCCATGAGCGCCGGCAGCCGGTTGCAGCGTGACGTGTGGCAGGCCGGAAATCTCGCCCAACCACTGTTGCAATTCATGCAATAGCGCCAGTGCGCCCTGTACGCTGTCTTCTGGCTGATCCGGATGAATATGTGCCAGGCCGGGCAGACGTACGACCTGCTCATTAACACGCGGATTGTATTTCATGGTGCAAGAGCCCAGTGGATAAAAACCGGTTTCAATGCCGTGATTCCACTGCGACAACCGGACAAAATGGCGCACCGTTTCCGGCTCGGATAAGCCGGGTATATTCGCCGGGGTCTGACGGGCAAAGGATTGCAGCGATGCGGGAACGTCGCGGTTCACACCCGGCAGGTTAATCGATTCGGCGGCTTCATGCGCATGCTCAAAAAGTAATGCCTCTTCGTGCTGAATGCCGGATACAGCTGAATATTTCTGGCTAGCAGATGATTGACTCATTTTGCCACCTCCAGTGCTGCGATAAAGTCGCTGATATCGGATTCCTCGATCATTTCCGTAGTACTCACCAACAGGTGGCAAGCATCACTGCCTGTTTCAAGTTGCTCCAGCGGGATACCGGCGAAAATGTCGCGGGCACGTGCCTCCGCCAGAAAAGCATCGCGCTGCTGCTGGCCGGAAAAGCTCAGCACCGTTTCGTTGTAGTGCGCATCGGTTGCCGCAGAAACATGTGCCGGCAGTGAGGTGACCAGCATTTCCAGCGCCGCCGCCGAATGACGGGCCACAGTCGCCAGACCGGCATCACCCATCAGTGTCATGTAGGTGGCCGCAGCGGTACACATCAGGCCCTGATTGGTGCAGATGTTGGAGGTCGCCTTTTCACGCCGGATATGTTGCTCGCGGGTGGAAAGCGTCAGTACAAAGCCACGCTTGCCATCGGCATCGCTGGTCAGGCCACAAACGCGGCCGGGCATCTGGCGCACATATTTCTGTTTGCAGGTGAACAGCCCCAGATGCGGCCCACCAAAGCCCATCGGAATACCCAGTGCCTGACCGGAACCGACCGCAATATCGGCACCCAGCGCGCCGGGTGATTCAATCAGGGCAAAGGCCGAAACATCGGAAAAGGCGATAACCATCAAACATTTGCCTGCATCACAAGCAGCGCGCAGTGGTGCAAGATCATACACCGAACCGTAAAAATCAGGGTATTGCACAATAACACAAGCCGTATCGGCATCGATGGCAGCAATCACCTTGTCCAGATCGGTGCCAAATGCGCCCATATCAATTTCGACATATTCGCCATCAAGGCGGGAAAGATAATTCTGCGTGACGGCACGGTAGCGTGGATTCACCGAGCCTGCGATAACCACCCTGCCCTTACGCGTCACACGCCGGGCCATTAAAGCGGATTCGGCCGTTGCTGTCGCAGCTTCATACATCGAGGCATTGGAAACATCCATGCCGGTCAGGCGCGCGATCATCGTTTGGAATTCGAACAGCGCTTGCAAGGTGCCCTGAGCAATTTCCGGCTGATACGGGGTATAAGCCGTTAAGAACTCACCACGCGAAATGACATAATCAACAACGGCAGGCACAAAATGATGGTAGGTGCCACCACCGAGGAAATAGCGGGTATTGCCAGCGTGTCGGTTCTGCTCGGAGGCTTGTGTGAATTTTCGCACGATGGCCGCTTCACTCAGGCATTCAGGCAGATTCAGTGAACCTTCGGGTAAATGAAATGCAGCCGGAATGTCCGAAAACAGTTCACGGATACTACTGAGCTGCATGGCATCAAGCAGGGCTTGCCGGTCAGACCGGGTATGGGGCAGATATCGCATAGGGGGCTCTCAAAATTGTTGCGGGCGCAGAATCGCAGTGCTTAATCACTGCATCTTCTGCGCCCGCAACAGGGAATTATTCTTCAGTAAAAAGGGTGTATTCGTCGTCGCTTAACAGTTCACTGGTGGCACCGGACATTTTCACTTTGGCAATCCAGCCTGCACCGTAAGGGTCGGTATTGATCAATTCCGGCTGGCCTTCCAGCGCCTCGTTGATTTCAATCACTTCACCGGCAACCGGGGCAAATACATCGGAAACGGCTTTGACAGATTCAACCACGGCATAGGCTTCACCGGCATCAACGACGCGGCCGATTTCCGGCGTTTCAACGAACACGATATCTCCCAGTGCTTCCTGGGCGTGGTCGGTAATACCCACCGTGGCGATATCGCCTTCGATGCGCACCCATTCGTGCTCTTTGGTATATTTTAAATCAGCAGGTATGGTCATGGTCTTGTCCTCCAAAATGAGCGTGTTATCTGTGGTAGCAGGCAACACTATTTTTTTACGTTGCTGCGCACAAATGGTAATCCGGTGCGCTCGGCTGGGATGAGTTTACCGCGAATATCGACACTGATATCGCCTTGCTCAGCATGTTCGGGCTTCACATAAGCCAGTGCCACGCCGCCAGCCATCGGCGAATGCATACCCGATGTGACTTCGCCGCTTTCTACGCCATCAACCCACACCTTGTAGTGTTCGCGAGGAATGCCGCGTCCGGTCAGTTTAATGGCAATCAGACGCTGTTGCGGGCCTTCGGCTTTACGTGCTGCAACCGCTGCTTTACCGATGAAATCGCCTTTATCGAGTTTGGTGATCCACATCAGCCTGGCTTCAACCGGCGTTACCCCATCGTGAATTTCATGGCCATACAGGGCATAACCCATTTCGGTACGCAACATATCACGTGCCGCCAGCCCGATGGGCACGGCACCATTATCGAGCAATGCCTGCCAGACTTTTTCTGCCAGTGCATTGGGCAGATAGATTTCAAAGCCGTCTTCGCCGGTGTAGCCGGTGCGCGAGACAATGATTTCATGACCATCCAGCGTCGTAACAGCGAATTTGTAATAACCGATATCATCCAGTGACATTTGCAGCAAGGGCTGCAAGGCGGCCTGAGCTTTGGCTCCCTGTAAGGCGAGCAGCGTGGTGCTATCGGATTCATCGCTGACGATGACGTCAAAATTTGCAGCTTCCACCTGCAAATGCGCCACATCCTTATGCCGATTGGCGGCATTGATGCAGAGGTAGTAATGCGCATCAGCGATTTTATAGGTGGTGATGTCATCGACGAAGGTGCCATGCACGTTCAGTAGCGCCGAATATTGCACCTGCCCGTCAACGAGCTTAGCAACATCGTTGGTGGTGACGTATTGCAGAAATGCCAGGCTCTCCGGGCCGGATACGCGCACCTGTCCCATGTGCGTGATATCGAAAATACCGGCTTCGCCATTGCGGACGGCGGTATATTCCTTCAGCGCACCATCAGCATATTGGACCGGCAATTCATAGCCGGCAAACGGCACAATTTTTCCATTCAGTGCGACATGCGCAGCGTAAAGCGGTGTTTTTAAAAGTTTGCTCATGCGGGTTCTCCAATATGTTTGCGGAAAGCCAGAATCGTGTTGTACAACAACATGGTAATGGTCATCGGGCCAACGCCGCCGGGTACAGGCGTAATCCATGCCGCTCTCTTCGAGGCTTCAGCAAAATCAACATCGCCGGTTAGCGTACCATCTGCACGGCGGTGAATGCCGACATCGATGACAGTTGCACCCGGTTTAATCCAGGCACCCTGAATCAGGCCCTGTTTGCCAGCTGCGGCGACCAGAATATCGGCACGCTCAACATGCGATTTTAAATCCTGCGTGAAGCGGTGACATACCGTGACCGTAGCCCCGGCAAGCAGTAACTCCAGCGCCATCGGGCGTCCGACGATATTCGACGCACCAACAATCACAGCCTCTTTGCCATGCAAATCAGCGCCCGTTTCCTCCAGCAGTTTCATGCAGCCAAACGGCGTGCAGGAGCGCAGCGAAGGCTGACGCACGGTCAGGCAGCCGATGTTGTACGGATGAAATCCATCCACATCTTTGCCGGGGTCAATGGCCTGTAAAATCACTTTGGAATCGATGTGGTCGGGTACGGGTAACTGCACCAGAACACCATCAACAAGCGGATCGTGGTTCAGTTCGCTGATCAGACCAAGTAGATGCTGTTGCGTGGTGCTGGCTGGCAACTCGTGCGAAAATGAGGTGATGCCAGCTTTTTCGCAACCGATTTTTTTGTTTTTCACGTAGACATGCGAAGCAGGGTCATCCCCCACGATAATCACAGCCAGACCGGGAGCCCGGCCATGTTTGTTTTTTAAAGCTTGCACATCGTCGTGCATGGCTGTGCGCATACGATCAGCAAGTGCTTTACCATCTAGAATTCGGGCGTTTGTAGTCTGAGTCATGGCCGTATTGTGAGCATTCGCAGGCTGGGTGCAATCAATTCTGAAAGATACATGGAATCAGGCGCACTCAGAGCGTTTGTGCCAGATGATAAGCTATGGCGCCAACTCCAGCTTAAGCGGATTACAGACCCTCGCCTCCCCGTTGTGGCGGATACAAGGGTGTACTTTTGTAGCATCTTCAGAAGTTAAATATATCAAGTGATCTTGGTGGAATTTCTGGCGAGGATTTTCTGGTATTGCTCCGGATAATTCTCCTGCATACATGAGGGGCAAACGGTATGACTGAAGCCGACATTGGCATGCTTGCGAAAGTAGGCATCAATTTGTTCATAATAACCGTCATCATTGCGTACTTTTTTACAGAAAGAGCAAATAGGCAGGATACCTTGCAAGATTTCAATTTCGTCCAGTGCTGTTTGGAGTTTGTTGTTTCTGTCCAGAAGTGAGGTTTCTGCCCTGCGTACGCTGCGGATGGCATAGATGGAAATGAAAATTGATAGAAAAATACCAAGCAGCGTAAGCATCAGGGTGATTTTTTCAAATTCAGCCTGAGCGTTCTCGGCTTGAGCGATGAAGCCGTCGGCTTTATGTCTGGCATAAGTACTTAGTTCCAGCATTTTTTCTTCAAGCAGAGCTACATGATCAGCACCTTCTGATGTTGTGATGGAAATAGCGCCTTGCTTGTTGCCTGTTTGCAGCAGCTGAAAGACGTCTTCACGGATAGGTCGCCACTTTTCAAACAATTCCCGTGTCTGCTTCTCAAGAGCCAGGCCTTTTTCACCGAGAATGTTTGCCCGGATGGTGTCAAGGTGCGTATACACTTGCTGCTCAGCTTGATTGACGCTTTGCGTAGCGCTGGCTAATTCATCCGGCGTTGTTGCCAGCACCATGTCTTTCATATCGCGGTGCATTTTTGTGATGTTAAGCGCAGCCAGCAAAGAAGCGTTGGAGACAACAAGCGGATGTTCGTAAATAGTTTGGCTGAGCTGGCCCAGTGTGCTCAGGGCCTTGTTAGTGAATATACCTAAAAAGACAAACATGGAGAGAATGAGCAGGAAACTCAGCGTTAATGTACTTTTTATCCGCTGGCCGGGAGCTGGATTCAATGAATTGCTATTATTAAAGGGTGATTTGTCTACAGCGTCCATCCTCAACTCCTTGCGATACGATGTGCTTCCAGCTTAAGGCTTGTTCTGTTCTCGACAGAATTTGCATCGAGGGTACGATCCGCCGTAATCGCTGAAACCATGCTCGGTACGGGTCATCATTCGGACCTTGATGGCTGAGCATAAGTTGGAGCATGGATGAGTTCAGAGCAATCGTCCAGCATCGGCATGAAGGGGTTATGATGAAAATTGCACATGTCGGTTTGCTGGTTTCTGATCTCGATGTGGCCGTTGAGTTTTATGTTTCAGTCCTGAAGTTGAAACAGGATAAACGTCCGAACCTGGGGTTTCAGGGTGTTTTTTTGTCGCTGGATGACGGGCAGCAACTGCATCTGATGCAGCTTGATAATCCTTACGCAGCTTGTGAACTACCGACGCATGGCGGTCGAGACAGGCATGTGGCGCTGGCGGTAGCATGTGTCAGCGATATTCAGGCACGGCTTGATGCGGCAGGTATAACCTACAGTAAAAGTAAATCGGGTCGGGATGCCATTTTTCTGCGTGACCCTGATGGCAACAGCATTGAGCTGGTGGCGGAGTAATGATGAATACACCTTTGACTAAAGAATCCATGATTCACCATTTTGCCCGTGGCTGTAAGCCGCGCAGTGAGTGGAAAGTTGGTACGGAACATGAAAAAATCGGCTTTTGTGTCGATACGCTGCGGCCGATTCCTTATGACGGTAAACGCAGTATCCGGCGGCTACTTGAGATTCGCTCCAAACAGGGTTGGGAGCATATCACAGAAGATGGAAATCTGATTGCTCTGCGTTCGGGGCTGGCTTCAATCACGCTGGAGCCGGGAGGGCAACTGGAATTATCCGGAGCACCGCTGGCCAGTATTCATGAAACATGTTTCGAGACGACACAACATTTGCGTCTGCTCAAAGAAATCACCGACAAACTGGGCATCGGATTTCTGGCCATGGGTTTTCAGCCGAAGTGGCAACGTGAAGATATTCCATGGATGCCAAAAGCGCGTTATGCGGTGATGCGGCAGTATATGCCGAAGGTGGGCGGTAAAGGACTGGATATGATGTTGCGAACAGCAACAGTGCAAAGCAATCTTGATTTTGAATCGGAAGCCGATATGGCGCGCAAGATGCGTATCTCCATCTGCCTGCAACCGCTGGTGACGGCATTGTATGCAGCCAGCCCCTTCGTTGAAGGTAAACCAACAGGACTTTTATCCAATCGTGCCGCAGTGTGGCTGGATACCGACCCGAATCGAACCGGCATTCCGGCCTGTGTGTTCGAGCCGGATTTCGGCTTTGAATCGTGGGTGGACTGGTTGCTGGATGTGCCGATGTATTTCGTCATTCGCGATGGCCGCTATGTGGACTGTACAGGTGAGAGCTTTCGTGATTTTCTGGCTGGAAAGCTGCCGCAATTACCCGGCGAATTGCCGACTGGCGATGACTGGGACTTGCATTCGTCAACAGTGTTTCCGGATGTCCGTTTGAAACAATACCTTGAGATGCGTGGCGCTGATGCCGGTTCGTGGTCCTGGATTTGTGGTCTGTCTGCTCTGTGGAAAGGCTTGCTTTATGATCCAGCAACAGAAGATCGGGTTTGGGCGATGATTGCCGATTGGCAGTATGAGGAAGTCGAGGCGCTGCGCCAGCGTGTGCCTGAAACCGCGATGGCTACGCCGTTTCGTGATACGCGCGTACTGGAGTTATGTGCTCAGATGCTTGAGCTGGCTTATGCGGGTCTGGATAGCCTCGACATACGCGATTGTCAGGGTGAAAATGAAACAAAATTTCTGAAGCCGATGATGCAGGCCGTAGAGTCAGGCCAGACGCAGGCCGAGCAGTGGTTGCATGCATACCATCATGAATGGGAAGGCCGGATTGAGCCGGTTTTTATTCACGCCATGCATCAGTGAAGCCCTCAGTCGGCAGCGCTTAGCCTGTTTTTGGCGAGTGCGGCCTGATGGCTATGTTGCCACAGGATACTTAACAGCAAGCCTGATACAGCACCCAGCAGATGGGCTTGCCAGGCAATTTGCACATACTCAGGCAAATTCGATATCGGAGGTAGCAGTGCCCATTTTTCGACAATAATTTTTGTTGCGAGCAGGCTGATGATGCAGCCGCCGAGCCAGAACGAGAAGGAAAATACACGGCTGTTGTAAAGCAAAGTGCAGCCAAGCCAGACCCAGAGCAGAGCCCCCACGGCAGAAGCGCCGCGATAGCTGCTCATTTCAGGCATCAGCAACAGCATCAGGCCAGAAATGAGCGGCAGAACCAGCAGTAATGACACAGCCAAAAAAAGAGCGCTGAGATATCGCCGGAGTACAAAACCGAGGATGACAATAATCGAGGCGTCCGTGCTCAACTGCGCCAATGTGTAATGTGTCAGATGGCAGGTCCATAAGCGCCACCACTGGCCTTGCCATAACGCTGCCCGGTCAAAACTCAGCCAGTCAGCCGCGTGCGCTGGCAGCAGCCACACTGCCCCGCAGAGCAGCGCGAACAGGATCGCTGGCAAGCTTTATTCCGGCTTAAGCGGATTGCTGGCGTCGTGACAGCAGAGTCAGCCCGGTCAGAGCAACCATCAACAGTGCCAGCCAGGAAAAGGAACCACCACCATGATAACCTTCGCTGTGATGGATCTGTACAGACTCATCTTGTTTGATGCGTTCCTTAAATGCGGCCAGCTCTTTTTCCAGATTGGGGATCATTTGCTGGACAGCATCTTCATAACCTTTGCTGCGCGCCTCACGCGCAACTTCATGATAAGCCACAGCGGTTGCCGTTCCCTTGATGGCGCTGACACCCGGCGCACGGAACAACAGTTTGCGACTATTGATGTCAAAAACAGAGGTGTCGACCATCGTTTGCGTGTCGTGCTGATCCCCTTTGATGACATAAGCGCCGGCAATGGACCAGTAAAGAAATGATAATGCGTTCGGGTCATCAAACTGAATCTGATCGTAAGATACCATGGCTACGACATCGACGCCGAACATGCGGCCAATCTGCGACAGATTTTCAAAGCCGCCGCCCGGCCTTAAATATGAAGAAGGGATCACATCAATTTTCTGAATGTACGGGTATTTTTCAAAGACAGTTTTAACCTGGCCAAGAAGTTCGAGTTTCTTTTCTTCCGAGAGCACGCTGCCACGGCCTCCTTCGGGAGCAAAAGCAATGCCGACTTTCACCGGCAGCGTCAGATGCGTAACCATATCAGGTACGACCGGTTCACCTTTGGGATAAAGATAATCAACAACGCTGCTTGCCTCGCGCTGCGAATAAGATTGGCTCCAGAAGCCAGCCGCACAAGATGACAGCAAAGCCAGCATCCCTACCATCAGCATCCATCGAAAGACTGTTTTCATCACCTTACCTCCTGCCATGTTGATGGCGAAAGAGCTTAAGTCGGGAGAGGTTCTGATGCAAAGTTTACCACAGTTTTTGTTGTCGTTTGTATGGGTTTGTTCCGTTCGTTGTATGCGGAGCAGGCCGGAAGTCGTGGTTAAATCACGATTACATACGCTGTTTCTTGACCTTAGCCGGGCATAACGCTTGAATCCCGCTCTATGAAAAAGATGCATTTAACTCGTTTGTTCCCGGCTGCGGCCACACTGTTGCTGATCTCCGGGTGTATGTCCGATAGCAATAAGATGTTCTGGAAGGTTGGTGAAGGGGACGAAAAGTCCAAGGCGGAGGTCGTTCAGGCTGAAGTACGCCAGCCTTTGGATGTGCCACCGGAACTGCGCGGTGAAGTCGCCGTACCTCAGGCTGACGAGATTGCCACGACGCAGGAAATGCCGGAAAAATACCGTGAGCAGGTTGCTGGCAAAGCAGTGGCTCTGGATGCTAAAGTTTATGAAGTGGCAACCGGCAAAGTGTTCTCCACCGTGATTGATGCGATGACGGCAGAAAATCTGCCGGTACAGAGTGTTGATTCTGCCAGTGGCACCATAACCACAGACTGGGTCAAAATTGGTGCAAATAATCCGAGTCTTTTCAATGGCATTAGCTTTTTGGGTGATGGTGTGATGGCAACACGTTATCGCTTTGTCGTGCGTGTGCTTCGCCAGTCGGTTGACGGCTCGCAGGCAGAGCATACACGTCTCGAAATTCGCACACTGGGTCAGGTGTTCCAGACAAACCACTGGGTCAACAAAACACTCAAACGCAATTATGCCAATAATCTGTTTTCAGCTGTTGAAGAGCGTTTAACCAAGTAAGCTTTTAGCATGGATTTGTTAATCCATTGATCAAGTACGGTTGATTCAGCTTTAATCAGGAATATATTACTCCTCATTATGATGGAGAATATATGTTACGTTTAACACGAGTGACCGACTACGGCATTCTTTTGATGACATCGATGGTGACCACGCAGGCCTCGTGCAGGACAACCAGTGAGTTGTCAGCACTGACGCATGTGCCTGCTCCCACTGTCAGTAAAATTCTCCAAAGCCTTCTCAATGCCGGATTGCTGGAATCGGTGCGTGGTGCCAAAGGCGGCTATCGTCTGGCACGCGACGCGGAAGCCATTTCCTTACAGGACATCATCCAGTCGTTGGAGGGGCGTATTGCTCTGACGACATGTAATCTCGACGATGATGATTGTGATCAAAAAGATGTCTGCTCAACCACCCACAACTGGAAACGGATCAATGGTGCGATTCAGAATGCGCTGCATTCCATCTCACTGGCAGATATGGCGGCAGATGATTTTATGCCGGTATTCCAGATGAAGAAGGTATTACCGATTCATGCGATGGAGGCTGCATAATGGCCAGCAACGACGAAATTCAGCAGCATTTGAACGAGCGCGAATACTCAGCCGGTTTTATCACCGATATTGAATCAGACACCCTGCCGCCGGGTATCAACGAGGATGTGATCCGTCATATTTCCGGCAAAAAAGATGAGCCGCAATGGTTACTCGACTGGCGCTTACAGGCCTATCGTCACTGGCTGACGATGAAGGAGCCGAGCTGGGCGGCGGTGGATTATACACCGACCGATTATCAGTCTATTTCCTATTATTCCGCCCCGAAGAAATCCGGTGATGGACCGGCAACCATGGATGATGTCGACCCGAAACTGCTGGAAACTTACGAGAAGCTGGGCATTCCCCTGCGCGAGCAGGCATTTCTGGCCGGCGTTAAAAACATTGCTGTCGATGCGGTGTTTGATTCGGTGTCGGTGGCCACAACATTCAAAACCAGGTTGAAAGCAGCGGGTGTGATATTCTGCCCGATTTCCGAAGCGGTACGCGAATACCCTGAACTGGTACGTCAATATCTTGGTTCTGTAGTGCCGCAGGGTGATAACTTCTTTGCCGCATTGAATTCGGCGGTGTTTACCGATGGCTCTTTTGTCTACATCCCTAAAGGTGTGCGTTGTCCGATGGAGCTGTCGACCTATTTCCGTATCAATGCGATGAATACCGGTCAGTTTGAGCGTACGCTGATTATTGCTGATGAGGGCGCTTATGTGTCCTATCTCGAAGGCTGCACCGCACCGATGCGTGATGAAAATCAGTTGCATGCGGCAGTGGTCGAGCTGGTGGCGCTGGACGATGCTGAAATCAAATACGCAACGGTGCAGAACTGGTATCCGGGCGATGAGAATGGGGTTGGCGGCATCTATAACTTTGTTACCAAACGTGGTGAATGCCGGGGTCATCGGTCCAAGATTTCATGGACGCAGGTGGAAACTGGCTCGGCCATCACCTGGAAATATCCGAGCTGTATTCTTAAGGGTGATGATTCGGTCGGTGAATTTTATTCGGTGGCATTAACGACAAATTACCAGCAAGCCGATACGGGCACGAAGATGATTCATCTGGGTCGTAATTCCCGCAGCACGATTCTTTCCAAGGGTATTTCTGCGGGTAAAGGGCAGCAGTCTTATCGCGGGCTGGTGCGTATGGCGGCCAGTGCCGAAGGTGCGCGCAATTATACGCAGTGCGATTCACTGCTATTGGGTGATCAGTGCGGGGCACATACCTTTCCATACGTGGAAGTGAAAAATCCGACGGCGACGCTGGAGCATGAGGCGACAACATCGAAAATCGGCGATGACCAGTTATTTTATTGTCAGCAGCGCGGCTTATCGGAAGAAGATGCGGTGAACATGATCGTCAACGGTTTTTGTAAAGACGTCTTCGATGTGTTGCCCATGGAATTTGCCGTTGAAGCCAATCGCCTGATGGAAGTCAGCCTTGAAGGCTCGGTGGGCTAAAAGCTTTATGAACCCAAATATTGACCACAAAGACACGAAGACACAAAGGGAAGAAATCAGTCTTCAGGCCAATGAACTGACACGCCTGATGGTTGATTCCGCTTATGCTGTGCATTTGACGCTGGGGTCCAGGTATAAGCCGGAATTTAATTTAAATACGCCACGCATTAAGGATGGCATCAAACGATTGGTATTATGAAAACTTTGTGCCTTCGTGCCTTTGTAGTTCATATAAAAGGATTTATTCAATGTTAGAGATTAAAAATTTACACGTATCAGTAGGCGGTAAAGCGATTCTAAAGGGCCTGAATCTGGAGATTAAGGCTGGTGAAGTGCATGCCATTATGGGGCCGAACGGTGCAGGAAAATCGACCTTGTCCAATGTCATTGCCGGTCGCTCCGGTTATGAGGTGACAGCAGGAAGTGTCCATTATCAGGGCGAGGATCTATTGCTGAAGAGCCCGGAGGAGCGTGCCTGGGCGGGCGTATTTCTGGCATTTCAGTATCCGGTTGAGATTCCCGGTGTGAATAACACCTACCTGCTGAAGGCAGGCGTCAATGCCAAGCGCAAACATCTGGGTATGGGTGAACTGGATGCCTTTGAATTTATGCAGCTGGTGCGCGAGAAGGCCAGGCTGGTTGAGCTGGATGCGTCTTTTCTAAGCCGGTCGGTCAACGAAGGCTTTTCCGGTGGTGAAAAGAAACGCAATGAAATTTTTCAGATGGCCGTGCTCGAACCGACGCTGGCTTTGCTCGATGAAACTGATTCCGGACTGGATATTGACGCCCTGCGTATCGTCGCCAGTGGTGTCAATAAACTGCGCTCACAGGATCGCGCCATCATGATGGTGACGCATTATCAGCGCCTGCTGAACTATATCGAACCGGATTTTGTGCATGTGCTGGCCGATGGTCAGATTCTTAAGACTGGCGATAAAACACTGGCGCTGGAGCTTGAAGAGCGCGGTTATGACTGGGTGAAAGATGCCTGAAGCTTACAGTATCGAACAACTCAGGGCGCAGGCGTTTTCATTGTTTGAACGTCTGGGTTTGCCAGGCCGCAAACTTGAGGACTGGAAATATACCGATGTGTCACGTCTTGCATCGACACTGGGCGAAACATGGTGGCAGGCCACAAGCGAGCAGCCAGCGTTTTCCGCCGAAGGCAGTATCGAAGATCTGGATGCTTATCGCATGGTCTTTGTCAGCGGCGTATTTGTGCCGGCGCAATCGAAGTTGCCGGACGGTGTAGACGTGCTGCCGCTGGCGGATTTGCTTAAACGTGCGCAAAGCGATGACAGCAAAGCGTTGTTTAAGCTGGATACTGATGCGCCGCTGATGAACGGTTTCGTGGCCGTTGCTGTGGCATTGGCGCAGGATGGTTTGTGCGCCTGCATCGCTGATGGCGTCATCCTCGATAAGCCGTTGTACATGATTCATGTCGGGCACGGCAGATCGCATGTGCTCAGTGGTGTGATGCTGGGTACAGGTGCAGAGGCCACGTTGATTGAGCATTTCATCGGCTCGA
This sequence comes from Zetaproteobacteria bacterium CG_4_9_14_3_um_filter_49_83, assembly GCA_002791545.1. Classification (GTDB taxonomy): domain Bacteria; phylum Pseudomonadota; class Zetaproteobacteria; order Mariprofundales; family Mariprofundaceae; genus CG1-02-49-23. The sequence goes on from PFXG01000053.1 coordinate 18,451, forward strand.
CGGATGAAGTGGCAGGCCTGAGCAATACGGTGACCTATGCACGGCTGGCTGCCAATGCATCGCTGACGCATTACCGCTTGCAGCAGGAACATGCGCAGCAATATCACATGGGGCGTGTGGAAGTGAAACAAAGCCGCGACAGCCGTTATGTGCTGCATGCGGTGGAGCTTGGCAGCAGTCTGTCTCGCCTTGATGTGCTGGTGAAGCTGGCAGAAGAGAATGCATCCTGTGAGCTCAACGGTTTGTTCGTGGCATCGGGGCGTCAGCATATCGATCATCATACGCGCGTCGATCATATCGCGCCGCGCTGTGTCAGCCGTGAGAACTATCGCACGCTGCTTGATGGCCGCTCGCATGGCGTATTTAACGGCAAAGTTGTGGTGCATAAAGGTGCGGTTAAAACGGATTCGTCGCAATCCAATGCCAACCTGCTGCTGTCGAAGAAATCCGAGATTGATACCAAGCCGGAACTCGAAATTTATAATGATGATGTTAAATGTGCGCATGGAGCGACCATCGGACAGCTGGATCAGGCGCAATTGTATTACCTGACATCGCGTGGTGTACCCGAAGCCATTGCTAAAGAATTGTTGCTCGTTGCCTTTGCCGATTCCGTACTGGTCGGCATGAAAGATAAAACGGTTCGTCGCTTTATTGAGCGTGCAGCTTTTGCCAAATTGCCACATACATCCGGGATAGAAGGACTGACTCATGAACGTTAATCAGATTCGTCAGGATTTTCCGATTCTTCAGCAGCAGATTCACGGTAAGCCGCTGGTTTATCTGGATAACGCGGCAACAACACAAAAGCCACAGTGCGTGATTGATACGGTAAGGCATTATTATGAAGCTGATAACGCCAATATTCATCGCGGTGTACATACGCTTTCCGAACGGGCGACGGCCGCTTATGAAGATGCCAGGGAAATCATCCGTGCTTATTTTAATGCGGCCTCAACGCAGGAAGTGATTTTTACCCGAGGCACAACGGAGAGCATCAATCTGGTCGCTTCGGCCTGGGGTAATGCCAATGTGAAGAAGGGTGATGAAATCCTGATCACGCACATGGAGCATCACTCTAATATCGTGCCCTGGCAAATGCTGTGCCAGCGCACCGGGGCGAGCTTAAAAGTTGTGCCGATGAACGATGCCGGTGAGTTACGCATGGACCTCTTTGCAAAGCTGCTGAGCGAGCGCACAAAGCTTGTTGGCGTGGTGCACATGTCCAACGCACTGGGTACGTTGAATCCGATTGAAAGCATCATTCAACAGGCGCACGCGGTTGGAGCGAAAGTGCTGGTCGACGGGGCACAAGCCGCTTCGCATGTGGCGGTGGATGTGCAGGCGCTGGATGTCGATTTTTATGCCACTTCAGCCCATAAAATGTATGGCCCGACGGGCGTTGGCGTATTGATTGGCAAGCAGGCGATTCTTGCAGCCATGCCGCCGTATCAGGGTGGCGGCGATATGATTCTGACGGTCAGCTTCGACAAAACCCGTTACAATGCCCTGCCACATAAATTCGAGGCAGGCACACCGAATATCGCCGGAGTCATTGGTTTCGGTGCAGCCATTAAATACATTCAGTCCATTGGTTTAGCAGCCATCGCCAGCCATGAAAAAGGCTTGCTGGATTATGCCAGCGTGCACGCCGGTGTATTTGATGGTTTAACGCCGATTGGCACGGCGGCGAACAAAGCCTGCGTACTTTCGTTTGTCATCAAAGGTGTGCATCCACATGATCTGGGCACCATTCTGGATCGCGAAGGTGTGGCCATTCGAGCCGGTCACCATTGCGCCATGCCGGTGATGCAGTATTACAAGGTGCCAGCGACGGCACGGGCATCGTTTGCCATGTACAATACAAAAAATGAAATCGATGCACTTTTTTCTGCATTGGCGAAAGCCAGGGCTATCTTCGCGTGATCATCGACAACAAAGAGGCTAACCATGTTCAGTTTGGGTGATTTATACCAGCAGGTGATTATCGACCATAACAAAGCGCCGCGTAATTTCGGCAAGCTGGAGCCATGTACGCATGATGCGGAAGGTTACAATCCCCTGTGCGGCGACCAGCTGCATGTGTATCTGAACATCAACGATGACGAGATCATTGAAAGCATCAGCTTTGAGGGTCAGGGCTGTTCAATTTCAACTGCCTCAGCGTCGTTAATGACGGATGCACTCAAAGGCAGGTCGGTGGCTGAATTCAATCGCCTGTTCGCCGCTTTTCACCATATGGCCACGGCGGATTTATCCGATGCACCGGATGAAGAAGTGCTCGGGAAACTGGCCGTATTGTCCGGCGTAAAGGAGTTTCCATCACGCATCAAATGCGCCACGCTTTGCTGGCACACACTCAAGTCGGCGATCGAGCATGCCGCCGATCCTGCTATTACGGAGTAAATGATGGCTTCGGGAAGATTAGTTCCAATTTCACGTGATGTTGATGCAGTGCTTATTCCATTGGGAACACCGGTAGTGATTCCGGCTGGGGCCCAGGTGGTGATTACGCAGGAGCTCGGTGGTACGTATACCGTGATCGTAAATGGCAATCTGGTGCGTATTGAAGGCAAAGATGCCGATGCTCTGGGTTTACATGATGATGCAGGTGATGAAATGCGCCAACATCAACATTCGGCACCGCTTACGGCAGAAGGGCCGGTTGCAGAGGAAGCTGTTTGGGCTGCGCTGAGAACCTGCTTCGATCCGGAAATTCCGGTGAATATCGTCGATCTCGGTTTGGTCTATGATGTGCACATTGTCGATACCGATGAGGGAGGCAATGCGGTTGAAATTATCATGACACTGACTGCGCCCGGATGTGGCATGGGTCCGTTCATCGTGGATGACGTGCGCACAAAAGTTCAGTCGGTTGAGAATGTCACCGAAGTGAATGTTGCCCTGGAATTTGATCCGCCATGGGACCGCAGCATGATGACCGATGAAGCCAAATTGCAATTGGGCATGTTCTGATGGCGGAGTGGATAAACGTCGTTGCCGAAAAAGAGTGGCAAGTTACCGACACTCCACAGATTGTGCAGAGCGCTGTGGGTGCGATTGCCGTGTTCCAGCTGGATGGCAGCTATTTTGCCATTGAGGATGTGTGCTCCCACGATGGCGGCGAACTGGCCAGTGGCAGGTGCGAAGGTGATCAGATCATTTGCCCGAGGCATGGCGCACGCTTCTGCATCCGCAACGGCAAGGCGCTAACACCACCGGCCTATGAAGATATCGAGAGCTTCCCTGTGCGTGTACACGACGGCATGGTGCAGGTGGATATCGACGCTTAGACGGTGATGGCGCACGCTGCATTCCGGCAGTTCAGCGAACACGTGCGGCGTAAAGTCAGTGATTGATCTTTGTTAGACCTTTCTCATTCAGAGCCCGGATCAGCAAAAAAGATTGCCAGCCAGATCGTCGGGCAGTTGCTATCGGTCCAGGCAACGCGATGCTTCTGATGGGCCGGAAGGCATAGAAAATCGCCTGCCTTCAGGATGCGGATATCGTTTTCACCCGCCAGTTGGAGCCCGGCCGAACCGGCCAGCAGCAACACCCACTCGTGTTCATCCTGATCGTACCAGAAATCCGGCGGCGAGGCCTGACCGGTTGAGATGATACGCTCAATGCGCACATTCGCCGCGCTGAGCAGTGTTTGCGTGACTTCATCCGGCAGGCTGGCGTCGATATCATCAAAAAGATTGAGCATGGCAGGGGAGCATAGCCGGGTAACTGCACGCCGTCTAAATGTTAGAATGTGGTGTCAGAAGGCTGCCGGGAAGCTGTCCACGTGGATCAATGGTGCAAATGCCAGCGCTAATTGCACCTTACAAGCACTTGGCCCATTCTGTGGTGAGTAGATTTATTGAGAGGGTGATACATATGCGCGATGCTGCTACTGATCCCGATTTTCAAGTTCGAGCCCAAAAGAAAATAGCCAGCCTGCTGGGAATTGTCGTATTAATAGTTATCCTCGGATGGATTGACTGGCAAACAGGCTATAAGCTCAATTTCTTTGTCTTTTACTTCATCCCTGTGGCCATTACAGCCTGGTATTTCGGCTTCAGATTTGCCACTGTGATGTCATTAATATCTTGTGTGACGTGGTATTTTGCAGATGATCTATCCGGGCATACGTATGCTTCAAATTATTATCTTGTCTGGAATACGTCGATTCGTCTTGTTTCTTTTATGATCATTGGCTGGGCTTTCAGTAAAGTTGATTCTTTAATTCGTGCCGAGAAAATGAAGACAGCAGAATTGAAAAAAGCGTTATCTGAAATAAAAATACTTGAAGCATTTCTGTCCATTTGTTGTGTCTGCAAGAAAATCCGCAATGAAGATGGTGAATCCGACATTCCGCACCCTTAAAAGCATGTTTTTTATTTATGGAAATAGGTCGAAATAATACTATTAAAATGATGTTAAACTACTGATATATAT